>JAYQAI010000046.1:0-31349 GCA_038136715.1 Gammaproteobacteria bacterium | reverse complement strand
AAGGAGCACCCGGGCTTCATCTCCCGCACTGCAAAGACACTCCTGTCAGTTATTCTGCTTCAAGTTCTATCAAATGATGATTTTTCTTGCCTTTCTGCAGGACGAAGTAGCGCCCATAAAGCGCGTCGGCGCGTTGCAGCTGGTGTTCAACATCCGACACTTTCTCGCCATTAACCGAGACACTGTTTCCCTGAACCAGTTTTCTTGCCTGCCCAATGGTGACTTCGCCGCGTGGGGTGACAGCCAGGCCGGAATCGACCAGAGCCTGCAGCAAGCCAAGTTCTGCTGTCAGGGTTTTCTCCATACCATCCAGCGCGAGTTGCTGCAGGTCTGACTCAGCCAGACTGCTGAGACTGTTTTGAAACATTGCAGAAGTAATGCGTATTGCGGCTTCGAGACCTTCTTCGCCGTGCACCAGTCGAGTCATTTCCTCTGCAAGCGCCCGGTGCGCCTGCCGCTGCCCGGGGTCCTCCGTATGGGCGGTTTCAAGTTCTGCAAGCCGGCCACCATCAAGGAAGGTAAACATCTTAAGGTATCGGATCACATCGTCATCATTCGAGTTCAGCCAGAACTGGTAAAAGGAAAAAGGTGAGGTACGTTCAGGATCGAGCCAGATTGCACCGCCTGAGCTTTTGCCAAACTTGGTGCCGTCAGACTTGGTGACCAGCGGGTAGGTGATCGCATGGGCCTGACGCCCTTCCATGCGGCGAATTAAGTCCATACCGGCCGTAATATTTCCCCATTGATCGCTGCCGCCCATCTGGATGGTGCAGTCATGTTCACGATTCAAAACGACATAGTCGTATGACTGCAGGATCATGTAGCTGAATTCCGTGTAGCTGATGCCCTGCTGTGGGTCCTCGACCCGGCGCCGTACCGACTCTTTCTGAATCATGGCATTAACACTGAAGTGCTTGCCGATATCCCGCAGGTAATCGATGACGGACAAATTTTCAGTCCAGTCCATGTTATTGACGAGAACGGCCGAGTTCTCGCCGCACTCAAAATCGAGAAAGCGCGCTGCCTGGACGCGAATTTTCGCAAGGTAAGCATCAACGACTTCCCGCGACTGCAGTTCACGCTCTGTATCACGACCGCCGGGATCACCAATCATACCCGTTGCACCACCGACCAGCAGGATCGGTCGATGACCCTCGAGCTGAAAACGTCTCAGCGCCAACAGCGGCACCAGGTTACCGATGTGCAGGCTGTCGGCCGTTGGATCGAAGCCGCAGTAGACGGTACGGGAACCTGATTCGAGATGAGCCACCAACTCATCTTCAGCGCTAAGCTGAGCAATCAGCCCTAATTCGCGTAGTTTGTTGACAATGGCCATACTTTTTCGTCTGGTTACTTCAATTCGATAAAACTTATGCTCGGGGCTCGCCTGCTTCCCGCTGGACAGCCGGGCGCAGTAGCGACGCGCAACATACAGCAATTGGCTGTGGAATCCAAGAATTCGGCGGCGGCGGGCACCGCCGGCGACCGCCACACTTACGGGTTACATTATTCCTATATTTTTTATATAGTTAGCGCCAGTTTTTGACAATTGACAGTAGGAACAGGCGCTTCGCTTCGGCTTTTATGACCGCTTATCCGAAATCTCACCTTAAAGCCGCCATGGCACTTGCCGCTTTTCTGGCAATTGTTATCACCGCGCTGCCCGCTCAGCAAACGCAGCCAGACACCATCGAGCCGGTCTCTCTCGATGTCGCGCCTGCCACAGAGCCTGTCGCCGTTCCCGAAATCGAGCCCCTGCTGGTGCAGCAACAACTGCGACCCGAAAGTCAGTGGATTCACGTTCGGGTCAAGGACGGCGACAACCTCGCGCGTATCTTTAAACGCATCAACCTGCCAGCAGCTGATCTGCAGAATATCATCGATCTCGGCAAAGACGTCGCGTCGTTAAAAAAGATCATCCCCGGGCAGGAACTGAGTTTCCTGATCACATCATCCGGTGAACTTGAAGGAGTACGTTATAAAAAGAACGTATTTGACACGCTTTTCGTGGACCGGCGTGACAAAGGCTTCACCGCTCGCTGGGAAGCGGCCGAACCTGAAAAGATCATTGTCTTCGAAAGAGCGACGATCACTGAGGAGAACCCCTCGCTTTATCACGCAGGCAAGAGGGCCGGTCTGTCTGACAACGTGATCATGAAACTGAGTTACATTTTTCAGTGGGATATCAGTTTCGCTCTCGACATGAGGATCGGCGATTCCTTCTCTCTGATGTATGAAGAGATCTATGTCGGTGGCGAGAAAGTAAAGGAAGGTGATATTGTCGCCGCCACCTTCAACAACATGGGCACATCCCACGAGGCAGTCAGGTATACCGACCTCGCCGGACACGCCGACTACTACACACCCTCAGGGCTCAGCATGCGGAAGGCATTTCTGCGAGATCCGGTACACTTTTCTCATGTGAGCTCATCCTTCAACCTGAAGCGTATGCACCCCATCAACAAGCGTGTCATGCCTCATCGTGGCATTGACTACGCAGCAAAGCGCGGCACCCCCGTGGTCGCTTCCGGCAACGGCAAGGTAACCATCCGGCGCCAGAATAATGCCTCCGGCAGATACATCGTGATTCAGCACGGTGAGCAGTACACCACTAAGTACCTCCACTTGAACGCTTTTGCCCGCGGCATCAAGCCCGGCGCTACGGTTACACAAGGGCAGACCATCGGCTATGTTGGTTCCAGCGGCTGGGCAACCGGGCCGCACCTCCACTATGAGTTCCTGGTGGGAGGCGTGCATCGCAACCCTCGCACGGTGAAGCTGCCGCAGGCCTCCCCTGTCCCCGCTGATGAGATGAGGAGATTTGAGGCGAGCACGCAACCGATTCTGGCACAACTTAATGCGATATCCGGGACAGGTTACGCTAGCGCCGCCGAGACGGTGAACAACTCAGCCGGCGGCGGAGATTAGTTTGTTTAGCTGACCCGAACGGGGGCCTCTGGTATTCAACTCAGTCTGATGAAGAGTGAACCGCAAGTCAGAGCGAAGCGGCGTACGGGGTCATATAGAAAAGCTGTTCCCACAACCACAAGTCGTCACAGCATTAGGGTTCTCTACCACAAACCTTGAACCCTGCAGGTCTTCCTTATAGTCAATGACCGAACCGGCGAGATACTGGTAGCTGAGCGCGTCGACCAGCAGAGCAACCCCTTCTTTTTCTATCTGGGTATCGTCCTCTTCGATGTCTTCATCGAAAGTAAACCCATACTCGAACCCCGAGCAGCCGCCACCCGTTACAAAAACCCGTAGGCGCAGATTCTCGTTGTCTTCCTCATCGATCAGCGATCTCGCTTTGCGGGCTGCCGCGTCAGAGAAGACCATATTCAGTGGTTCGAATGTTGTTGCTTCCATAGTTCGATTTATGCGTTTTCAAAACTCGATTTCAATGCTGTCAGGCGGACTTTCATTTGACGGCAGCCACCGCCGCCACCTTGCTTTCGCCCTCAGGTTTTTCCGCAGCTTTGGCCGGCTGTGACTCAGCCGATCCGGCACCGTCCTGGACGTGAAAAAATTGACCTTCGACTTTCGAGCCTTTGACCATTTCAATCAGGTTGTAGTGCAAGTTCCCATACACTTCTGCCCTGGCGGCCAGCTCAATATGCTTGTCGCTGCGAATCTTACCGACAACTTTGCCGTTTACGATGACATTGGGTACCCGGATTTCACCGTGGACCTCGCCTTTTTCACTTACTGTCAAGGTCGCCCTGGAGCCCGCCTCAGCGTAAATATTACCCTTCACGACGCCGTTCACCATCAACTGGTCGCTGAAATGAATATCACCCACCAATTCACAATTGGTCGCTATCAGCGTTATGCCGGCTTCTGACCTGCCGTCTTTTTTAATCATTCGGATTCTCCATGCCTAGCCGCCGTTAAAAGGCCACTCAAATGACTTTTCCAGTCGCTGCCCATTGCGGCCTGCCGATTGCGCCACGACCATAAACTCTCGGGGCTCGAAACCTTCGGGAATCATCATCTCACCATTGATGTTCTGAAAATAGCGAAACCTGAATCGCACTTCGTCTGTTTTTTCGCGGTCAAGTTGACTCAGCTGCAGGCTTTTCTCTGCAGCGCCTTCCTCACCTTTAAGCAATATCTCGACATTTCCCTGCACATAATCGTGCTTATCAACCACCTGGGTCAGCAGCAGAGAGTACTTGATACGCCCGGTCGAATTAGGCGTGACATCGAGACGCTCAATGCGCAGTCCTTTATTCGCGACGTTCGGCAGCATCACACCTTTATAGAAGCTGATCTCTTCGTTCTGCTGCGCAATTTGATCCTGCAGGAATTCTATGGTCTGCTGAACTTCTTCGTTGGCACGTTCATCAATCACACCGCCGATTTCAAGATCGGCAATCTTCTGACCCATCTCACTGAGCCGCTGGTTGGCCTCGTCGAGCTCAGCACTGATCTGGTTGCGCTCTTTCACTACCTCAATTTTCAGCGCCATGCCCTGACTAATGCCGTACTGATAAGTCAGCCAGCTGAACATCACCAACGAGACCAGAAAAGACATAAAAATCAGTATCTTATAGACTGGCCGATGGGGTACAACCACCATCTGGTATTGTTTACTACCTTTCACCGCTGCCATTGCTGCCCGATATCGATGAAAAATGGGCCGCCTAGCTTAACACAATTCGCTAAGATCTCCCTGGATGAAGTTTCCCCTCAGACTATCGATCAAGACCTTTCGCCGGCGGCTGGCCTCCATAGACTCAGTGCCGCAGTTCGCCATTCTGGGCATTGCATCCGGTTTGATCACCGGACTGGTCATCGTCGGATTCAGAGTTGCTATTGAATGGCCACTCAGCGGCCAGCTCGCTAATTCTGAGCATTTCGAACAGCTCGACCCCCTGGTCGCTATCCTCCTGCCTGTGGCGGGTTCTATCCTGTTGATGGGCTTTTTGTATTTATTTGGTGAATACGAGCGCCAGGTGGGAGTTGTACATGTGCTGGAAAGGCTCAGCCGCCACCAGGGCCACATGCCTGCCCGCAACGCCATCGTCCAGTTTGTCGCCGGTGCCATTGCGCTGACCACCGGTCACAGTGGCGGAAGGGAAGGCCCTGCAATTCATCTCGGCGCTGCAGGCAGCAGCCTGATGGGTCATTACCTGCAGCTACCAAACAACAGCATCAGAGTTCTGGTCGGGTGTGGCGCTGCTGCCGCGATATCCGCCTCGTTCAACACACCCATCGCTGGGGTGATCTTCTCTATGGAGGTTATTCTGATGGAGTACACCATCGCGGGGTTTATTCCAGTCATACTGGCATCGGTCGTCGCCGCCCTGCTGACACAGGCAGTTTTTGGTTCGGCCACAGCCTTCGATGTCCCACCCGTATCAATGACTTCTTTTTTTGATCTGCCTATCGTCATGGTTTTAGGCGTTTTCGTTGGAGTCGTCGCGGCGCTTTTCGTCAGGACACTGCTCTGGTCAAACACAATGGCCCCGGAAAAGCTGTGGGCGAGGCTGCTGATTGCCGGGGCGATCACCGGTGCAGCGGCAGGCCTCTCGCCAGCCATCATGGGTGTGGGTTACGACACGGTCAACCTGGCACTGGTGGGCGAGCTGGGTCTGCTGACCCTGCTCGTCGCCTTTGTTTTAAAAGTTGTCATATCCGCTACCGTAATTGGACTGGGGGTACCAGTTGGGGTTATCGGCCCTACCCTGTTTATCGGCGCGCTGGCAGGCGGCATCTTTGCGCTGGGTGCTGGCCAGCTTGATTCCGACCTGTCCTCCGATGCTTTCTACGTCATGCTCGGCATGGGTGCGATGATGGGCGCGGTGCTACAGGCACCGTTGGCCGCGCTCATGGCCGTGCTTGAGTTGACCAACAATCCCAACATCATCCTGCCTGCCATGCTGGTGATCATCATCGCCAATATGACTGCTGCCCACTTATTCAGGATGCGCTCGGTCTTCCTGATGCAGATGGAAATTCTTGGACTGGAGTTTCGTCAGAATCCACTGTCAATGGCATTGAGTCGCGCCTCGGTTGCCAGCATCATGATTCGCAGTTTCGAGCGAGTAAAACGCTATGTAGACGTCACAGAGGCCATCGAGATCACTCGCCGCAAACCGCTGTGGCTCCTGATCGAAGGGACAGACGGACCCGTCTTCATCCTCAGAACCGAGGATCTGCGACAACACCTCGGCGAGAAACCGGAAACGGAAATTGATCTCGCGGCGATACCCGCTACCCGCAAAGACGTGACCAGCGTATTGCTGCAGGCGACCCTGAGCGAAGCACTCGATGCGCTGGACAACTCCGGCGTGCAGGCGCTCTACGTCAACCGCATCACGGCACCAATGATGAATTCGCCGGTGGGGATTGTGACAAGAGAAGACATAGAGAATTTTTACAAGTCCTAGCTCTTAAAATCGCGCCACTCGGATTCGGGATTACCTTGCAAATTCGCGGGCAGTCTTTGCAGCTCCACATCACTCTGACCGGTTGCTCGCAAGACTGCTCGATCAACTCGCTTCCGAACGAAGCAGTGTTAAAATGCGCGCGCGAAATCAGGAGTAACTTATGACGCGTTCCGAAACGCTGTTCACAGAAGCGAAGCAGTTCATCCCCGGCGGGGTTAACTCACCGGTGCGGGCTTTTTCCAGGGTAGGCGGCCAACCCGTCTTCTTCCGCAGAGGACAAGGCGCCTACCTCACCGATGAAGATGGGAAAGATTACATCGACTACATTGGCTCATGGGGACCGATGATCCTCGGTCATGCCCATCCCAAGGTCGTGGCGGACGTGCAGGAGGCAATGAGCCTTGGTCTAAGTTTTGGCGCACCGACCGAAATCGAAACGCGTGTCGCACAGAAAATTCAAGCCATGCTGCCGAGCATGCAGCTGGTTCGCATGGTGAACTCCGGCACCGAGGCCACCATGTCGGCCATTCGTGTCGCCAGGGGCTATACCGGGCGAGACACCATCCTCAAGTTCGAAGGCTGCTATCACGGTCACTCAGATGCTCTCCTGGTCAAAGCAGGCTCGGGTGCACTCACGCTTGGCGAGCCTGATTCACTCGGGGTCCCGAGCAGCTTCGCCAGGCACACCCTGACCCTCGAGTACAACAACGCAGAGCAGCTGGCTGCGGTGTTCAAGGATTGCGGCGATGATATTGCTGCGGTCATCATTGAACCCATCGCCGGTAACATGGGCTGCGTACCGCCGGTTGCGGGATTTCTTGAAACCATCCGTCAACACTGCACTGAACACGGAGCACTCTTAATCTTTGACGAAGTTATGACAGGATTCCGGGTCGGTCGGGGCAGCGCGCAGGGCGTCTACGGCGTTGAGCCCGACCTGACGACACTCGGGAAAATCATCGGCGGAGGTATGCCCGTGGGCGCCTTCGGTGGCAAACGGGAGGTAATGGAAGTCGTAGCACCCCTGGGTGGCGTCTACCAGGCCGGAACGCTGTCGGGCAATCCGATTGCCATGCAGGCCGGCCTCAGCACGCTTGAGCTGATCGACAGCAACGAATTTTATGACTCACTCGAATCGACCTCAGCAGAGATCGTTGACGGTATGCAGCGCCTGGCCGACGACAATGGCATTGCGTTTTCGACCAACCGGGTCGGCAGCATGTTTGGATTCTTCTTCACAGCGACCCAACCCGTCACCTCTTTCTCCGAAGTGATGAAGGCAGACTCAGGTGCTTTCAACCAGTTCTTCCACGCTATGCTCTGGGCAGGTGTCAATCTTGCACCATCGCCGTTTGAATCCGGGTTTATTTCCGCTGCTCACGGCGAGAAAGAGATAGATAAAACACTCTCGGCTGCTGAGGCCGCTTTCAAATCAATGAGGTCATGATGACGCAGTATGATGTCTATGGGATCGGCAACGCGCTGGTCGATACTGAATATGAGATAGATGATGAATTTCTCGACCACGCCAGGGTGCCCAAGGGCATTATGACGCTGATCGAGGAAGCGGACCGGCAACGCCTGATCCACCTGCTTGAAGAGGAGCACGAACACGAAGTGATCAAACAGGCAGGCGGGGGTTCTGCCGCCAACACGATGGTGATCATCTCCCAGCTGGGGAGCAGAGCATTCTATAGCTGCAAGGTCGCAAACGACGCAGTCGGGGACTTCTTCGTCAAGGATCTGACGGCAGCCGGGGTTGATACTAACCTAGGCAATGAGCGAGAGCCCGGGGCAACCGGCCAATGCATCTCAATGGTGACACCAGATGCTGAGCGCACCATGACAACCTGTCTCGGCATCACCAACTTCCTCTCAACCCAGGAGCTCAACCCTGAAGCACTGCGCAATTCTCGCCGGCTGTATATCGAAGGCTACCTGGTAAGCTCCGTAACAGGTTTTGAAGCCGCACTGGAAGCCCAATCGCTTGCCCGAACAAACAATGTCGAAGTTTCGCTGACGCTGTCTGATCCGGCCATGGTGGAAAACTTCAGGTCAAACTTCGACCTGATGCTGAGCCAGGGCGTTGATCTGCTTTTCTGCAATCACGAGGAAGCGCGACTGCTGACGAGCGAGGACTCCGTCGAAAAGTGTGCGGACGCCTTGAAGGACGTCGCGCGCTCTTTTGTCATCACCTCCGGCAAAGATGGGTCACTGGCCTACGACGGCAGCAACTATCACAGGGCAGCCGCGGTACCGACAACTGCCGTGGATACCACTGGCGCCGGCGACAGCTTCGCAGGTGCCTTCCTGCACTGCCTGTCACAAGGGCAGGGTTTCGATGCTGCGAATGCCCTTGCCAATCAGTCTGCATCGCTGCTGGTTTCGAGTTTCGGTGCGAGGTTGACCCAGGAAACAGTTAACGCACTATTGAAACAGGCCTAACTGCTGATCAGTCAACTGTGCCAGTGATGTCTGCTGAAAGGTCAGAACCGCGTCGGCAATGGGCGCAAGCTGGCGATCGATGTAAAAGTCATAGTCGAGAGGTGATCGAGCATAGCGTAATGGCTCGGGCCCATTGACGGTCATGACATACTCGATCCAGCCACCGTTAGCATAGGCAGGTGAAAGACCCTGGCGCGCTCGTTCACGTTCAGCCAATCTGGCTGCTCTAACATGGGGCGGCACGTTTTTCTTGTAATCATCCAGGCGCCGCCGCAAGCGCCGCCGCAGCACCAGCTTGTTATCGATGCTGCCCTCGCGCACTGACTGCACGGTCTCGTTGACAAACTGCTCAACTGGCTGATCGGAAAACACCCGTTGAAACAGTCCGTGCTGGAACGCCTTGGCCAGCGGTGTCCAGTCGCTGCGAACACTTTCAAGTCCCTTGAAGATCAACTCTGCGCTGTCGCCTTCACCCACCATGCCGGCATAACGTTTTTTACTCCCCTTGTCTGATCCACGCACCGTCGGCATAAAAAAACGAGAGAAATGTGTTTCGAACTCAAGTTCAAGGTAGCAGTCAATAGCAAAGGTCTGGTTAAGGTGTTCGCGCCACCAGTCATTGAGGTAATGACCGAGTTTACTTGCGGCAGCCTCGATGCTACCCGCGTCCTTCGCCATGTGAACAAACACCGAGTCAGTATCGCCATAGATTACGGGATACCCTCTTCTCTCGATCAGGTCACGGGTCTGTTTCAATATTTCGTGACCTCGGCGCGTGATAGAGCTGGCGAGGCGGGGATCAAAAAAACGACAACCCGGGGTCCCGAGCACGCCATAAAAAGAGTTCATAATGATCTTTATGGCCTGCGAACCCGCGGCATCCCGCTTTGCTTTTGCAGCATCTCTAGCCCGCCAGAGTTCCTCGATTATTCGCGGCAAAATACTGTACTGACGAGAAAAACTGGCCTCGAGGAAACCAGGGATTCGATCTTCACCAGGCGCAATCATCGCCAGGGGGTCGACCTGGAATGTACGAATGATGCTCGGATACAGGCTCTTGAAATCAAACACGACAACATCACGGTAGATACCAGGGACTGAATCAAGCACAAATCCACCTGGGCTGTGCACAACAGTTTCGGGATCGACGACCGGGGCGACATAGCCGGCCCGATGCAGTCTGGGCAAATAAAGAAAGTCGAAGGCCGCTACCGAACCTCCCTGGCGGTCAAGTTCCAGTCCGGTAAGGCAGCTTCTCTGCACCGCGAAGTTTATGAGATCCGTGACCTCGAATATTTCACTGACCAGCGCACAGTCTTCCAGGTTGTAGCGCGCCAGCGCTTCCGGGTCCTGCCGATGCATGGTTTCTATCTCATACGCCCGGGCGTCCACATCGTGAATCAGTTTGCCGCGTCCCAGCAGCTCGCGGGAGACATTTTCAAGCGAGAAACTCTCAAAGCTGTAAGTCGCGGTACGCAGCAACTCAATACCGTCCAGCACAACGCGGCCGGGCACCACGGCAAACAGACGCTGGGCGCCTTGCTCAACCTTGCGCCAGCTGACAGGCAGCGAACCCCGTCCCAGGCAGAGAGGCACATGGTGGAAATCGCATCGGTCCTGCAGGAACTTGAGATCAAACCCGACAACCGCCCAGCCAATGACGACGTCAGGGTCGACGACAGCAAACCATGTAAGAAATCGAGTCAACAGCGATTTCTCATCTCGCACAAACTCCAGGTACTCGAGAGCCGTCTCGCATGGCTCGCCCAACATGAAGACTTTTTCCAGTCCATCGCCATGCACGGCAATGCTGAGCAGCGTATCAGTCGATATTGAGGTTTCGATATCCAGCGATACAACTTTAAGTCGCGGTTCATACTCCACCGCCTGCAGCCTCGGGTTCTGGCAGAACTGGTATCCCGGCGCTGCATCAAGCTCACCACTGACAGCGACGGTACCGCGAATGAACCGCTCCATCAGATACCGGTCTGTCGGCCTCAGATCAGATTCGTAAACGTCCAGCCGGTGCTGCTGCAGCAACACACGGGCAAACCCAAGGTCGCGCTGATTTTTGAAGTAACAGGCCGTGACCGGCCCGGCGTGATGGAATTCCTTGAGTTCAACTGTCGCAGATCGCCACTGTAACTGTTGCCCCAGCAACTGACGCGCAGCGTCGAGATTCGCCGTATCAATGAAGAATATTGACTCCTGGCCAGTCACCTCGACTTTAAGTGGCCCTGTCTCAGACGCCAGCCAGAAAACAAGGTCTTGACCCTCTTTTCCATCCTGCCACTGCCGGCTGAGGATGAGCCCCTTGATCATGAAACCGTTTGACGCGGTTTCCCACCGGCCTTGAAGAACATGCTGTCGCCATCCCGCAGCACGGCCATCGGAGTCTCAAAAGTCGCAGTCAGATTCGCCTCTGTTAATACTTCTGTCGGATGCCCTGCAGCCATGATACTGCCTTCGCGCATTAGTAAAATCCGGTCGGCGATGTCCGCGGCTATATTGATATCATGCATTACAATCAGGAGGCCGTGACCAGAATCAGCCAGCTGCGCCAATATTTGGATGACATCCTGCTGGTGCTTTAGATCCAGTGCCGTCATAGGCTCATCTAACAGAAGATAAGCCGAAGAGCCGGCACCCCAGATCTGGGCAAAGACACGGGCAACCTGGACAAGCTGACGCTCACCGCCAGAGAGCTGGGTATAGACTGCCTCGGCGTCAATACCAAGCCGGTCAACCAGCTGGTCAACGATCTCAGTCTCTGCTCGACGCTCACCATAGGGAGAGCGTCCAAGTGCGATAACTTCTCTTGCGGTAAACGGAAAGTCGAGTTCGCTGCGCTGGGTCAGCACCCCGAGCATTTTTGCCCGGTCCATCAGAGACAACTTACCAAGCGGATGCTCATCAATCTCGACCGCGCCGGCTGACGGTTGCAGATAGCCGCTGATGATCTTCATCAATGTCGATTTCCCTGCACCATTCGGCCCCAGTAACACACAGGTTTCACCGGGGTACAGGCGCAGGTCTATCGGCGTCAGGATTGCCCTGCCGCCGATAGAAAACGAGACACCCGAAACATCTATCTTCACAACAGGATCCTGCCTCTCTGCTCACGCAGGATCAGGTAAATAAAGAAGGGACCACCAACCAGCGCCGTGAGAATACCGACCGGCAGCTCGGCGGGAGCCAGCACTGTCCTTGCCAGCGTATCGGCTACCAGCAGCAACAGCCCCCCCAGCAAGGCGGAGGCCGGCAGTACGACCTTGTGCCGAGAGCCCATGGACAAACGCACCAGATGAGGCACGACCAACCCAAGGAAAGCAATAACCCCGGTCAGAGCAACCCCGGTGCCGACGATAACAGCAGCGAGGAAAACGACCCGACGTCGGAGCGCCTCATGTGATATCCCAAGATGCTGCGCCTCCTCATCACCCAGGGTAACGATGTCGAGCTGGACGGACTCTCGTAAGAGAAGCAGCAGGGCTAATGGAATAACCAGAGCGACTAGAACCGCTGTCCAGTTAGCACCGTTCAGGCTGCCCAGCGCCCAAAATGAAATCGTGCGCAGTTGGAGATCGGTCGAGAGATAGGACAAAAGCCCGACACCGGAGAGCGCAATCGCGTTGATGGCAATACCGGCCAGCAACATAGTCGAGAGCCCGCCGGTTCGGCTGCCCACGTAGAGCACAATCCAGGTGGCGCTAAGACCACCAATAAATGCACTGCCTGCAAGGCCAATCAAGGCGAAACCACTGGCACCCCCCAACAGCACGAACAGCGCCGCAAACAGAGCTGCGCCCGCAGAGACACCGATCAAGGCCGGATCCGCCAGCGGGTTGCGGAACAACCCCTGGATAGCAGCGCCAGACGCTGAGATACCTGCACCAACCAGGACGGCCAACAAGGTTCTGGGCATCCTGATATCAACCACGATCACCGATGTTTTTGCATCCGCGGAACCCAACAGCGCCGGGATAAGATCAGTGATGGGCACTGCTACAGTCCCCCACCCAATTGAAACAATTACGGCCAGCAGCAGCCCTATGACAAGCAGCCCCATCTTCATGGCAGACAGACCGGAACTTCACGCCAGAGTCTGAACCCTGATGGCGTCAGTCTCACTTTCCAGGCCAGAACTTCCACGCCCGCCTCGACAACTTCACGCAGCAACTGACCATAACCTGGATCAACATGATCGGCGGGCCGCACTTCCTGCACGCCGGTGTGCTGCACGCAGAAGAACAGAACGCCACGGGCACCATTGTCGACCATCGCACGCAGTTCTCGCAGGTGTTTGGCGCCACGCTCACTGACCGCGTCAGGAAAGTAACCGACACCCTGCGAAACGGGTTCCTCGAGCAAGGTAACGCTTTTCACTTCGACGTAGCTGTCCGGTTTGCGGCCTTCTTTCAGTAGTAAATCTATCCGGCTGCCTTCATTCCCGTATGCCACCTCTCGACGAATATCTGCGTAACCATCAAGGCCCGGTATGAGACTGCTACGCACCGCATCTTCGACGAGCTTGTTTGCCTTGCCAGGATTGATACCAATGGTGTGACCACGAGCTGTTCGAATCAGCTCCCAGGTGTAAGCATGCTTGCGCTTCGGATTATCGGATTTTGACAACCAGACTTTCGCACCTGCTTCGACACAGTTCTTCATGGAACCGGTATTCGGGCAGTGCACTGTAATCTGCTCGCCGGTGGGCAGTTCGACATCGGCGAGAAAACGTTTGTAGCGACGCAACAGTCTAGCTTCTTCCAGCTGCCTCACGACGCCCCTCGCTGCTCAAGAAATCTGCAGAGTCGAGTCATTGCCTGCTCGAGCTGATGGATATCGCGCGCATAACTGATTCGAACCTGGTGCCGGGCATCGTGAAAGCCGAAATCTGTCCCCGGCGTAATAGCAACAAACTCTTCTTCCAGCAGATCACTGCAAAAGGACTCTGCATCTTCCTGTCCCGCCGGTAATCCCGCATAGACATAAAAAGCACCAGCAGGGATTCGAGGAATGCTGAAACCCAGCGAGCGCAACGCAGGTACCAGGAAATCACGCCGCGCTTGAAACTCAATGCGCTGGGCCTCCATGACCTTCAATGCGTCCTCAGAAAAAGCTGACATGGCCGCAGCCTGGGCGATCGCTGATGGGCAGATGAACAGGTTCTGCGCCAGTTTTTCGAGATCGCGAGTCACAGCTTCAGGCACCACCACCCAGCCCAATCGCCAGCCCGTCATGCCAAAGTACTTTGAGAAACTGTTCACCACGAAGGCATCATCAGCGACCTTCAGCACGGTAGCCGTTTTTTGCTCCTCGTAGACCAACCCCTGGTAAATCTCGTCGACCAGGAAAATGCCCTGGCGGGCCCTGATGGCATCTGCCAAAGCAAGATATTCTGCCTGGCTCAGCACGGCGCCCGTTGGATTCGCCGGCGAAGCCACCAAAGCACCGCGCGTTCGGTCGTTCCAGAAGGATTCGAGATGCGCTGGTGTCAGCTGATAGTTATCTTCTGCTGCGACCGGAACGAGCAGACCTTCTGCATCAACACTGCTAAGAAAGTGCCGATTACAAGGGTAACCCGGATCCGCCATGAGGAGATTGTCACCCGGATTGGTCAACAAAGCTGTCAACAACAGCAGACCGCCAGAGGCACCTGCAGTGACAAATACCCGTTCTGGTGCGACGGTAACATTGAGCTGGCTGCGATAGTATTCAGCTATCGCTTCTCTCAGCTCAGGATTGCCACGCGCTTCAGTATATTTCGTTTCACCCCGATCAAGTGCGTGCCGGGCCGCCTCGACCACTGGCGCCGGAGTTTCAAAATCGGGTTCACCTACTTCAAGGTGAATAACATCATGACCTGCCGCAGCAAGCTCGTTAGCCCTGGCCAGCAGTTCCATCACCCGGAATGGCTGAATCTGCTCCAGTCTTCTTGCTACCTGCAACCCGGCATTTCCTGTCTCAAAAGTCTGATAATACCGCAGAAAAACGCGGTTTTCGGCCAATTTGAATTCGCTTGGCGAATCGAATTCTATCTGGTAAGGTTCGCGCCACTTTTTGAACACGGTTTTCGTTACGGACGAACTCATGGCAGCAAAACGCAAACCAGCTGGGACATCAAAGGCAACGGCTAAAAAGGCACCGGCCAAGAAAAAAGCACCGGCCAGGAAAAAAGCGGCCGCCAAGCAAAAGGCACCTGCAAAAAAGAAGGCGTCAACGACGAAGAAGGCCGTAACCAAGACAAAACCGAAAGCCACTGCCAAAACAAAAGCCAAACCCAAGGCTAAAACCGCAGCCAAGTCCAAAGCCAAGCCAAAAACAAAGGCCAAAACTGCAGCCAAGCCCAAAGCCGCAACGAAAGCCAAGACAAAAACTACAGCAAAGCCCAAAGCAAAAGCCTCGAGCAGCAAGAAGGCAAAAGCAAAGGTGAGTAAAGCAGCTTCCTCAAAATCGAAAGCACTGCCATCGAAGACGGCTAGCAAGGCCAAACCAAAGGCCAAGGCGAAGAAAGCACCCGCCAGAAACACAGCGACAGCAAAAAAGGCATCCTCAAAGAAGCCGGCAGCGAAAAAAACCATAGCGAAAAAGCCGGTAGCGAAAACCAAACCAACCGCAAAAAAGGCGCCTGTAAAGAAAGCACCCGCCAAGCCAAAGAAAGCCCCCGCAAAAACAGCGAAGGCGTCGACGGCTAAGACAGCAACACCGAGCAAGGCCAAGACCACCGAGACGGCAACGAACGAAACTGCTCAGAGCAAAGCACCTGCGCCAAGACCTCGCTCGGTCTCCACGGAACCGACGTTTACGCCGTACGAAGCTAAGCGTAACGAGGAGTACATGAACGAGGAGCAGAAAGCTCACTTCCGAGATATTCTGCTGCAGTGGAAACATCAGCTCATGGAAGAAGTAGATCGCACGGTTCATCACATGCAGGACGAGGCCGCTAACTATCCTGATCCCGCAGACCGGGCAAGTCAGGAAGAGGAGTTCAGTCTCGAACTGAAAACGCGTGATCGAGAACGCAAGCTCATCCGTAAGATTGACAACACACTTGAGCTCATCGACCAGGACGACTACGGCTACTGCGAATCCTGCGGCATCGAAATTGGTGTGCAGCGCCTTGAGGCACGCCCCACCGCCACGCAGTGTATCGACTGTAAGACGCTCGATGAGATCAAGGAGCGCCAGATCCACGGGTAATGCCCTACACTGGTCGATTCGCCCCTTCCCCAACCGGCCCACTCCATTTCGGTTCTCTGGCAGCGGCCCTGGCCAGCTATCTTGATGCGCGGCACTACGGCGGTGTCTGGCTGCTTCGTATAGAGGACATGGACCCACCACGCGAGTCTGTCAGCGCCCCGGTGGAAATCATGGAACAACTTCGCGCCCTCAGCCTGCACTGGGATGGTGATGTGCTGTTCCAAAGTACCAGATCTGACGCCTATGCCCGCGCACTGAATTCACTATCGGCGAAAGGACGGGTGTTTCCTTGCACCTGCACACGCAAGACAACGCCAGCAGTTTACCCTGGCACCTGCAGACACCAGGAATTTGAGACAAGCAGTGACACTTATGCCGTCAGATTCCGCCTTGGCGATCAACGCCTGACCTTCAGCGACCGAGTTTTTGGCCTACAGTCATGGCTGCCCGACACCGATATCGGTGATGTTATCGTCAAGCGCAAAGACGGCCTCTTCGCCTATCAGCTCGCGGTCGTCGTGGATGACGACTACCAGGGCGTCAATCAGGTCGTACGTGGTTCCGACCTGCTGGACTCCACGCCCTGGCAACTTGCCCTTGCCGATGCGCTCGACATACAAAGGCCCGCTTACCTGCACATACCCGTACTGACAGACGCCAGCGGCAGCAAACTAAGTAAGCAGAGCCATGCACGACCACTCGACACCTCCGACTCACTGTCTCTTCTTCGCGCCGGGTTGCGGGCGCTTGGCCAGCCGGATTGCGCTGAAGCCGCTTCCAATGAGGAACTTCTCGAAGAGGCCAGCCGAGCGTGGCAGATCGAGCGAATCCCGCGACATATCGAAATAAAAGCGCCATCGATCTACCTGTAATCGCCGATTCACTTGTGGTACCTTGCCGCACAGAGACGGAGTAATCAGCATGCGTTCATCGATAATCCTGATTGTCGACGACGACACCGTTATTCGCTCATCACTAAAGACATTCCTCGAGAATCATAACTATAAAGTTTGCGAAGCCGGATCGGTAAAAGAAGCTGTCAAACAAGATTTGACGGTCGTGTCTGCTATTGTCGCAAATCAGGCCCTTCCGGGCGGCAAAGGCACGGACCTGATCAAGCTAGCCGCCGAAACCCCTGTTATCATCACCTCTGCGAAGGCCAGTATGCGTTCGGCGGTAGAAACGATGAAATTGGGTGCCGCCGATTACCTTGCACGCCCATTTGATTTCGAAGAACTCCAGTTAACCATCGAGAGTCTGATCTGTAACCAGCTGCCGCAGCCTGAAATAGAGATGCTGGGCCGCTGTCGAGCCATTGAGGCACTCTCTACCCAACTCGACAAAGTCGCACCAACTGATACCAACGTGCTCATCGAAGGTGAGTCCGGCACGGGTAAAGAGGTGGTGGCAAGAAAAATACATCTACTCAGTAGTCGGGCTGACCGTCAGATGATCTCTTTGAACTGTGCTGCAATTCCGGACACGCTGATCGAATCAGAACTGTTTGGTCACGAGAAAGGCGCATTTTCAGGCGCCACTTCAGAGCGCGTTGGCCTGGTGGAAGCTGCTGATGGCAGCACGTTGTTCCTTGATGAGATCGGAGAACTACCGCTCAACGCCCAGGCAAGATTACTGCGTGTGCTGCAGGAAGGTGAAGTCCGTCGCTTGGGTTCCGTTGAGACCAAGAAAGTGTCGGTGCGACTGATCGCGTCAACCCATCGCAACCTGCAGGCACTGGTTAACGACGGCGCGTTCAGAGAAGATCTCTATTACCGCCTGAACGTCGTCAAGTTATCACTGCCACCGCTGCGCGAACGCGGCGATGACATCCTGTACCTTGCCAGGCATTTTCTTGCTTACAATGCCGAGCGCCATGGCAAGGCAAGACTCAAGTTCACTGAAGGTGCCTTGAAATGCATTCGCGCCTATCGCTGGCCGGGCAATATTAGAGAACTCGAGAACGCTATCCAGCGGGCGGTCATCCTGTGTGAAGGCAAGTCCATCCGGGCCGACCTGCTGGCTGTTCAGCCAGAACAGGCACCATCGATTCCGACCAGCGAGGATGAAATCGACAGTGTTTCGCTCAAAGATTATTTCGTGAGGTTTGTACTTGAAAATCAGGATCGTATGACTGAAACCGAGTTAGCACAGAAACTGGGCATCTCTCGCAAAGCACTCTGGCAGCGTCGTCAGAAGATGGGTATTCCGCGAGAACGCAGCAAAACACAGTGACCACAGCCTGAATCTGAATAATCGACCAAAATGTTACCTTTATACACGTTACCGTGACTTAGGGTAACAGTGAAAACCCGGTCAAAACACACAAAAATACATAACTCATTGTTTTTACACTAATTATGATTTTCCGTCGCTTTCTGGGATAGTCATTCCTGCCAGTGCGTATTTACGACAGTAAAAGAAATTTAGATTCACAGGATTTGGTACAGCGCTGAGGCGAAGTACCTACCGAACAAAAATAATAAGAATCACAACAAGAAGAATATTCTGGCTCGCTAGATGGGAAAAGTTCGCTTTTCCCATTTTCTTTTATGGCCCTGGCATTTCTCGAGTAAAATTAACCTCAACGCGAACTAGCGCCTCTACCTGTTAATGATAATGAAGTACGGCGACCATTCAGCCGATCCTGATCGATGAACGACCCACTCAGCTTCATCGAAGAAAGCAAAATAAGTGTCAACGCCCTAAAGGTGGTCTCCCGGCTCCTCGAGCACGGTTACCAGGCCTATCTTGTTGGCGGATGTATCCGCGACCTGATTCTTGGCAACGTCCCGAAAGATTTCGACGTTGCGACGGATGCTCACCCCGAGGAGGTGCGGGAACTGTTTCGTAATTCACGCATCGTTGGCAAACGATTCAAGATTGTTCACGTGCGTTTCGGCCGCGAGATCGTCGAGGTCACGACTTTCCGTGCACCGCACACCGACAAGTACGACGAAACCCATTCGGAATCAGGCAGAACCCTGGTCGATAATATCTACGGCACATTCAAGGAAGATGTGTTTCGGCGCGATTTCACGATGAATGCCGTGTACTACCAGCCCGAGGCCCATGAGATCACGGACCTCGCCAATGGCGTTGATGATATTCGTGCTCGGACTATACGGACCATTGGTAATCCGGAAGATCGCTGCAGGGAAGACCCGGTACGCATGTTGCGCGCCCTACGCTTTGAAGCCAAGCTTGGTTTCGATATTGCCGACGACCTTGCCGAGGCTGTTACGTCCCTCGGCTACCTGATTCAGGACATCCCACCGGCACGGCTGTTCGAGGAAGTCCTGAAACTCTTCATGTCTGGCTACGGAGAAGCCGCGTTTAACTCTCTGCTGCAGCATGACATGTACGGCTGGCTTTTCCCTGACTCGAAGCGATCTATGACCACCCATGCCACTGAGGCAATTGTCAGGCTCGCGTTACAGAGCACCGACAATCGTATCGCCATTGATAAACCAGTGACACCGGCATTTATCTATGCTGCCATGTTGTGGTACCCGTTTACCGAAGAGAAACAGCGCATTGAGAAGGAAGAAGGCCTGCCTCACGTCGCCGCTTCTCACGAAGCTGCCAACAATATCCTGGCAAAGCAGCAGTTGTTCACCTCGATCCCGCGACGCTTCACCGGGACAGTGCGTGACATCTGGTTCCTGCAATATCGACTGCCGGCGAGGTTTGGCAATAAGCCTGACGTCTTGCTGGATCACAAGCGCTTCCGCGCTGCCTACGACTTCCTGTTGCTGAGAGAGGGCGCCGGCGAGAAAACGGACAATCTTGGCGAATGGTGGACGGAATATCAGGAGGCCTCTGAATCAAGAAAGGCTGAAATGAAACAGTCCTCAGGCAAGAAAAAACGCGGCCGCAACCGGAATCGAAAGCGCAAACGCAGGTCGGGCTCGGACAGCAATACAGTTGGCACCCCCACACCTAGCTGGAATCCCTGAGGGCTGTTGTGGCATCTTAGGCTCCGCAATACTTAGACAGCTTGAGGGACTTAACCTATGTCGGATCACAAGGTCCATCCCGTACCAAAAGAAGTTGAGAACAACGCCCATATTCGCGATGACCAGTACCTGGCCATGTACGACGCCTCGATCAATCGGTCTGAGGAATTCTGGACACAGAAAGCAGATGAATTTATCAGCTGGGACAAACCCTGGGACAAACTTTCCGAGTCGGATTTTCACAAGGGCCAGGCGAAGTGGTTTATCGGCGCCCGGCTGAATGCTTGCTACAACTGTGTCGACCGACATCTGCCGCTGAAAGCTGACCATACCGCTATCATCTGGGAGGGCGATGATCCTGGCGATGATCTGACAATCACCTATCGCGAGCTACATGAACATGTCTGTCGCCTTTCAAATGTCCTGATCGATCGTGGCGTAAAGAAAGGTGATCGCGTCTGCATCTACATGCCGATGATCCCGGAAGCAGCCTATGCCATGCTGGCCTGTGCCAGAATTGGCGCAATTCACTCGGTTGTATTTGGCGGGTTTTCTCCCCAGGCGCTCAGGGATCGAATCCTGGATTCGGACTGCCGCACGGTGATCACTGCCGATGAGGGTGTGCGCGGCGGCCGCAACGTTCCTCTCAAAGCCAATACCGATGCAGCGCTCGAGGGCTGTCCTGATGTCGCGACAGTTATTGTCGTGAAGAGAACCGGCGGGAACATCAACTGGATGGAGAGTCGCGACGTCTGGTATCACACGGCAACCAGTGCGGCTTCCGCCGACTGTGAGCCCGTCTCGATGGACAGCGAAGATCCACTGTTCATCCTCTATACCTCAGGTTCAACCGGAAAACCCAAGGGTGTGCTTCACACCACCGGCGGCTACTTGCTGCATGCCGCAATGACCCACAAGTATGTCTTTGATTACCATGAAGGTGATATCTACTGGTGTACCGCTGACGTCGGCTGGGTAACAGGACATTCTTATATCGTCTACGGCCCGCTGGCCAATGGCGCAATTACACTGATGTTTGAGGGGGTACCCAACTATCCTGACGCGTCGCGCTGCTGGCAGGTTGTAGACAAACACAAGGTCAACATCTTCTATACCGCCCCAACAGCGCTCCGCGCCCTGATGGGACAGGGCGATGAATTCGTCACCAGCACTTCCAGAAAAACGCTGCGCCTGCTGGGGTCGGTCGGCGAACCAATCAACCCCGAGGCCTGGGAGTGGTACTACCAGGTGGTCGGTGAAACGCGCTGCCCGATTGTCGACACCTGGTGGCAAACCGAAACCGGCGGCATCATGATTACACCCCTGCCAGGTGCGACAGCACTCAAACCCGGTTCGGCAACACGGCCCTTCTTTGGTGTGAGACCCGTACTGCTGGATGAACAGGGCAACGAGATCGAAGGTGCGGCATCAGGTAACCTGGCCATCAGCGGCTCCTGGCCTGGCCAGATTCGAACGGTCTATGGTGACCATCAGCGGATGATCGATACTTACTTTTCCACTTACCCTGGCTACTACTTTACCGGCGACGGCGCACGCCGGGATGAAGATGGCTATTTCTGGATTACCGGAAGGGTTGACGACGTCCTCAATGTTTCGGGCCACCGCATGGGCACAGCAGAGATTGAGAGCGCGCTGGTTGAACATGACCTGGTTGCCGAAGCCGCCGTGGTCGGCTACCCCCATGACGTGAAAGGTCAGGGTATCTATGCCTTTGTGACACTGATGCAGGATACCGAGGGTACCGATGAGTTGCTGGAAGAGCTCAATAGTCTCGTCCGCAGCGAAATCGGCGCCATCGCCAAGCCGGACATCCTGCAATGGGCCCCCGGGCTGCCAAAAACCCGCTCCGGCAAAATCATGCGTCGCATCCTGCGGAAGATCGCCGAGAACGAGCTGGAGAACCTGGGTGATACCAGTACCTTGGCCGACCCATCGGTGGTCGATGATCTCATCAGAAACTCGCCAACTGCCAGACATTAGCGCCTGGCTTGCACGGTTAGAAGGCAGACCCCCTGACGGATGGCCGATGGATAGCGACAAAACGGGAGAGCAAGCGGTGGGGTCGAGCTGAACGCGGGAGAATTTTCAGACCCTGAAAAGCAATCAGGCTGCCAGAGGGCAGCCTGATCGATCTCTTCAAGCCGAGATAGACTGTTAGGAGGCGAGCTCTTCCTCACCGTCATCCGCATCGTCTGCATCAGACTGATCTTCATCCTTGATCAGCTCTTTCATCGAAAGCTTGATGCGACCGCGATCGACGTCGAGCACGAGGACTTCGACTTCCTGCCCTTCCGACAGATAGTCAGTAACTTTCTCGACACGCTCTTTGGCGATCTGGGAAATGTGCACAAGACCATCCTTACCCGGCAGAATGTTCACGAAGGCGCCGAAATCGGCAATCTTCACAACCTTGCCCTGGTAGATCTGACCTACTTCCGCTTCAGCCGTAATCGCCTCAATTCGGGCGACAGCAGCATCGCGGGAAGCCGCATCTTCACCAAAGATGGTGACAGTACCGTCATCTTCAAGGTCAATGGATGCACCGGTTTCTTCCGTCATGGCACGAATTGTCGCACCACCCTTACCGATGACATCGCGGACCTTGTCAGGATCTATCTTGATCGTGACCATCGCAGGCGCATTTTCAGAAACGTCTTCACGCGACTTGCCAATAACCTTGTTCATCTCACCCAGAATGTACAGTCGTGCATCACGCGCCTGGTCGAGTGCGGTTTCCATGATCTGCTCGGTAATACCCTGGATCTTGATATCCATCTGCAGTGCGGTGACTCCAGTTTCTGTACCGGCAACCTTGAAATCCATATCGCCGAGGTGATCCTCATCGCCCAGAATATCTGTCAGTACCGCAAAGTCTTCACCGTCCAGTACCAGACCCATTGCAACACCCGCAACCGGCGCTTTCAGAGGAACACCGGCATCCATCAATGCAAGGCTGGCGCCACATACTGAGGCCATGGAAGACGATCCGTTAGATTCCGTAATCTCAGACACTACCCGAGTGGTATAAGGCCAGACTTCATTGGAGGGCAGCACAGCTGAGACACCGCGGCGTGCCAGGCGGCCATGGCCGATTTCACGTCGCTTCGGACCACCGGAGAAACCAGTTTCACCAACACTGTAGTGCGGGAAGTTGTAGTGCAGCATGAAACTGTCACGATAAGAGCCCTGCAGCGCGTCGATTATCGCCGCATCGCGCATTGAACCCAGCGTTGTAGATACCAGCGCCTGCGTTTCACCACGGGTGAACAATGCAGAACCATGTGCCTTGGCCAGCACACCCACTTCGACGTTGATCTGGCGGACCGTCCTGGTATCACGGCCGTCAATTCGAGGTTGTCCCTCGACGATCGCGCGACGGACTGTCTTCTTCTCAAGCGAGCTGAACGCACCGTTGATGTCATCAGCCGCTGTCTCTTCTGTTTCCAGCGCTGCGACGGCCTGGTCACGCAACTCACCCAGGCGACCCTGGCGCTCCATCTTGTCAGTGATCTTGTAGGCTTCAGCAATGTCGTTCCCGAAACGTTCGCTAACAGCGTCGAGCAGTGCTGTGTTCTCGGCAGGCGGCTGCCAGTCCCAGGCCGGCTTGCCCGCTTCAGCTTTGAGCTCGTTGATCGCTGCAATGACGACCTGCATTTCCTGGTGGGCAAACAGCACGGCGCCGAGCATCTGATCTTCCGTAAGTTCGTTCGCTTCGGACTCAACCATGAGTACGGCGGATTCTGTGCCGGCAACGACCATGTCGAGGTCAGAAGATTCCAGCGCTTCATACCCTGGGTTCAACAGGTAGCCTTCCGGTGTGAAGCCAACACGGGCAGCACCAATCGGGCCGGCAAAAGGAATACCTGACAGTGCCAGCGCAGCTGAGACACCGATCATGGCGGGAATATCCGGGTCGACATCCTTGTTCGCAGAAACAACCTGACATGTGACCTGCACTTCATTCATGAACCCTTTCGGAAACAACGGGCGAATCGGTCGGTCAATCAGGCGCGATGTCAGGGTCTCTTTCTCTGAAGGTCGGCCTTCACGTCGGAAGAATCCCCCAGGAATCTTACCGGCCGCATAGGTCTTTTCTTCATAATTAACGGTCAGTGGGAAAAACGCCTGACCGGGATTTGCCTGGTCACGCGCAACCACTGCGACGAGTACCGTTGTTTCAGCCATGGTGACCATGACCGCTGCTGTCGCCTGGCGGGCGACCTTACCAGTTTCGAGGACCACTTCCTCTCCACCAAAATTAAATTTCTTGATTACATAACTCACATTATTCTCCAACTTTCGTTGTCGACCGGTTTCTTATCTGTCACCTGCCGACAATTCAGAACTATCGACGCAGACCCAGTTTCTTAATGATCGCTGCATATCGGTCTGTACTTTTGTTTCGCAGATAGTTCAGCAACTTTCTTCGCTGACTAACCATTCGCAGAAGACCCACTCGAGAGTGGTGATCGTGGGCGTGACCCTTGAAGTGTGACTGCAGCTGTTCAATATTTGCTGTCAGCAGGGCAATCTGCACTTCCGGTGAGCCCGTGTCATTTTCTGAAGCGCCATACTCCTTGACGATTTCAGCCTTCTTTTCTGTTGATAAAGCCATTACTTTTCTCCAATTTAATATGCCTGCCAGCCTTGCGGCCGGGGTTACTCATTCAGGAACATCCACGCATATTTGTAGATGCCCTGGTTTGGGCCCAATCAGCTGTTTGCGCGGGCAACCTGGGGCTACTGCGCAACGAGCCGCTTGGGCGCTACCTTTCCATCGTCTGTAATCTCTCCGACCCCGATAAAGGCGTCTTTGTCTCCAGCCTCCGAAAATATTCGCACCCACCCCTCGGTCGGTGCGTTCGCCACCTGCACGGGTTGCCCCTGGCGCAGGTATGACGCTGTTAATTCTGTCAGTTCTACTGCCGGCCAGTTTTTCACGGCTTCACTAACGGGGAGCAGAAGTTGATCCAGTGCGTCCCAGTGGCCTTCGGCTGCTTCCAGTGACTCCATGGTCACACTCTCGGCGATACCAAAAGGGCCGGCAGCGGTGCGGCGCAGTCCCGTGACGTGCGCGCCGCAACCAAGATCACGACCAATGTCCTCGGCAAGTGTCCTGATATAGGTGCCTTTACTGCAGTGCACGTCAATAACCAGTTCATCAGCCGCCGGGCGCTCTAACACTACCAACTCATCAATCCTGATATCACGCGCTTCGCGCTCAACCTCGATCCCCTGCCGTGCCAGCTTGTAAAGTGGCTGACCATCTTTCTTGATGGCGGAATACATTGACGGTACCTGGCTGATAGCACCACGATAACCTTCCAGCACATCCTCCAGCGATCCGTCATCTAGCACCGGGACTTCGTTTCTCTCCAATACTTCGCCGTCTGCATCACCAGAATCGGTGACGACACCCAGCTTGACGGTTGCCTGATAGCGCTTGTCAGCGTCCAAAAGAAACTGGGAGAACTTGGTTGCTTCACCAAAACAGAGCGGTAGAACACCTGTAGCCAGAGGATCCAGTGAACCGGTGTGCCCTGCCTTACAGGCGTTAAACAGTCGCTTCACTGTCTGGAGCGCGGCATTAGACGTCATTCCTGCGGGTTTGTCCAGCAGCAATATCCCGCTGATATTCCGTCCTTTACGTCCTCGTCTGCCCATCAGCTGTCATCTTGCCCAATGACTTCGTCACCGGGTTCATCCCTGTCGCGCGCCCGGGCAGCATCGATTGCCTGACTCAGTCTCGCGCCATTCTCTATGGTCGCGTCGTAGTGGAATCTGAGTCTTGGCGTTGTCCGGGTGTTAAGGGTCTTCGCCAGTTCAGAGCGCAAAAACCCCCCCGCCTGGTTCAGAATCTCTTCCACTTCACCCGTATTCTCTGCAGGCAGCACAGTAAAATAGATATCGGCGAAGGCGAGATCACGGCTGACACTGGCTTCATTCACGGTCACCATGCCGATTCGCGGATCTTTCACCTCACGTTGAATAAGGATCGCGAGTTCGCGCTGGATAAGGTCAGCGACTTTCCGGCCTCTGCTGAATTCCCTGGGCATAGTCAGTAGTCAGTTCCGAAGCTCAGTAACCCCTAGAGCTCCCTTGCTACTTCACGGGTATCGAATACCTCGATCTGATCACCGACCTTGACGTCGTTGTAGTTGCGCACGCCGATACCGCACTCGGTGCCACTCCCCACGTTCTCGACTTCATCTTTGAAGTGTCGCAGCGATTCCAGTTCACCTTCGTAGATGACCACATTATCGCGCAGAACGCGGATCTTCTTGGCCCGGTAAACGGTACCTTCGATCACCATACAACCCGCAATCTGGCCCATCTTCTTCGAGCTGAAGACGTCCCGGACTTCGGCAATTCCGACGATCTCCTCGCGCACTTCCGGCGCCAGCATGCCTGACAGCGCCGCCTTGACGTCATCAACCAGATCGTAAATGACTTTGTAGTAACGCAAATCGAGACCTTCCGACTCGATGACTTTCTTCGCCGCATTGTCGGCCCGCACGTTGAAGCCGAAAACCACCGCACCGGAGGTGACGGCATAGGTTGCATCAGACTCAGTGATTGCACCGACGCCTTGCATAACGACATTCACTGAAACTTCTTCGTTGCCGATGTCATTCAGGGCCGAGACAATGGCTTCCAGCGAGCCACGCACATCAGCCTTGACGACGACATTGAGTCGCTTCGCTTCTTCAGAGCCAAAACTGGCGAACAGGTTATCAAGCGATGTACCCGTATTCAGCCTGGCATCATTGGCCTTATCGGCGCGGAACTCGGCCACTTCACGTGCCCGCTTCTCATCTTTAGCTACAATAAAGGAATCACCTGCATTAGGCGTACCGTTCAAGCCGAGCATCTCTACCGGGGTTGCGGGTCCGGCGACCTTTGCTTTCTTACCGTTCTCGTCGTTGATGGCTCGCGCCCTACCAAAATACTGCCCGGCAACAACAATATCGCCCTGCTTGAGGGTGCCATTTTGAACCAGCAGGGTCGCGACTGAGCCGCGGCCCTTGTCCAGCTCTGATTCAATGACCACGCCCTGGGCGGGACCGTCTTCGACAGCCTTGAGTTCAAGCAGCTCAGCCTGCAGTAACACCGCTTCCAACAGCGCTTCAATACCCTGACCGGTCAGGGCACTGACGTGAACAAACTGGGTATCTCCGCCCCAGTCTTCCGGAATCACATCGCGGGCTGCGAGTTCGTTCTTAACGCGGTCAGGGTCTGCACCCTCTTTGTCCATTTTGTTCACTGCAACGACAACCGGCACACCGGCGCCTTTCGCGTGTTGCACAGCTTCCTCGGTCTGAGGCATGACACCGTCGTCAGCCGCTACCACCAGAATCACGATGTCTGTTGAGTTAGCGCCACGGGCGCGCATGGCAGTGAAAGCAGCGTGACCCGGGGTGTCGATGAAGCATATTTCGCCGTGATCAGTATTTACCCGGTAGGCACCAATGTGCTGCGTGATACCGCCAGCTTCACCATCAGCTACGCGGGAGTTTCTAATGTAGTCGAGCAGCGACGTCTTGCCATGATCAACGTGACCCATGACGGTGACGACCGGCGCACGCGGCGTCTCATCATTCTCGTAAACCAGTTCATCTTCAAGAGACTTTTCGACGGCGTCGACGTCGAGCACCTTGACCCTATGACCAAACTCCTCGACAACGAGGGTGGCCGTTTCCTGGTCAATCGACTCATTGATGGTCTTCATTTCACCCAGCGACATCAGCGTCTTCATGACGTCGGTGGCCTTCACCGACATCTTCTGTGAGAGCTGCTGTATCGTAATCGATTCACCCAGTTCGACCTCGCGCTGAATCTCTTCCGTCGGTGCATTGAACTTGTGCTGCTTCGCCGGTTTGCCCGCCGGACGCCGGGTTCTCGGCGACGACAATCCAAGGGTGGAGGCTTCTTCAGGCTTCTCTGGCGCGGGCTCATCTGCATCGATGTCAAGATCGTCCTCGAGCAAATCATCACCGATCAGCTCTTCTACTCGACGCTTACGGCTGCCGTGGGATTTTTTCTTCTGCTGCTTGTCATCTTCATCAAGGTCGTGCCGATCCCGCTTGTCCTTGCGGGTCGATACTTTGTCTTCAAGCGCTTCTTCCTGCTTGCTTGCGGCTTTGGCTGCAGCCTCTGCCTCGGCTTTAGCGGCTTCTTCTTCCGCCTGGCGCTTGCGCTCTTCCTCTTCTTCCTTGGCGCGCCGTTCTTTTTCCTGTTGCTCGGCTAAACGCTGGGCTGCGGCCTCCTGGCGTTTGCGTTCTGCATCTGCATCTGCCTCAGATACAACGGGACGCCGAGCGACTGTTTCAGGTGTTTCAGCCTTGGCTGCGTCAGCGGCTGCCTGCTCAGGCTCAACAGCACCACGGCGAACATAGGTTCGCTTCTTTCTAACTTCAACGTTAACTGTTCGGCCACGACCAGCTGAACCACCTGTTTTCAGGGTCGACAGCGTGCGGCGCTTCAGCGTGATCTTCTTCGGCGCACCTTCTTCTTCACCGTGGCTTCGCTTCAAGAACGCCAGCAGCGACTCTTTGTCCGCCTCATTAATGACGTCATCGGCCGAGCGTTGAGAAAGGCCTGCTTCCTCTATCTGAAGCAACAGGCGATCGATCGGTGTGCCGATAGTGTCTGCCAGTTGTCCTACTGACTCTTCAGCCATACTAATACCTCTATCCTATGCCTCGCCGGCGTCTGCAGTGGCCTCATCATCCTCTGCTTCTTCAAACCACGGTGCCCTGGCAGTCATGATCAGCTCGCCAGCCCGTTCTTCGGTCATGTCTTCAACATCCAGCAAATCATCAACTGCCTGTTCAGCCAGGTCTTCCATGGTGATGATACCCATACCCGCAAGCTGGAAAGCCAATCTGCGATCCATGCCATCCATGTTGAGCAGGTCTTCGGCGGGTTCTGCGTTGCCGAGTTCTTCTTCGCTGGCAAGCTCGAGGGTCGTCAAGGCGTTCTTGGCCCGAGCTCTGAGTTCCTCGACGATTTCTTCATCGAACCCTTCGATGGCAATCATCTCTTCAATCGGTACGTAAGCCACTTCCTCGAGCGTGGTAAACCCTTCTTCCACCAGAACGATGGCGACGTCTTCGTCGACATCAAGCTGAGTCATGAAGCTCTCGATAATACTGCCAGCTTCTGCTTCGTGCTTCTCGGCGGCTTCCTCCTCGGTCATGATATTGAGTTCCCAGCCGGTCAGCTCACTGGCGAGCTTCACGTTTTGACCACCACGCCCGATGGCCTGAGCCAGGTTATCTTCCCCAACAGCAATGTCCATGCTGCGGGTCTCTTCATCGACAACGATTGATACGACTTCAGCGGGCGCCATCGCATTGATGGCCAGCTGCGCCACATTGTCATCCCACGGCACGATGTCAATACGCTCGTTACCGAGCTCGTTGGATACCGCCTGGACCCTCGAGCCACGCATACCAACACACGCACCAACCGGATCAATGCGTCCGTCGTTGGTCTTCACCGCGATCTTTGCTCTGGAGCCCGGGTCTCTTGCACAACCCAGAATTTCAATCACACCATCGGCGATTTCAGGTACTTCAATCTTGAAAAGCTCAATCAGCATGGCTGTTGACGTCCGCGTCAACGCCAGCTGCGGGCCACGTGCTTCTGGCCGAACTTCTTCCAGCAGCGCCCTCAGGCGGTCACCGATGCGAAAAGTCTCACGAGGGATCCATTCCTCGCGCGGCAGGATCGCCTCGGCATTGTTTCCGAGATCAACAATGACGGCCTCGCGAGTTACTTTTTTCACCTGACCATTAACGAGTTCTCCGACCCGACTGCGATAAGCATCGACGACCTGGGCCCGCTCCGCTTCGCGGACTTTCTGCACGATGACCTGCTTTGCGGTCTGCGCTGCGATACGACCGAACTCAACCGACTCGACCTGATCCTCCACCACAGCGCCAATTTCAAGTGCCGGGTCGCGTTCCTTGGCTTCCGACAGGTACAGCACGGTACCCGGGAACTCAACATCCAGATCATCGTCGGCGACAACGTTCCAGACTCGAAACGTCTCGTAGTCACCGGACTCTTTGTCGATGGCAACACGAAGGTCGACTTCTTCGTCGTAACGTTTCTTCGCCGCAGTCGCGAGTGCGAGTTCCAGTGCCTCAAAAATGATGTCCTCAGAGACACCCTTTTCGTTGGAAACCGACTCCACAACCAACAATATTTCTTTGCTCATCGCTCTGGCCTCTCGTGTCCCTAAATCTCAGGAACCACATTTGCTCTCTCAATTACTTCAAAGGGAAAGAGAATCTCATCGTCGCCGTTGCCAACAATGATCTCGTCGCCCTCAACACCTCTCAGCTGGCCGCGAAACTTCCGCTTGCCTTCAAAAGCACGCTTCAGCTTCAGCTTGACCTCAGTTCCGGCAAATGCCGCGAACTGATCAAGGCTGAACAGTCGCCTGTCCAGCCCGGGCGAAGACACTTCAAGCGTGTATTCACCTTTCACCGGGTCTTCGACATCCAGCAGACTACTGACCTGCCGGGAAACCCTGGCGCAATCTTCAATATCGATCCCGTTCGGCGAATCGATATAAATCTTCAGCGTCGAGAACCTGCCCATGGACAGATTCTCAATACCCCATAGCTCGCAACCAAGCCCCTCGACGACAGGTTTGATCAGATCAGTCAGCGGATCGCTCATCTGGCTGCATTCTCCTGTCATGATCCGCAAAACGGATCGCACAAACAAAAAATGGGCTGAGCGCCCATTTATGTTTCCGATGGGCCTGTCGCCCCACTCAGTTCTTCGGTGTCTGAAGCCGAAGTTAATAAAAAGCCCCTTAAAAGGGGCTTTTCTAAAACGTGGTAGCGGGGGCAGGATTTGAACCTACGACCTACGGGTTATGAGCCCGTCGAGCTACCAGACTGCTCCACCCCGCAACAACAAGGGGGCGAATTATAGGGGGGTGCACCAGGTGGGTCAACTCTACAAACGCATGAAATAACTTTTTAATGCGTTTGTAACTCGCTGATTTAAAGAAAATTTTTTTTGGCGCCATTTAGAGCATGGTTTTGCGGTGCAGCAATTGGGTTTGAGCAAGCCTGTTAACGTCTTTGTAAGATCAACATAGGTGGCTGCTTTGCGGTTTGATCCCCAGCCAACTTCACTGCCTTGCCTTCGCTGTCGCGAACAAAAACGGCCGAAGAGAGGGCCTGCACGGGCCCGCCCAGGGCGATCCGGGATGAAATCCCGAATTCGGTCTCTTTGAGGGCATGAGACCTGTTTGAATATGGTGCCGAAGAGAGGACTTGAACCTCCACGGGATTTCTCCCACTAC
>JAYQAI010000045.1:30102-32254 GCA_038136715.1 Gammaproteobacteria bacterium | reverse complement strand
ACAATGCAATTCTGCGCAAGGCGGTTGAATCAGCCTGCGAGCGCGGCATGACGCTTGTCACAGCTGTTGGCAATGGTGGCCCCGCTGCCGCGCCACTGTTCCCGGCCGCCTACGACTGCACGATCGGTGTAACCGCAGTGGATTCCCTGGGCAAACCTTATCACCGTGCCGGCCGCGGTGATCACGTCGACTATGCGCTGCCTGGCATTGATATCAGGCATGCGACACCAGGCAACCAGTTCGGTGCTTCCAGCGGCACTTCATTCGCCGCGGCGGTACTCTCCGGCATGATCGGCGCCCTGATTCCCGACCCGCTGGTGGGTCAGCAGGAGATTCGGCGCCGGCTCAGTGTCATGAGTGCCGATGCCGGCGTCGCCGGGCACGATCCTGTTTTCGGCCAGGGCATCATTCGCTCCCCGTTCACCGCTCATATCGCAGAGTGAGCGAAGCCACGCGCTGGGCGTAATCAGCGACTTCCAGGTTCGAACGGTGATCATTGTCACTGACCCGCGCGATGAGCGCGAAGCGCTCTGACACCGGCACCTCCAGGCTCACTTCAAACCGGGTACGACGGTCCTCGCGCCTGGCCACCGTGGCCGAATTGAAGCGGTCATAGTCACGTGCCTGGTAACGCGCCGCGAGCGCCAGCGTGACATCCTTTGCTCCAACATCGAACGACTGGTGAAAGCGCAGAATGTACTCGGTTGACTGGTTGCTGAAGCGCTGGTCACTGGCGTCATCATCTGCATGGCGGGCATGAAACAACAGATACTGCTTCAGACCATTCATAAACCAGTAGGCACGCAGGGAAAGCAGGTCCTGCTGATTATCCCTCGCGGATTGCCGATCAAAACGTTCGTCACTGTACTCATAAGCTGCCCGCAGGTAGATCGAACGGCTGACGAACCAACTGAGAGACGGCGAGTATTGCGTCAAGGCAAGGAAACCTTCGTGATCCAGCTGGTAATCAATGTGACGCACCGCCAGCCCAAAATCCACGCGACGATACTTGCGTTCCAGGTTCAACGAGAGCAGTGCCAGACGGCCATCAAAGGCATCGAAGGTCCGGTACTTTTTTTCTGACAGCGTGACATCAGCATTCAGCGTCCAGTTCTCATCAAGGGCCCTTTCGGCCCCGGCTGAGAGACTCAGGTCATGGAACTGATCACCGCGTTCCGTGGCGAGGTCAACATCGTCGACCGCAACGTTGGAATCGTAGCCGTAGCCCAGTTCAACGCTGGCTGACCAGTCAGCTTCTGCGGCCAGCGCACCTGCAGAGCCCAGGATCAGAAAAGAAAACAGCAGCTTTCGCATGCCTACATGTTAACCGCAATCACGGCGTTTCAAAGAGCCAGCGCAGATGAGTCCAACATCTTCGACTTTTCCTGTTTGGCGCTGAGCTCACAGTGCATTGCGAAGGCGCAGACTCGCGCTCGAAGCCTGGCTAGACGCGCTCGCAGATCACGACGGGAATGATTCTGGCACCCGCATTCTGCTGATAGTCTTCGTAGGGCGGATATATTTCCACCATCCGCTTCCAGATGCGCTCGCGTTCATCGTCCTGGGCAACCCGGGTTGTGGCTTCAAACTCCTCGTTGCGGACCTTCAGCTTCACCTTGTCCTGAGCCATGAGGTTGTGAAACCAGCCTGGGTGTGTCGGGAAGCCACCTTTCGATGCAATCACCACGTAGGCACCATCTACTTCGCCGTAGATCAGCGGCATGATTCTTTCCTCACCGGTCTTGCGACCCGTGGTGTAAAGAAGCAGGGTAGGCAGGATGCCAGGTCCGCCGAGGGCACTGGAATCCCAGTCATGGGCGGCTTCGCCATCTTCCAGGTACTCAGCGCGATGCTTCGCAATCCAGCCGTTTTCGCTGGCATCTTTTGCAGGGTCACTCACCTTTTTTATCTCCATTCTTTTTTTGATCATCTCGCGGGCAGTGCTAAAGATTCTTACCATTTTTACAGCTTGCCCGCGCTGTGGGCACTGTTTATTTTTGGCCGATTGTCTTCAACTGATTTCGCGGGCAGGGTTACAGATTCTTACCATTCATGCAGCATGCCCGCGCTGTGGGCACTGTTTATTCCTGCGCCTGATTTTTTTCTGGGTTCCACTTCTGGTGGCGGTTGGCGTCCCAGATGCCCCAGTTGT
>JAYQAI010000045.1:17054-30002 GCA_038136715.1 Gammaproteobacteria bacterium | reverse complement strand
TTTTTTTCTGGGTTCCACTTCTGGTGGCGGTTGGCGTCCCAGATGCCCCAGTTGTCATCGGCGCCTTTCCAGGGTTCATCGAACGCGGCAAAGTAGAACATTGATGCTGGTCTTGTATCGCCATCCCCGGGCGTTTCCCAGTCATCGCCATAAGCCCAGGTCTGCATCGTCCGATAGTACAGCGCCTGGCGTTCAGGACCGGCAATCTGCGCAGCGAAGTCCGGGATCAAAGCGCTGCCTTCCCGCGCACTGGGCAGGTTCTGCCAGCCTGTCTCGCCGATCACAATGGGGATCTTAAGATTATTGCGATCGAAGGCTGTTTTCACCGCAGCATAATTGTCCTGAGCATAGTTAAAGGCTGCGCTGATCAGCGCTTGATCGTCAGGCTGACTGATCGGCCATTTCTTGAAACCTGAATCCCAATAGGCGTAAGTGTGGACAGAGGCATAATCGATCTGGCCCCAGACCTTGCTCAAAGGGTCATCGGGCTCGGCAGCATAAGGTTCCCAGTTATCATTGACTGTCACGGGCTGGCTGATTCGCTCACGCACCCAGCGAATGTAACCAATCGTTTCAGCAGGCGGCACTGCAACAAAAGACCAACTCACCAGGATCTCGTTGCCGATGCTCACACCCATGACCACATCCGGGTAATCATTGGCCAGTTCGACCAGGCGGGCGAGCTCCCGCCCATTGAATTCGCCATTTTCCGCGTAGGACTTTGAGATGTAGGCACCAACCTGGACTTTCAGGTCAAGCGCATTTTCTTCAATAAGGCGGACCACCTGTTCGCCGTGACCTATGGAGTTGTAAACCCGGATCAAGCCGAACCCAGCGTCGACCAGCAGCCTCAGGTCTTCCACCACTTCCTCGTCTGAAGGGTAGATGTCGAGACGCGGACTCTGGCCCTGCCGGTACCCGGAGTAGGAGATCGCGCGGCGCTGCCATACTTCTCGCGGCACCTCGCGAATATCCTCTATGGGTTGCAGACGATCCAGATCAGGCCAGCTGAACGTGGGCTGCTCCGGCATCGCAGCACAGCCGCTGAGGACAGCGGCCATAACCAACCCCTTGATAAAAAGTGGCCAAGCGGCAGGCAGCAGGTGGCCCTGCCGCATCAGTTTCATACTGCTGCGCTGCTTACCACAACCCATATTTTTGTACCTCGGCACGGCCTACCACCATGTGATGCACCTCATCGGGTCCGTCAGCAAAACGAAGATGACGCATATCGGTGTACATCTCGGCAAGCGGCGTCCACTGCGAGATACCCGTGGCGCCGTGCATCTGGATCGCATCATCAATAATGCGGCAGACACGCTCAGGCACCATGGCCTTCACCGCACTGACATAGACCCGTGCTTCCTTGTTGCCGAGCACATCCATCGCCTTGGCCGCCTGCAGGACTGCAAGCTTCATCGCATTGATCTCGATGCGGGCGTTAGAGATGACTTCCAGGTTCTTGCCGAGCTTGGCGATGGGCTTACCGAAGGCTTCCCGTGTCGCTGAACGCTTTACCATCAGCTCCAGTGCTTTCTCTGCCTTCCCGATGGAACGCATGCAATGGTGAATCCGGCCGGGGCCAAGTCGCACCTGGGAAATCTCAAAACCTCGACCTGGACCCAGCAGAACGTTCTCTTTCGGTACACGCACGTTGTCAAACTTAAGGTGCATGTGGCCACGCGGCGCGTGGTCCTTGCCGAAGACTTGCATGGCACCGAGGATCTCAACACCTGGTGTGTCCATGGGCACCAAAATCTGTGACTGCTGGCGAGACGGCGCCGCATCCGGGTCCGTTTTCACCATGACAATCATGATTTTGCAGCGGGGGTCACCAGCACCCGAGATATAGTACTTCTCACCATTGATCACCCACTCGTCGCCATCAAGCACAGCGCTGGTCGACACGTTCTTGGCATCCGATGAGGCGACCGCCGGTTCTGTCATAGCGTAGGCCGAGCGGATCTCGCCGTTCAGCAGCGGTTTCAGCCATTGTTCCTGCTGTGCTTCAGTGCCGACGCGCTCTAGCACTTCCATGTTGCCAGTGTCTGGCGCACTGCAGTTGAGGCTTTCAGAGGCCAGCGGTGACTTGCCAAGTTCAACCGCGATGTAGGCATAGTCGAGGTTATTCAGACCTTCACCCACTTCCGTGTAGCCGGGCAGAAAGAAGTTCCACAGACCCGATTCCTTTGCCTTTTCTTTGGCACCATCAAGCAATTCAAGCTGCCGCGGATGCCAGGACCAGCGATCCTCTTTCTCAGCATCAAGCGCAAAGAATTCTTCTGTGATTGGCTCAACATTGTCGGTAATGTGTTTCTTCACAGCATCCATCAGCGGCTGCGCTTGTTCCGACATGGCAAGGTTGAATAAATCTGCTTCCAGATCAGGCATCACTCATCTCCTAGGTTAAGTTCAGCGTAGAGTTCATGTCTGCGAGAGTAGCACCAGCCGACACTCGGCACTAGCCACCTCTCATCACATAACCTGGATAGATTTCGATCTATCGAAATCGCTAAGCGGCCTTTACAGACTCGGAGTACAATGCCGCCCACATCGAAATCATAGAGGCAACGAGGAGAATCTCATGACGGCACCGTTTGCCCCGGCCGGGGTCGACTACGCGGAATCCAGACTGCATGAGCTGAGGAAAACCCGCATGGTCATGGTTGACGGCAACCTGACTGCCAACAGCGAGACCACTGAGGGCGGCAGCTCAGCAAGAGTGTTCGACAAGGGCTACTGGGGCTTCGCCTCGACCCCGGCAATGGACGATGAGGCCGTACAGAAGGTAGCGAAGAAAGCTACTGAGAATGCCCGTACGATGTGCCGTTTCGGCGATCAGCCGTCACTGGACATTCCCAGTGAGTCACACCAGGGCGAGTATGGTTTCAACGGCAGGCCCCCTCTGTCCCAGTCCGAAGCCATCGAGCTGCTGGAAGGCCTGAATGCGCACTGCCGTGAAAAGTATCCCACGCTGAAATCCGCCTCGTTCATGATGCAGCAGGAGAATCACGAGAAACGCCTCGCCACCAGCAATGGTAGCGATGGCCTCTCGACGATTAATCGTTCTGCCTTCTACATCATCTTTTCTGCCGAGGACAAAGATGGCCGCCCTGTCGAATTGATGGAAGCCCTGTCGGGTCGTGGCAGCCTGTCAGACCTGCAGCTGTCCGTGGCAGGCCTCGAAGCAAAGATAGACGAACTGCATGGTCATCTCATGGCGAAGTGCAATGCAGTCGCACCCCGCGGCGGCAAACAGACCGTCATTATTGCCCCGCCGCTCGCCGGGATGCTGGCCCATGAGGCCATGGGTCACCCCTGTGAGGCCGATCTTGTACTGGGTGGTGCCGTGACCGGCAACCTGGTGGGCAAGCCGGTAGCGAGTGAGCTTGTCACGATGGTAGATCTTGCCAACACCTACGAGGGTGAAGAGCTGATGATCCCGGTCTACATTGATGATGAGGGTACGGAAGCGAAAGATGTCACTTTGATCGACAAGGGCATCCTGAAGAGCTTTATGTCCAGTCGCGAGACCGCCGCCAGACTCGGCATCCCTGCCACTGGCAGTGCCAGGGCCTACACTTTCAATGACGAGCCCCTGGTGCGTATGCGCAACACTGCCATTCTGCCGGGACAGAGCAAACTCGAAGCTATGATTGCGGGTGTCGAAGACGGCTACTACCTGCTCCAGACCGGCAATGGTCAGGCTGACTCAACCACTGAATTTATGTTCGGCATCACCCTCGCCTACGAGATCAAAAACGGCAAGATCGGCAAGGCCATCAAGGACACGACGGTTTCCGGCACGGCTATAGACATGCTGAAGACGGTCGACGCGGTTTCAGACGACATGCACTGGGAATGCAACGGTTACTGCGGTAAGAAACAGCCGATGGTGGTTTCACTCGGCGGGCCTGCCCTGCGCGCTCAGCTTCACCTGGGTGGCGAATAATGAGTATCGATGTGAACAACACCGCGGCAATGGCACTCGCGGAGATGTCGAAAGCGGGCTTCGATCAGGCCCAGGTTTCTGTCTCAATCTCAGAGCAGGATGAGCTCAATATCAATCACAACGAGCCAAGCCTGCTGCGTTCAACCGAGGACTACGCCATCAGCCTCACCGGCATCGTCGATGGCCGGAAGGCAGTCATGGCACTGACTGATGTCAGCCCGCATGCCATTGAATCGGGCATTGCCGAATTGATTGAGCGCGCCCGTATTGCACCCCAGGATGAAGCCAATGCCGTGTCAGAGAACCAAGTCGGTCAGTTTGAGCAGGGGCCACTGGCCGCAAACCTCGATCTGCTGGCACTCAAGGTGGAAGAGCTGCTGAAGTTCCGTGCCAGCGAGACACCGAAAATGCAGCTGGAAGAAGGTGCAGCCTCGCATCGCATCTCCCGGGAGGCGGTGATGACCAGCGGCGGTTCAAAACTGGGCTGCACCGTCGGCGCCTACAGCCTCTCAGTGATGGGCACCGCCATTGATGGTGATGCCTCCAGTTCGTTTAATTACACCGGCGGCACCGCAAACGATCTTTCGCAGGCCCATGCCAGCGAGCTGTTTGCCATCGGTGAGATGATGCGCGACACGGAACAGCAGATCCATACACGCTCGATTCCGGCAAAGTTTGTTGGCGATGTGATCCTTGCACCGACCGCGGTCAGGGACCTGCTCGGCTGGCTGCTCGGTCAGCTCCAGGATTTTTCTCTGATTGCAGATAATTCACTCTACAAGGACCGGGTCGGCGAGCAGATAGCGAGCGATCAACTCACCATCCGCAGCCACTTCGATGCGCCCGGCCACGCCCCCTATACCGGTGATGCCTTTCTTGCACCCGCACTGACTCTGCTCGACGCGGGCAAACTAACTTGTCTCGTGCCGAGCTACTACGCCAGCCGGAAAACCGGCCTGCCGCACACGCCCGCCAGTTCCGGCTGGCAGATCGAACCGGGGGTCACGGCGCGTGCGGCAATGATCAGCGATATCAAGCAGGGCGCGCTGGTCAATCGGTTGTCCATGGGATCGCCTGCCGCTAACGGCGATTTCTCAGGCGTGATCAAAAACAGCTTCTATATCGAAGGCGGTCGTCTTAGTGGCGCTTTGTCAGAGACCATGATCGCCGGCAATATGGCGAACATGCTGGGCGACATCGTCGCAGTCTCGAAGGAGCATCTTGATTTAGGTGGCACTGATTTCCCATGGATCAGCGTCGGCGGCCTGAACTTCTCCTGATGGCGGTCGCGCTGGCCTCGAGGATGAAACGAGTGGCTAGCGTCCCTTAAACGTAGGCGTGCGTTTTTCCAGGAAGGCATTGATGCCTTCGGCCTTATCTTCCGTCTGCACCAGGGCGCCCTGAGCAAATTTCTCCATCGCCAGCGCCGCGGCGATGCCGCCTTCCATACCCTGGTGCACCATCGCTTTCATAAACTGCGGTACAAACGGTGCAAATGAAGCCAGATGTTCGGCCATGCGTCGCACTTCAGGTATGAGCGCATCAGGTTCGACGATACGGGTGACAAGACCGATCTGAATCGCCCGTTCGGCTGGGATCGATTCACCCATAAGCAGCATCTCGAGACCCCAGCCCCGACCGACGATACGCGGCAGTCGCGCAGTCGCGCCCCCACCTGGAATGATGCCCAGCTTGCCCTCGGGCGTCGCAAAGCGCGCAGATGGTGTGCAGATGCGCAGGTCACAACCCAGCGCAATTTCAAGACCACCCCCCATGCAGATACCATCAATGGCAGCAATCGTTGGCTTGGGCGTATTCTCAAGCTGCTCGGCCAGACCCTGGACGATGGGCTCCAGCGCCTTGCGCAGGTCCCGTTCGGCGACCTCGTTCAGATCGGAACCCGACGCGAAGGCCCGGCCACCCGCACCCGTGATACAGATGACCCGAACGTCTTCATCAGCGCCGGCCTGGTCAACCGCCCGGTGCAGTTCCCCCAGGGTCTGCAGCGAAATGGCATTGTGTTTCTCTGGCCTGTTGATCGTGATCAGTGCCAGCGGTGCTGTCACCTCGTAGAGAATGCACTCGAAACCAGGCATGGTCTTGCTCCAAGATTGGCAGGGGATAAACGGGATAAAGGGTCGCGAGGATAGCCCAGAGCATCTGGTCACTCAAGTCAGCGTGGCCCGCCCGCCAGGCACCGCCCTTGCTCAATGACAGGGCCTCCGGCACACTCCGCTCTTAGTTCGAGTTACAGGCTGAACGCCGTGTCTGTTGATCACTCCACCTATGAAATTGACGAGATGATTTCTGCTGAGCAGATTGCTGCCCGCGTCGATGAACTGGCAGCGGAAATCTCTGCCTTTTATGCGGACACAGAAAAACTCGTGGTTGTCGGCCTGCTCCGAGGCTCGTTCGTTTTTATCGCTGACCTGGTCCGGGGTCTGTCAACACCAGTCGAGGTCGACTTCCTTGAGGTTTCATCCTACGGCGATGCCATGGAGTCCTCGAGGGAGGTGAGAATCTTCAAGGATATTCGCGGTGAGATCGAAGGCCGCGATGTGCTCGTGGTTGAGGACATCATCGACACCGGTCACACCATGCAGCATGTCCTGACGCTGCTCAAGTCTCGCGGCCCCCGTCGGCTCGAGGTCGCTACCCTGCTTGACAAGCCCTCACGGCGCGAGGTCAGCGTTGATGCCCGCTGGGTGGGCTTTGAGATACCTGATGAGTTCGTCGTTGGCTATGGCATTGACTACGCCCAGAGAAATCGCAACCTGCCCTATATCGGCAAGGTCAGATCAAGTGCATGAGGTGCAAGCTGTGGTGAACTTCTCCCCGGCATCATCACCACGCTGGCCGCACGCTGCTTCATTAAACCGTCAGGTGATCGCTAGATGACAACCACCAATGGCCAGGTTGAACTCGCTGACGGCGCATCCGCCTCGGTCATACTGCAGCACCTGTTACTTAACGCTGTCCAGTCCTTTCCCGAGACACTGGCCGCTACCAACATACCTACTTCGTCAGATGAGTTCCGCAAGCACTACGTCGATATCCTGCCGCGGTTTGAGCTCGCCAGGCTAAACAGTGACCAGCGACAAGCCATCGCTGCAAACCTGGCCGAAGGGTTCCAGCAGTCGGTTTGCTGGCGGTCGGAGGCAGACAGCATTCCACTGTCGCAGCATCTCGCCCAGGACACCGCCAGCCTGGCACTGGTATCACACCGGGGTGACGGCAGTGCCGGCTGGCAACCGAATATCATTTATAGAGGCCAGCGCTGGCAGCACACGGCACTGGGTGAACTGGCGGACCGCCTGACAGAACGCGAAATCATCACACCAACAGCCGCAGCCGCACTGCGCTGGTCCTGGCAGAACCTGATGGAAAACGGTCAGGTTCGGTTGCCTGAGAGAAAAATCGTCGTACTCGGGGGTGCCGCCGAAATGGCATCGACCCGACAATTTCTGGCAGCAGGCGCAGAGGTACTTTGGATCGATCGCGTTGCACCGCCAGCCGATCTTCTTGCCGAGACGGAGTGCCACGGCAGTCTCTGGTGGTGCCGCGACAATGCAGATCTGCTGACCCAGCCTGCAGAGATCGCTGCCACCATCAAAACCTTTGCCGCTGGTGATGCGGTGGACCTCTGCCTTTACGCCTATGCCCCAGGCCAGGCTCGGGAAATGAAACTGACTGCTGCCATGAATGCAATAGCTTCAGCCTTGCCGCCCGAGCTCCTCGCTTCGATCACCATGCTGGTTTCACCGACAACACCGACAGCACTGGGCCCGCATGACCTCGCCTGCATGCAGGCGAGATTGAGCCGGCGCGCCATCTGGCAGACATCACTCGATACGCTAAGACTACTCGGGCGTCGCGACAGCGAACTGGACGGCCACGTAAGCCGCACCGTCGTCAGTATCCAGGGAGCCAGCTACCAGGCCGCGCAGTATCTCGGCAAGGTCATCATGGCGGAGTGCTGGGCAAACCACCATCCAGCCAGGATCTCAGCCAATACCGCAGCCATTACCAAGACCCGTTCACTCTCGCATCCGGTGTTTGCTGCTTGTTTTGGCGGCGCAGAATCACTGGGTGTCGAAACCTTCAGCCCGCGCCTGTCGCGCCAGCTGATGGCACTGCTGACACTGCGTGACTGGCTTCATCCGGAGGAACCAGTGCCTGGCGAGGTCCGGGTGCACGGCGGTATCCACGTGCTGCCCTATCCGCTCGAGACCGCCCTCATGATCGCAGCAGGCATTGGCTTCGCCCGCTCACCCCGTTTGTTAAAAGGCCTTTTTATTGATTAGCTTTGGGTTAGTTTCGAGTTAGTTACAAGTCCAGAGCACAACCGGTATGCTGAAGACCCAAACGTCAAACACAGAGGCTGGCTGATCCCCATGGACATGAAGGCATTTAATGCGCAGATCATCGAAGAGTTTCGCGCCAACCAGGGCCGGGTCGAGATGTTCAAGGACTATCCGATGGTCATACTCCACACCATCGGCGCGAAGTCAGGCATGACGCATCTCGTTCCACTGGTACTGACGATCAATGACGACAACGAGATGCTGCTGTTTGCCTCCTTCGCCGGTGCTCAGCAGCACCCAGCCTGGGTCCATAATCTGAGGGCTCATCCTGACATCAACGTCGAACTCGGCACTGAGACCTTCAAGGGCCAGGTGATCGAACTGGCAGAGGCCGAACGCGCCGACAAAGTGACGACCCAGGCAGGCATTTCGGATGTCTTCGCCGGCTATGTTGAGAAAGCAGCACCGAGACAAATACCGGTGTTCCGCATTGAACGCCGCTAGATCGCTGACTTTTCAGTCGAGGCAAACTCAGACGCTTCACCCTTGATCCGGGCGTGATACATCACGCGCGGCTCGCGCATATCCCACGCGCAGGCCCGGTGCAGCAGACAGCGATTATCCCAGAGCACGGCATCACCCACCTGCCAGCGGTGGTAATAGATCCTCGGTGACTGGCAGGTCAATGTCAGCAGTTCATCTAGCAACTGCACCGATTCAGCTTCGCTGAGCCCCGGTATGCCGTAGGCATGGCGACCAATCAGGAGACTCGGGCGGCCGGTTTCGGGATGCACCTTCACCAGCGGTCTCAAGGGTGGCTCCTGACCAAAGAAGCCATAACCCTGATATTCGCCGTCTTCATCAGGCTGGAAGCCCGCTTCTTTCTGCGAGTGATAAAGGGAATGGTAGGCTGACAGGTTTGCGACTTTCTCGCGCATTTCATCGCTGAGCGCAGCATAGCCTGCCCGCAGATCTGCCCAGCCGGTTTCACCCCGCTCCGCCGGCACAACATGGGCGGTAAAGACAGCCGCCTTCGCCTGAGTCGGCATGTAGGTACTGTCACAGTGCCAGCCCATATTGCCTTTCAGTGTCTGGATGATGGCATCACCGTCACTCTCCGCACGCACACTGCCGTCGCGCCGAACATTGCTGATGGGGGCGAGATCGAACTCAAGTTCACCGAAGCGGCGGGCAAACTGCACCTGCGCATCATTCGACAAATGCTGGCCCGGGAAAATCAACAGCGCAAATTCAAGCCAGGTTTCGTAGAGTGCCCTGAACTGATCATCAGTGAGCTGGGCAAGATTGATATCAAGAATTCGCGCACCGAATGAGGCCTCAAGTGGTTCTACTCTGAATCCTGAAGTCATGGCTCTCCCTCTGCGAGCGTGTGCGTGTGCCCGAAACAGGCGCGCCAGGACACTTAGCGCAGATGCTGCACGGCGTTCCCGGTGTCTGCCGGATCCAACGTTACGGGCTTCTGCGGCGCCTGTCCAATAAGCGTGGTCGAGGTCTGACGCGGCCGCTGCAGACTGACTTCGCCATGATTATTCCGCAGGGTGATGCTACCTTTCGAAAGCAACTGCACCCGCAGGTCATCATCCACCGACACCAGCAGCTCACCTGCTTCAATGATGACCCGTGCCATCGGTGTAATCAGTTCAATGCCGCCTGACTTCCGACGCAGCGATCTCGCTGGTGTAATCCGCACATCGCCTTGTCCCATCGACAGACGCATCAGCACGCCCGCTTCAGTCTCAATTTCAGCTTCACCATAATGATGGAGCACCAGTTCCCCTTTACCGGCTAGCGTGATCATCGTGCCATCCTGCATGCGCAGGGATATCCGGTCCGCCGCTGACGCCAGCACAATATCATCCTGTTTTAACGCCACATAGGCTTCAACGTCAAAAGTGATACCCTCACGCAAAACCGTCGGGCCACCCTCGAGCGCTACAATCAACGCAATGTTTTCGGGATCAGAAGCCGATGGCACCCAGGTACAGGCAGCCGGCAACAACAGGACAAGAAGCAGAGAAACGCGCCACATGTGCGCACCTTAACCAAACAGCTAGTGACTTTCAGCATTAACCTGACTTACATTTGTACCCATGACACGCGAAATCATCAACCACACAGACTCTGAGCATCGCATTCGTAACTTCAGCAAGACCCGGTACATCGACCCGGCATGGCTGGAGCAGGAATGGGATAACATCTGGCGCAGCCACTGGCTCCTCGCCGGCCTCGAACAGGATGTCGCAAATCCGGGCGACTACTTCGTGTTTGACCTGGGCCGGGAGCAGATCCTGGTAACCCGCACCAGCCAGGGCGATGTACAGGGGTTCTACAACGTCTGTCAGCATCGCGGCAACCTGCTTGTCAGCAAAGAGCGGGGTCATGCAGCAAACTTCCGCTGCGCCTATCACGCCTGGACCTATGATATCGATGGCAATCTCAACATCGTGCCGTACCAGGAACGATTTCTTGCAGGTGTCCCCTGTGATGAACTGGCGCTGAAGCGGGTGCACACCGACTGCTGGAACGGTTTCGTCTTTATCAACATGGCGGCATCACCAGAGCCCCTGCGGGAATTCCTCGGCCCCGTCGCCGACCACCTGGCGCCCTATCAGTTTGATCGCATGACAGTGGTTGAAGACCAGACCTGCGAACTCGACTGCAACTGGAAAGCTGTGGTCGACAACTTCAGCGAGCTCTACCACGTCGACTTTCTGCACCCACAGCACAAGCGCATGGTCGACTGCTGTAATGACACTGTGCACCTGTTCCATCATGGTCATACCGGCATATCAGTCCCAGGCGGCACGGTAAATCCGCGCTTCCCGGTGCCCGAGATGCCAACAGACATTCAGTCCATGCAGCTCGCCTCCATCGATCTCGATCCGGCGGATTTCAAAGGCCGCGTGATGGAAGTCAGGGGTGCGATCCAGGCGCAGAAACGCAGGATCGGTCGCGAGCGCGGCATGCACTATGACCATTTCGACGACGACCAGTTGTCCGACGTCTGGCAGTACAACATCTTTCCCAATACGATATTGTCGTTTACGCCTGAGCACTGCTGGGTGCTCAGGCCGCGACCAGACCCGATCGACCCGACAAAATGTGTGTTCGACAAGATCAGCCTCGTGATGTACGCGGACCCTGAACTGGCGGAGCGTGAAGTCGAAATCAAGGGGCCCGGCAGTCGCCAGTCACAAAGAACGTCTGCTTTCAGACCAGATGACTACCAGCGCCCTGCCCGCGACGTGTTTCATTACGACGCCGTGATTCAGGGTGAGAAATCGATGACAGATACGATCGACCAGGACGTCGAGCTGCTCGGCGGCGTTCAGACCGGCATGACATCAGCAGGCTTCGATCAAGTATTCCTCAACGAAGATGAGATGCGAGTCCAGCATTTCCACAATGAGATCGACCGCCTGATCGGTTTGTAACCCACCTGGACATCATGTGCCGGGGTGTTTTCTTAACTATCCCCTTGGGCCTGCTCCGGGTCAGTCAATTAACCCGGGGTCGATTGACTGTTCGCATCCTCATCGAGAATCCGCTCAGCAGATTCAGGTTTGAGCAGATCAGAAATCCACTTCGTGTCTGGGTGGCCCTCGGTGATGATCCGCAGGGTCATGGTCAGCGGCACCGCGAGCAACATGCCAATTGGACCAAGAATCCAGCCCCAGACCACCAGCGAGGTAAATATCCAGACAAAGCGAATGCCGAGCTGCTGGCCCATAATGCGCGGCTCAATGCCGTTGCTGATACCGATGTTGATGACGACATAGCCCACCGCAACAATCAGTGCAGCCGTCACCCCATCGAAAAGCAGCGCGAGGGCAAACGCAGGTATCGCCGCCAGCACAGAGCCAATATTGGGCACAAAGTTGAAGAGAAAAGCGACGAAACCCCACAGATAAGGATATTGCACGTCGACAACCAACAGGAACACAGCCACTACTGTACCGGTCAACAGGCTGGTGAACGTCTTGATCGCAAAGTAGTGCTGCACCGTTCGAATGATCTGAGCCGCTGTGTGTTCGCCGTCGCCCAGGGACTTGGGTACATCCACCAGGATAAAGATCACCAGCAGCATGATGAGCAAAAACATCGACAACAATCCGCCAAGCGCCGTCAGGATCACCTGCACCCAGCCTAATGCTGCTGACAGATTGAAAATGGTGCGCAGATTTTCAAGATCGTAGCCGTACTCGGCAAGTTCTGCCGACGAACGCACCAGCAGGGCATCAAGTCTTTCCTGGTAGACCGGCAGCTCGTTGGTAAACTGCACAAAGGATCCGCCGATCACCACAGGCATCAGCGATGAGAGCCCCATCAGCATCAGGACCACGAGGATGATGGCCGCCCACCGTGGCACACCTCGTTCCACCAGCCAGTACATCGGCTCGGTGCAGACAATGGCAATAAACAGCGCAAGCAGGCCAGGGACCAGCACACCTGCCGCCATTTTCATTGCACCCAGCACAATCGCGAGCGCGGCCATGACATAAAGGACCTTCTCAGGCCGGATTGATTTGCTCATGGTTGCTGGCTTTACCCGTGGGCCCTTTCGAGAAATTCATCAATCGAATCGATGCCGTCCAGGAGGTCACAGACAGCTGTGACAAACGGTGCATCGATCCCCTTGCTGGCGAACAGTTGTTTGAACATACGCGCAGC
>JAYQAI010000045.1:0-16954 GCA_038136715.1 Gammaproteobacteria bacterium | reverse complement strand
GATCTGGTGTAGACACCGGTCGCCATTTCAGCAGCGATATTCGGCCCCATCATGACGCAGAGTTTGCAGTCGAGGCCCGCGGCGGCGAGCTTGCTTTCAATCACGTGAGAAATCATTTCATCGCCAGGGGCCAGGCCTTTCGCGAGATCGAGCAGAATCTGCTCATCTTTGAGGTAAGGCAGCAAATTATCGACCACAGTCAGCACCACACTCGACGGGACGGCCAGCGCCACAATCTCTGCACCATCAACCGCTGCCTCAATGTCCATGGTGACTTTCAGACCTTCGAGGGAGACGTGATCCAGGTATTTTCGGTTAACGCCATCTGCCTTGATGCTGTCATAAACCTCCTCCTCGATGGTCCAGCCAGCGACTTCGTCGACGCCGCCGACTAACCAGACACGGGCGAGGGCAGTACCCAGGTTACCGAGTCCCAAAATAGCTATCTTGATCATGCGCTTCCTCCGAGAGTTGCATCCAGCCACTGGATGACGTTCGCAATCACTTCTTCACGGTTGGTTTCATTGAACATCTCGTGCCGGCCGCCTTCATACATTTTGTAATCCAGCTTCCGGATGCCGGCGTCACGATAGGCATTCACCATTCGATCCAGATCCAGGCGTTCGCCATGGACCGGATCATCGGCACCAGCGAAAACCAACATGGGGAGTTCAGCGGGTATCTTGTCAAGGCTTCGCTTATCCTGGGCCGCGCCGCCACCCGCATACATGTCCACCAGTGATCCAATCGACAGGACAAAGCCGCATTTTTTGTCGTCAACGTATTTCTTTACCGCGTCAGCATCGCGTGACAGCCACTCGTAGCCGGTCGCAGACGGGCTGTCAAAATTCTTGTTCGAACTGCTGAACAGCAACTTCTGCATCAGGTCACTGGCTTCGTTCGGTTCGTGCCGCCAGTTCTCGAATCTTACGATCCAGCTGGCAATTCGGCTGCTCTCCTTGAAACCCGGTGAACCCGAAAGAACCAGCGCGTCAATGGAGCAGCCATGGCGGGTAATGTATTGCTGCGAGAGCATGGACCCCATGCTGTGACCCAGCAGGCAAAGCGGCAACCCCGGGTAGAGGCTGCGGCAATACTGGTTTAGTTCATAAAGATCCGCCAGCGTCCGGTTCCATCCATCCGGGCCCATATAACCAAGGTCAGGACCAGCAGTATCACCATGACCCCGATGATCATTGGCCAGCACGGCATACCCCGCCGCGTTCAGCCCCCGGGCAACCCAGTCATAACGCGCCGCGTGTTCTCCCATGCCATGGGCAAGCTGGACAACGGCCTTGGCCTCTTCAGGAATCCAGCGATAGCAGGCAACCTTGTGGCCGTCGCTGGCACTCAGAGTAAAACGCTCCATAAACCTCAATTCTCACAAGGGAAGAAAATATCTTGCGACAATGTAAAGGTTCTTACAATGGTCGGGGGTTCTGGCCGGACAGGTATGTGCGGTTTCCGGACGATAACGGTCGACACCAGGCACATAACCTGTCATGCCTAATTGCCGAAGCGGTATCTGAGCTTGACGATAAACGAGTCGACCAGTGGGTCATCGAAGCTGTCTTCGAACAGGCTGGAAAATTCATCCTCGTTGCGGAACGGCAGGCGGTTACCGCGGTTGTAGACGATGTAAAGATCCGTCAGCGGTGCAATCTCCCAGCGATAACGAAGCTGGGCCGTCATCAGAGAAACCGTGAAGTCATAATCGGGGCGGGTCCTTGGTGAGGGCACCAACTCGCCGTCATCGGCTGGCACGGCATAAAATCCCTGTTCATCCATACGCACGCCTGCCCACTGGAAAGAGAAACGTATCTGGTGCCGCGGCGCAATAAACCAGTTGGCCTCGATGGCCGGCTGCCAGTCGATGCCATTGTAGGCCCCGAAGTTCCTGCCACCCTGGTAGACCAGCCAGCCATCACGGCGCCGGTATTTTACATCGGCTTTCACCACCAGCGAATCCAGGGGTCGCATGGTCACACCGATGGAGTACTGCCCGGTCCAGTCGCCGAGGTCTTCCTGAATGCCGCCAACACCAAATGACCAGCTGAACATTCGGCTGGCATCGGTTGTCCAGAAAACATTCCACCAGATCCGGTCCTCCGCCCGGTAAGCGCCATTGCCCCTCGAGTCGATGTCCTCGTAACGTTCCGGCAACCAGGCCAGTGCAGTGCGTATCGTGTTGCGCCCGGGTAAGACCGCCGTGTTACGCCAGTAGATACCACTGTCGACCACCTGGCCTTTGCTGATGTTGTAGCGTTGCTGCACCGTCACGGCACCGCGGTTTTCTCTGATCAGGCCGCTGCTGCGACTTTGGGCTGCATAGCGGTAGGCATATTGCAGGCCTGCATAGTCATTGCGACGCAGGAAACCGAGGTCGTTGAGCTGGATGTCCTCGTCAAAATAATCCAGCTTGAAGAGATGCTGCAGGCGGCTGTCACGGTTGTAGGTGACGTCCAGCAGCGCGCCCTGCCCCGTCACATCGTCAACGTCACTCGCCATCAGCTGCAGGTCAACCGCCCATTTGCCGTCTCCGGTGCCATAGTGCCAGTCGAGCCCATGGACCTTGGCATCGTAAAGCGGTCCGTCGACCAGCGTGCCAAGATAACCGAAGGCATATCGGTTCTCATCTGACCTTTCATAACTCAGCCTGACAGCCGCGAAGTCGCGACCCTCAGCCTCGATATCAACCGCCTTGCCCCCGGGATCAGTCCCCAGCCACTCAACATCGTCTTCCATAGCACCAAGCACGCCATAGCGCAGGTGACCCAGACGACCGGTCACCTTGACGGCACCCAACAGGTCCGTTGGCAGATCCTGCTCACCCCGGTTCGGCTGCACCCCGGCGGGCAATGTCACCTGGGTCGCGGTGCCGCCAATGCGACGGGTGTTGATCAGCGAGACTGGCGCCGGCAGGTAGTCAGTCACGAAGACGCGCCGGGATGTCGTCGAGAAATTCTCGTTGGCCAGCTCATTCAACGGGCGACCGCTGTTAGCCCGTGGCGTGGTCACAAAGATCTCATTACCTTCAAGAAAGAACAGGCGCTTTTCCGGAAAGAAAGTCTCAAAGGCCGTAAGATTGAGCACCACATTGTCAGCTTCCACGGCACCGAAATCCGGTATGAGACTCGCGGTAATCTCTGCGCGAGTCGAAGGTTTCCAGCCGATATCAATTCCCGCCCGGGTTTCATCATCATCTCGGGCGTCATCCAGTGTCGAGGAGACATAAGGCACGAATGAAAACTGCTTGCGCGGGGTCACATCTTCCAGGCGCATCGTATTCAACGCCGTTACAAACTGGGGTGATGAATAGGTGTGGCCGGGCCAGTAGTAGCGCTGGTCGGCGTGAGACACCTGGCGTGAAAGCGCAAAGCCAATCTCGCGGGTACCAGCTTGTTCCGGCAGGTTCATCATTGACCACGGAAAGAAGATCTCAACACTCCAGCCTTCATCAAACCGCGCTGTCTTATAGAGCCAGGGACCGTCCCAGTCACTGGTATAACGCCGCTCTGGCAGCACTTTGCCATCCATGACAGTGTCACCCAGGCCAACGACGAACCAGTAGGCAAATTCTCCCTGGCCGGTTGTATCCAGGGTCACGCCATAGGTATCCCGGTCAGTGTGATCATCGCGCTTCGTCATGCGCATCACCAGCGATTCCGGTGGCTGGTACATCACCGCACTGACATAGAGCCCGCGCTCGGTCGCCAGCAGTCGGTTCTCCGTTCGAAAGGCACCTGGCTTCCCGGTCGCAGGCACGGAAACCAGCATATTGTCGAACCAGGGAATCTCCTGCCAGATCGCCTCGTCGACCCGGCCGTCGAGCGAGATATCGACCTCACGCTGGGGCCGGGTTTCAACGTTAATGGTGTGCATCGGTATGCCGTCGAGTTCACCTTTGAGCGTGATCTCGGCATAAGACGTTGGTGCTGCCTCCACAACGAGCGGGAGCAACAGGATGATTGCATAGCGAAGCATCCCGGTAGTTTGGCCAAGTTTGTCTGGGCAGACCACGGTATAAATATCTTTGATTACAACTTATGGGCAGATCAGTTACTTCGAATGCAGGTCACCATCAGTGTAGTACCAGTGCCCGGCCTCGCAGACAAACCGGGAAGTCTCATGCAGCCGGTGCCCGCGGCCATCGACCTTGAAACGAGCAACGAATTCTACTGTCCCAGTGGAGTCAGTGGCGAGTCCGCCGCTGGTCGCCCTGATCTTCAAACCCAGCCATTTCTGGCCCGGCACCTGCATCAATTGCCGGGGTCGGAACGCCGGATGCCAGGTATCCAGCAGGTAGTCTTCTTCGCCCAGCACGTAGGCGCTGTAACGCGAGCGCATGAGGCTTTCGGCTGTATCAGGCGCAACACTGCCGTCGAAGAATCGACCACAGCAGTCATCGAGCATGCGACCGCTGCCGCAGGGACAGGCTGACAAACCAATCGCTGCCGTCAGGGCTGATAGCCGTCGAGGAAATCCTTGAAGCCCGCTGGCGCATAAGGACCAATCGTCAACTGTTCGAGCACACCGATGCCTTCACGTTCACCATCAGAGACACTGACCACCTGCTGAGTGTGCACATGCTCTGCAGCAAGATGGTCTATCTGGCGCGGGTCAAAGGATTCATGGCCAATAGCCAGTTCGCCTTTCCAGACGCCCTGGCCCCACTCCGGGTGCAGGTAGCCGAGGCCCTTCATCATGAATTTCAATTTTGGTTCCATGGTGATAGTCCGGATGCCGTCGTCGAGTTCCACCAGGTCGAGCTCAGCACGTTTCGCCAGGCGCGTGCCCGGGTGATATTCAATGCGGTGCCGCGCAGTCAGCTTGCGATCAACCAGGCCATCTTCGACTGCGGGGATCTCAGCTTCGCTCTGGTAAAGCGGTGCGGTCAGGCCTTCACGCACCAGCGGCTCGCCGCGCTGTCCATCAAAAAAGATGGCGTGCGAGACATGGTCATCCCAGAAGAGTGGCGCCCAGACAAAACAGATGCCACGGGGCATGGTTGGCGCACCACCAATCTCACCCTCGCCAACGCCACGCACACCCCAGGATCGATCCTTGGTGCCGAAACATTCATCAGCATCGACTTTGATGTCGCCATCCGGTGTGTTCACGATGCCACTCCAGCGGCCAAAGACATCGAAGCGGGTCGAATCCATGGTGCGACGCGTACCGGTATAGAGTATCTGCCGAGCTTCCTGGATGGCGGCCGTGCGGGCCGAGAAAGTCAGATCGCAAGACAGCCCACTCTCGTTATCTTCAAGAATCACCCGGGTGCGCTTCATGGGTTCAACGACTTCCATCCTGAACGGCCCCACATCCATATCAGTGCGCTCGGCCGGCGCACGCCTGGAACCATAAAAGCAGTGCTGGCGCTGGTCCGGTTGCACAACACTGAAAGCACAGTCCATGATGCCTCGATAAGGGTAGACCGCCATGCCAATACCAAAGTAATAGGAGGCATCGGCAGCATAACCATTGAACCAGGTACGGTCGTAGACGTTGCGGTCACTGGTGGCCGGGTGGGCGATGGGCTCAGAGGTCTGATGAATCGGAAAGTCATCGAGTTTATTCAACATTTGTTTTTTCTCTTGAACTGTCAGCTGCGGGAACACTAACATCTTGGCATGCAGCACGCATCCAAGTCGGGCGGCACACACAAACCAAAGAATAAGAAGATAAAAAAATATGAGCCTGACTACCTGGTCCTGGATATTCCTCGTCTTTTACATCGGCGCCATGATCGGTATCGGTCTCTTCGCGCAGAGAAAAATCCAGCATGCGGACGACTTTGCGACAGCGCGAGGGTCTTACGGACCATTTTTCCTGGCACTCGCCTTCGCTGCGTCAACAGCAAGCGGTGCGACTTTCCTCGGCAGCCCGGCATTGTCATACGAGTGGGGTCTCGCACCCAACTGGAGCAACTTCCTCTACCCGCTCGGCGTCTACGTTGGCGTACTGATTTCCATGCGCCTGGTGGCGACATCAGGCAACCGTTTCGGTAACCGGTCTATTCCGGAATACCTCGGCGACCGCTACCAGTCTGAAGGCATACGCGTCCTGGTTTCACTGCTGTCACTCGTACTGTTTTTTTACCTGGCAGGGCAACTGGTTTCAGGCGTGGTCATGTTTCAGCTGATGCTGGGTCTGGATGCATACTGGGCGCTCATCATCACCACCATGGTGCTACTGTTCTATGTGGTGCTGGGTGGTGCCCATGCCGACATCCTGACCGATGGCGCCCAGGGCGCCATGATGCTGATCCTGGCTGTCGTCGTCATCGTCATGACCTTTCTCGGTGTCGGCATCGAGGGGGGGTTCAGTGGCGTCCTTGATAACCTCAAGCAACAAGATGATGACCTCGTCGCCCCAATTAACCCCAACACACCACTTTATCATTCCTGGTGGTCGATCTTCGTCATCGCCTTTGCCCATATGCCACTGGGTCTGCTGCCGCATCTCGGCAACAAGTTATGGGCACTGAAGACCGATGGCGACCGCATGCAGTTTGTCAAACTGGCAGCACTGTTTGGCATCACGCTTGGCATGCTGGGACTCGGTGGCCTGCTGGCCCGGGCGCATTTTGGCGATGCGCTGTACCTCGAGGGCGCGAATCCAAATCAGGCCCTGCCGATGCTGTTTATTGAAATGTTCCCGACCTGGCTCGCAGCGCTGATCGGGGTGGGTGTGCTGTCAGCCGTCATGAGCACAGCAGATGGTCTGGTCGTGTCTTCTTCCCAGATCATCGCCAATGATCTGTACCGCCGCACTTTCACACCCTGGACGCGGCACCTGTCAGAAGAGCAACTCGATCAACGTGTCCTCGTAATCTCGCGAGTCTCGACCATCGTGATCCTTTTACTGTGCATGGTGATGGCCTGGACGCTGATGGATACCAACGTTGCCCTCATCGTCTGGATCGGCGTGGGCGGCATGATGGCGGCTTTTGCCGGCCCGCTGGTGGTCGGGGCGCTCTGGCGCGGCGTAACCCGGGCAGGGGCCTACGCCGGGCTGATCGGCGGCATCACGACATTTGTCATTCTGCATGCGCAGCTGATCAACCCGGACTGGTTCGGCCCGGGCGCACTGCATGATGCCGCCACCTGGCTCTATGGCGAGGGTCCAAACCCGTATTCCTGTGCGGTGATGGGTGAAATCATATCGATTGCACTGACGGTGATCGTGTCGAAGCTTACCCAGCCACTGCCAGAATGGCATGTTGAGGCGTTATTTAGTGAGGAGTGATCTCTAAGGCAAAACGCCGCATGACAGTGCCTCTGGACCGTGGTACTTTCAATGGGACAGGTCCCTTTTGCCAGGAAATAGTGTCGCAGTCAGCTCGATTAATTGCCTGCCATGAGTGCGCCGCTGTCTATCGCCGCGCACCCATACCGCCTCATGCAACCGCCAGCTGCAAGCGCTGCGGCGCTGAACTTTATCGTCACATACCGGACTCCCTGAATCATTCCCTGGCCTACTACCTTGCGGCGTTAATGCTCTGGTGTATGGCCAACATCTATCCCTTTCTCGGTCTCAAGGTCGGTGCGATCTACCACGAGAACCTGCTGCTGGCAGGCGGCCTCGCCCTCTACGAGAACGGCATGGGCGAACTCGGGCTGGTGGTGTTTCTAACCAGCATCGTGTTCCCGTTCATTACTATCGCCGGCATGATTTATCTGCTGCTGCCGCTACGCTTCAATGTCATTGCGCCGGCAACCGGGCGGGTCTACCAGATCGTCAGAGTGCTCGAACCCTGGAGTCTGGTTTCAGTTTTTATGCTGGGGACACTGATTTCGATCGTGAAGCTGCAGGACCTCGCGACCGTCGTACCCGGCTTGTCACTGGCAGCATTCGCGGGTCTGCTTTTTGTTTATGCCCTGGCCCGCAGCAGCTTTGACCCGGAGAGCTTCTGGGAAAAACTCGAGTCACTGACCGGGACGATGACCCAGCCAGGTGAACACGACCCGACCCATCCACTGCTGCAGTGCCATATCTGTGAGGGTTTGCAAGCCAGCGGCCACCACTGCCTGCGCTGCGGTGCAGCCGTGCACCACCGGATTGAGGACAGCATCCAGCAGACCTGGGCCCTGCTGGCGGCTGCGACCGTCATGCTGGTTCCTGCCAACCTGTTCCCTGTCATGACAGTGAATCAGCTCGGCAAAGGTAACCCCGACACCATCATCAGCGGCATCATTCATCTGATGGAAGCCGGACTTTTTGGTCTTGGCCTCATCGTCCTCTTCGCCAGCATCATCGTACCGTTCGCGAAGTTGGGATCACTGGCTTTCCTGTTGTGGTCTGTGCAGAGCAACTCGGACTGGAGACCCAGGGACAGGACCCAGCTCTACCGGGTCACCGAGTGGGTGGGGGCATGGTCCATGGTCGATGTCTTTCTGGTTGGATTGCTGGCCGGTCTCGTCAGTCTGGGCCTGCTTGCCAATGTCACGCCAGGTATCGGCGCCAGCTTTTTTGGCGCTGCCGTCATCCTGACAATGCTCGCCGCTCACCAGTTCGACCCGCGCCTGATCTGGGACCGGGCCGGCAGCAACCGGGTTGTCGCCCATGAGTGAACAGGCCGACTTCGATACACCCCAGGTCTCGAGGCGGACCTGGCCATCAATTGTCTGGCTGGTACCACTGGTCACGGCTCTGGTGGGCACCTGGCTAATGGTCCGCACCCTTACTGAGCAGGTGCCAGTCGCCACCATTCAGTTCCAGACCGCTGAAGGCATCGAAGCCGGCAAGACCAAGATCAAATATAAGAGCGTCGAGATTGGCGTGGTAGAGGACATCGCTTTTGCCGAGGGATTCTCCAACGTTGTGCTGACAGCCCACTTCAATGAAGGCATGCAGGACTTCCTGCGGCGCAACACCCGTTTCTGGGTGGTACGACCACAACTCTCGGTGCGAGGGGTTTCGGGGCTCGGCACGTTGCTGTCCGGTGCTTACATCGAGATCGATCCGGGTCCGGGTGCTCCCCAGACGCATTTCGTCGGGCTGGAAGAGATTCCGCTAATTACAACAGAAGACGCCGGCAAGAAAATTACCCTGATCAGCAACAACCTTGGCTCAATCGGGCGGGGTTCACCGATCTACTACCAGGGCATCCTCGCTGGCGAAGCTCTCGGCTATGAGCTCGCCGGAGATGCCCAGAGCGTCTACATCTATGCTTTCGTCCGCGACCCTTTCGATCAGCTGATCCGCGGCAATTCGCGATTCTGGAACGTCTCGGGCCTCGATCTTTCCATGGGCGCGGACGGCATAGAGGTACGCACGGCGTCGGTGCAGTCGCTCCTGTTCGGCGGCATTGCTTTCGATACACCCGAAACACTGGAGCCGACTGTCGCCGATGTCAGCGACCTCGTCTTCACGCTGCATGGCAGCAAGGCCGAAATAGAAGAGCAAGCATTTACCCGCAAGGTCCAGTTTGTCATGTATTTCACCGGATCTGTGCGCGGCCTGAATCCGGGTGCACCGCTCGAATTCCGCGGCATCAGGATTGGCGAGGTCCTGGACATCCGTATGGAGTATCACCCGGAGACCACCTCCTTCCGCATTCCCGTGCTGGTCGAGATCGAACCCGACCGGATTATTACCCGCGCCGACCCCCAGTCTCCGGAACAGACCCTGGCTACCCTGGTCGACAAGGGCCTGCGCGGCAGACTCCAGACTGGCAACCTGCTGACTGGCCAGCTGTTTATCGAGTTCAACATGTATCCCGGTTCGGACCTGAATCTGGTCGCTGACGCTGATATGCCTCACCCCGAATTGCCAACGATACCGGGCGCCTTTGAAGCGATCTCGCAATCGCTCAACACTATCGTCGAGAAAATTGAGACCGTCGATATCGAGGCACTTGGCAACAACATCGTCGGCATTCTTGAGGGCGCTAATGAGCTCGTCAACAAGGACCTCAATGAGGCGACTGTCACGGACCTGCAGGCTTCCATGCGATCACTGCGCGGTATCCTGCAGAACGTCGAGCAAAGCGATATGGAAACCACCATTGCTGCCGCACGCGGGGCGCTCGAAAATCTGCAAACCACGCTCAAGCTGGTGAACGATGCCCTCGAGCCAGACGCACCACTCCAGTACAACGTCATCAAGGTAACCGGCGAACTCGAAGAAACGGCACGTGCCGTCCGCTCGCTGATTGAAACTCTTGAACGCCAGCCTAACTCTCTGATCTTTGGCCGCCAGGCGACGGAGGACGAACAATAATGAAACGCCTGCCAGTTCCCTCTCTTGTGCTCTGCACTTTCCTGCTCTGCATCGCACTCTCTGGCTGCTCTTCTTCAGGTAGCAGTGCTATTCGGTATTACCTGATCGAGCCCATGCCTGAGTCAACCCGGGTTGAACATGAAAATGCTGAACTCGCTATTGCTATCACCAATCTGTCACTGCCGCAGTATCTCGAAAAATTTCAGATCGCTTCACGTCGGGAAGGGAATCAACTGGTCTTTGCATCAAGTCATCAGTGGGCCGAAAGTCTGCGCAAGAATCTTTCACGGGTACTCGCCACCAATTTGTCACGCCTGCTGGGCACAGCTGACGTCGGCTCGCCGGTCAGCCGTTCCGCGTCGAGGCCCGATGTCCGCATCAGTGTCGGCATCGAGAACTTTGAACGAGGCCCCGACGGTTACATCACGGTCGCGGCCCGCTGGCAGCTCAGTTCCGACAGCGGCCTGACCACCCACACAAAAACGCTCAGAAGCGAAGCCCGGGTTGAAGCCAGAGATTTCAGCGGCACGGTACGGACTTTGAATAACCTGTTTGATGAACTGTCTGTCGCCATTGCCGGAACCCTGCAAGAGGAAGGCCATGGCCACTAGCCGAGGGTTAATCACTACCTGTCTGCTCCTGCTGATCTCCCTGCAGGGACAGACTGCTGACGCCATCACTGCGAACGGCGTACTGCAGGATGCAAGCGGCCTTGACATCATGGAGGCCGTCTATAGCCGGCACCAGAAGTACCCCTGGGTTTACGAAGAGCAGTCAATGATCCTGATTGACCAGCGCGGCAACAAGAATACCCGCAAGTTGCGGCGCTATTCACGCCTCGCTGACAATGGCTCTGCTGACCTGCTGCTCCTGTTTGATTCACCCACTGACGTCAAGGGTGTTGCCCTGCTGGCCAACCGGAATGCCCAGGGTCAGATGACACAGGCCTTCTACCTGCCCGCCTTCGGCCCGCAGTTTGTCAGAGCAGACAGCAGCACCAGCAGTCAGCAGCAGGACAATTTCCTTGGCACCGATTACTCCATTGACAGTCTCGTTGGGGAGGTGCTTGAAGACCACCGCTATGAGCGCGTGGAAGATTTTAATTACAGGGATATCGACTACTTTGTAATCGATGTCTACCGCAAGAATGCTGCAGAGAGCCTCGTACGTCGCCACTACATCCGGCAGGACAATCTGTTTATTACCCGCAGTGACCACTTCGACGAGATCGGCAGGCTGCGTAAGCGCCAGACTCAGCACGACCTGACCAATGTGCACGGCGACATGTGGCGTGCCAACATGATGATGATGGACAACGAGCACCTGTCCCATCGCACGGTGATCAAAATCGACAAGCGCATTTTCTCCAGGGACTATGTACCTGAGGAGGTCTTTACAGAGGCCTGGATTGTCGCCAATCGGTCGCTCGAGATTGAGCAGGACCCGGACGGGCCAGTCGAGGACAGCAGCGATGATTGAAAGCCTGTTCACTTTCGGCCTGCAAAGGCGCCGTTTTGTCACCCTGCTGGTCGTCTTGCTGACCCTGCCGCTTGGCTGGGGTATGACCCGACTCGAAATTGATACCAGCTTCAACAGTCTGATTCCTGCAGATGAGCCCGAGAAGCTCGCCTACCAGCAGGCCATGGACCAGTTCGGCTCGGACAACAAAACCATCATCTATGTCAGGGACGAACAACTCTGGACCGCAGAAAAGCTGACCCGACTGGACACACTGGTGAGAAAACTGAAACAGCTGGAAGCGGTCAGCCGCGTCGACAGCCTGTTCAACCTGCGGGTGATAGAAGGTCATCAGAATGACAATGGTGAGCGCACGATTGCATCAAGCGCGGTCATCGAGGGGCCGCCGGCATCAGATGCCGCAGCGGAAGAAGCCAGGCTGCGCGCGGGATCGAACCCACTCTACGTTGGCAACCTGTTTTCAGAAGACGGCAACGTGACTGCGATTATCGTCACAGTGGTCGACGCAGAGGACGAGGAAGATTTCTCGGTCCAATTGTACACAGCACTTGAAGCACTGCTTGAATCTGAACGAGATCACTTCCAGCGCATCTTTCAGGTAGGGCCACCGCGTATTTACGCGGAGCTGCAGGAAAGTCTGAAGGCTGATTTCAGACTGCTCGGCCCCCTTTCAGCTTTCGTCCTTGTCGCTTCCATCCTGTTCTTTATGCGCAGCCTCCTGGCAGCAACGATCCCCGTCATCACGTCCGGCCTTGCCATCGTCTGGACATTCGGCCTGATGGGTTGGCTTGGTGTGCCTCTGAACATTCTTTCAGCCATGATTCCGTCGCTGATCATTGTCATCGGCTCAACCGAAGACACCCATATGATGGCGGCATTCTTCCGCCGCCTGGCAGAAAGTACCGAACGGGAAACCGGATCTTCAACTGATGAACGTCACCAGGCGATTCGCTACATGGCGAAGCACACGGGGCTGCCGATGCTGCTGACCGTACTGACGACGTTCCTTGGCTTTAGTGCCAACCTGTTTGGCGACATTACGCTGATCCAGCAGTTCGCCATTGCGAGTTCACTCGCGATTCTGTTCAACGGCATTGTCACCATACTGGTCGTACCACCGCTGCTCGCCAAGTTCGGCAAGCGTATGGGCGCAGGCAAGACAGCCGAAGAAATGTACGGCAACAACCTGCCTGATAGGATCATCGAAACCTTCCGAATCTCCCAGGATCGCTTCCCCATTGTCGTGCTGACAGTGACATTCCTGTTGTGCAGCTTCTTCACCTGGCAGGCATCGCATCTCTATGTCACCAACGATCCGCTTTCCTACTTCCCGGAAGACAAGCCGTTGATTCAGGAAACACGTTCCATTCATGAGGACCTGGCTGGCATCAAGGTTTTCTTTGTCACCCTTGAGGCTGAAGTCGAAAATGCTTTTCTTGAACCGCAGAACATCACACGACTGAGCGAGATCCAGGCATTCCTCGACAAGCAGGCGGTGTTCGATACGACGATTTCGCTCGCCGATCACCTGCAGTACGTCGACCAGGAATTCCAGGGCGAATTCGGCAACGCCACGCTGCCACAGTCGCGCCAGCTGATTGCCCAGTACCTAATGTTCTTTCACCGATCCGAAATAGAGAGTTACGTCAGCCATGACTACCGGGTCGCGAATATCGTGGTACGACACAACATCAGTGACTCGCACACGCTGAACCGCTACATCACGGAACTGAAAGAAGCGGTAACGCTAATATCCGGACCTGGCATCACGGCACGTGTGGTAGGTGAAAATCTTCTGGTGAACAGCGCCGCCGAGAGCCTGATGGTCTCGCAGGTGCAGGCACTGCTCCTGTTGCTGGGCCTGATCTTCGTCCTCATGTCGATCATGTTCACCTCGTTCAAGGGCGGCGCTATCGCCATGATCCCAAGTATCATTCCGATCACACTAATGTTCGGTATTATGGGCATGCTGGACATCCCGCTGAACCCTGGTACCGCCATGGTTGCCGTCATTGCTGTTGGCATCGCCATCGACGGCACCATTCATCTCCTGGCGCACTACAACGAATTGTGTCGCACCACCTCTGACTATGAAGGGGCCGTGTACCAGGCTGTACAACAAGTTGCGACCCCCCTCATTGTCAGCAGCCTGGCGCTGGCACTTGGCTTCGGTATTCTGCTGTTTTCAAATTTCACGATCGTTGCCCAGTTTGGCGCCCTGGCCGCCGCCACCATGCTGATCTCCATTTTCGCGAACCTCTTGATTACACCTATCATCATGACGCGGATCCGCCTGGTAGGGCTCTACCAGATCATTGCGATCAAGGTGAACCAGGAAGTCCTTGAACGCAGCCCACTGTTTACTGGCATGTCGAACTACGAGCGCCGCAAAGCCATCCTGATCTCAGAGATCCACGAGTTTAACGCCGGTGACAAGCTGGTCGAGCAGGGCGATATCGGCCGCAACATGTATATGATTCTCGAGGGCGAGGCGGCGGTTGAACGACGTGATAGCGACAGCTCTCGCGTACTGGCGGAGCTCAACGCCGGCGAGGTTTTCGGCGAGGTCGGTTATATCAGGGCAATCGAGCGGACAGCAGATGTTGTTGCCCGCACGCCGGTGTCTGCACTGAACTTTGAATACGAGCGGATGCAGAAAGATCTGAAGTTTTTCCCGAACATCGTCGCGAAACTAAACTTCAATATCAGCGGTATTCTTGGCGAGCGCCTTGCTGATGTCCTGGACTCAAGGTGGGAAGCCTCGACCCCTGCCGATGCGGAGAGCCGAGAGGGGCCTTTAAGTTAAGGGGTGAAAACAAATACACCCAGCGGGCTCCGCGTCACTGCAACACTGACCATAAAGGCGAAGGTCAGTAACGCCGCAGCCAAACAACTCAGCCGAACGGCCCGGGTTGCGCCTCGCAACGTGAAGACACCGAGGCCAATGTAGGCGATCAGAGCAACCAGCTTGACCGTCAGCCAATCCTCAGTGAACGGATATTGCTGACTCATCACTGACAGACCGATGGCGGTGCCGAGCAGCAGCGTATCGTTAACATGCGGGACAATCTTGGCGGGTTTGGTACCGAGCAGATCACTTTCCTGCAACATCCAGATACCGCGCAGCAGGAAAAAACCGCCGGAGAAAATGACGGCAGCAACGTGGAGGTAAAACAGAACCATGTAGGTCATAGGAGATATACCATCACAGGTTGAAGCTCAGCCTGTGATGGTAGCCTTTGTCATGATGAGGGTGAAGGACTAAATCAGACCTTGTCTCGCGGCGCCAGGCCCTTTTCGGACCGGAGCTTATTCATTCGATCCTTGTCGACCTCCAGCGGTTCACCGAGTTCACTCTCATCCGCGACACCGGCCATGTGTTTGCCCGCGAGCGTACCGTTGTACATGATCTTCTTTGTCGGGGTCACTGCGAGGATAATGCGCAGTGGCGAATCCAGCAGGTTGTAGAAGAATTCCTCACCCTCTTTGCTGTCGGGATTCAGCTTCTGCGAGAGCGCAGTGTAAAACCATTTCTTGGTTTCCTCATCGTCGAAGAACTCACCGGTGCCTTTAAAAGTGATTGCACCACCCGGCAGGTCAGCCGGCGCATCAGGCCGGTATCCGCAGGCACTGACATTGACCGAAACGCGATTGTCACGGCGGATAGCCTTGGTGCGATGGCGGTGCTCAGCAAATGTGATCCAGATCTTGCCCTCGTGCCAGACGAAGGCGTGGGTCACACCCACAGGCCAGCCATCTTTGGTTGCCCACATCAGGACACATTCCATGGAGTTATTCATCAACTGATCGATCTCTTCATCGGTGAAGGGGTAGATCGATACCATTTCGTGGTCGTGCGTTTGTGCCATCTCGCTGTTCTCGTAGTTGTCGATTTAGAAAGCGCAAGCATAGCAGAGATTACTGGAGTGGAGTCCAGAAACCGGCCGACACCGCGATACTGTATTTATATACAGTAATGAGTTATGCTCGATCAATGCGAACAACCAACGAAACAATCGGTAGGACGGCTAAACACAGCCGTGGGGGCGCTCCGCTCAAAGGTCGGGCTGCCACTTACAATCCTGCCAACCGGTTTGCTCACAAGGTGTCGACAGCTTTCGATGACGGCTGGGACAGACCCGAAGACGCAGCGGATCGACCGCCAACACTGCCAATCAGGGAGTTACCGCGCACCATTATCTCGACCAACCAGAGTCCCGACATTTCGTTCGATCAGTCCATAAACCCCTATCGCGGTTGCGAGCACGGCTGTATCTACTGCTATGCGAGGCCTACCCACGCCTACTGGGACATGTCACCCGGACTCGACTTCGAAACCCGGATCATAGTTAAGCAAGGCGCTGCTGACCTGCTGCGTCAACGTTTCGATCAGCCAAACTACAGGGTCAAACCCATCGTTATCGGTGCCAACACGGATCCGTACCAGCCGCTGGAAATCAGCGAGCAGATCACGCGTGAACTGATCGAAGTCATGGTCGAATACCAGCATCCGTTTTCCATGATCAGCAAAAGTCAGTTGGTGTTGCGTGATCTTGATCTGCTGGCACCCATGGCTGAGGCCGGGCTTTTTTCAATGGCGATCAGCGTCACCACCCTCGACAACCGTCTGAAACGAATGCTCGAACCGCGGACCACAACTGGCTCAAAACGCCTGGCAGCGATAGCGGCGCTGACCGCCGCAGGCATACCGGTGACTCTTCTCGTAGCACCCATGATTCCTTACATTAACGATGGGGAACTGGAGACCATCATGAGCGCAGGGCGCGAGGCGGGTGCGCGGCGCTGTCGTTACATCATGTTGCGCCTGCCACTGGAGACCAGTGCGCTGTTCCAGGCCTGGTTGAATACGCATTTCCCGGCGCGGGCAGACAAAGTCATGAGCATCATTCGACAAAGCCGCGGCGGCAAGGACTACGATTCAGCTTTTGGCAGCCGCATGACAGGTACAGGCCAGTTCGCCGCGCTGTTGCACCAACGCTGGCAGATAGCGAGCCGAAAGCTTGGCTTTGAGGAAAACGACGACCGATTTCTGCTGGACACGACGCGATTCAGGCGTCGCAACCAGCAACTGCGGCTGTTCTAGCTTATGAATGTAAAAACGATGATTGACCTTAATCGACCTCTTCTTCCCTCATCGGTAACTAATTGATTTGTAAAGTCTGAAGGCATTCCGTTCATCAACGTGTTTTAGGTCAATTAAAGTCATTTGGGCACGGCACGGGCACAA
>JAYQAI010000044.1:0-32992 GCA_038136715.1 Gammaproteobacteria bacterium | reverse complement strand
TCAGCCGTTTGCCGACCACCGAGTGGGACACTCAGTGGCAGACTCTGCAGTCTGGACTCTTTAGGCAGAGTAGAGAAGAGCCGTCAGCGGATAGTGAATAAGAGCCCTCAGCGGATATCGAATAAGAGCCTTCAGCGAGACTGACAAAGAGCCTTCAGCGGATTGAGATCGAGAGCCCTCAGCGGAGAGAAAATAAAAGCCCTCAGCGGGGTTTATAGAGCTCTTTCACGCGCTTCAGGTCTTCCGCATAAGAGAGTTTTAGACCCGCTTTTTCTTCGACCTTTTTCTCTATCTCAGATTCGATCTGGGCGATGCGCGTGTCGATATTGCGAATGCGGGCGAGACGGTCACGGCCTATGACACCGCCGGCTCGTTCAATGTCTGCTAGCGCCGCTTCCTGCTGACGCTTCTGTACCTCGAGCCGCTCGATGTTGCCCTGCTGTGTACTGATCATACTGTCGATGCTGGCAAGCTTGGCATCTCTTGCCCGAATCACGTCAGCCGGCGTGCCATAGAGTCGCATGAGGTTTTGGTCAGCAATTTCTCTCTCGCGTTTCTCGCGTGCCTGTCGTTCTTCCTCGGCGAGGCGGCGATCACGCTCACGGATTTCTTCTTCCGACAATGCCCGAGGTACGACCTCAAGCACGCGGCCATCGAGGCTCAAAATGGCGTAACCGTTCTTTACATACCTTGCCGGAACATGGCTGTCGAGTACGGTAATGCCATCTTCATTCTTGTAGCGATAAAGCTCAGCTGCAACGCCGCTCGACAGACTGACCAGGGTCAACCCAAGCGTAAAAGCAATTGTGCGCGCCCAACTCTTCATACCTGAGATGCTATTCCATACTGGCTGCGATAGGAACCTATGGCTTTCAGCTCCCTTTTATAGCCGCCACCTTCTTCCAAATATTGAACGATATCGTCCAGATTAACGACAGATACTGCACGGATGCCGTAATCTCGTTCGACCTCCTGGATCGCTGACAGATCGCCCTGACCGCGCTCCTGTCTATCGATGGCGACGACCACACCAACTGGTTCGGCTGCGTGACCCTTAAACAAAGTCATGACCTCTCTGATCGCGGTACCAGCGGTGATGACATCATCAATAATGACAACTCTGCCAGCCAGCTCTGCACCCACCAGCAGACCACCCTCGCCGTGTTCCTTGGCTTCCTTGCGGTTGAAGACATAGGGCAGGTCCTGCTGGTGCCTGTCAGCAAGTGCGATGGCTGTCGCGGCAACGAGCGGAATCCCCTTGTAGGCAGGGCCAAACAGGCACTCCGGCTGCAGGCTGCTCGCTGCCAGCGCTTCGGCGTAATACTCACCCAATTTCTTCAAGGCATGCCCTGACTTGAATTCACCCGCATTAAAAAAATACGGGCTGGTGCGACCGGATTTCAGCGTGAACTCGCCGAACTTAAGGACACCCTGGGACACGGCAAAATCAATAAATGCTTTTTTGTAGGCCGCCAGCATCAGGCTGACTCCAGCGCCTGACGCTGCAGGACACGCAGTTCCGCACCACCTTTCTCAGCCAGCTTCAGCATCGCATCGAGCTCAGTGCGGTCGAAAGGCTCATCCTCGGCCGTACCCTGCACTTCGATAAAGCGACCGTCTTCCGTCATGACCACATTCATATCGGTGTCAGCCTTGGAGTCTTCAATATACTCAAGGTCGAGTACCGGTACACCGTTGACGATACCCACCGACACTGCAGAGATCAGCTGAGTCTGCGGCGGCGGCGCCAGCTGCAGACCACCGACAGCTTCCAACAGGGCGACACAGGCACCCGTGATCGATGCGGTGCGCGTGCCGCCATCAGCCTGGATCACATCACAATCAATTTTGATCGTGACCTCACCCAGCTTCTTCATATCGACGGCTGCCCTGAGAGAGCGGCCGATCAAGCGCTGAATCTCCACGGTGCGACCGCCCTGTTTCCCACGCGCTGCCTCGCGCCCCATGCGGGTATTGGTCGATCTAGGCAACATGCCATATTCAGAAGTAATCCAGCCCTGACCGGAACCTCGCAGAAAGGGTGGGACACCCGACTCAACAGACGCCGTACAGATCACCCGGGTATCGCCAAAAGAGATCAACACAGAACCCTCCGCGTGCTTGATGACGCCTCGTTCGATCGTAACAGCCCGCATCTGGTCGGGCGCGCGGTCTACAAGGCGGGACGTTGTCTTAACTGGTGATTCATTGCTCATGGTGTTTCCGTAATCTGCTCTCGTCATGTGGGTAAATGCCTGAACGCACTATTATCCCAAATGTCGAAGAAATATACTTGGCGCACTTAAAGAAAGATCCAACGAGCGTCTGCCACCAATGACAAAAAGCATGACAGCGTTTGCTCGCGCCGAGCACGGCGCAGCCATCTGGGAAATTCGCTCAGTCAATCACCGCTATCTCGACACAACGTTTCGGATGCCCGACAACTTCCGGCATCTGGAGACGGAACTGAAAAATGCTTTCAAACACTGTGTTTCCCGCGGCAAGCTGGAATGCACGCTGCGCATCAAATCGGACACCGCCACCGAGCTCTCAGTGAACAAGGCGCTGGTCAGCGAACTTACTGCCGCCATGTATGAAGTCAAAACAATCTCCGGCATTAACTCTGATGGCGACCTGCTGGGGCTGATGCGATGGCCCGACGTGCTGCTGCCTTCCGATAAAACCGCTGAGGTCACAGCCGATGTGCAGGCCGCTTTCACAGCCGCGGTCTCGCAACTTGTCGACATGCGGAGTCGCGAGGGCCAAGAACTTGCCTGCCTCATCGAGGATCGTCTGACGGAGATCGAAAACACCGTAGAAAAGTTGCGCGATGATGTCCCCGCCATCATTCAGGCACTGCAGGAAAAACTGCGTAAACGCCTCGAAGAACTCGGCACCGAAGCCGATCCTTCGCGCCTCGAACAGGAGCTTGTTATTCAGGCGCAGAAGCTAGATGTCATGGAGGAACTTGACCGTCTCTGCACACACGTCGCCGAGGTCAGGCGCAACCTGAGTGAGCCTGAGCCGGTCGGCCGACGCCTCGACTTCCTGATGCAGGAACTGAACCGAGAAGCCAACACCCTCTCTTCGAAGTCACAATCGAGCAACACCACGTTACATGCGGTTGACTTGAAGGTACTGATAGAACAGATGCGCGAGCAGATTCAGAACATCGAATGAACGACATCACAGATCATATTGAGCAGGGACAGCTGTTTGTTGTCAGTGCGCCTTCCGGTGCCGGTAAGACCAGTCTGGTCAAGGCACTGATAGATGACGACCCCACCATCGATGTCTCAGTATCACACACAACCCGGAAGCTGAGACCCGGCGAGATTGATGGCGTCAATTATCATTTCGTTAACGAAGAACGATTTCACGAGATGCTCGAAAATGATGAGTTCCTCGAATGGGCGACCGTCTTCGATCACCTGTACGGCACCAGTATCGACGCAGCGAGACGCGTACTTGAAGCTGGCAAGCATGTGATCCTGGAGATTGACTGGCAAGGCGCACAGCAGATCCGGCGGAAAGTCAGCGAGACACAGACGATCTTTATTTTTCCGCCGTCACTGCAGGCTTTGCGGGACCGACTTACCGGCAGGGCCCAGGATGATCCCGCAACGATCGAGCGACGCACGGCTGATGCCCTGGAAGAACTGTCTCACTGGTCAGAGTTCGACTATCTCGTCGTCAACGACGACTTCAACACCGCTGTCAGCGAGTTGCGCGCCGTCGTCGCTGGCAGGGGCGATCTCTTCCACCGGGACGTGAGGCAGGCAACGCTCCGGGGCCTGGTCGAGGAACTGCTGAAACCCTGATTTCGTCAGCTGTATTGCCAGCCAGAATGTTGTTTAATATCAGTAATGTGGCTACAATGCGCGGCCCGATGAAAGCCGCCCCTGTCGAAACCCGGCAGAGGCCACAAGATACTTTGGAGTAACGCATGGCACGAGTGACCGTGGAAGATTGTCTGGAGAATGTCGCCAACCGGTTTGAGCTGGTGATGGTTTCCAGCAAAAGAGCAAGACAGATAGCGACCGAGGGCAAGGATGCCATGGTACCGCTTGAGAACGACAAACCTACCGTGCTCGCGTTACGTGAAATCGCCGAGGGTCTGGTCGACGCTTCAATTCTTGAAGAACCGTCCCAGGAAGATGCCGAGGCACTCGCACTGAGCGCGGTACAGGAAGGTCTTGAACAGCACGAACAAGAACTCAACAACCAAGAGTTCAACAACTTTTAACCTGAAGGACTGTAAGACTCGGTGGGTTAAACCGGCACGGGGATTTCCACTGCGGAGGTTCCCCCATTGCTGACCATCGAGTCCTTCGCATCCGATCTCGGTTCCTACCTCGAAACTGACCAGGTCGACCAGGTCGTCAAGGCCTACCATTTCGCCAGCGAGGCCCACGAAGGGCAGAAACGAAAGTCCGGCGAGCCCTACATCACACACCCCCTGGCCGTCGCTAATATCCTGGCGGAAATGCACATGGACCACCAGTGTCTGATGGCAGCGCTATTACACGATGTTATTGAAGACACCGGCGTACCCAAACACACGATCGGCCAGGAGTTCGACGAGCAGGTCGCTGACCTGGTTGATGGCGTCAGCAAACTGAAAACCATCTTTGCCTCGCGCGCCGAGGCTCAGGCAGAGAACTTTCAAAAAATGACCCTGGCCATGGCCAAAGATATTCGGGTCATACTGGTGAAAATGGCAGACAGGCTGCACAACATGCGCACGCTCGGCCACCTCGACCCGGAAAAGCGGCGCCGCATCGCGAAAGAAACGCTGGAAATCTATGCCCCCATTGCCCTTCGTCTCGGCATGAACAACATTCGGGTCGAATTCGAAGAGCTGGGCTTCAAGGCGATGCACCCGCTGCGCTCTTCAATGATCGAGAAGGCAGTGCGCCGGGCTCGTGGCAACCGGAAAGAGGTGGTTGCCAACATTCGTGACTCGATTGACTCGAGGCTGAAAGGCGAATGCATTGACGCAGTGGTTTTCGGTCGAGAAAAGCACCTCTACAGCATCTACGACAAGATGAAAACAAAGCGAAAGCCTTTCGCTGAAATCATGGATGTCTACGCGTTCCGCATTCTGGTCAGTTCCGTTGATGAGTGCTACCGCGCCTTGGGTATCGTGCACAACCTGTATAAACCGGTGGCTGGCCGATTCAAGGATTACATTGCGATTCCTAAGGCAAACGGTTACCAGTCGCTGCATACCACGCTGTTCGGCATGCACGGGATCCCGATCGAGATCCAGATCAGAACCCATGACATGGAGCTGCTGGCCAACAACGGTATCGCCGGTCATTACCTGTACAAAACCAACGAAGCTTCTGCCGACGGCAGTCACGAGCGAGCACGCGAGTGGATGAAAGGACTGCTGGAGATCCAGCAAAGCGCGGGGAACTCTATGGAGTTTATTGAACACGTCAAGGTCGACCTGTTCCCCGATGAGGTCTACGTATTCTCGCCCACCGGCGAAATCTTCGACCTGCCCCAGGGCGCTACCGCCGTCGATTTCGCCTACGCCGTGCACACTGACATCGGCAATCACTGCGTCGCCTGTCGCATTGACCGGCGCCTGGCACCCCTGTCGGCCACCCTCGAGTCAGGCCAGACCGTTGAAATCATTCGCGCGCCCGGCGCACAACCGAACCCTGCCTGGCTGGGCTTCGTCGTGACCGGCAAGGCGCGCTCGAGTATCCGGCAGGCGCTGAAGCACCAACAGAGCAACGAGTCCGCGGCACTGGGTCGCCGCCTGCTGGAACGCGCACTCGAACCTCACGGCCTGACAATCGACGAGATCGATGCCGAGCATCTGCAGGCACTCCTGGCCGAGCGCAAGATTCCCGATTTCGACGACCTTCTGGTTGAAATCGGACTGGGCAATCAAATGGCCGGGGTCGTCGTTCGCCGCCTGCTGGCTGGTGTCGATGATGAAGACTTCGCATCCACTGACGGGCCGCTTGCCATCAAGGGTACCGAGGGTGTCGTCGTGACTTATGCACGGTGCTGCCGACCGATTCCGGGTGATCCCATCATCGGCCACGTTTCAGCAGGCCGCGGTATCGTGATACACCGTGATGCCTGTCGCAACATGGCTGAGCTGCAAGAAAAACCCGAGGAACTGATGGCGGTGACCTGGGATGACGATATCTCCCAGGAGTTTTCGGTTGAAATGCGGGTTGAGCTGGAACACGACAGAGGCACGATCGCTATCATCGCTTCCACTGTGACTGCTGCCAATGCCAGTATCGAACGGATCAATCTTCTCGAAAAAGACGCTCACCTTGGCATTGTTACCATAGTGATATCGGTCAGAGACAGGGTCCATCTCGCCAGTGTGATTAAACGCCTGCGCACGATTAAGGGCATCAGCAGGATTCTGCGGGCAACCAATAACCCACGCAAACGGCAGGAGGCATTCAAGTATGAGAAAGGTGATATCCACTGACGACGCACCGGCCGCGATCGGGACTTACTCCCAGGCAGTCCAGCACGGTAACCTGACTTTCGTCAGCGGACAGATTCCACTTGTGCCCGACACCATGGAACTGGTGGACGAAAACATCGACGATCAGATCAGGCAGGTGTTCGCTAATTTGAGTGCTATCCTGCATGCAGCCGGTGGATCACTCGCTGATGTACTGAAATTTACTGTCTACCTGACGAACCTTGAACACTTTCCACGCGTTAATGAAATCATGGCCGAGACCTTATCCGAGCCTTTTCCGGCCAGAGCAGCCATCGAGGTCTCTGCCCTGCCGAAAGGGTCAAAGGTGGAGATCGATGCCATCGCAGCCATTGGACCGGACTGAAGGCTGAGTTTTAAGGTCAGCATGCCTCCTGCCTCCGAGAAACAGTCGGTCACCACTCTGAAAGGGGTAGGCCCGTCTCTTGCACGGAAACTGCAGCGCCTTGGCATCGAAACCTTGCAGGATGTGCTGTTTCATCTGCCATTCCGCTACGAGGACAGAACCCGGGTGACACCTGTCGGTGCCGCGAGGGCAGGCGAAACCGCCGTGTTTGAGGGCAACGTTGTTGCATGCGATGTCACCTACGGCAGGCGGCGCAGCCTGCTGGCTTACCTTCAGGATGATACCGGCAAGATTGGCCTGCGGTTCTATCACTTCTCAAAGGCGCAGCATCAGAATCTCAAGCATGCAGGCACCATCCGCTGTTTCGGTGAAATCAGGAACGGCGCCTCGGGTATGGAGATGTACCATCCGGAATATTCGAAACTCAGCGCCGCCGGCGCCATGGCTGATTCACTGACGCCGATCTACCCGGCCACGGAGGGTATCAGCCAGTCACGCTATCGCAGCCTGGTGGAGCAGGTTCTGGCACAGATCGACGAACTGGCGCTGGAGGAACTGATGCCGATCGATTCTCCATATCCGCTGAGAGAGGCCATCACATTCCTGCATCAACCACCGCCAGACGCTGACACTACGAGCCTGATGGAGGGGACGCACCCGGCGCAACAGCGCCTCGCCTTCGAGGAACTGGTTGCGCATCAGGTCAGCCTGCGAATCGTCAGAGCCGAGGTGCAAAAACTCAAATCGACGGCGCTGGTGCCTAGCGGCAGCCACTGCGCCGAGCTGATCACTTCACTGCCCTTTACCCTGACCGCGGCTCAATCCAGGGTAGCCGCAGAGGTGGCTAAAGACCTGATGCAGCCGCATCCGGCATTACGTTTGATCCAGGGTGATGTGGGCTCGGGGAAAACCGTCGTTGCTGCACTGGCAGCGACTCATGCCTTTGAGAGCGGACTGCAGACAGCATTAATGGCACCCACCGAGCTGCTGGCGGAACAGCACTACATCAACCTGTCGAACTGGCTCAACCCGATCGGTATCAATACCGCCTGGCTGTCGAGCCGGGTGACAGGGCGCAAGCGTGAAGAAACGCTTGAAGAAATCCGGCGCGGCGATGCCAGTGTCATGATTGGAACGCACGCCCTGTTTCAAAAAGATGTCGAGTTTCAGCGCCTGGGTCTTGCAATCATCGATGAACAGCACCGTTTTGGTGTGCACCAGCGGCTGGCTCTACGGGACAAGGGGGCCAGTGGTGATCATGCCCCACACCAGCTGGTCATGACGGCGACGCCCATACCAAGAACTTTGTCGATGAGTGTCTATGCGGACATGGACGTGTCAGTCATCGATGAGCTGCCGCCAGGCCGCAAACCGGTTAACACAACAGTTATCGCAGATGACAGACGCGATCTGATCGTTGAGCGGGTCGAGGAGGCCTGCCGCAGCGGTCGTCAGGCTTACTGGGTCTGCACATTAATCGAGGAATCCGAGGCGCTGGAATGTCAGGCCGCTGAAGTCACAGCAACAGAACTGGCGCAACTTCTGCCGGGCATCAGAATAGGCCTGGTGCACGGCCGGATGTCTTCAACCCAGAAAACCCAGGTGATGAACCAGTTCAAGGCTGGCCAACTCGAGCTGCTGGTGGCCACCACGGTCATTGAGGTCGGCGTCGACGTGCCCAATGCCAGTTTAATGATCATCGAGAACTCTGAACGCCTCGGGCTGGCGCAGCTTCACCAGTTGCGCGGCCGCGTCGGCCGCGGCAGCGAGGCATCCCATTGTGTTCTGCTCTACAAGAAACCGCTGGGGAATACGAGCAGGGAACGACTCGAGGTCATGCGACAAAGTAACGATGGCTTCTTCATTGCAGAGAAGGATCTTGAGATTCGTGGACCCGGGGAGCTGCTGGGCGTGCGTCAGTCGGGTGCCCTGCAGTTTCGCATCGCCGACCTGATGCGAGATCAACCGATGCTGGAGCGAGTGCGGCAGGTATCCCGCGAGATCATGACAACCAGGCGAGATGATGCCGATCGACTGGTGAGTCGCTGGATTCGGGAGCCGGAGAGGATCGGCCAGGTTTAGGGTCCGTGGGCAGGCTCTTCCTCTGAGGCGTCACCTTGATTTCGGTTGAAGACAGCAAGATCCAGTTTACCTTCGCTGCGGGCAACAATCGCTGAGACTGCAGCATCGCCACTGACATTCACAGCCGTACGCATCATGTCGAGTAACCGATCGACACCGATAATGAGTGCGATGCCTTCTACTGGCAGGCCCACCTGTTGCAGCACAAGCGCCAGGGTAATCAGGCCGACACCGGGGACACCGGCGGTGCCGATCGAGGCCAGCGTCGCAGTCAGCACCACCATCAAATAACCCGGCATGGAGATATCGACACCATAGGCCTGGGCAATAAACACCGTTGCCACGCCCTGCATGATCGCGGTGCCATCCATATTGATGGTGGCCCCGAGGGGTACTGTGAAGGAAGCGATTTCGTTTTTAACGCCAAGGCGGCGCTCCACAGTTTCCAGCGTGATGGGCAAGGTTGCATTCGATGAACTGGTAGAAAAGGCGTAGGCCATAACCGGCGAGAAATCGCGATAGAAAGTGATGGGATTCAGGTTCGCAACGAATCGGACCAGCAGTGAGTATGTCAGGAGAAAGTGCAGCACCAGCACACCCGCGACGGTCATAAAGTATTTGATCAGGTCACCGATGGCGGCAAAGCCCATGTTGGAGAACAGGGACAGCATGAGACAGAAAACACCAGCCGGCGCGATGAGCATCAGCATCATGATCAATCGCATGATGACCTCATTCCAGTCAACCAGGCTGGCCCTGACTCGCTCGCCAGCCGGGCCACATTTTGCGATCGCAACACCCAGAAGGATAGCGAAGACAATCACCTGCAGCATGTTGCCTTCTGCCATTGCCTTAATCGGGTTGGTGGGCACCAGCCCAACGATAATGTCCTTGAGCGGCGGGCTTTCCTTTGCCACAAAACTGGCATCCGTCGTCAGTGCCATGCCGTAGCCAGGGTTAACGATATTGGCGACCGACAGGGCTAACGTTATTGCGACAGCCGTTGTAAACAGGTAAAGCGCGATAGTTTTCAGGCCGATCCGGCCAATACTGGAACCCGCGGAGAGATTGCTCGCGCCGCAGGCGAGAGAGAAGAAAACCAGTGGCACGACCAGCAGTTTAAGGCTGGCAACAAATGCCTTGCCACCGATATCAATAATGCCGTTGACGCCGTAGACCAGAATCGGGTTATCGGCTGCGAGCGCCATGGCATGGATACCCGAGCCAAGCACCAGACCGAGCACCATGCCGATGAGAATATTCTTCGTCAGTGCTGCCCGATCAATCATGCGTCAGGACCCCGATCAGATTTCCATCATCTCGAAATCTGCCTTGCCGACACCGCATTCCGGGCAGACCCAGTCTTCGGGTACGTCTTCCCACTTCGTGCCGGGCGCGATCCCTTCGTCTTCCCAGCCCTCTGCCTCATCGTAGATAAAGCCACATACAATGCACTGCCAAGTCTTCATGCCTAAACTTTTCCTTCTTTCGAATCAGCCTTTATGTATAAGAAGGCCTTCTTATTGAAGGCCCGGCGAAGCGACGTATACTACATGATTTGCCTGACCCGTGACAGATTCCGCCCGCGGCAGACCGCTGCTGAAAAGATTGCCAGTGCGCCTGCAGCACTACATTAGCCTGACGCGCTTTGATCGGCCCATCGGAACCTACTTGCTGCTCTGGCCAACCCTGAGCGCGCTCTGGATTGCTGCGGAAGGCTGGCCAGGCTGGCACCTTTTCCTGGTGTTCGCCATTGGTACCCTGCTGACCCGGTCCGCGGGCTGCATCATCAATGACTTGGCCGACATGCGCTTCGATGGTGAGGTCAAGCGTACCAAAGACAGGGCACTGGTCACGGGCAAGGTTGACCCCATTGAAGCTCTGTTTGTTGCAGCTGCGATACTTTTTTGTGCACTTTTACTGGTTTTGACGACAAACCTGCAGACCGTCATGTTGGCAGCGGTCGCAGTCGCAATCACAGCGATTTACCCATTGATGAAGCGCTATACCTATCTCCCTCAGGCAGTGCTGGGTCTGGCATTCTCAATGGGTATACCCATGGCTTTTACGGCGACACAAGAAGCGATTCCTACCGTTGCCTGGCTGCTGCTGATTGCCAATCTTCTCTGGGTTGTTGCCTACGACACGCAATACGCGATGGTCGACCGCGACGACGACCTGCGTCTAGGCATTAAATCCACCGCAATATTATTCGCCGACCTCGACCGGGTGATGCTGGGGATCCTGCAAGCGGCCTTCCTGCTTGTTATGCTGCTACTGGCCAAATCCGTGCATTTCTCGGTGTGGTTCTACCTGGGTCTTGCTGGTGCGGTTGGCCTCTTCATCTACCAGGGCTACCTCACCTGGGACCGCTCGCGGGAGGGATGTTTTGAGGCTTTTCTGAACAATCACTGGGTGGGCTTAAGCGTCTTCGCAGGTATTTTTGTGCACTACAATTTGATTTCCTCCTAAAAATCAGAGGGTTATAAAACCAATTCTGTGGCAACGATAAAGTTCCGTTTTTACCACCACGGCAGCAGCTCCTAACCCAGGCTAGCCTTTTGCAAGCCAGGGTGAAATCTGCAGCGGAGCGGAAGTCAGCTTCACCTGATGTGATAACATTCGCCGTCTTCACAAACCCTGCAGCAAGATTATCCCGTGCTAGGCCTGCTGACACGATCCTATAAAACGATTGATCGATTAAACGATCTGACTGGGCGCCTCGTTTCGTGGATCACCCTGCTGATGGTGATTGTAACCTGTGCCGTGGTCCTGGCCCGCTATGTTTTTGGTGCTGGCTCAATCGCTCTGCAGGAGTCGGTCATGTATATGCACGGCATCGTTTTCATGCTGGGTATTGCCTTTACCCTCAAGGAACAGGGGCATGTCCGTGTTGATGTCCTGCATGAAAAATTCTCCCGTCGGACCCGCACTCTCATAGATATCGCGGGTACCGTTCTGTTTCTCTTGCCGGTATCGATCTTTATTTTATTGACCAGCCTCGACTACGTCAGTTTCGCCTGGTCTTTCCGGGAATCATCCGCTCAACCCGGCGGGCTGCCCGGCGTTTTTCTGGTTAAAACCCTGATACCTGTCATGGCCGCCCTGCTTGCATTACAGGGGATCGCCGAGATCCTGAGGGATATTGTGTCACTGACCGGACAGCGCTGATGGAGTACGCAGCGCTCTACCTGTTCCTGGCAGTTTTCCTGGTTCTGCTGATGGGCTACCCCGTGGCGCTGTCACTCGGTGGCACAGCACTGATCGCCGCCGGCATCGGTGCAATGACGGGGGCATTTGATACGACGTTACTGACCGCCATGCCAAACCGGCTCTACGGTATCATCAGCAACCAGACACTCATAGCCGTGCCAATGTTCGTGCTGATGGGAGTGACACTGGAGAAAACCCGCATCGCCGATCAGCTGCTTGACGCCATGAGTCGGGCATTCGGCCGAATGCCAGGTGGTCTCGGGCTGTCAGTGACTATCGTCGGCATGCTGATGGCAGCCAGCACCGGTATTGTGGGAGCCACCGTTGTCACCATGGGTCTGATGTCGCTGCCTGCGATGATGAAAGCGCGCTACGACATGAAACTGGCCACCGGCACAATCTGCGCAACGGGCACGCTGGGTCAGATCATTCCGCCCTCTATCGCACTCGTGCTGCTTGGCGATGTACTCGGCAACGCTTACCAGCAGGCCCAGTTGTCGCTGGGGATTTTTAATCCAAAATCCGTATCGGTCGGTGACCTGTTTGCCGGCGCACTGTTACCAGGCCTGGTGCTGGTCATACTGTATCTCGTTTACATTCTGACAACAGCCATTCTGAAACCGGAGAAAGCGCCGCCGGTTAAGCTTGGCGATGTTTCATTCATCGAACTAGTGAGCAGCATAGTGCCGCCTCTGCTCCTGATTGTCGCCGTGCTGGGTTCAATCCTGGGCGGACTGGCGACACCGACGGAGGCAGCTGGCGTTGGTGCCATGGGTGCCCTGGTACTGGCAGCGATCAGGCATGAGCTGAATCTGACTCAGCTACGTGAGATTGGCATCTCAACCACCAAGACGACCGCCATGGTCTTTTTTATACTTATCGGTGCGTCAATCTTCTCGCTGGTTTTCCGGGGCTATGGCGGTGAAGAGTTGGTCGCCGGAGCCTTCGAATCGATGCCTGGTGGGGTCATGGGCGCCACCATTATCGTCATGCTCGTGATTTTCCTGCTCGGGTTTATCCTCGATTTCATCGAGATTACCTTCGTCGTTGTGCCGATTGTCGGCCCCGTCCTGCTGGCCATGGGCGTCGACCCCGTCTGGCTTGGGGTGATGATTGCCCTCAACCTGCAGACCTCTTTCCTGACGCCACCGTTCGGCTTTGCCCTGTTTTACCTGCGCGGTGTTGCACCGCCCGAAGTGGCGACCGCGGATATTTATCGTGGCGTGATTCCGTTCATCCTGATTCAACTCTCCATGCTGGTCCTGCTGGCTTTTGTGCCGGAACTGGCCACCTGGCTGCCAGGCATTTTGTACCGGTAAAAAAAAGCTGCGAGGAGCTTTTGCTCATCGCAGCTTTTCGTCGCTAGATCTGCCTGTTACAGATCGTGCTTCAGATCAAAACGATCCAGCTGCATCACCTTGGTCCAGGCGCTGACGAAGTCTTCAGCGAAGCGCTGCTCAGCGTTGTCAAACGCATAGACTTCCGCAATCGCACGTAGCTCGGCATTGGAGCCGAAGATCAGGTCTACCGGCGTCGCCGTGTACTTCACGTCACCCGACTTGCGGTCCACACCCTGGTACAGGCCTTCTGTCTCAGACTTCTGCCAGACAGTGCCCATATCGAGCAGGTTGACGAAGAAGTCATTGTTCAGTGTGCCTGCATTGTCAGTAAAGACACCATGTGTCGCACCGCCGGTGTTTGCACCAAGGCTGCGCAGGCCGCCGACCAGAACCGTCATTTCCGGGATGGTCAGGTTCAGCTGGTCGGCGCGGTCAACCAGCATTTCTGTCGGCGAACGATAGCTGCTGTCAGCGTCGTAGAAGTTACGGAATGCATCAGCATGCAACTCGAGCAGGCCGAAAGACGCGACATCAGTCTGTTCCTGACTCGCATCATTACGCCCAGCCACAAAAGGCACTTCAACGTCGACGCCAGCGTCAGCCGCTGCCTTCTCAATCGCTGCAGCCCCACCCAGGACAATCACGTCAGCCAGAGACACCTTCTGGTTGCCACGCAGCTTGTCGTTAAATGCAGTCTGCACTTCCTGTAGCTTGGCAAGAATGTTATTCAGTTCAGCCGGATCATTCACTGCCCAGTTGTTCTGCGGCGCGAGCGCGATGCGCGCACCATTGGCACCACCCCGCATATCACTGGCACGGAAGCTGGACGCTGATGCCCAGGCCGTACGGACCAGCTGCGGTACGCTCAGACCGGAGTCCAGGATTGCCTTCTTCAGCTTGTTGACATTACGGTCGCTGAGCAGCTTGTAGTCGACTTCGGGAATCGGATCCTGCCAGATCAGCTCATCAGCCGGTGCAGAGTTCGCGAGGTATCGAGCTTTCGGGCCCATGTCGCGGTGAGTCAGCTTGTACCAGGCCTTGGCAAATGCCAAACGATACTCTTCCGGGTTGGCCAGGAATCGCTCGGCGATGGCGCGATAGGCCGGGTCGAACTTCAGCGCGAGATCAGCGGTCGTCATGACCGGCGCGTTGAACTTACCTTCAACGTGCGCATCAGGCACTGAGTTGTGCATGGCTTCGTCGACGGGGATCCACTGGATTGCGCCGGCCGGACTGCGGGTCTGCTTCCACTCGAGGTTCAGCAGGTTCTGCAGGTACAGCGTGGTCCACTGTGTCGGCGCCTGGGTCCAGGCACCTTCGAGGCCGCTGGTTGTGGCGTCTTCGGCATTACCCTTGCCACATGAGTTCTTCCAGCCAATACCCTGCTGCTCAGTCGGCGCACCGCCTGGCTCGGGACCCATACATTCGCCTTTACGGGCACCATGCATCTTACCGAAGGTATGACCACCTGCCACCAGTGCCACGGTCTCTTCGTCGTTCATGGCCATGCGACCGAATGACAGGCGAATGTTCTTGGCCGATTCAACCGGATCTGGCTTGCCCATGGGGCCTTCGGGATTGACGTAAATCAGACCCATGTGCATCGCTCCGAGGGGGCGTTGCAGCTTGCCGTCTTTCTCTCGACGGTCGCTCGCCAGCATTTCCAGCTCCGGGCCCCAGTAAACGAGATCCGGTTCCCACTCGTCGGAGCGACCACCAGCAAAACCGTAGGTTTGGAAACCCATGTTTTCCAGTGCGACCGAACCCGCAAGGATCATCAGGTCGCCCCAGGAAAGGGCCTCACCGTATTTCTGCTTGACCGGCCAAAGCAGACGGCGCGCCTTGTCGAGGTTACCGTTGTCGGGCCAGCTGTTGAGCGGATCGAAACGCATCTGGCCGCCATCGCCACCACCGCGACCATCGAGGGTTCGGTAGGTACCGGCGCTATGCCAGGTCATACGGATGAAGAAAGGACCGTAGTTGCCCCAGTCAGCAGGCCACCAGTCCTGAGAGTCGGTGAGGGTTGCATCGACATCTTTTTTTACGGCATCAATGTCAAGTGAGCTGAATGCTTCGGCATAGTCGAAGTCTTCGCCCAACGGGTTCGATCTTGCATCGTGGTCACGCAGCGAAGACAGGTCAAGCTGGTCCGGCCACCAGAACTGGTTGGTCCTGACCTCCTGCTTCTCGGATGAAACGGCCATTGCTGTTCCAGTCGACAGCGAAAGCGCCAGCAAGGCTGACGACAGCCTTGTTTTCAGTTTACGTCGCTCAAGCTTCATAATTGGGAGTCCTCATTTCGGTACCGGCATGCGGCACGCGTTTGATTAGCGAAAACACAGAGCAAGCGCCTCTAGAGCCACTCTGAAGGGACAGCTAGAGTAACCACCCAAATTGGACGTGTAAAATTGAATGTTTTGGTCGGATTGATCGATAAAATCGATCAACCGACCTTTGCACTATCGGCTTTTCAATCAGAGGCCAGATCACCCACTGCCTGCCAGTAGGTGCGAAGGGCATCAATATGCGCCTGGGGAGAGTCCAGGCCCTGGCCCTGGCCGCGTAATCGCTGCGCCCGCATGGAGATGTAGTCGGCACCAGCGGCGAGCCAGCCCTCCGCTTCAGTCCGCCAGTGCGCCGGCCCCGACTGAAAATTCATCAATGCTTCGAAGCCAAAATCATCCGCTGAGCGCCCGACCTTCGCCAGCTCTGCCAGCATCATTTGATGCGCAGCGAGGTTATTTTCATTGCCGCTGCCATAAATGAAACCATCGCCCAGCCGTGCTGCCCGGCGGAACGCTACCGGAGCAAACCCCCCGAACCAGATAGGGATCTGCCGCCCCGGCAAAGGATTCAGACCCGCACGTTCAACCCGGTGAAAATCACCTTCGAAATCAACCAGGGCGCTATCCCAGAGTTGACGCAGCAGGTCTACCTGTTCTTCCTGCCGGGGCCCGCGCGAGCCGAAAACTTCGCCAAGGCCGTCATACTCAACATAGTTCCAGCCTGTACCAATGCCCAACCGGAGCCGACCGCCGGATAAGAGATCAATCTCGGCAGTCTGCTTGGCAACCAGTGCGGTCTGGCGCTGGGGCAGGATCAGAACCCCGGTAACTAGTTCGACGCGACGGGTGCAGGCAGCAAAATAACCGAACAGGACCATAGGCTCGTGAAATGGATCATGTTCCGTATAGGGCCCCCAGAGCGCCGGTTGCCTGTCTTCATGACTGGCACTCAGCACGTGATCGTAGACCAGCAGGTGGGAGTAACCCAGTTCCTCGGCCGCCTGTGCCCAGTCTCTTATGACGACAGGGTCGTTGCCAATCTCCTGATGGGGAAATACTGCACCAATCTTCATACTCGCCTCTCACACTAAAGGATCTCCGTCATGATACGTGAGCACAGCATTGATCCCCAGCATCAGTGCTGGGTTCAAATCAACGTTAAACGCCGTCCGGCGTGTTAAAGTCCGCGCTTGTCTTCAGTTACCTAAAAAAGGACAGGGACCATGGCGAAAGTGCTTTACCTCAGTGCCTCTCCCAGAGGCGAGCAATCTGCGTCGATTCAAACTGCCAACGTTTTTCTTAAGGCGCTGTCAGATGATGTTGAGGTAAATCACATAGACCTGTTTAACCGGACACTGCCAGACGTAACAGCGGAGGTCACCGCAGCTAAATTCAAGGCATTTCTCGGCATGGAGCTGGAAGCCGAGGAAGCCCTGCAGTGGCAGGTGATCACCGACCTGGTGGCAGAGTTTCTCGATGCAGACCATTACTTGATGGCGATTCCCATGTGGAACTTCGGTCCGCCCTACAAGATCAAGCAGTACATCGACCTGATCAATCACCCCGGCATGACGTTCACCCGGGATGAAAACGGACCTCGAGGGCTGGCTTCGGGTTCGGCGACCCTGATTTATTCCAGGGGTGGTGACTACTCACCCAGGGATGGCCAGCCTGACCCGCTTGATTTCCAGTCAACCTATATGCGGGCATGGCTTGGAACGGTAGGCATCACCAACGTTGAAGAAATCCTGGTTCAGAACACGATGGCAGGACCGGATGCACTCAAGACCACCATTGACGGTGTTACCGAGCGCCTGACCGCAATCGCTGCGTCAATCAGCTGATTCTCCGCCCGACCGGAATGAGCGGATGGGTTTGTAAAAGAACCAGATCAGAGCCGTTGCGGTAATCGAGAGAAAACCACCCAGCAGCATGGTATTGGCCGCTCCGATCGCGGCGGCAAAGGCGCCGACCCAGATCGTACCGATATTATTGGCTGTCTGAGCAGCGACATACATCAGGGCAAACGCCCGACCGCGCATCTCATCCGGTGTGGTCAGCATAACCGTGGTATGCCTGACCGCCACGGTCACCGCATCTGCTGCGCCTAACAGCCCGATCATCAGCATACCCAGCCAGAGCGTGCTGGCTGTGCCAAATCCGAACAAAATGAGACCGTAGGCGAAGCTCGCATACAGCACGAGCATGCCAGTCGCCCGGTAACCGACCAACAGCATGGCAATCAGTGAACCCAGAATTGCACCCGCTGAATTGGCAGCACCCAGCATACCCGTAGCGCCGGCACCGCCAGCAAACAGACCCAGCGCCAGCACCGGCAAAATTTCCCGGTAGAAAGACACGGTGGTAATTCCAACATCCAGCATGAAAAGACCGGGCAGAATCGGGTGCTTTGCAACATAGCGCAGGCCATCCCGAGTTTGCTGCACCTGGGAAGGTTTGGCGCCGGAGACGCTCGTCTCGTCGTGGGCAACACCCGCTGCACCGATAAAGAGCGGCAGCAATCCAGCAACTACACCGATGACCGCAGCGACCAGGAACACCGCTGTCAGGTCAGCCACGAGAGCAATACCGGCAAAGATCAGTGGCCCAATAATCGCCGCCGCATTCGAGGAGGCGACATCGGTAGACGACGCCAGCATCAGGTCCTTCTCTGGCACTATGATGGGAATCATTGCGGAGCGGGAGGGGCCCGATAAGACATGGGTACCTGCCATGATGGCGATGCCAATATAGACCATGGTCGGAGTCAGCTGACCCTGCCAGTTCAGCAATCCGATGCTCAGCAGCGAGACTGCGGAGGCGCCATAACCGAAGGCCATGACCCGACGCCGATCAAGCCGGTCGGCGAGGGTGCCCGCCCAGAGCGTTGTCGGCAGCTGGACCACGAGCTGGATGACACCGATAGCACCTACCAGCATGGCTGAACCGGTTTCGTCCAACAGCCACTGTGCAGTACCGAGAATCCTCATCCATCCGACGATGGAACCCAGCATCATGATCGACCAGAGGAAACGATAATCACGATAACGAAAGACGCCCAGGGCGCGGGTCTGGAACAATGCAGTCATAAGCGGTTTCGGAATAACTGACGCACCGCCCGGACTCTTCTCATGCCGGGCGCGGTCAGCCTTAAGTTACCTGGCGCGAGCGTTGATGTATGCCCGCTCAGAAATTTCGTGGTACTGCACGACGTTATCGCGGTAATCCGTCCAGGAGTCAAAAATCCGCTGCGACAACTCATCCTCACTGACAAGTTCTGCGGTCTTCTGCTCTGAAATCTTGCGGATCTCTGCCAACACATCATCCGGCAAGCGCCGCAGCTCAACACCGTGCTTCTCGGTCAGCTCTTTCAGCGCCGTATTATTCCGTGCTGTGTACTCCGCCAGCATGTCGGTGTTCGCGGTGAGCGACGCCGTTTCGACGATAGCTTTCAGGTCATCCGGCAGCTCATTCCAGGCATCCTGGTTGATGATCACCTCTAGCGTCGGACCTGCTTCCTGCCAGCCTGGGTAGTAATAGTATTTCGCGACCTGGTGCAGGCCGAACGCAAGATCGTTATAGGGACCAACCCATTCCGTCGCATCAATTACACCGGTCTGCATGCTGGTAAAGATTTCGCCACCGGGCAGATTAACTGCCGTACCTCCAGCCTGCTCAAACACTTCACCACCAAGCCCTGGTATACGCATTTTCAGGCCCTTGAGGTCTTCAAGCGAATTAATCTCCTTGTTGAACCAGCCCGCCATCTGCACGCCCGTATTGCCGCCGGGGATTGGCACCAGGTTGTAACGCGCGTAGAGTTCACGCCAAAGCGGCAAGCCACCACCATGCAGAAGCCAGCCATTCATCTCCTGCGCCATCAGGCCGAAGGGCACAGCCGTAAAAAACTGGGCAATGGGTACCTTGCCTTTCCAGTAGTAGGCGGCTCCATGACCCATCTGGGCGGTGCCCTGAGAAACTGCTTCAAAAACTTCAAGCGCTGGAACGACTTCGCCAGCGCCATAGACCTTGATATCGAGACGACCATTACTCATGACGCGAATGTTCTCCGCCATGCGCTTAGGCGCCGTGCCAAGACCGGGCAGGTTCTTCGGCCACGTCGTGACCATGCGCCACTTGTAAACCTTCTGTGGCTCAGTTGCCGTGCTCGTGCCCGTCGTCTCAGTGCCGGAGCCACACCCCACCAGCAGCAGTATCATTGCCATCAGGCCAGTCATTCTTCGCATCAGATTTCCCTTGTTGTTATCCCACCGGTTTCAAGTTGGCATAGCCCATTACCAGCCACTTGCTGCCAGCATCGTTGAAATTCACCTGCACTCTGGCAGAACTGCCTTCACCTTCATAGGTCAGAATGACCCCTTCACCAAATTTCTCATGAAAGACGCGCTGACCGAGGCGCAGATCGGTGCCCGAGACTTCCGCCGTGGCAAATCCACGGGAGCCACCCGTGCCACCGGCGCCAGCCATGGATCTCGGTCTCACCAGGGTGCTGCCCTGGCGAACCTCCTGGATGACTTCCTCCGGCATTTCGCTGATGAAACGTGAGGGCCGATTAAAGGTTTCGTTCCCGTTGATACGCCTGGATTCGGCGTAAGTGAGGTACAGCTGCTGCATCGCCCGGGTAACACCCACGTAACATAGCCTTCTCTCTTCCTCGAGCCTGCCCGGTTCTTCCATCGACATCATATGCGGGAACAGGCCGTCTTCCATCCCGGCGAGAAAGACCAGAGGAAACTCAAGACCTTTGGCGCTGTGCATGGTCATCAGCTGTACGCAGTCTTCATTCGGGTCACCCTGACCCTCACCGGCTTCCAGCGCGGCATGATTCAGAAACTCATCCAGCAGTGACAAGGGCGGTGCTTCTTCTTCGGTGTTTTCCTGGAACGTGTAATCCATCGAAGGGTCATAGGTTTTAGCTGCGGTAACCAGTTCTGCCATGTTTTCAACCCGAGCCTGGCCACGTTCACCTCCCTCCTTGGCATGGAAATCTTTCAGATTCGTCTCCTCAACTACGATCTCAACCAACTGGCCGAGATCTGCCTCGGCAGTTTTCTCATCAAGACTGTCAATCAACTCAAGGAAACCCGCAATAGCCTTGCGCGCTCGCGCTGACAACAATTCCTGTTTAACGATGACTTCTGCTGCCTGCCAGAGCGAGGTGCCGGATGCCCGGGCGAGGATTCGGATTTCAGCCACGCTTTTCTCGCCAATGCCACGCGTAGGTGTGTTAACCACCCTTTCAAATGCGGCGTCGGCATCACGGTGACTGATCAGACGCATGTAAGCCAGCACGTTGCGAATCTCCGCTCGCTCAAAGAATCGCTGACCGCCGTAGATGCGGTAAGGCATCTGTGCTCGCAGCAGCCCTTCTTCCAAGACCCGCGACTGCGCGTTAGAGCGATAAAGGATAGCTGCTTCACGATAGGTGTTGCCCGAACCAAACCAGTTCTTAATGCGCTCAACAATAAACCGCGCCTCATCGATCTCGTTGTAACTGGCATACAGCTGGATCTGATCGCCGTCGCCGAGATCTGTCCAGAGCTCCTTACCGAGCCGGCTGACATTCTGGTCAATCAGGCCATTGGCCGCTTTCAATATATTTGAGGTTGAGCGGTAGTTCTGTTCCAGCCTGATAGTCGATGCATTCGGGAAGTCAGTAGTAAACTGCTGAATGTTCTCGATCTTGGCACCGCGCCAGCCGTAGATCGACTGGTCGTCATCACCCACGACCATCAGATTGTCCTTGTTGCCGGCGAGAACGCGAAGCCAGGCATATTGAATAGTGTTGGTATCCTGAAATTCATCGACCAGCAGCGCGGCAAATCGTTTCTGGTAGTGCGCCAGCAGCTCGGGCTTGTTTAGCCAGAGTTCGTGGGCGCGCAGCAGCAGCTCCGCAAAGTCGACCATGCCGCCACGTTTGCAGGCGTCTTCATACGCTCGATAAATCGTCAGCTGGGTTTTCAGGAACAGGTCGCCATAGTCTTCAATGTGCTGCGGCCTGAGTCCCTCGTCTTTCTGGCTATTGATCCACCAGACTGCCTGACGTGCGGGCCACTTTTTTTCATCAATGTCGAGGCTAACCATCACCCGCTTGACCAGACGGAGCTGGTCGTCGGCATCCAGGATCTGGAAGTTCTGGGGTAAATCGGCGTCCTGGTAGTGCGCCCGCAGCAGACGATGGGCAATACCATGGAAGGTGCCGACCCACATACCCCGCACCGGCAGTGACAACAACGCTTCGATACGACCACGCATCTCTGCGGCAGCCTTGTTGGTAAAGGTCACGGCGAGGATGCTGTAGGGTGAGAAACCTTCGGTCTGGATCAGCCAGGCAATACGATGAACCAGCACCCGGGTCTTGCCACTGCCGGCCCCAGCCAACACCAGGGCGCTGCCTGCCGGCGCGGCAACAGCCTCGCGCTGACGATCGTTTAATGAATCCAGCAGATGCGATACGTCCATCCGTTATTCAACGATGACGGAGTGTTTTCGAGGAGAGAATAAGATTCTCGTCATTTTTAGTCTTTTACCAAAAGCCATGTGATGCTCGTTTTTACCTTTTTCCTTATTTTTTTCGGAAGCTGTAATAAACCATTGCTGAGATATAGAAAACGATCAGCACTTCAAGAATTACACATAGCCAGAAAATTATTTCGTATATCGTTCCACCTCTTGGAACAACAATTATTGCGACAGTATTAGCAAAGAATGTGTAAAACACATTGAGTTTGTTTGATAGCAGATCCTGCTCAATTGATTCTTGAATCTTTTTTATCATTTATCGGTCTTTTAGATTCTTTGTTTAAAATTCATTCCACCGTAACCGAGTGTTATTTCTCCACCCAAACAAATCAAAGAACAAACTTAAAAAACGACCACAGAATAAGACCCCACATAATTGCATTAACAACAATGGATCTTATAAAAATTTTTGCATGTGTTTTCATAGTATCCAGTAATGTCTACTCCACCGTCACCGACTTAGCGAGGTTTCTCGGCTGGTCGACGTCTGTGCCTTTGTATACCGCGACGTGATAAGCCAGCAATTGTACCGGGATGGTGTAAAGGATGGGAGAAATAGACGCCGGGCAGGACGGCATCCGCAATACTTTGACATCTGGCTGCTCTTCAATGGGTGAATGCTCATCGGCGAACACCAGCAGTTCGGCGCCCCTTGCCCTGACCTCCTCAAGGTTGGACTTGAGTTTCTCGATTAGCTCATCACCGGGGGCGACAGCCACGACAGGCATATCATCATCAACCAACGCCAAAGGCCCATGTTTCAGCTCACCGGAAGGATAACCTTCAGCGTGAATGTATGAGATTTCTTTGAGTTTCAGCGCACCTTCCAGTGCGATCGGATAATGGCTGCCACGACCCAGATACAGCGCATGATGTTTACTCACAAAGTCTTCTGCGATGTCACAGATTCGGCCATCAAGCTCCAGGGTTTTATCGATCAGAGTTGGCAGACCGTGCAGGGCCGTAACCAGCTCAAGATGTTTTTCATCGGAGAGCTGATGGTATTGCCCAACCGCTGCCACCAGCATTAAGAGATCAACCAGCTGGTTGGTGAACGCCTTGGTGGAAGCAACGCAGATCTCGACGCCGGCTTCCAGCATCAACGCCAGGTCACTTTCACGAACCAGCGAGCTGTTCGGGACATTACAGATACACAGGCTGGCCAGGTACTCATCGCCCCGCGCATCACGCAGTGCAGCCAGGGTGTCAGCAGTCTCGCCAGACTGGGATATGGTTACGAGCAAAGTATTTGGCAGCACGACAGCTTTGCGGTATCGCAGCTCACTGGCGATCTCCACATTGCAAGGCAATCCGGCATATTGTTCAAACCAGTAACGTGCCACCATCCCGGCATAGTAGCTACTGCCACAGGCAACAATCTGAACTGCCTGAACCTGACGAAATATCTCTTCTGCGTTGAAACCGAATGCACGTGTGAGCACATGTCTTTCTGACAGACGGCCCGAGAGTGTTCGCTTCACTGCTTCAGGCTGCTCAAAGATTTCCTTCAACATGTAATGTCGATAGTTACCTTTGTCGGCAGCATCGTGATGATCATCCAGCTCAATAGCGCGGCTCTCGACGGCATCCTGATGGTGACCAAATATGGAAACCCCAGCATGAGTTATCTCTACCAACTCGCCTTCTTCCAGGAAGATAAAACGGTCAGTCACGGGCCTGAGGGCCTGGGGATCGGAGGCGACGTAATTTTCGCCTATGCCAATGCCAACAACCAGCGGACTGCCGAGACGGGCAGCGAGAATTCTGCCCGGCTCGTTTTCATCCAGTACAGCAACGGCATAAGCACCGACCAGGCGATCAAGGACTGCGTCCATTGCGTGGCGAAGATCATCATGATGCTGACTCTCGCTGTGCAACAGATGGGCGATGACCTCAGTGTCAGTATCAGATTCAAACAGGTAACCCTTCGACTTAAGCTCTGCGCGGATCTCTTCGTGGTTTTCAATGATGCCGTTATGCACTACTGCAATATTGTGCGAGGTGTGTGGGTGGGCATTCGACTCACTGGGTTCACCGTGTGTTGCCCAGCGAGTGTGGGCAATCCCAGACATGCCCTGAGGCGACAAGTCAGCACAAGCACGAGTCAGTTCCGCCACTTTGCCCAGACGACGGATGCGCTGCATGGCCCCATCGGGGCCAACCATGGCAAGACCGGCGCTGTCGTAGCCCCGGTACTCGAGCCGTCTCAATCCCTCAAGCAGGATTTCACTGATCTCTCGCCGGGCGACGACGCCAACAATGCCACACATTACTTTTTATCCTTTCCGGGTCTGTTCCAGTTCTTGATGGCCACCTGTTTGCCGCGGGCCACCGCCAGCTCATTCGCACCAACATCTTTGGAGACCGTGGAACCAGCACCTACGGTCGCACCAGTGCCCACCGTTACCGGCGCGACGAGCGAAACGTTAGTTCCGATAAAGGCGTCGTCTTCAATCACAGTCTGGTGCTTATTAGCGCCATCGTAGTTGCAGGTAATGGCACCGGCACCATAGTTCACGCCTTCGCCAATCGTCGCATCACCGATATAAGCAAGGTGGTTGGCTTTGCTGCCTCTACCCATGAAGCTCTTTTTAACTTCGACGAAATTCCCGATATGCACCTCTGCAGCCAGTTCGGCACCGGGCCGCAATCTGGCAAAGGGACCGATAATGGCACCCGGCCCGACGGTCGCTTCCTCTATGACGCTGTTGGCTCGGATCTGCACACCACTCTCGATGGTGCTGTCCTTGATCAAGCAATTAGGACCAATATCAACGTTGTCTCCGAGCGTCACTTCACCTTCGAGGATGACGTTCACATCAAGTCGCACACCCTGGCCCGCTGTAACCGCACCTCGAATATCGAGTCGGGACGGATCCATGACCTGAACACCTGACAGCATCAGTTCTTCAGCCTGTTTTGATTGCAAAGCTCTCTCCAGTCCCGCAAGTTGGGCAAATGTATTGATGCCAGTAACCTCAAACGGATCTTCGACCTTCCAGCCCGACACCTTTTTGCCATCAGCATTAGCGTGTTCAACAATGTCTGTCAGTAAGTACTCAGCCTGAGCATTATCGTTGGTCAGCTGACAGAGCCAGTTACCCAGATCGCTGACATCAGCCGCCATCACACCTGTGTTGATTTCTTTGATCCGCTTCTGCACATCATTCGCATCCTTCTCTTCGACGATCTGCAGGATCTGTGCCCCGTCTCTGATAATGCGGCCATAGTTAAAAGGATCATCCATATCCACCGTCAGTATCGACAGATCTGCTTCCTGACCGACCAGCCCACGAATCGTTTCAGACTGAATCAGCGGGCAGTCGCCAAGCAGAACCAGCACTCGACCTTTTCCCTGCAGATGCGGATACACCTGCTGCATCGCATGGCCGGTGCCGAGGCGCTCTGCCTGGTGTACCCAGTTGATGTTTTTCAAATCGGAAAAGGCTGCTTTGACATTATCTGCATCCTGGCCAATCACCACATGTATCGCGGCAGGATTCAGATGCTCAACCGCATCCAGCAGGTAACCGAGCAAAGGTTTGGCGGCAAGGGTCTGTAAAACCTTGGCCTTGTTGGAACGCATGCGGCTGCCAATACCGGCGGCTAGAATAGCTATTTCAAGATGATCTGACATTTCTGGTCTAACGCTGCCTTACCTCTGAATGCCGCATTTAATAACGGCTCTGGGCGCTTAGCAATAACTAACTATGTCAGAGAATTGATGACAATTTACTAGGGGCCACTCATCAGAGATACCCCTCTATCCTCGGTCAGGTCCCAATGATGCTGATCCAAGTAACGCTGAAGACTCACAACGCCGCCGGACAAAGAAAGAGCCCTCGGCGCAGCTCGCTATGGTGGGACCTGGACCTGCAAGAGGTAGGCGGGGTAGGGACGACTAGTAGACGTCCATAAACGCCCTCAGCGCAGCTCGCCATAGTGGAACCGGGACCTGCGAGAGAAAGTACGGACGCCTGGTCGACGTCCTTAAATCAGTGTTTCTTGTCGCGGATTTTCTGGATGGTACGAAGCAGGGCGGCCTGCTCCTGCAGATCCGCTGCTACGCGGGCGAAGTCAATGTCGGCTTTCTGATCGGCGAGCTCGGTCTCGGCCTTCTTCTGGGCTTCAACAGCAGCAGCTTCATCCAGGTCATCGGCTCGCAACGCGGTGTCTGCCAGAATATGGATCGAGGTCGGCTGCACCTCCATGAACCCGCCGGAAGCAAAGAAGATTTCTTCTTCACCGCCTTCGAGGATCAGGCGAACCGGGCCTGGCCTCACACCAGTCAAGAGCGGCGTGTGCCCAGGCATGATGCCGAGCTCACCAATGGTGCCGGTTGCGACAACCATCTCGACCTCGCCGGAAAAGATCTCTTCTTCAGCGCTGACGATGCTACAAAATACTGTTGAGGCCATAGTGCTTACCCTGTAACGAGGAGGTGATAGCTTAGAGTGTCTTGGCTTTCTCGATCGCCTGCTCGATGCTGCCTACCATGCTGAAGGCGGCTTCCGGCAGATCATCGTATTCGCCTTCAAGAATACCCTTAAAGCTGCGGATGGTATCCGCCAGAGGGACATAGACACCGGGCTGGCCCGTAAATACCTCCGCCACGTGCATGGGCTGCGAGAAAAACTGGCTGATCTTACGCGCACGATAGACCGTCAGCTTGTCTTCCTCAGACAGTTCGTCCATACCCAGAATCGCGATAATGTCCTTCAGTTCCTTGTAGCGCTGGAGGATACCCTGAACCTCCTGGGCAACATTGTAGTGTTCTTCACCCACGACCAGCGGATCCAGCTGCCGTGATGTTGAATCGAGTGGGTCAACAGCCGGGTAAATGCCGAGAGCCGCAATGTCACGCGACAAAGTCACAGTTGAGTCAAGGTGAGCGAACGTAGTTGCCGGCGACGGGTCAGTCAGGTCGTCTGCAGGTACGTAGACCGCCTGAACCGATGTAATAGAACCATCTTTTGTTGTCGTGATGCGTTCCTGCAGGACACCCATCTCTTCAGCCAGTGTAGGCTGATAACCTACCGCTGACGGCATACGACCCAGCAGTGCTGATACTTCGGTACCGGCCAGGGTGTAACGATAGATGTTGTCGACGAAGAGAAGTACGTCCTTGCCTTCGTCACGGAACTTCTCAGCCATGGTCAGGCCAGACAGTGCAACCCGGAGCCTGTTTCCAGGCGGCTCGTTCATCTGGCCGAATACCATCGAAATCTTGTCAACAACGCCTGCGTCCTGCATTTCGTGGTAGAAGTCATTCCCTTCTCGAGTGCGCTCACCCACGCCAGCAAAGACTGAAAGACCAGAGTGCTCTTTCGCGATGTTGTTAATCAACTCCAGCATGGTGACGGTCTTGCCCACGCCAGCACCGCCGAACAACCCGACCTTACCACCCTTGGCGAACGGGCAGATCAGGTCGATCACCTTGACACCAGTCTCGAGCAGGTCTCGGCCACCGGTCTGTTCTTCAAACGAGGGTGGTTCACGATGGATCGGCAATCGCTCGTTTTCACCGATGGGTCCCTGTTCATCAATGGGGTTGCCCAGAACATCCATGATGCGACCCAGGGTTGCCTCACCGACCGGTACGCTGATCGGCTCTTCGGTGTTTGAAACACTGAGGCCTCGCGCAATACCTTCAGATGAACCCATGGCGATCGTCCGCACAACGCCGTCTCCCAGCTGTTGCTGAACTTCCAGCGTGACGTCATTTTCGTCGATTTTCAGGGCGTCATATACCTTGGGTACTTCTTCCCGGGGAAACTCAACGTCAATGACCGCACCAATGACCGATACGATTTTTCCGCTACCCATTTTTCGTTCCTCTATCTATATCTTTACCCGCTGCGCGGGCTTCAAATTCAAATTCTTTCGTGTGGAGTCGCTATACCGCTGCAGCACCACCAACGATTTCTGAAAGCTCCTGCGTTATCGCAGCCTGCCTTGCGTTGTTCATGATGAGCTCAAGCTCGTCGATCAGATCACCGGCGTTGTCAGTCGCGTTCTTCATTGCGATCATCTTCGCTGCCTGTTCGCAGGCAACGTTTTCTACTACCGCCTGATAAACCTGAGACTCAAGGAATCGGATCATCAAGCCTTCGATTAACTGACGTGCATCCGGTTCGTAGATGTAATCCCAGCGATGCTTCATGTCCGCATCTTCAGTCGGATCAAGCGGTACGAGTTGCCTGATCGTCGGCGTTTGCGTCATGGTGTTCACGAACACGTTGTTGGCCAAGTAGATCTTGTCAACCTTGCCTTCTTCAAACGCATCCAGCATCACCTTGATTGAACCGATCAGATCGCTGATCTGAGGCGTTTCACTGACGTGGCTGCTGGCCGCGACCACGTTGCCGCCGTAGCTTCTGAAAAATTGTGCACCCTTGTTACCGATCAGGCACAGATCGTACTCTACGTCCTCTTCGGACTTTTTCTTCAGATCCTGCACAACGGCTTTGAGCAGGTTGACATTAAGACCACCACACAGACCTTTATCTGTCGTGATGACAATGTAACCAACGCGTTTGACTTCCCGCTCTTTCATAAACTCATGGCGGTATTCGGGAGACGCATTCGCTACGTGGCCGATGACAGAACGCATGTAGTCAGAATAAGGGCGTCCCTTGGACATGCGGTCCTGTGCCTTGCGCATCTTACTCGCCGCCACCATTTCCATGGCGCTGGTGATCTTCTGCGTATTCTTGATGCTGCCAATCTGCTTTCTTAGTTCTTTGGCACTCGCCATAACAACCTCGTTAGTTAGGCTCTCGCTGTTAGTCTATCTGTTACCAGGTCTGGGTCGACTTGAAGGTTTCGATTGCCTTGTGCATCCGCTCAACGACGTCATCGGTGTAAGCACCCTCAGTGTTGACCTCATTCATGAAATCAGCGTGTTCTGAATTCATGTAAGACAGCAGGGCCGATTCGAAATCCAGCACCTTGTTCACTTCAATGTCCTGCAGGAAGCCTTCGTTCGCGGCATAGAGCACAACGCCCATCTCGGCAACAGTCATTGGCGCATACTGCTTCTGCTTCATCAGTTCGTTGATTCGCTCGCCGTGTTCGAGCTGACGGCGGGTTGCTTCATCAAGGTCTGATGCAAACTGCGAGAAAGCTGCGAGTTCACGATACTGGGCAAGCGCGAGCTTGATACCACCAGAGATTTTCGACATGAACTTCACCTGGGCGTCACCACCCACACGGGATACAGAGATGCCCGGGTTCATTGCAGGGCGTTCGCCAGCGTTGAACTTGTCTGACTCGAGGAAGATCTGACCATCGGTGATGGAGATTACGTTAGTCGGTACAAACGCCGACACGTCACCAGCCTGGGTTTCAATAATTGGCAGGGCCGTCAGTGAACCCGTCTTGCCTTTAACTTCACCATTAGTGAACTGTTCAACATAGTCTTCGTTAACTCGGGCCGCGCGCTCTAGCAGACGTGAGTGCAGGTAGAAGACATCTCCAGGGTAGGCTTCACGACCCGGCGGACGACGCAGCAGGAGTGATACCTGGCGATAGGCCCAGGCCTGCTTGGTCAGGTCATCATAGATGATCAGCGCGTCTTCACCCCGATCGCGGAAGTACTCACCCATGGCACAACCCGAGTAGGCAGACACATACTGCATTGGTGCGGGGTCTGATGCACTGGCGTTAACCACAATCGTGTTTTCCATCGCGCCGTACTCTTCAAGGGTACGAACCACATTCGCAACCGAGGAGTTCTTCTGGCCGATCGCGACATAGATACATTTAATGCCCGAAGCCGCCTGGTTAATGATCGCGTCGAGGGCGATTGCCGTCTTACCGGTCTGGCGGTCACCAATGATCAGCTCGCGCTGCCCACGACCAACAGGAATCATGGAGTCGATACACTTGAGTCCCGTCTGAACCGGCTGGTCAACGTGCTTACGGGCAATAACACCCGGTGCAACCTTCTCTACCGGCGATGAAGCCGACGCATTTATGGGACCCTTGCCATCAATCGGATTACCCAGAGCGTCGACAACTCGGCCAAGCAATTCCGGGCCCGTCGGGACTTCAAGAATTCGGCCTGTACACCGGGCAGTCTGGCCTTCTTTCAGGCTCTTGTAGTCACCCAGCACCACCGCACCAACGGAATCGCGTTCCAGGTTCAGTGCGAACCCGAACAGGTTGCCCGGGAATTCGATCATCTCACCGTTCTGTACATCGGCGAGGCCGTGAATTCGGACAATACCGTCAGAAACGCTGACGATGGTGCCTTCATTTCTGGCTTCGGATGTGACATCAAGCTTTTGTATCCGCTGCTTGATAATGTCGCTAATTTCGGAAGGATTCAGTTGTTGCATATCCTGTTCCTCAAAGGAAAGTTAAATTCGTTATTGCCGACCGCTATGACGCTATATTGTGCTGAAGGCCTCTGTCTTGTTGCTGAGTTGAACCAATCAACTCAATGCGTGGGACAATCGATCCAGACGACCTTTGACTGAGTCGTCAATGACAGTGTCTTCCGTCTTGATTACCACACCACCGATCAGGGCCTTGTCGACCGAAGTATCGATATTGATGTCCCGCTGCAGCTTTTCGCGCAGGGCTCCCGCCAGTTTCTCCTGGTCCTCACTGCTGACTTCAAAGGCACTGGTCACCATAACGTCCAGTGTCTTTTCGTGATTCGATTTCAGCAGCTCAAACTGTTCTGAAATCGTTGGCAGCAGTGCCAGACGATTATTCTCGGCGAGGACACCGACAAAGTTGCTGCCATCTTCACTGAGATCGTCACCCATGATGTCGACCAGGAGCGCCATTTCAGCGTCGGTCGTCAGCAGTGGGTTATCGAGCGCATCAGTGACTACTGGCTCGTTCAGGGCAGCAGCCAGCAGCTGCAGCATCTTCGCCCAGTGCGCAAGGCCGTCGGCCTGGTCCAGAGCGTAGGCAAAAGCCGCCCTGGCATAGGGTCGAGAAATGGTTGAGAGTTCTGCTTCAGCCATGGTTGATCCTACAGTTGCGCAGCCAGCTTAGAGAGCATTGCTTCATGCGCTGCCCTGTCGACTGAAGATTCGAGAATCTTCTCAGCACCTTCGACGGCAAGTTCACCAACGCGGGCACGAAGTTCTTCACGTGCTCGGTTAATTTCCTGCTCAATCTCGGCCTGGGCACCAGCGATTATGCGTTCCGCTTCTTCCGATGCCTTGGCTTTGGCTTCCTCTTCAATCTGTGTCGCCCGGCTGCGAGCCTGTGCAATGAGTTCCGCTGCCTGCTTCTTGGCTTCTTCGAGTTCGACATCTGCCGCCTCGTTAGCCTGCTCCAGTTGACGCTCCGCTTCTGCAGCCCTGTCGAGGCCATCGGCGATTGCCTTCTGTCGCTCCCGCATGATTGTCGTGAGCGGCGGCCAGACGTACTTCATGCAAAAGAGCACGAAGACTGCAAAGGCGATCGCTTGTCCGATCAGCGTAAGGTTAATGTTCACAGTTCAGTCCTCTGCTGGTTACTGATGCCTCAAGTTATGCGGCAAAGATCATGTAGAGAGAAATACCAACCGCAATAATGGGTACCGCGTCTACCAGTGCCAGCGAGATGAAGAGCTGGGTCATCAGCATTGGCTGAAGCTCCGGCTGGCGGGCAACACCTTCAAGGTACTTACCACCGAGGATACCAATGCCGACACCAGAGCCGATGGCGCCGAGGCCCATCAGGATTCCGCCTGCGATGAAGATAAGCGACTGTTCCATGAGTTACTCCTGCTTAAGTCGAATGAGTCGTTCAAAAAGTTAATGATCGTCATGCACTTCGTGCGCCTGGGTCAGGTACACGATAGTGAGAATCATGAATACGAAGGCCTGCAACGCGATGATGAGGATGTGGAACACTGCCCACGCCCACTGCATGACACCACCAAGCAGACCAAGGACGAGACCGCCGCCATACAGCAAGGCGATCAGGATAAAAATCATTTCACCGGCATACAGGTTGCCGAATAGTCGCAGGCCGTGTGACAACGGTTTAGCGACAAGGTCCACCATTTCCAGCAGAAAGTTAAAGGGCGCTGCCCAGATGCTGGGAATCGGGTGGGTGAAGAGACCTGCGCCGAAGCCGATCGGGCCCTTCATCTTCAGGTTGTAATAGAGCACCAGGAAGAACACAGCGAGTGACATACCCAGGGTAGCGTTCGGGTCTGTTGTAGACACAACCTTCATGTAAGGTATGCCTGCCAGGGCTGCAGCGTGCGGTATGAAATCAACCGGCACCAGGTCCATCAGGTTCATTAGAAAGACCCAGACCAGGATTGTCAGGGAAAGCGGTCCAATAATAGCGTTCGGACGGTTGCCGAACACCTGGGTGATGTTGTCCTCGACGAACTCGACGACATACTCACAAAAATTCTGCAGGCCTCCCGGTACACCGGCTGTCGCCTTGTTCGCCGCCAGCCTGAAAATAAACAGGAAGATACTGCCGAGAAAAACCGACCAGAACATAGTGTCAACGTGGATGGCGTAGAAGCCCATCTCCGCGATGTCTTCTGCACCGTGGGCCCAGCCCCATTCACCGTTTTCAAACCGACCGTAGGTCAGATTGGTGAGGTGGTGCTGAATGTATTCAGATGAATTCTGGTATTCGCCTGCCATATCTTCAGGGATCCTTCTTTCTACCCGTTTGTAACGTTGCCACTGGCCTGCTCAGGGCTGTTTAATCAGCTCAGGGCTGT
>JAYQAI010000043.1:24621-33166 GCA_038136715.1 Gammaproteobacteria bacterium | reverse complement strand
CCAAGGTCACGCCGATCGACGGCAACCCCTGGCGGGTCAAGGAGAAAGACCTGTCCCGACACCTCTCCAACGCCAGCACGGAAGAAGGGGAGGCAAAGCCTGAGCCCGCCGAACGCATGGCGCTGGCGACGCAGGATTACCAGCTGAATGAAGCGCTGACTTTATTAAAAGGTCTGAATATACTTAGCAAGACCGTCCCGAAAGGTTAACCACCCTGCCCAGCCTGCCAGCCAGAGCGATCTACCTGCTGCTTGCAGCGCTGCTGCTGGCACAACCGACGCCAGCCGCTGCCATCGAACCGATGGTTGCCATCATTATTGATGACCTCGGTTATAGCCGGACTCGCGGTATGCGGGCCATCAACCTGCCAGCCAGACTGACCTACGCCATGATTCCCGACACGCAATACGCGGCGAGCCTCGCCCGTTATGCGCACGACGCGGGCAAAGAAGTGATGATTCATTTGCCCATGGAGAATAACGCCAACCTGCCAATGAGCCGGATTGCACTGACTGGCAACCTGGCGCCGGAGGATATTCGAAACATACTGGATAAAGCCCTCAGCCGCGTGCCATTTGCCACAGGCATCAACAATCACATGGGCAGCAGCTTAACGCAGCAACCCGAGGCCATGAGCTGGCTGATGGATTCGGTCAAACAACGCCAACTGTTTTTCGTTGACTCGCGCACAACACCAAAGACCATCGCTTCGAACATTGCCAGGCAGAAGAATATTCACACAGCCAGCCGGGATATTTTTCTCGACAACGAGCGGAACCACCATGCCATCGACCTTCAGTTTCAGACAATGATGAAAATGTCGCGACAGAAGCGGTCGATCGTTGCCATAGGCCACCCGTACCCGGAGACGCTGGATTACCTGGAGCTTGCCCTGCCGATGCTCGAGAGCGAGGGCATAAGAGTCGTGCCAGTCTCGGAGGTCATAAGCGCCAGGCTGGCAGCTCAGCAGGTCGCCACCGGCACAGCATCGACCGGTGCAGAATAATCAGTGACCCTTGTAGGTCTTTGTCAGGGCAATGGCCTCGGCGAGATCCAGAGTACCTTCGTACAGGGCCCGGCCAGTAATCACGCCTGTAATGCCACCCGAGACTTTCTCACCGACCTCCAGCAACGCCTCGATGTCCTTGAGCTCGGCAACACCACCTGAGGCAATGATCGGGACATTGACCACCTCCGCCAGATCCTTGGTGGCATGCAGGTTAACGCCACCCATCATGCCGTCCTTGCCGATATCGGTATAGACGATCGACTCAACGCCATCAGCCTCAAACAGCATGGCCAGGCTCTTGACCGAAATATCAGTGACTTCCTTCCAGCCATTGATCGCCACCATCCCGTGCAGACCATCGAGACCGACGATAATGTGGCCCGGGAAACGCCGGCACATTTCGCCGACAAACTCTGGCTCCTGCACGGCCTTGGTACCAATAATCAGGTAATCGACCCCAGCCTCAAGGTAGGCCTCAATGATTTCAGGGCTGCGAATGCCGCCCCCAAGCTGAATGGTTAGACCCGGGTGATTGGCGGCAATCCTGGCAATGGCGGCCTCATTCTTTGGGCGACCCTCAAACGCTCCATCAAGGTCAACCAGGTGCAACCGCTCACACCCCGCGGAGACCCAGTGATCAGCCATACCGACCGGATCATCTGAATATGTGGTCGTCTGCTCGAGCTGGCCCTGCTTCAGATTGACGACTTTGCCGTCCTTAAAATCAATCGCGGGTAGTATCTGCATGAGCTCGGCTACAGCGAACCCTTGGTTGAAGGCATCGCACCGTCCATGCGCGGGTCCATCTCAATCGCCATGCGCAGAGCACGCCCAAAAGCCTTGAAGACTGTTTCAATCTGATGGTGGGCGTTTTCGCCGCGCAGATTGTCTACGTGCAGGGTCACCTGAGCGTGATTGACGAAGCCCTGAAAAAACTCGAAGAACAGCTCCGTATCGAAATCGCCAACACTACCCCGCGTAAAGGGTACGTGGAACTCGAGTCCGGGACGGCCACTGAAATCCACGACGACACGAGACAATGCTTCATCCAGCGGCACGTAGGCATGGCCGTAGCGCCTGATGCCTTTCTTGTCACCGATCGCCTGATTAACAGCCTGCCCGAGGGTGATACCGATATCCTCAACCGTGTGGTGAGCATCAATCTCCAGATCTCCCACCGCCCGGATGTTCAGGTCAATCAGCCCGTGTCTAGCGACCTGGTCGAGCATGTGTTCGAGAAACGGCAAACCCGTGGTGAAGCTGCGCTCACCGGTGCCGTCCAGATTCACACTGACGGTGATCTGGGTTTCCAGCGTATTTCGTTCAATCTCAGCGGTTCTCATGCGCGTGACCGGTCCTTCGAGAGCGGCGGATTATACTGAATCACAACGTAATGACTACAACGCGCTGCCGTAGGGCAAATAGCGATTGTCGGTGTTCGACTTGATCCATTTGCGGATATCCGGGGTGAAAGCATTGCGGCGCTTGAGCAGTTTCGAGAGCGCAATCACCGGGGACTTTGACCCCGCATCCCAGCCAGGCAGCGCTTCAATCAGGGTGAACAGTTTGATCAGCACGAGGATGTCTTCAACCGGCAGCACTTCCGTTGCCGCCCACGCTTCGACGCCAGCTTGCATGACATGACTTTCGTTCGCGATATCGTAATTGGTGAGAAAGCCTTCGGTCAGGGGTTCCTCGAGGAAATGTCCGGCTTCGATAAATTTCTCCAGCAGCGTCTCATCAATGCTGACGTCTGCGCTGCCGCCGCCTGGTTCCCAAACATCGACACCCATCATTTACCTCTTAGCTTTGTCATAGGCGCTATTATCCGTCACCCGTACCGCTCTCACCAGCGAGGATGGCCAACGACGGCCTGCCACTGACTGATGCCGCAGTTTCCAATGACAGAATTGGAGCGGGCGACGAGGTTCGAACTCGCGACAACTAGCTTGGGAAGCTAGGACTCTACCAACTGAGCTACACCCGCTTGCGCGTCTAGATTAAATAAATTCCGCCGTCGATACATCATGCGGCGCGGTTATTCGCGAAATTTCTTTTATATTGCATTGCAACATATTGACACAGCTCATGCCATTTCTATAATGCGCACCCAACCGGAGCCTTGGCGCACATCATGCACGAATTCGATGCAATCCAACGACTTGCCACGCAACACGAACTTTTTAAGCGACTGAATTTTATGGAAATTATTCGTCGCGCCGCTGCTGGCACGAACATTGCTAATCCAGCATCACAACACAACCAAGATTAAACAGGAGATACAAAAGGGACTACCATGGAAAAGCTAACCGCGGCTGATGCCAGCTTCTTCTATTTCGAAACACCACGTTGCAGCAGCAATATTGCTTCTGTACAGCTCATGGAGCTACCCGAGTCAGTTTCACCTTCGACGTTCATTGAGTCCCTGAAGGAATTCGTTCTCGCCCGCAAGCACCTGGTCACCTACATGACCCGCAAGCCGGTCTTTGTCCCAGCCAGTCTGGATCACCCCGTCTGGGTTGAAGATGAGGGCTTCGACATCAACAACCACATCATCGAGTACCCACTGCCGGCACCCGCCAACTGGCGTCAGGTGGAAGACGCGGTTGCCGAAGTTCATAACATCAAATTGCCGCTCGACCGCCCGCTCTGGATGTTCTATGTATTCACGGGCCTGGCCGATAATAAAGTCGCCTACTATCAGTCCGTGCACCATGCAGCCCTGGATGGCGCTTCCGGGAATGCCACCTACGAGGTGCTGATGGATGAAACACCAAAACATCCGCCGGTCGCACCTGGCAGGTCACCGCAGGAAGATGAGCAGGTGACCGCACTGACACTGGTCGAAAGTGCGTTCGAGAATTTCCTCCGCTTCCAGCTGGAGGGTCCCGTTCGTCTGATGGGCGCCCTAGACAGCAGCGCGAGGCTCATGCGTCGCTCCCTGAATCCTACAGAGGGCTTCGGCGCGCTGGGCAAAACAGCACCGAAAACACCCTTTAACGGTAAGGTCAGCGAGCAGCGCGCCTGGCGCACCGGTGAAATGCCATTGGTCGATATCAAGAAGATGGGCAAGCTATTGGGCGCGACGGTTAATGACATCATTATGGCGGTCTGCGCTGGCGGCCTGCGCAGCTACCTCCTGCGTCATAACGCCCTGCCCGCAGACAGCCTGATTGCCGGCTGCCCCGTTTCCATGCGTAAACCCGGCGATACCAGCCCGGGCAACCAGGTCTCAATGATGAATGTTGAGCTGGCGACCCAGATCGCCGACCCGCTAGAAAGGCTGAGCATGATCCGCGCCTCTGCCAAGACGGCGAAGGAAGTCACCACCGAACTGGCCGGTGTTTACGAGCCAAACGCTGCTTTCCCCGGGATGCCGTCCATGATGAACAGCGGCATCAATGCGGTCGAATCGTTCGGTCTGGCAGATTTTTTCAGTGGTCCGATCAATGTCGTGATCTCAAATGCGTTCGGTCCCCGGGCAACGCTCTACTCGAATGGCGCCCAGATGATGTCGCACCACCCTGTCTCCATCGTTGCCCAGGGTATCGGCGTGAACATCACCGTACAGAGCTATGTTGACAAGGTTTACCTCGGCATCACGACTTGCGCCAGGGCTGTGCCGGACGCTGACCTATTGCGCGATGACCTTATCGCCGCTTTCGACGAACTGAAAGCCCGCCTGTTACCCCGGAACCTGGCGGAAATGAAGTCTAAAGCCGCGGCGCCGGTAGCATCTGCAAACCAGGAATCTGGTTCGGAAGTGGCAGTGAAGGTCGCTTAAACTACTGATTTTTTTTAAATTTCAGTAAATTTTCGAAAAAAATGCAGGTACAGGGGTTGAAATTGTTGCGCCGCAACATATAATGATGCACTGCAACATGAGAGCTAACGGCTAACGTAAGAACTGGAAGAACGACGCCAGATCTCAGCTAAACAACAGACCAGGCCTTTTCCCGAACTTAACAGGCCTAGTGAACATTGAAACTTACTAAGAGGAGTTCAACATGAATTTTATGGAAAAGCAGGCAGAACTGGGCAAATCACTGTACGAGATCAACACGAGCACGATGAGCCACATGTTCGAACTGAGCCGCAAGAACATCGAGCAGTACGTCGAAACTAACCGCGCATTCGGCGAGAAACTGCCGGAAGTCCGCGAAATCAGCGCGTTTTTCAACCTGCAGCGTGAGTATGGTGAAACCCTGTGGAACAACGCTCGAATCGCTGTTGAAGCCCAGAATGAACTGCTGACTGGCGCTTTCAACGACACACGTGAAGCAATCACCACGGCTTTCACAACGACTGAAGCGCCAGCCCCGAAGAAAGCACCGGCCAAGAAAGCCAAGGCTGAAGCTGCCTGATTACCCGTTTCCCTCCTCCACAATCATGTGGACTTGATTCCCGGTGGTACACCAGTACCACCGGGTTTTTTTTTACCCTTTTCAGTGCATAGGCAAGGCAGCTCTCGGCACCGTAAATCGCACCAAAATGGACATGCTTTTTAGCTAACCAAAAAGCGTTGCATGTGACATTCAAGCAAGCTAATGTCTGGGGTGGCGAATAGCCAGCTCTACACGGGGTCACCAGAACCCTGGGCTCTAAAGCTATAACTATAATTATTGGGGATAAAGTTGTGAAAAAACTATCCAAGCTAGCACTGGGTGTAATCGGCGTTGTGGGCTATGCCCATATCACGCTTGCTGAATCATCCACTACACTCGAAGAAGTTGTCGTGACCGCGCAGCGTACTTCTGAAAGTATTCAGGATGTACCGATTGCGGTAACCGCATTGACAGGTGACATGCTGGAGGACAAGCAGGTCATTACTGTTTCTGACCTACAGATGAACGCACCAAACGTCAGCTTCACAAACACAAACTTCGGCAGTAACAGCTTAAGCATCCGCGGTATCGGACGCTTGTTAACTGCTGCGACGGGTGACGCAGGTGTATCGGTTCACACCAATGAAATATCCATTGGTCCAAACCTGAACTCATCCGAATTCTATGACATGGAACGTGTTGAGATTCTTAGGGGCCCCCAAGGCACCCTGTACGGCAAGAATGCGACCGGAGGCGTGGTCAACTTTGTAACGCGCAAGCCTGATTTCGATAGCGTCAACGGTTTCCTGGATGTGGAAGTCGGTGATTATGACAACCAGAGGATTAAGGCTGCAATCAACGTACCGGTAACCGACAACTTCGCTATCCGCGTTGCCGGCATGATGTTAGAACGTGACGGTTACACTGAAAACAAGGGCGCAGGACAAGTCGGCGTTGATGGCCGTGTGCTTGACCGGGATGTGTTCGGCAACAAGCTCAACAAAGAAGTCGATGGCCGGGATCAAACTGACTTTAGAATCACAGCGCGTTGGGATATGACCGAAGATGCCAGTCTTTGGGTGATGTACAACGAGTACGATGAAGACAGCAACCGGACGCGAATCAACAATCAAATCTGCGTCACCGAATCGGTCGTCTATGGCTGCGCGGCAAATGGTGTTGGTTTTGAGTCTCCTCACGAAACATCTAAAGTCAGCACAACACTGGCGGCACTCTATGGCTTGTTACCCATCTCGCCAAATGGAACCGGTGTGTTCAACTGGGCGCGTCCGGATCTTGACCTGCGCTCCATGCACACCGACTTTGAACCCAGGTTCGAGAATAACATCAAGCAATGGTCCTTCGGTTTCGAGTATGGGTTTGAGAGTTACACACTCGGCATCGTCGGTGGATACAGCGAGAGCGAGTACCTAACACAACAGGACTACAATATGGATGTCGGCTATGAGCTGCCATTCAACTTCTACCGAGCCGACGGTCAATGGCCTATGGCAATCGCCAACGACAATGCGCAACTCGGTAACCCTAACGATCCCTGCAGTTTGTACGCCGGCTTGGCAGGCGTTGTCCAAGGTGGGCCCTGTCAAATTAGCGGTATTTCAAACAGCCAAAGCTATGACCAGTCGAGCAGCGAGGGGGATGGCTGGACATTCGAAATCAAACTCCAATCTTCGTTCGATGGTCCATTTAATTTCCTGGTGGGCTACACGCAGTTTGATTCTGAAGCCCAGGGTGACTACTTCGTTATCGGCAATGTTTTAGATAACTCTCGTCCCAACTACTATCCCGGACTCTTCGATAGCTTTGGCGACTACTCGGGCGCAACTTTCCTCGAAGGTAGCTCTTTCTTCGGCGAGGTTTATTATGAGATCAACGAGAACGTCAAGCTGACGTTTGGCTTGCGTCAGAACGATGATGATAAGGCAGTCAGCGGTACCAGCACATTATGGGAGGCTGTTGACGCGAATTTTCCGCTTTCAACGGCTTTGGCAGGTAACGCCGCACCTCAGCTATGGACCCGTGTAAGCGGTTTCATCAATGGCGCTGCCCCTACGCCGACAGAGCTGGCTTTGATTAATCTGTACGCACCTGGCACCGACCTGGCGGCAATCGCTGCTACTGGGCCAAGGAGCCCGGAACGGATGGCTGTTCACAACGCGATACCAATAGCAGCTGCGTTTAACGAGTCAAGAGTACTGACCGGTTCCCCGTCTGAGTTCAACTACAAGGAAACCACCGGCCGGATCGGTATCGATTGGCAAATCAACGACAATTCAATGTTGTACGCCTTCTTCAGCCGAGGCTATAAGCCTGGCGGCGCAAACCCTGCAATTCCAGCCGAATTCCAGGGCACGTCGAACTTTGACTTTGCGCAGGAAGACATCGATGCATTCGAGATCGGTATCAAGAACACCTTGCTTGATGGCAGCATGATTCTTAACGCCAACATCTTTACCTACGATTACGAAGGTCTCCAGGTTGCGCGCATCAAGAACAACTCTTCTATCAATGAAAACATCGACGCCGATATCACTGGTGCTGAGCTCGAAATACTATGGAATGCAACTGAACAGCTGCAGATAGATTTCAGCTACTCCTGGCTCGATACCTCAGTCGATGGCGGTGAATCTGTCGATCCGTCAGATCGTACCGGTGGCGACCCTGCATGGACCGCTCTGAATGGCATCGCAAGGGTCATCATTGCGCCAACCGACGCATTAGTTGCAGCAACTCCGTTACTCAATACGGTAGGAGTAGCCGCAGGCGCAGTCATCCCAGGCGCATACTATGACAACGGCATTCCTCAGTTTGTCAACAGCGCTATCCTCGATGCATTTGGTATCCCATGGCAAGAAGGGCTGCCCCAGAGCCTTGACGGAAACCAGTTGCCAAACGCACCTGAACACACCATCAAGTTGGGGCTCGCATACACACTGCCCTCTGAGGTTCTTGGTGGCAATGTAACATTGCGCTGGGATTACTACTGGCAGGATGATTCTTACGCTCGTGAATTTAACACCGCGGGTGATGCGATCGATAGCTGGGATCAGCACAATGCTGCCATTATGTACGCCAGTACAGACGGTAAGTGGAACGCTCGACTCTGGGCCAGAAACCTGCAAGACGAGGATAACGTCACGGGTCATTACCTGACTTCTGATACATCTGGCTACTTCAGGAACTACTTCAC
>JAYQAI010000043.1:0-24521 GCA_038136715.1 Gammaproteobacteria bacterium | reverse complement strand
TCACGGGTCATTACCTGACTTCTGATACATCTGGCTACTTCAGGAACTACTTCACGACTGAACCACGTATTTATGGCCTGACGATGAGGTACAACTTCGGCGAATAAGCGAGAGCAACTTCGTTCGAGAAAAGCCCGCTCCCAGAGCGGGCTTTTTTTTGCCCCTGAATCACGGCGCGAGCAAAAGTAAGACGACACCACCCACCAGCATCAGCATGCCGAGCCATTCGAGCCGACCTGGTGTCTCCTTGAAGAAAAAGATTGATATTGCCAGCGTGATAAGAAATTCGATCTGCCCCAGCGTTTTCACATAGGCAGCCCGTTCCAATGTGAAGGCCGTGAACCAGCCGGCTGAGCCGACGACACTGGTGATACCGACGAACAGGCTGGGCCGCCACCGCTTGAAAACAACGCGCAGTTCGCTGGCGTTACTGTAAAGCACCAACACGAGGCAGATCACCGTCTGCATCAGCACCATGAAACCCAGCGTCAGGGCCGCGGTGAACATCGCGTCGTCGATACCAAAAGAAAGACTCGCCTGCCGGATCATGAGCGACGTGAACGAGAGCGAAACCCCTGCGCCCAGACCGTAGAGCGCGGACTGGTTCCAGAGCTCGCTCAGTTTGCCGGTCTTGGCTATCGTGATCAGCACCAGGCCAGCAACGCAGCTCAGCATAGCAACCCAGCCAAGCCCCGACACGAACTCCCCGAACAGCAGCAATCCAAGGATCGCGGTGGTCAGCACCTCCGAGCGGATATAACAGCTGCCAACAGCAAAGTTACGCAGAGTGAAGAGCCGCACCAGCAGCACAGTCGCCAGGATCTGGAGAACACCGGCGATAAAGCAGGCCACCACAAAATGCAGGCTCAGTGGCGGCAGCGTGACCTCGCGGTCCGCCAACAGCCAGGCAATGTACAGAATCACAAAAGGCACGGCGAAGAGGTACCGCACCAGCGTCGCCGCAAGTGGCGAGACATCAGCTGTCAGATATTTCTGGCCAGCCGTGCGCACCGACTGCATACACGCAGCGAGTAGCGACCAGAATATCCAGCTTTCCAACATCGGCCTACTTCAACAAAAAAGGGCCGCATTAGCGACCCTTTTCAAACGTCTTCTTGCTGACGCCTTCTGAATAGAGGCAGATTACAGCGCCTCGAGAATACCTTCAGCTGAGCTGACCTCAAATGCACCGCCCTGCTCCATGTTCAGCGCAGTGATCTTGCCGTCTTCCGCGATAAGAGAATATCGGGCAGAACGCTTGCCAAGACCGAAGGCCGTACCGTCCATTTCGGCGCCCATGGCTGTCGCCAGATCGCCAGCGGGATCGGCAACCATCATGATCTCTTCCGCATTCTGGGCATCGCCCCAGGCTTTCATCACAAACGGATCATTAACTGAGACGCAAACAATCGCGTCGACGCCTTTTTCCTTGATCTTGTCAGCACTGGCGACAAAACCCGGCAGGTGAGCGGCGCTGCAGGTCGGGGTAAACGCGCCCGGTACCGCGAACAGCACGACTTTTTTGCCAGAGAAAATCTCTGACGTGGAAATATCAGCGGGGCCCTGCTCGCCCAGCACTTTCAATGAAACTTCAGGGATGGAATCGCCTACTTGAACAGCCATGTGTTGCTCCTCTGGATGGGTGGAATTTCAAGGTCGTCAAGTCTCCCTTGAACCCCTCGTCAGTGCAAGTCAGATCATCCGGTATTCTCTTCACAAATCCCGTACTACAGGCAGGGACATATGAAGTACCTGAGCAGCGCGGAGGCACTGGTCCGAGCGGTTATCGAACGCAATCTCCATCGCTGACGCCGTCAGGATGGAGAAGCTCAGGATTAAGCGCTATTTAGCGCCGCCGACTGCCTCATCCATAAAGCGGGTTTCGCCCGCCATCTGTTCCATTTTCATGTCGACAATCCGCCAACCCTGGCCAGGCTCAAACTCAACCTCATCAAAGTAAGTGCCAAGGTAGATCCAGACCTTGTTCTCATCGGTGAGCTCATGCCAGGCCTGCACGTAACTCTCCATGCGGGCAGAGCCGGAGACCACTTCACAGGCATCGTTAAAGACCAGCGACTTGATATCAACAACCTGCGTGCCAATCAGGTGCTGGGTTGGCCCCATTGGCCCCAGCACACTCAGCACCAGGTCCACCCAGGCATCGGGGCCAACCTGTGGCTCCCGGTCAGGCCCGGCATCCAGAGTCGCATCGGGCGCAAAAACGCGGTGATAGATCGACCGCCCTGCTTCAACCGAGGCCTCATCCGCCAGCCCGATTTTATCAGTCGCCTTGGCGTACCAGCGTCGAAGATACTCAATTTCCTGTGTCGCCTGGGCCCGCATCAGACCTTCGTTGCAATTGTTGGCCATCGCCTCTTCCCCTGTGATCGTTATTGTCAGTAGCAGCAGAGCTAAAGTCAGCGCCTTCATATCAGGACTGACCCATCACAATCGTGTTGGAGCAGTCCAGACCCCTGGCGGCACAGCCGCCCTGGTAGACCTCGAGCACTGATCGGGCATCGACGATGCCGAGGATGCTGCCGCCCTCATCGATGTTGACGTTGCAGCCATAGATTGCGAACCAGACCTCGGTGTCCTCCGTATTATCTGCAGAAACACAAAGTGTGTGGATGGAGTGCGCCGGCTCGTACAGGTAACTGCCCGCTCGGTTCACATATTCCGGATACTCACGGTAATACCAGCTGCCACTGTGGGTCACGGCAAACACCGGGCCGGTGTGATAGTGCGTCTGAATTTCATAGCCAGGCTGCCACCGGGTTTTGACCACCCACAACCCCTGGTTCAAATCGACGTGCAGCACCTTCACCTTGGAACCGTCGTCAGACTCAAGCCAGGGCAGGTCGTCCTTGCCGATGTGCAGTGCTTCCGCTGCATCATTCATGGGTATCCGAAACCCGTCCTGCAGACCTTCTGCCAGATCCTGAACTTCCGCCATGTTTCTCTCCACTGATTGTTTTCACCTAAGGTACCAGCATTGGAAAACATCCGAAACCAGCAGCAACATGCTGATTCAGAGTCTGCAACGACAGGTAGGCAGACTTCTCACCAGTCGATATGCTGTCTCCTCGACCCACGAGACAAAGAGATAGAGGACCCGCCACTTGTCAGATTACAGCCCACTGCCAGAGGAAATGCGCTCCGCCAAGCCTGCGACTGCGGCCACCATCAAAGCGAACAGTGCAGTACTGGACGCACTGGATTTCTCCAACCGCCAGAGTTTCGAGGATGCATCGAAAGGCTTCATCGCCTCTCTGCCGGAAGTCATCATTCCCCACGACAATGGTGGACGGAACGCCTATGACCTTGAGGCTTTGTCGTTTCTCGACGATGAGGCACCAGATACCGTTAATCCTTCACTGTGGCGACAGGCACAACTGAATGCGCAACACCACGGCCTGTTCGAAGTCGTGGATGGTATCTACCAGGTGCGTTCTTTCGACATCGCCAACATGACACTGATCCGCGGTGAAACCGGCTGGATCATCATCGATCCCCTGACCTGCGCCGAAACCTCACGTGCGGCCCTCGCCCTTGCCAACGAGCACCTGGGTGAGCGCCCCGTCACCGGCCTGATTCACACCCACAGCCACGTTGACCATTTCGGTGGCGTGCTGGGTGTCATTACCCATGAGCAGGCCAGTTCCGGTGAGATCCCCGTACTCGCTCCGCGTGACTACGTCGACGAATCACTGGCAGAAAACGTGCTGGCCGGCAACGTTATGGGCAGGCGGGCGACCTACATGTACGGCAATCTGCTCAAGCCTTCAACCAGGGGTTTCGTTTCGACCGGTCTGGGTGCCGCGCTCTCCATGGGTTCCACGGGCTTCGTTATTCCCAACGACATTATCAGTGAAACCGGAGAAACCCGGACAATTGATGGCATCGAGATCGAGTTCCAGATGACCATGGGCACCGAAGCACCGGCCGAAATGGTGTTCTACTTCCCCCGATTCAAGGCACTCTGCATGTCAGAGATCACGTCCCATCACCTGCACAACGTGTACACGCCCCGTGGCGCACAGGTGCGGGATGCTCTCGCCTGGGCCGCACAGATCAACGAGTCCATCGACCTTTTTGGCGACAAGCTCGAAGTACAGTTCGCGAGCCATCACTGGCCCATCTGGGGTCAGGCGGCAGCCGTTGATTATCTGAGGAAGCAGCGCGATCTCTACAAGTTCATCCACGACCAGACCCTGCGCCTGGCCAACCTCGGCTACAACAAGGAAGAGATTGCCGAGCAGATCCGGCTGCCCGACGCTTTGGGCAAAGAATTCTACAACCGCGACTATTACGGCACGCTGTATGCCAATGCCCGAGCGGTCTATGTTAAGTACCTGGGTTTTTTCGATGGCAACCCATCAACTCTGCACCCGCTGCCACCCGTGGCTGCCGCCAACCACTATGTCGAGTACATGGGCGGTGTTAATGCCATCGTGGAGAAAGCTCGAGCCGACTTTGACATCGGTAACTACCGCTGGGTTGTTGAGGTGTTGAACCATGTTGTCATGCATGACCCGGCTGCTCTCGAAGCGCGAGCCTTGCTCGCCGATGCGCTGGAGCAGTTGGGCTACCAGGCCGAGTCGGGGCCCTGGCGCAATTTCTACTTATGCGGTGCCCTGGAATTACGCGAAGGCCTTCCCAAAGGTTCCGCCTTTGGTGCCAGCGCAGGCATGGTCGCCGGCATACCGCTCGACAATATGTTCCAGATACTGTCGGTTCGTCTCAATGCCGAACGCGCCGATGGTCTCGCGCTTACCATCAACCTGAATTTTCGCGATGCTGCACCAACAGTCATCGCCATCGAAAATTCAGTGCTGCACGCCTTCAGCGACCGACAGGCGGCGGACGCAAAGGCGACGTTGTCGATCAATGCACTTAACTTCAAACTGCTCATGGTAGGCCAGGCCGATGCGATCAACCTGATGTCTGAGGGAGAGCTGGAAATCGACGGCGATGCCAGCGTCCTAATTCAACTGGCCGGACTGTTCGATCAGTTCGAACGGCGATTCCCGCTGGTCACACCGCGACCTGCCTGGGGCGAATAAACGGAACAATCAAGGAGTGTTGCCATGACCGAATTCGGCGTTGTTATTTTCCCAACAGAGTACTCAATACAACCACTCGAGCTTGCCCGCGCTGTAGAAGAGCGGGGCCTCGATTCCATCTTTGTGCCCGAGCACACACACATACCCGCATCCCGGCGCTCGCCTTACCCCGCGGGTGGTGAGCTGCCGAAAGAGTATTCCCACACTTATGATCCTTTTGTCTTTCTGACAGCCTGCGCAGCTGTCACCGAACGCATCAGGCTGGGGACTGGCATCTGCCTGGTCGTCGAGCGCGATGTTCTGACCCTGGCGAAGGAAATCGCATCGCTTGACAGGATTTCGGGCGGCCGGTTCGTGCTGGGCATCGGCGCGGGCTGGAATGCTGAAGAGATGGAGAATCACGGCATTGAGTTCAAGCATCGCTGGAAGGTCGTGCGTGAAAAGATACTCGCCATGAAGGAACTCTGGACCAAAGACGAAGCCGAGTTTCATGGTGATTTCGTCGATTTTGATCCGGTGTGGAGTAATCCCAAACCCATTACGCCCGGTGGGCCGCCGATCTGGATGGGTGCCACTTCGAAGTGGAGCTATGACCGCATCGCTGAGTATTGCGATGGCTGGCTGCCCATCGCCGGACTTGAGGCCGATCACTTACCCGGGATTGAGGAAGCGCTACTGAAGCGCGGCCGGCAACTGTCAGATATCACACTTGCGATGTTTGGCATGACGCCCGATAAGGACCTGGTCCAGTCAAAGCTCGATGCGGGCTTCTCTCACCTGGCATTTGGCCTGCCGCCTGAACCCGCGGACAAGGTCCTGCCACTGCTCGATGACTATGCGAGCTTTGCGGAGTCCATGCGCTAATGGCAACCAGCCTGCTCGCATTGCTCGACGACATCGCGACGATACTTGATGACGTCACTGTCATGACCAAGGTTGCAGCCGGACGCACAGCAGGTGTGCTCGGCGACGACCTGGCACTCAACGCGGAACAGGTTTCCGGTGTCAGGGCAGATCGCGAACTGCCCGTCATCTGGGCCGTGTTCAAAGGATCAGCCCGCAACAAGCTGATCCTGGTGCCAGGTGCACTGACACTGGCAGCACTGGCTCCCTCTATGATCCAACCCCTGCTGATGCTCGGTGGTGCTTACCTTTGCTTCGAAGGGTTCGAGAAAGTCGCCCACAAGTTCCTGCATCCCGGCGAGGAGGAAGCTAACGCGGCAAAGGTGCGTGAAGCCATTCGTGACCCGCAACTCGACCTGGTCGCATTTGAGCGAGAAAAAATCAAAGGCGCCATCAGGACCGACTTCGTCCTGTCTGCAGAAATCATCGTGATCTCAATGGGCACGGTGCAGGAATCTGCCTTCGTGACCCAGGTTCTGACCGTCATTGCCATTGCCGTACTGATGACTTTCGGTGTCTACGGCCTGGTTGCCGCGATCGTTAAAGTCGATGACCTCGGCATGCATCTCGTCCGGCAGGGCGGGGAGTCTGGTTTCAGGGTCTGGCTCGGCGAGCGCATCCTGGCATTCGCGCCCTACCTGATGAAGACACTGACCATCGTTGGCACAGCAGCCATGTTCCTGGTCGGCGGCGGCATTATTCTGCACGGTATCCCACCACTGCATCACTCTGTTGAAACGGCAACATCGATGTTGGCGCAGATAGAGACCGTCGGCGTTGTGCTGGAGGTTACGGCGTCGCTGCTGCTTAACGCCGTCGCGGGTATTGCGACCGGTGCGGTGCTGGTGCCTGTGGTATCAGGTGTAAAGGGGGTCTACGAAAGGAAGTGGAAAAAATAGGAAAGGCCCCGTTGCCGAGGCCTTTCAAAGGGGAAAGTCGTTTAGGTTCCTGACTTAAAAGGATTTGCTAATAGAGAAAACGATGGCCTCACTCTCTTCCGGATCGCCGTCGCTGTCCAGCTCATCAGACAGCTCGTCGCTGCTCAGAATCGCTGCAATACCGATGTCGATATCTGAAATGGTCGTGCCCCAGCCCAGCTCGATGTAATCACCATCGAAGTCCTTGCCGAAAGAACCATAGGTTCCGTAGAAACCGCTTTCGGATTCCAGCGTCAGCGCGATGAAGTCGTAATCTGCATCGTCACCAAAACCATCCCATTCACCAACAGAATATTCCAGGCTCGCTATTCCATATCCAAGGTTGAGGTTAATTTCTTCGTAAGTATCGTCGAACTCACCGGTGTAGTAGTAACCTGTGAATCCCAGGCTGGCAGAGAAACCACCTTCGGTTTCGATGCCATAGCCAAAATACCCATCGACTTCGAGGCCGTCGCCCACATCAGCAGCCCATGTGCCGATGTAGAAGCCGCCATTCTCGTAATCCATACCAGCGCTGGCAGAGGAATCTTTCTGCTTGATTCCACGGAAGTAATACTCGGAAACAAATCCGATGTTGTACGACACCTCGCCTTCTGCATAGGCGTTGGTCGCTCCAAAGGCACTGGCTGCGATGACAGCGGCTGCACCAAGACGGGTTAAAGCTTTCATAGTTGGCTCCTGTAGATTTCTATGTCGAAAGTCGATTGATGCTTTCGATAACCCTTTTCGCAAAAGCCGTGCCAGAAATTAACAACGTGCCAAGTCACTGATTTTATTTATTTTTTCGAAATTTTCGGGGGACCAGGGAAATTTGCAGCTAGCGCAGACGCACCACCTTGGTGCTACAGCATGCACCTAAAGAGAACACGCGCCCTTTATGGGTCACACAATGGGTGCGTGCTCGCGCCCTCAACCTGACAGGTCAGGGGCAACAGGCCTGAACGACGCACCAGGCGCCAGACCGCATCACGTCGGAAATGGGCACTGGACTGCAGGCCCCGGGCCGAGGCCTCAATCACCATCCGTCGCGCCGGTTGATCAAGCAACGGCCAGGCAGCCATCGCCTGACGGATGATTTTTTCGTTGACCACCGGTTCATAAGGTCCGAGCCTGACAGCTTCAGCCAGCGCCTGGCGCGCCTCATCATCCCACTCCTGCAGGCGGGTTTTCAGTACAAAAAGATCGACCCAGTAGCGTGCGACCCTTGGGCTGATCTCAACCAGCTGACGTCGGGTCGCCAGGGCATCCCTCTCCGGTTGCAGTTCAGCCAGACGATCGAGAACCCCGGGATGCCAAGGGTCCAGCTGGCTGATTTGCGTCAATCGCGCCACACCCTGCTGCCAGACTGCCGATTCACGCGGCGTCTCTGGCACGATCTCCTGGGCAACCATGCGCTCGACCGTACTGCCCGCCAGGGTGACGGCCGATATCCATAAGCCAGCCAGCAGGACACCAGCGATAATCAAGCGCAGCATCATTCCTGGCGCCTTAGCAGAGAGGCCAGGAAGACGGCCAGGAAAGTGACAAAGAAAATAGCCAGCAGCGATACCAGCTGCGCGAAACCGAGTGAATTCGGCGGCGGCACTGCCTCAGAGAATTCGTAACGTTTCTGTTCCTGCGTAATACCGTTGTAACGCGCCAGGGCAGACTCACGGGCAAGCTTCAACTGTTGATGCCTGGCTTCGCGTTCCACCAGGGCCTCACGCTCTGCCTTGGCAAGCTGCAGCGCTGTCTCGGCCTTTGCACGTTCCGCCCGGGCATCACGGCCCCGCTGCTGCAACCTGGTGTCAAAGTCCGCCAGCGCCTGCGACAGCTGTTGCTCGGTTTCTCGCAGTTCAGCTCGCACTGCAATCATCTTCTGATGCTGGCTGCCATAGCGCGTTTCCATTTCGGCGACTCGCTGCTTCACCGAGTCGCGACGCTGCAGGGCCCGGACGACCGAGGCTTCTCGCAACTGTGTGACATCACTTTTCGCTGCTCGGCGTTGTTCGTCGATCTGCGCCAGCTTGTTCTCAGCGGTTTCAACTTGCCGGGCCCGCAGCTGGAGTTCACGGTCAAGGGGCTGCAGTGCTGCCCGAAAACTCGCCAGCTCAGGATGCTGATCCAGAAAAGCCACAAGCGCCGCCTCGGCATCCTCGACTGGCTGGAACAGCATGGCCATGGCCTCCGGTGTCAGGTTGTTCTGGTCGACCCGGCTGAGATAGACCCTTGCTATCTCGTTCGCGAGTCTGGCTGCAGTGACCGAGACGCGTGCCTGGACGGTAATGTCCAGCCAGCCCTCGCCCGGCCTGGCCTCAACCGTCAGGTTCTGCTTCAGCATCGTTGGCACATCGGTGCTTTCACTGGTCAGCTCCTGCAACCAGCTGCGTAAATCGTCAGGTTGCGGCTTCACCACACGGGTCACTTCTGCAATGAGGTCACCGGACCGGATAATCAGGATGCCATCGGCATCACCCTTCACCGTCGCCGTCGCGAGATAAACCGGCGGCATCGCGGCCACAAACAGCCCGGCCAGCAGCGTGACCACGACAGCGGTAAGCAGTGCATTCCAGATCAGGTTTACCGTGGCTTTCATGAGTCTCTGCGGCTTTTAGCTGGACTGAGCTTATGGATATTGCCTGAAAATTTCTAGGAAGACTTTGCTACCATAATCGGGTCAACCGGCCGGTCCCCTATGCAGAAAAGCCCAAACACAAGCACGACACTGCTTTTCGCTGTCTTCATCGCAGGGCTCGTGATTGCACCCTGGCCCATGGGCAGCAACCGCGACTGGGCCTGGCCGCTGTTGAGCTGCCTGTACCTGTTGATCAGCCTGAGCCTGCTGTTTCGCATGCCGGCACCGGCGACGCATCACGCGCGTATCGTTCTCGTCCTGTTTGCCACGTTACTGCTGTGGATCGCCTTCCAGTGGCTGGGCGTGCCCGGCGTCAATCACGGTATCAGTGTCGACCCCTTTAAGACTCGCACTGACTTCCTGTTGACGCTGACCTATGCCGCTACTTTTTACGCCACAGTCAGCCTCGTACAGACAGACAATCGCATCAGGCAGGTTGCCTATGCGGTCGTTATTGTCGGGCTGTTGCAGGCCTTGCTGGGCGGCGCACAGCAGCTAATGTTCGACCTTGCGCGCGCACGGGGCAGTTTCCCAAATCCTAATCACTTCGCGGGTCACCTCGAGATTGCGCTCGGTCTTGCCATTGGCCTTATGCTCGCGCTTTCCCAGGCCGCATCGGGTAGCCGGTTCTCGCTGGCAGACTTCCTGACCGGTCCACTTGGTCGCCTCAGGATCATCATCATTATTCTGGTTGTTGCGCTGGTCATGAGCCGCTCGCGCATGGGCAACATGGCGTTCTTCAGCAGTATCCTCATCACAGCGGCGATTTCTTTTTATTACTCGCGCAGCTTCAATCGCTACGCTGCCATTCTGCTGGTGAGCATCCTCGCTCTCGACACCCTGATCATTGGCAATTACTTTGGCATTGAACGGCTTGGCGAGCGCCTGCGTGAAGTTGGTTCCGACAGTTCAAGCCAGGGGCGTGTTGAGATACAGGCATACAACCTGAGAATACTTAAGGATCATCTCTGGCTGGGTGCCGGCGCCGGCACTTATGAAACCGCCTTTGCACCCTACCGCGACGCCGTCGTCTCGCGCCGGGCAGATCACACCGAAATGGACTACATGGAGTTCCTGATTGAACTTGGTGTGATTGGCGCACTGCCATTGCTGGGCATCCTGCTGACCGGCCTGCATGCCCAGGTCCGCATGCTGGGTTCTATGTCATCCACTTTCGACCGCGGCATAGCTTTCGGCTGCCTGGCGGGCACAGTCTCACTGTTGATCCATGGCTTCGGTGACGTCAACCTGCAGATACCTGCCAATGCCCTGCTATTCGTACTGCTGCTTGCACTACCCATCGCGATGCTGGAGCGCCGGCGATCACCAGGTGTCGAGGGTGCCTGACCATATGCCTTACTTTTATCTGAATAAGTCTATGGAAAAAATTAGGCTGAATTTTTTCGAGCCCCTTCCGCCCCGGAGATATGGCGTGCGTTCTATTTCCCTGTCAGATTCCATCATCGCCCCATGACCACCGTCGGCCTGATCAGCCCCGGCGACATGGGCGCTTCTGTGGGTGCCGCAGCAACCCGGCATGCCGACGTCATCTGGGCGGGCGCCGAGCGCGGCCCGGCAACGCACGAGCGCGCCAAAGAGGCAGGTTTGCGAGACTGCGGCGACCTGGCAACCCTCTGCAGCGAGGCGGACATCATCCTCAGCATCTGCCCACCGCATGACGCGCGCAGCGTTGCAGCGTCAGTTCTCGATTCAGGTTTCACCGGCACCTTTGTTGAAGGCAATGCCATCTCGCCCGGCAGTTGTCTTGAGATCGCTGGCGCGTTCAACGCCGACAGTTTTGTCGACGGCGGCATTGTTGGTGGTCCGGCCTGGCAGCATGATTCGGGGACGACCCTGTACCTGTCAGGCGGGGCAGCACCGGATATCGAGCCGCTGTTCACCGATACACCGCTTAAAACTCACATCATATCTGTCGACGTGGGTGCCGCATCGGCCATGAAAATGGTGTTTGCGGCTTACACCAAAGGCTCGACAGCCCTGCTGGCAGCCATCCTTGGCGTCGCCGATCACTACGACGTCAGGGATACACTGGAAGCCCAATGGGGAGAGCGCTTCAGTCACCAGACACATCAGCGGCTGACCGGCAACTCGGTCAAAGCCTGGCGCTTCGCTGGCGAGATGCGCGAGATCGCCCAGACTTTCGCTGAGGCGGGTCAATCAGCCGGTTTTCACGAGGCAGCAGCAGATACGTTCGAACGCCTCGCTGAATTCAAGGACGAGCCTGCAGCGGATATTGAAACACTGTTGGCGGCACTCAACCGAATTCGTGCCTAGACTCGCAGAACCCGATCAACCTCATGCAGCAGCATGCGGCGACTCCACAGATAGGCAACCACGCCGAATAACAGGTTGGCCACTGATATGGCGATAAAGACGCCAACATAGCCCCACCACTGATCGAAAAGAATGGCCATTGGGATGTAGATGACGATGGTTCTGAGCACCGACAGCAGGGTTGGCGGGATGGGCTTGCCCAGCGCCACGAAGAGTGAGGATGCGATCTGGCCGACCCCCATCAAGCCAAAACTCACCGGCACGATCAGCAGGAACCAGGCTGCAGCTTCAAGCAGCGCCGGTTCATCGTTAATAAAGCTGACCAGGAAATCGCCACCGGGTGCCAGCGCCACGAAACAAAGCACCCCCCAGCCGAGACAGAATCCATAAGAGAGCTTGAGGCCACGATGAATGCGATCGTAATGCCCGGCTCCCCAGTTCTGCCCGACAAAAGGTGCTACCGAAGAAGACAGAGCACCGAGGATCATCGTTACCAGCATCTCGATTCGATTAACGATGCCGAGCGCGGCCACAATAAATTCTCCGTGATTGGCGAGCAGCGCGATCGTGATGCCCATGCTGAGCGGGCCAATTAATGACGACAACATAGACGGCAATGCAATATGCAGGATCTCACGAGCTGATTTCACAAACCCCGCTAAGATGTCGTCCACCGCCACGATTCGCTCCCGATGCAGCAAATAAATAAAGGCAGCAATCCGCACAAACCCGATCAGGATAAAAGCATAGGCTGAACCGACCAGCCCCTGTGCCGGCAGGCCGAACAGGCCAAAGATGATGATCGGCGATAACACCAGTTGCATCGCTGATGTCAGCGTCATGATGTAGCCGGGCTCCTTGGCGATGCCGACGGCACGCAATACTGTCGACGTGACCATCGGTATGGTGAAGGTCATCAGGCCCAGTACCCAGACCTCCGCGAACGCAACAACCAGCTGCAGCACCTCGTCTTTCGCGCCCATCATGGCGTAGAGGTCTTCCAGGAAGAAATAGACTGAGCCAGACAGGGCAACGGTGATCAGTACCGTCAGAATCCCGGTGTGAGTGACATAACGCCTGACCCGCTCACGCTCACCCTGACCTTCAGCACGCGCGATGACTGAGGAAGCCCCGATACCGACGCCCATGGAGACACTGGTCAGGGCCATAATGACAGGAAACATGAAACTGTATGCGGCCAGTTCCTTTGCGCCGAGCACACCGATGTAGATAGTCTCTATCATCGATGCCAGGATCATGGACGATACCCCGAGAAAATACGGGATCGTCATACGCGTCAGCTGCGAGCCAACACCGCCCTGAGTGAGATCGTGTGTTGCCATGGGTCAGCGAAGACCTCTATAAAAAGTTCTCCGCTGCCTCACAGGGAATGCTTGTATCAGGAGGAACCAGACCTCGCGACCTCAACCATTTCATCAATGTTGGTGAACTTGATGCGCGGGCGACCTGCTGCCTCACCACGAGAAACTTCAACCTCGTTGATATTAAGCCACTCGTCGTAACTGACTGCCCTCGACTGGCGGCTGTTGACGAGCGCTTTCACACCCTCGACGCTCGGGTCTGCGGGCTCGTTGATATTGCCCGCTGCCAGGTCTTCAACCATGCAGTTAACAGTTTCCTGAGCACAGGTTTTGTTTGTGCCGATTACGCCTGTCGGACCACGCTTAATCCAGCCTGCTGTATACAGACCGGTGACGGGCGCATCGTCAGCACTGACAACCCGGCCCTGCGCATTCAGGATCGTGCCCTTGTTTTCGTTATAGGGGATATCAGGCAGCGGCCTGCCCAGGTAACCCACTGAGCGGAACACCAGGCCAACCGGGATGATCTCTTCTTCATCAGTTGCGACCGGCCGAATGGAGCCATCATCACCCTGCACCAGCTTGTTCTTGACGATCTTGATAGCGGTGACCTTGCCGTCCTCTCCGAGGATTTCAGTCGGCGATACCAGGAAGCGGATGTTCAGGAGGCGTTTCTTACCGGAAATCGGCCGTGCCGCATATTCCTGGATGAAGTCGACATTCTTCTGCGCATTCTTGTCACCGCCTTCTTCCAGCGCGGCAGCACTGGCGGCATCCAGTTCGGCCTCGGCGGCAGGCACCGTGACATCAGCGTCCAGAAACTCGCCCATTTCCTTGATCTCCGGCGGCGTAAAGGCTGCCTGGGCCGGACCTCGCCTGCCGAGGATGTAAACGTTCTTGACGCTGCTGTTGTCGAGCGCTGCCAGCGCGTAGTCGGCCATATCGGTGATAGCCAGTTCTTCGTTGGTCTTGCAGAGAATACGCGCCACATCCATCGCCACGTTACCCACGCCGATCACAGCAACGCTTTCCTGGGTCAGGTCGAATTCATGATCAGCAAAATCAGGATGGCCGTTGTACCAGGCAACAAACTCCGTTGCCGAATGACTGCCAGCGAGTTCTTCCCCGGGGATACCCAGATTACGGTCAAACGGCGCCCCGGTCGTGAACATAACCTGGTGGTAGTGCTGCTTCAGGTCATCGAGATTGATGTCCTTACCGTACTCAACATTGCCATAAAAGCGGAAATTGGCTGATTGCGCGCTTTTATCGTAAGCCCGCTGCACCGATTTATCTTTCTGGTGGTCCGGGGCCACACCGGCGCGTACCAGGCCGAACGGCGTCGGCAAACGGTCATACATGTCAAATTCAACATGCAGATCCTTGTGCTTCAGAAAATTGCTGACGGTGTAAAAACCTGAGGGTCCAGCGCCGATGATTGCGACCCGCAATGGGTTCGATTCAGTGCCTACTGCTGCCATTTACGACTCCTTTAAAATCGCTGATTAGATTAGCAGATCAGCAAACAAACTGCAGGCCGCAGACGCGACCATGCCGCCAAAACCATCTCGATTGCACCGAGCATATATCGCATAATGTTGCGCTCAATCTATTCCGCCCAATCATCCCACACCAAGGCTATTTTGTTTGACTGACCTTGCGCCGACATCAGAGAACAGGCTCTCGGCCTTCGACCGAATCCTGGCAAAGCTGGGCATCCGTCCGGAAGACAAGATGCCGACGTCGCTGATGTTCAGCAACATGTTCATGTCAGGAATGGCCATCGGCATGATCCGGGTCTGTGCCATTACCCTGTTCCTTGAACACTGGAGTTCAGAGCAGCTTGCACTGATTGCGATCCTGATCGCGGCAGTCGGCATGCCGATGACCCTTTTGATTGACCGGGCGACACATCGTTTTTCGGTCGGCAGTTACCTCTTTACCATACTCGGCCTCATTCTGGCAGGGCTAGTAACGATGCGGGTGCTGTTGGGTTTGAGTGACAGCAGCTACCTGATCTTCACGCTGCCACTGTTCTTTGAGCTGGTCTATATGCTGTTCAGCCTGCAGTTTGTTGCCCTGCTGTCACGCCTGTTGAATGTACGCCAGACCAAACGCCTCTCTGGCATTGCCCGTTCCGGCGAATTCCTCGCCGAACTGGCAGGCGGCCTGCTGGTGGTTCTGCTGCTGAATTTCATCCAGGTCACCGACCTGCTGATTGTCGCCATGCTGACCACCCTGGTCGTCTTCGGCATTGTCGGCTACACCGTCTCTCATTTCCGTGAAACGCTCTACCTGACCACAGAGACCCAGGACAATGACGAGATCAAGGAAACCCGGATGCTGGGCATGCTGCGCCTGCCCTACGTGCGCCTGATCACCTTCTGCTATGTCGCATACATGTTTGCCTACTTTTTTCTCGAGGTGGCTTTCTACGATTACGCCTCGGTGCAATATGCCGACGAGAAAGCGCTGGCCACCTTCATCGGTTATTTCCAGGCCATCACAGGTTTCCTGACCATGTTCACCATGGTGTTCCTGTTCGCTCCCTTCCTGCGCAGATTTGGCATCATCGCCGGCGTTATCGCCTTTCCGATCATCATCTTTATCGGATCGTCTGCGGTTTCGACTATGGAGTATTCAGGTGTCGAGCTCTCAGCCATCTTCGCCATAATGGTGATCACCAACGGGGCAAGAATCATCCTGCAATCGGCGATCTGGAAGAGCAGCGTCACCATTCTCTACCAGGTGCTGCCGGACCGGCAGCGCAGCCAGGGCATTCAGCTGATGGAGGGCGTGGTCGACCCGGTCGCAGGCGGCGTCGCCGGCATCTGCCTCTACATTATGACAACCATTATGGGATTAGAGCCCAAGACCTTCCTGATCCTGCTGGCGGCACTGATGCTCGCCTGGATCTTCGTGGCATTCATGGTGCGCAAGTACTATCTCTCCAACCTGGTGGTCAGCATCCAGAAGCGCAAGCTGGGTGAACTGTCGATGACTGAGCTCGACAATGCCAGCCTCGAGATCATCAAGAGCGGGCTTAACAGCGACTTCCCCGCAGAAGTGTTTTACTGCCTCAACCTGCTGGAAGAAATTGAACACCCTGAAATCACCGAGCTCATCAAACAGGTGCTCGACCACAGCGACCGGGACGTCCGCATTGATGTACTGCGCAGGATCGCCGCACTCCAGATCAAACCGTTGACCGGTCGCGTGGCTGAGCGCATCGAGTTGGAACCTGACCCCAGAGTCCGTGGTCAGGCGCTGAAAACCTACGCGGCCCTGGCGCCGCATGATGTGATGGATGTGCTGGGGCCGTTCCTGGATGCCGTCCATGACGATCTGCGTAAAGGAGCCATGGTCGGCATTCTATCGTTTGATCGCGATGATGAGCAGGCGAACAACTACCTGCTGCAGTCGGTCCGCTCAGGCGATGAGTCTGATCGCATTTTTGCCGCGGATGTCATCGGCGAAATCGGCCACGGTCACTTCTCGGGCTATCTTGTCGACCTCATTGATGACACCGACCTGCGCGTCGTTGAACGCGCCATCATCGCCGCTGGCAACCTGCGGGACACGCGTCTGGTGAATGTCCTGGTCAGCAAGCTGTCCATTGTTTCCTTGCAGGGGACAACTGCACTGGCTCTCCGCCAGTTCGCCGAAACAGCACTCTATGACCTGGACGTAGGCCTGCAGTCACCGGAGACGACGCGCCAGGAAAAATTCCATATGATCGATACCATCCGCGAGATTGGTGGCGAGAAAGCCATCGACATCCTGCTGCGTCACCTCGAAATCGAACAGCCAGAGCTGCGCCACCAGGTCTACCTGAGCCTGGCAACGCTCCACTTCCAGGCTGACCCGGACGACCAGTATCTGTTCGTTAACAAGCTGGATGAGGAGGTGCAGGTGATCACCTGGCTTCTGGCCGCCATGGAGGACCTGAAGGGCGAAGACAAGTACGACACCCTGCACGCTGCACTGAGCAGCGAACTCGAGATCAGACGGGACAAGTTGCTGCTGCTGATGAGCTTCCTGTTTGAATCGATTGTGATGCTCGACACCCGTGCCAACATCGATTCGAAGGTTGCTGAACTGCGAGTCTTCGCACTCGAGATTCTCGACAACATCCTGACGAGTGAAATCAAGGATACCGTGCTGCCGTTACTGGACGATATTACGGTAGAGGAAAGACTGGAACACCTGGCCGCCCGCTTCCCACAGCAGAAGATGAGTGCAGACGAGAGATTCCACGATATCGTAAACAACCACTACGATCGCGCTTTTTTCTGGACCCGCAGCTGTATGCTGCTGCAGATCGGCGAGCAGGCTTCGGCTGAACACATCGGGCAGATCGAGCAGGCGCTAAAAGATCGTGAAAACATCATTCGTGAAACCGCTGTGTGGTGCCTGGGTCGATTGAACCCTCCTGACCTGCGGCGCCGCATCAGAGCTTACCTGAGCGATCGCAGCGACGATGTCTCAAGGGTGGCCAGCGAAATCTACAGCACCCTGCCGGAGCCGGATCCAACCTGAGATCCTTGACGCCCTGTGCTTTCAGCGTAACGTGGTTTCCACCCCCCGCCGTGGCATAATCTCCCGATGCTGTTAACCATCGAAAAGGTCCTGATCCTGAAGTCCGTTCCGATATTCTCGTCGGTCCCGGAAAGCCAGCTGGTTGACCTGGCAACGATCGCCGAAGCCGTCGAGTACCATGCCGGCGAACTGATCATGAACCAGGGAGACATCGGCACCAGCATGTACATCGTGGTTGATGGCCAGGTCCGCATCTTCGAGGGAGAAAAAGAGCTCGCCATCGGCGGCACCCGCGCCGTCTTCGGTGAACTGGCTGCACTCGACCCGGAACCCAGGGCGGCCTCAGTCGAAGCCCTTGAGGACTGCACCCTGTTGCGACTCGATGGCGAGTCACTTTATGACCTGATGTCAGGCAACAAAGAAGTCACACGCGGTATTGTCAAAGTACTGTGCGACTACACCAGGCAGAATCTCGCCCGGGCCAAAACCTGATCCATGAAAACCGTCTTCTGGGCCATCATCATACTGATGAGCAGCATCATTGCCGGTGCATTCTTCCTGCTTGAGAACCCGGACCGGTTTAAGGCGCAGATTAGCAGCGTCGTTGCCAGCAACTCTGATTACGAACTGGAAATCGGGGGCGAGCTGGGATGGCGTTACTGGCCCCCCATCGCTATCGAGGTGTCTGACGTCGGTATTGCAGTCAAAGGAGCTGACGAACTGGCCAGGTTCGGCCAGATGCAAGTCGACGTCGACCTGCTGCCGCTGCTGACGCAGCGCCGCATCATCGACATCAACCGCATGCGACTGCGTGACGGCGCAATCAACTTGACCGTCGATGCAGCTGGCCGCGGCAACTGGCAGGCATTCGAACCTGATGGCCCGGCTCCAACAACGCCTGGCAGCGATCAGCAGACCACCATACCCCCGACCCTGCATGAACTGCAGCTGCAGAACATCACGCTGAACTACATCGACGCGCAAAGCGAATCCGAGTATCGGGGCAAGATCACATCGCTGCAGACTTCAGAACTGGCGATCGGCAAACCCTTCGATTTCAGCCTGGCCGCTGACCTCGCCGACGCTGATTCCACCGCAAGCTTCACAGCGAGTGGGCGCATGATTTACCGCGATACCGAAAAGCTTGCTTTTGAAGAGACGGTCATCGCTGGCAGCGCAAGTACAGGTGAGGTTGATCTGCCGGAGTTTCAGATCACTGCTGCGGGTGAGTGGCATGCCGACCGCAATGCCCTCGATCTGAAACCGACCAGCATCTCACTCGGCACGCTGAGGTTGACAACATCCGGCCTCGTTAACCTTGCGGGCAGCACCCCACACTATGACGGCATCATGGCGCTCGAAAGTACGGATCTCAGGCGTGAGGCGGCACGCTTCGACCTGGACATCCCCATTACAACCCTGCAATTTTCAACCGGTATCTATGCCTCTGGCGAATACTTAAATCTGACTGATCTCGCCGGTCAGTTCGACAACAGCCCCTTTACAGGCCGGCTGCGCTACTCACCTGGCGAACCGGCTGCGCTCTCTGGTGACATCCGCCTCGAGCAATTCAACACAGCGGATTATCTTGAGACGACCGCGCCGACTCCATCGGCATCATCCGGCGCAACGCCGACCGATGCCCCCACCGTGCTCATACCTGCAGAGGAATTGAGAACCCTGCAGATCAACCTGATCGCACGCATCCGTGAACTGAGGCACGCCGGTGGGACCTATCGCAACAGCAAGTTAGATATCGAGAACGACACACAAACCCTGCGGCTGATCGCCAATACTGAGGGATATGGTGGTCGCATAGTCACTGACCTGACGTCCCTCCTCGATGATGCTGTCACGAGCAATGTCAGCCTGACGCTCGACCGGCTCGACCTGAGATCACTCACCGAGGTAGGTGATATCACAGGTACACTGACGGGGAACTCCAAGCTGCAGTTCGACGGCACGAGACTGCAGGATCTTTCCCGCACACTCAACGGCAGATCCACTTTTGCCGTGACTGACGGCACGCTGAACGTCACGCCGATAAAGCAACTCGCGGCGACCATCGACCAGCTTCGGGGCAAAACCTCTCGTGTCGCCGAATGGCCGGACATCGTGCCGTTCGATCATATGGTCGCGAGTCACGTATTCAGCGACGGCACGCAGAGCGGTCAGGTACTCACGAGCCAGCTCGAGAATTTGCACCTGACAGCGCAGGGCGGCTTTGACCCGATCGAGGCAACGCTGCGTTACGATGTGACTGCACGTTTTGAGCGCGGCGACAACGGCCGCTTTTCTGTCAGCGACGAGCTGGCCGACGTGCGCTGGCCGTTGAGCTGCGAGGGCCCGTTCTCGGCCTCGGTCACTGAGCTCTGCTTTGGCGACGACGGTGTTATCCGAGACCTGGTAGCGGATATCGTCAGGCAGGAGTTGAAAGATCGTGGACGCAGGCGCATCGATGAACTGATCGAGGACAAAGTGCCCGATGAGCTGAAAGACCTGACCAGCGACCTCTTCAAGAACCTGTTCAATCGATGACTGAGTTTGCCCGGCGACTGCTGGCCTGGTTTGACCTGCATGGCCGCAAAGACCTGCCCTGGCAGCAGGCGATTTCACCCTATCGTGTCTGGGTGTCTGAAATCATGCTGCAGCAGACCCAGGTCAAGACCGTGATCCCCTACTTTGAAAACTTCATGGCACGCTTTCCCGCGATTCACGATCTTGCGGCAGCCAGCCAGGATGAGGTGCTGCACCACTGGACGGGACTCGGCTACTACGCACGGGCGCGCAACCTGCACAAAACCGCAAAGATCATTGTCGCAGAGCACAAAGGCGAGATGCCACTGACTGTCGATGCACTGGTATCTCTGCCGGGAATCGGCCGGTCGACCGCCGGTGCTATCGTCAGCATCTGCAGCGGTAGACGCGCAGCCATTCTCGATGGCAACGTGAAGCGCGTTCTGGCCCGGCATTTCGCCATCGAAGGCTGGCCTGGCAGCACAGCTGCTGCGAAGTCACTCTGGGCGAAAGCAGAAGAACTGACACCTGTTGAGCGGGTCGCTGACTATACGCAGGCCATCATGGACCTGGGCGCGACCGTCTGCACCCGCGCAACGCCAGCGTGTGAGCAATGCCCGATGCATGGAACCTGCATTGCACTGACGACAAACCGCATCGCTGAACTACCGGGAAGAAAACCAAAGAAAGACCTGCCGGTGCGGCAGACGACAATGCTCATCATCGAATCCGGCAACAGCGTGCTGCTGGAGCAGCGGCCGCCCACAGGCCTTTGGGGAGGCCTGTGGAGCTTTCCCGAGGCAGATGACCCAGAGGCTTATCTGCAGGCACACAACCTGTCAGCATCATGCATTGAATCGATACCATCGTTCCGTCACACGTTCACCCACTTCCACCTCGATATCGACGTGTTTCGAATCGTGACGATGGGCCACGAAAACGCCGTGCGCGAAGCTGGCCGATTTTGCTGGTATGACCGTGCCGACCCGCCCGCACTTGGCCTGACCCGGCCGGTGACCCGACTGCTGGCGGAGTGATCGAACCTGCCGCCTGATTCCTTTAAGATTCAACTTGTTGTAGACCGGAGCACACCATGAGCCGCACCGTATTTTGTCGTCGCTTGCAACAGGAAATGCCAGGCCTCGACACCCCGCCCTTCCCGGGACCGAAAGGCCAGGAAGTTTTCGAGACGGTTTCTGCACAGGCCTGGGAGGAGTGGCAGAACCTGCAAACCATGCTCATCAACGAAAAGCACCTGAACATGATGGACAAGGCAGCCAGAAAGTACCTGAACCAGCAGCGCGACAGGTTCCTCGCGGGTGAGGACGTCGACCAGGCGGAGGGGTTCATTCCAGAGCAGGATCAATGAGCACTCACCTGTCATTTGGTGACCAGGGGCAACGCTACTTCCGTCGACCACACACCCATGTGCCAGAGGCACCGCTGACCTCCGCGGATGCATGGTTGTCAGCAGACCTCAAGAAGAACGCTGATCACTGGTGCTATACACTGACGGCGGAGGAAATCAGCGAGATTGCCGCCGCGACGCAAACAGCGCTGACCGCAGGGCGGACGCTGGAGGACATCACTCGGGACAACTTCGAGTTACCTAACCTCGCCGGCAGAATACTCACCTGGCGTGACAACATCATGAACGGCCCGGGTCTGAAACTCATCAAAGGCCTGCCTGTCGAGACCATGAAAACAGAGGAGATCGAGGCCGCTTTCTGGGGCATCGGTCACCACCTCGGCGTGCCCGGCGCACAGAACCCCGCAAATGAACTGCTGGGCCACGTTACCGACTACGGCGAGCGGGCAGACGACCCATTCGTACGCCTCTACCGCACTGCAGCGAATATCCGCTTTCACTGCGATCCGGCAGACATTGTCGGCCTGTTATGCATCCAGCCTGCAAAGCACGGCGGACAGAGTCGACTCGTCAGCACAGTAACGCTGTTTAATGAGCTGCTGAAACAGAAACCCCATCTCGCGCCACGCCTGTTCGAACCCTTCAGGATGGATCTGCGAGGCGAAACAAAAAAGGGCCAAAAGCCATACAGTCTGATAGCACCGGCACAGTTTGCAGACGACAGACTGCGTACTTTTTACCATAGTGATTACTTTCGCTCGGTTGAGCGCCACGAGGGCATCACCCTCACCGCTGAGGAACAAGAAATCCTGGACTTCTACGACGAACTCGCGCTGGACCCGACGTACCATCTCGATATGTGGCTCGAACCGGGCGACATGCAATTCGTCTGCAACCACACCATTGCCCACGCCCGCACTGCATACGAAGACAACCCGGATTCCAGAGAGAAACGCCACCTCTTGCGGCTCTGGCTCTCTGCCGCGTAATCTGCAGATGGGAAGAGCAAAAGGTGCACGGGCGAAGCGCGGCGCCTGGGCCAGTGAACCACCGCCGGTATGAGAAAAGCAGGGACGTTTTTGCCTTGACTCCCCGCCCTCGTTTCGTTTTAATCACGCCCTCTTCAGGGGTGCACAACCCCGCCTGGAGACAGCCAGTGGCAAGTCACTGCTGACCTGTGCTGCAAGCGCAGGTACTCACCAGAAGAAACATGGCCAGATAGCTCAGTTGGTAGAGCAGGGGATTGAAAATCCCCGTGTCGGTGGTTCGATTCCGCCTCTGGCCACCATGTACTGGGGCTTTCAGAATCTTCTCGATTTCAAACGGGCAACTTCCCACCTGCTTCCCACCGTTGCGGTCGAAAGCCTTAGAACCTAGTACGCGATACCGTACCCTAATAATTTCTGACCATCGAGCCCGGCTTCGTGAAGCAGCCATCCTGTGGCTCGTTGCAGTAGTCCCCGACGCAGCAACTTGTACAGGTGTATGCAGACGTAGAGATTTGATCGCCGTCGTAGTTAATGCATTTATCGGCCGACGAGTACTTCATCCAGTTTTCTCGGCATTGCGCGACCGGCATACAGCCCATCTCGAAGGAGCGGTCGGCGTCCGAGTTGTTGGTTACTGTCGTATAAGGCAAGTGGCCCGGCGGACAGAGTTTTCCCGGAAAGTTTATGAATTCGCAAACTTCTGCCGGCCCGTCGCACTCCTGAGTTTTAAATTGAGCGGTATTTAAGTCGATTCCACTTGCCACCGTGTCGACGGGATTGTTCCAGCACTCCCCGCCGCTCGGGCCGGGCGAAGAGATCCGCAGTGGCTCACACCGGATATTCGTGTATTCATCAGTAACAGGATTGTGATGATAAGCCAAGCGCTGGCCAATGCACTCGGGGACACACTGATCCACCTTTCCTCTATAATTGAACCACGTCCCCAGCCAAACCGTGCCGGGCTGTCCTGCGCACGGGTCGTCACATACCTTTCGACCGTCAGAATAAACGTACTCACGACCACCACCGCAATCGGGCGACGGCGCTGGTAGCTGAGCAGGTATGGCCGCGGTCGCGGAAGGGGCGCCTGAAGGCGGTTGTGGCTGAGGCGCCGGGGAGGAGGCAGAGGCTGGTGGCGTTGTTGTAGACAATGGAGTTTGCGCTGCTACGACAGAGGAACCTCCTCCCTTGCACAACGCGTCATCTACTGTTGTGAGATAGACGGCGAATGAAACCATAAGCTCCGTCAACACAGCACCAGGGACCACTTTTGCTGACAGTGAATCGTGGACGTCACGCGCTACCTGCAAATTGCCACCTGGCAGAGCAGAAACCACGGCAACAGCTCTCTGTCCTCCTACAGGATCGGTAGGGTCAATGGCCACAAAATCGAGCCTGACATCCACGGCGCTCGAATTGAGTTCTCCCTCCATGGGGTTGAAATCACAGTTGTCTTTCGGCTCATGGGTAGCTGCATAGGTCTGCAGCTCACGTGACATCTCATTGATGTAGTCGACGACAACCGCTTCATCAGCTGATGTGGTATACCCACGATAGAGGGGAACCGCAAGCATCGCCAGAATCAGAGCGATACCAATTGCGATAAGGAACTCGATCAGCGAAAACCCTTGCTGTTTCATATAGTTAGTAGATCCAATAAAATGCTTGATCAGCTAGGCTGCCACGCCACATTTCATAAGTAACCAGTATAGCAAATGATCAAGTGGAGACGTCGTCAGGTACTCTATACTGATTGTAACCGCCCGCCTCTGTCTAATCCTAGTGAGCTGATTCGCTCTTCGCGGCAATTTTGTGGAAAACAGTTGTGCGTCGTTATGCACAGTAGTGCATAGTGGGCAACGGACGTCGGAATGCCGCACCACTCGGTAAGTTATTGATTTAGTTAGAGTGAATTTCAGATTTTCTTATTGAAAATCCCCGTGTCGGTGGCCGAGACGTCGGACCGTCG
>JAYQAI010000042.1:31064-33236 GCA_038136715.1 Gammaproteobacteria bacterium | reverse complement strand
AGCCCGATGTTATGTGCGGTCGGGTTGCCAAAATACACTGCCACCGCATTCGGGTCAGAGCGATCAAGGAACAATCCCAGTTTTTCGGCAATAAACTCGAACGCCTCATCCCAGCCAACGGGCTGCAACTCTCCGTCACGGCGCAACAGGGGTTGCCTGAGCCGGTCAGGGTCGGCATCGAGATCCTTCAAAGCGATACCCTTGGCACAAACATGGCCTTGGGAAAAAACATCGTCGGAGTTCGCCTCGATCGAAACCACCTTACGCCCATCCGCATCAATGATGAGCCCACATCCCGCTTCACAGATGGAGCAGATCCTTTTTGTACCCATTAACCCTCGCCTTGCTTGCCTTTCAGTCAGTGTCCCTGGCTTCAGTCGAAGCCACAACATGCGCTTTAAGAACATGGCATGCCAGCCTTGAATCCTGTCACAATAGGCACTGAAAATCAGTGTGCGATGCGGTACAACGGCAGTCCGGGGGAGAAACATGAAACCCATCAATGAAAGCTATCTTTGCGGCACGGCGACAGAACCGCTGCTCTACGAAACGATTGGTGGTTGTCTTGATCGCGTCGCCGCTGAACATCCCGATGCCGACGCGCTTATCGTCAGGCACCAGGGTGTGCGCTGGAACTATGCCGAATACAAAGAGAAGGTCGAGGCGCTTGCCGCCGGTCTGCTCAGTCTCGGTATTGAGCCTGGTGACCGAGTTGGCATCTGGGCACCGAACCGTTACGAGTGGTGTCTGACGCAGTTTGCGACGGCAAAAATCGGCGCCATCATGGTCTGCGTCAATCCTGCCTACCGGCTGCATGAACTGAACTATGCCCTCAACAAGGTGGAATGTAAGGCGATTATCACGGCCGATCAGTTTAAGACCAGCGATTACCTCGGCATGCTGAACAGTCTTGCGCCGGAACTGGCCGAGGCAGAACCCGGCCAGCTCAGCGCCAAGACACTACCACACCTGACCACGGTCATACGCATGGGCAGCGAGCACTCACCCGGAATGTTCAATTTCGATGACGTCTGCGCACTCGGCGGTCCTGAAGAAAAGGCAAAAATGGCGGATATCGCCACTCGGCTGCAACCCGATGACCCCATCAACATACAGTTCACCAGCGGTACGACCGGCAACCCCAAAGGTGCGACCCTGAGCCATTTCAATATTTTGAACAACGGCCTCCAGGTCGCTGCCTGCATGCGCTTCACTCACGAAGACCGTCTTTGCATCCCCGTGCCGTTGTATCACTGCTTCGGCATGGTGATGGGCAATCTTGCCTGCCTGAGTCACGGTGCCTGCGCAATCTTCCCGGACGAAGGATTTGATCCCGTCAGCGTGCTGGAGACCGTCGCCGCAGAGAAATGTACCGCCCTGCATGGCGTACCAACCATGTTCGTGGCAGAGACCGAGTTGCCCGATATCGACAACTATGACCTGTCGTCGCTTCGCACCGGCATTATGGCGGGGGCGCCCTGCCCGCTGGAACTGATGCACAAGGTGATCGACACACTCAACATGTCAGAGATTACTATCATGTATGGTCAGACCGAGACCAGCCCCGTAAATCACATGACCGATATCGAATCACCCATCGAGAAACGCTGCGGTACCGTGGGCCGGGTCGGTCCGTACCAGGAAATCAAAATCATCGACGATGCCGGCCATGTCGTTCCACTCGGAGAGAAAGGCGAATTGTGCTGCCGCGGCTATTCCGTCATGCGCGGCTATTGGAACGATGCAGAACGCACCGCCGAGACCATTGATGGCGCGGGCTGGCTGCACTCAGGTGACCTCGCTGTAATGGATGAAGACGGGTACGTGCAGATCGTCGGGCGCATCAAGGACATGATTATTCGTGGTGGTGAGAACGTTTACCCTCGTGAAGTCGAGGAGTTCCTGTACACCCACCCTGACATCCAGGAGGTGCAGGTGTTCGGCGTACCGGATGAACGCTTCGGTGAGATTGTCGCCGCCTGGATCCAGCTGAAAGATGGGGCCAGCGTCAGCGAGGACGACATCAGGAATTTCTGCAGGGACCAGATTACCCACTTCAAGATTCCCGCTCGGATACGGTTCGTTGCCGAATTCCCGATGACCGTGACCGGCAAGATCCAGAAGTTCAAGATGCGTGACGCGATGCTTGAGGAACCTGCCGCCTGATCTTCA
>JAYQAI010000042.1:1978-30964 GCA_038136715.1 Gammaproteobacteria bacterium | reverse complement strand
AGAGATCAGAGACACGTGGAAACCCGGAAAACCATCTGCCCCCTCGACTGCCCTGATGCCTGCGGCATTGTCGCGACGCTGGATGACGGCATCATCACCCGTATTGACGGCGACCCTGATCACCCGTTCACGCAGGGCTTTCTCTGTAAGAAAGTTCGCACATACCATGAACGGGTCCAGTCCGATGAGCGTGTGCTCTACCCGCAGAAGCGAGTCGGGCCGAAAGGCGAAGGCCGATTTGAGCGGATATCCTGGGATGAAGCCTGGTCGATCCTGATAGAAAAGCTGACGGCGATCCGCGAGGAGTTTGGCGGCGAGGCCCTGCTGCCCTATTCCTACGCCGGGAACATGGGCAAGGTCAATTTCCACGCCGGCGATCCCTTCTTTCACCGGTTCGGCGCCTCGCGTCTGAACCGAACTATCTGCTCGACCGCAGCCAAGTCAGGCTGGGCCCTGCACTACGGTTCAGGCCCGCACAGCCCTCCCGACAAGGCACTGGATGCGGATCTCATCGTCGCCTGGGGTATCAACGCGAAAGTGACCAACATTCACTTCATGCCGCTGGTCGTGGCAGCGCGCCGGCGCGGTGCGAAATTTATTGTCATCGACCCCTATCGCAACATCACAGCGGAAACCGCTGATGACCACTATCTCGTCAAGCCGGGCGGTGACACCGCACTCGCGCTGGCCATCCTGAAAATCCTGCTAGCAGGCAACCAGGTCGACCACGGATTTATTGAAAACCACACTGAGGGTTTCGCTGAACTCGCGGCTTACGTCAGCGGCCTCGACATGGCGGCACTGGTCGAGAAGTCCGGTATCAGCGAAGCGCGCATCCATGAACTCACGGCGCTAATTGCTGCCAACCCGAGGACCTTCATTCGCGTGGGTGTTGGCCTCTCGCGCAATACCCAGGGCGCCATGACAACGCGTGCGATAGTCAGCCTGGCTGCGACACTCGGCCTGTTTGATGGTAAACCTGGCGCTGGCGCCCTGCTCTCAAGCACAGCGTTCCCGCTCGATATGCGCAAGCTGATGTTTACGGGGCTGATGCAGCAGCCAACCCGTACTATCAATATGGTCAGGCTCGGCGAGGCCCTGACGCAGGCAGATCCGCCAGTCAAAGGCCTGTTTGTTTACTCCAGTAATCCACTCAGCGTCGCACCTGACGGTAGCGAGGTGAAACAGGGGCTGGCCCGCGAGGACTTATTCACCGTTGTACACGAGCAGGTGTATACCGATACCACACGCTATGCCGACCTGCTGCTACCGGCAACAACATCGTTTGAAAACGACGACCTGTATTTCGGTTTCGGGCACTTCTACATGAGCCGGACCGAGCCCGTCGTACAGCCCCGCGGTGAGGCGATCAGCAATTTTGACCTGTTCCAGACCCTGGCGCAGAAGATGGGTTTCAATGACCCCGTGTTCTTCGAGACAGCCGCCGAGCGCATCAATACTTACACACCCGCGATCTCCGGCATGCCCGCGGAGATCAGCGACGAGATTCCTGCCGGCGCAACTATCCGGTCCACCTACTTCGAATCTGCCGGCGACTTTACGCGCCCGGGCGCGAAAAAATTTCAGTTTACTGTCGATACCGGTGATCCGGACTTACCCCGCCACGCAGCGCTGATGCCGACCCGGGAGCTGGAAGATGAGACGCTCACTGAGCGGTATCCCTTTGCATTGATCACCCCACCCAATGGCGATCTGTTGAACTCAACCTTTGGCGAGCGATTTCCCGACAAACTGGCAGCCGTGATGGTTCACCCGATCGATGCCGAGCGTCTCGACATCAATCACGGCGACTGCGTTGAGATCGAGAACCAGCGAGGCCGACATACGCGCGAGGCACAGGTGACCGATCGCACCCAGCCAGGCCTGCTCGTCGCAGAGGGTATTTACTGGCAAAACACCCAGTCCGGCGATTCAGGCATCAATGACCTCACGTCCCAGGAAGTCACCGATTATGGTGAAGGCGGCACGTTCCATGAAAGCCGCGTGAAACTGAGGAGAGTGGCAAATTAGGGCAAGTCTGAAGAGGAGCCACTACCAGGTTTCGCCAAACGGGCGGATGACGGACTCAAAAGACCAGGCGCTTCGCGGCTGGTGCGCGACCCGATAGCATTCCTCAGCAATATCAGCAGGTTGACAGAAGAAGTCGTCTGGCTTGCCTTTGAAGACTTTACGCGTCCACTCAAGGTCGATGACCGCATCAATGGCGACATAAGCGGCGTGTATTCCCTTCGGACCGGCCTCTCGCGCAATACTCTCGAGCAGAATACGCTGCGCAGCCTTGGTCGGTGCGAAACCCGCAAACTGAGCCCGTCCACGATAAGCAGAGGTATTGCCCGTACAGATGATCGCGCCCTCGCCGGCACTTTCCATGTCCGGCGTGACCAGGCGTGCCAGTTGCAGCAGCGCCATGGTGTTCACCTCAAACGCCTGCCGCAAACGGTCCGCATCGATAGTCATATAGGTACCACGTTCCGCAGTGACTGCATTGTGGACGACCGCCGCTGGTGCACCCAGCGTCGACCTGATCTCGTTATAGGTATTCTCAAGTGCGGCAACATCGCTGACATCGCAGACAAAAGGATGTGCCTCCGGGACTTCAGCAGCGAGTCCATCAAGACGCGTTGCGTCCCGCGCCAGCATGGCGACTGAGTAGCCACCGGCAGCGAACCGGCGAACCAGTGCGGTGCCGGTACCGGGCCCAACACCTGTAATCAGGCAGACCTTCACGACGATCGAACCTGCTTGCGATACACCTTGACCGGCAGCCGGGTGTACCCTTTAACGAACGAGGAGAAGGTGCGAGGCGGTTCCTCAAGGACTTCAATACGATCAAAGCGTTGCAGAATTTCTTCCCAGAGAATACGCAGCTGCAGCTCGGCGAGCCGGTTCCCCATGCAGCGGTGAATGCCAAAACCAAACGACAGGTGGTTGCGCGAGTTCGGGCGGTCGATGATCAGGTCATTGGCATTTTCAAATACGTCTTCGTCACGGTTACCAGAAACGTACCACATCAAAAGTTGGTCACCCTGCCTGATCTGCTTGCCGCCGATCTCGATGTCTGCATTCGCCGTGCGGCGCATGTAGGCCAGCGGCGTCTGCCAGCGGATCACTTCAGCGACCATCTTCGGAATCAGGCCAGGGTTGGCGACGAGCTTGTCATATTCCTGCGGAAACTTGTTCAGGCCATAAACACTGCCAGACATGGTGTTCCGCGTCGTATCGTTACCACCGACAATAAGCAGCAACAGGTTACCCAGATGTTCCAGCGGCTGCATGTTCTTGGTGGTTTCACCATGCACCAGCATCGACACAAGATCATCACCAGGATCCTCGCGACGTTCTTCGAACAGTTTGGCGAAATAGGTCACGCAGTCGATGAATTCCTGGCGCTTTTCTTCCTGGGTTTCGACGATGCCGCCAGGCTCTGGAATCGCGAACACGACGTCTGACCAGCGGGTCAGCTTACGCCGGTCTTCCAGCGGAAAATCGAACAGGGTCGCCAGCATCAGCGTCGTGAGTTCAATCGATACAGTGTCGACCCAATCGAATGCCTGGTCATGTGGCAGAGAATCCAGCACCTTGCAGGTCCGCTCGCGAATCAGAGGTTCGAGATTAGCCAGGCTGGACGGGGCCACAATCCCAGTCACGGACTTTCGCTGGACATCGTGTGACGGTGGATCCTGAGCGATAAAAGGAGATTCCGCACCGGAGAAGACGCTGTTGCCGATTTCCGTGCCTACCGGAAAGCCGAGGGTGATGCCATTCGCCGAAGAGAAATTTTCCCAGTCGGTATCGACGGCCTTGATATCCTTGTACTTGGTCAGTGACCAGTAGCGGCCTGCTGTTTCAATTTCGTTAAAGTGGACAGGGTCTTCCGCTCGCAACCGCTCAAACACAGCCTGCCAGCGGTTATCTGCGAACAGGTGAGCATTGAGTGGATTTACATCTTCAAGCGACATCTCATACGGGTCAGGCGTGTTGGCGCCTTTGGCAGCCTGTTCCTGTTCTGGCGTGCGATAGTTAGGCGTCGCCGCTGCGGCTGAATCACTCATGTGGTTTTCTCCGATCAATCCGCCCCTTTCTTACCACAATTATCGGCACTTGCACATGACGCACGAGTGCTGGCGACACCTTGAATGCCGTGACCCAGGGTGCAGAGTTCTGGTCATTGAGGTCGACCGGTGATATTAATGTCACCAACAGGAGCGGGAGCGGCACAGGAATGAAATACCACGAGATTTCGGCTGAAGAAGCGGCTTTAAACGGCATGTCGGTGGCAGTCTATGCGGCGACCCGCCCCGATGATCCGGCTGTCGCTGATCAGTACGGCCGCGAGTTTTCCTGGCACGAACTGAATGCAGCAGCGAATCAACTGGCACACCTGTTCCGCGATCTCGGGCTGAGCACCGGCGATGGCGTCGCATTACTCTCGAGCAACCGGGCTGAGTTTGCCCTTGTCATTGCCGCCTGCATGCGCAGCGGTGTTCGACTGACCCCCATTAACTGGCACCTGACCGGCGAGGAGGTTGGCTACATTCTCGACAACTGCGATGCGCAGGTCTTCATTACCGAACAGCGATTTGCAGAGGCCGCCCTCGAGGCGGTTACTCACACTGACAAACTCAAGGCCTGCCTCAGCTGCGACGGCGATCTGTCCGGGTTCAACAACCTCGATGCAGCGATCGCCAGTCATTCAGCGGACAATCTCGCCGACCCGGTCCATGGTAACTGGATGCTCTACACCTCGGGCACCACAGGCAGACCCAAGGGCGTCCACGTCAAGGAGCGTCCACCTAATATGCCAGACCCGGATCGCAGCCACACGTTGGATACCGTGGCACTTTGCACCGGCCCCGCCTACCACGCCGCACCACTCGCGATTGATGTGGTCGCGACGATTGTCTCCGGTGGCAAACTGGTACTGATGGACCGGTTCGACCCGGAGATGACTCTGCAACTGATTCACGACCATCGAGTGACACACACCCACATGGTGGCCACCATGTTCCATCGCATGCTACAACTCGATGAAGCAACCCGTTCAAACTACGACGTCAGCAGCCTGCGCCGCGTCGTTCACGGGGCGGCACCCTGCCCCGTGCACGTCAAGCACGCCATGATCGAGTGGTTCGGGCCGGTGCTGCTCGAGTATTACGCGGCTACTGAAGGCGGCGGCGGCTTTCTCATTGATTCGGACGAGTGGTTGCGCAAACCCGGCAGTGTCGGCTGCCCCGGCCCGGAATTCGACAACCGTATTCTCGACGACGAAGGCAATGACGTGCCGGCGGGCGAGACCGGCACCATTTACATGCGCGCACCCGACCGGGTGGGACGGTTTGAATACTACAAAGACAGCGAGAAGACCGCGTCATCCTATCGCGGTGAGTACTTTACGCTCGGCGACATGGGTTACTTTGACGAAGATGGCTATCTCTTTCTGACAGGTCGCACCGCCGAGCTGATTATCTCTGGTGGCGTCAATATCTATCCGCAGGATGTCGATACGGTCATTATGCAGCATCATGCCGTCCACGAGGTCTGCACCATCGGTGTGCCCAACGATGAGTGGGGTGAAGAGGTCAAGTCCGTGGTCCAACTGAATCCGGGCATAGAGCCCGGTGAAACCATAGCCGAAGACATTATCGCTTTTGCCCGCGAGCACATTGCCCACTACAAGTGTCCCCGCACCATCGATTTCGCCGACGACCTGCCGCGCCTGCCGACCGGTAAAATCCAGCGCCGCATCGTGCGCGACCCTTACTGGGCGGGTCGAGACAAATCTATCTGACGTGCTGGCTCGCAACATCTTCAGCTAGCTTAAATTCAGCAAAAAAAAGGAAGCGCAGAAACATGACACAACCCGTAGCGATAATTGTTGGTGGCGGCCCGGGTATCAGTGCCAGCTGTGCCCGGTTGTTTAGCCGGGAAGGCATGAAGGTTGCCGTCGCGGCCCGCAATCCGGAGAAACCAGTGCTGGATAAGCTGGCACAGGAACACGGCGTGCTGTGTCTGCCCTGCGATGCCACAAATCCTGCAGCCGTAAAGACGCTCTTCAGCGAGGTGAAAGCCAGTCTGGGCAATCCCAGCCTTGTGATCCACAACATTGATGGCAGACCTCCAGCCGTCTTCGGTAAACGTATCACTGAAGTCGAGGCTGACGATGTCATGGCCACGATCACCAATTCCACCTTCAGTGCTTTTCTTGTCGGCCAGCAGGCCGCGATCCATCTGCTGGACAATGAAATGGCCGACAACGGTCGCGGCACCCTGATCTTTACCAATGCCAGCGCCGCACTGAAAGGCTTCCCACGCAGCGGCGCTTTTGCAGCAGCGAGTCAGGGCAAGGCCGGGCTGGCCCAGAGCATGGCTCGTGAACTCGGGCCGGAAGGTATTCATGTCGCCAACGTACCGATCGACGGCGCAATCGGCTGGCGCCAGGAGGATGGCACACGCGCCCACTGGCTGGCGGGCGAGAACAAAGATGAGAACATGCTGGACCCGGACTACATCGCGGATTGCTACCTGCAAATTCACAGGCAGCATCGTTCAACCTGGACCCAGGAGGTTGTACTCAGGCCGTGGGTTGAAAAGTGGTAACAGGCTGAGCCCGCTTCAGCCGAGAAACTGCACCGTTTCGTCAACGCCAGCCCGCTCCGTGCGGGTTGCATTAGCCGGCACGGAGGGATCTTCAAAGCCGAAGCTGATGCCGAACAGGATTTTGATCTCCGGCTCGAGTCCAAACACTTCGCGAACGAAGTCAGGGTAGTTCCTGAGCGTACCCTGGGCGCACGACGCAACCCCATGAGCGGACATCGCCAGCATCAGCGTCTGTGCATACATGCCAACATCGCAGGCACTCTGCGGACCGAACAATTCGTGCATCCCCAGGAACACCGCGTGCGGCGCATCAAAAAACTCGTAGTTACGACGCGCGGCCCGACCCCGACCGGCCCGGTCTTCCCACTCGATGCCCATGGACCCATACAGCGCGCGGGCGCAGGCGCGCTTGCGCTCCATCCAGGGGTCCGGCGTCTTCCGGTCGGGTCGGTGATCGGTCACAACTTTGACACCTTGATCAAAACGCTCAAGAAAGCCCGTCCTGATCTCATCAAGCACCTCGCCGGAGGCCACGCAGACGTGCCAGGGCTGCACATTGGTACCCGAGGGCGACCAGCGTGCCAGTTCGAAGATATCTTTTATTGTTGCTTCAGGTACCCGCTCCGGCAGGAATCCTCGAACAGACCGTCGTTCATGTACCAGTGATTCCAACTGGCTGAATTTTTCAGGCTTACTCATGCTCTCTCTCAGGGGATTTTAGTATCAGGATTCCGCTTTCGGCGGACCGGCGCTGGTATGACGGGTGCCTGGCGGGTCGATTGCCCAGCCTGGCGGCTCCTCCCAGGTATCGCCATAGACCAACTCCCGCATAGGTCGCCGGCGCACCGGCCCGTGATTGCCGGCTGGCTTACCCAGCGTCAGCGTACAGGCGATGAACACTTCTTCGGGGATCGACAGCAGCGCTTTCAGCTCAGTATCGACCAGGCCATGAAAACCAGTAATCACGCCGCCGTAACCCAGTGCCCGGGCAGCCAGCAGGACATTCTGCACGGCGGGATAAACCGAAGCACCTTCCATCGGTGTCGGTTCGCGGTAACGGACAAGACAGGGAAGAATCAGCACTGGCACCTTGTCAAAGTTCTCGACGTACGCATCCATGGTCCTCGCCATACGCGCTTTGGGTGAATTCTCGATCGCCCCGGAACGCTGGTCGTACTGATCAGCCTTGCGCTTGGTGCCCCAGACCGCTTCTGCGCCCTGCTTAATCAAAGCCTTGGCCTGTGCCGCTTTATCGGAGTCCTGCAGCACCAGAAAACGGAATGGCTGCCGGTTGGATCCGCTCGGTGCACGGGTCGCTGCGAACAGGATGTCACGCAGCACGTCGTCGGGGATGGCTTCATCCTTATAGCGGCGTATCGCCCGCGTTGTGGTCAGGCCTTCCAGCAGGCCCACCGTATCGGCAACCAATTCTGTCATGGAGTAAATCGCTCGTTACGATCTGGCGCCTAAGGATTACAGGTTGTGGCAGTGGATGCCAGTCTAGCTAACCACCGCCGAGGCTGGTATACCATCATCCACGACGGGACCATATCGCTAGACAGAGGGAGACAACAGGATGAGCCGCCTATCGCGAAAGAAACTCGACGAGTTGGACACAGATCAGCGCGCATTTTTTGACGAGATCGTCGCTTCCCGGCCGGTTAAACCCGTCGACGGTCACATCGGCGGACCGTTCGACATGTGGATGCGCGTGCCCGAGATGGGGCGACACCTGGTGTCACTGGCGGGCTACTTCCGATTTAAATCCATCGTCGACCGGCGCTATATCGAAGTAACTATTCTGGTCACCGGGGCTTTCTGGAAAGCCCAGTTCGAGTGGTATGCGCACGAACCCATGGCACGTAAGGCAGGTGTGCCGGACGACGTCATCGCTGCCATCAAAGCCGGCATCGAGCCCGAATTCAGCGACCCAGGCGACAAAGCTGCCTGGCAGATCTCGACGGAGCTGCACAAGACCCATGAACTGAGTGATTCCACCTATGCTGCTGGCGTTGAACAGTTCGGTGAAAGCGGCCTGACGGAACTGATCGCGCTTGCCGGTCTTTATACAGCCGTCTCCATGACGTTAAATGGTTTTGATGTCGACCTGCCTGAAGGTGCGGAACTGCCGTTCCAGAAATAATGCCCCCAACGCTCACGTTTAACACCAAATTCGCCTACGGCATCGGTCAGCTGGCCGAGGGCCTGAAGAACTCGGCCCTCGGCACTTTCGTCCTGTTTTACTACAACCAGGTACTGGGGCTGCCGGGCACGCTCGCGGGCCTGGCCCTGGCCATCGCCCTCGTCTTCGATGCGTTTACTGACCCGCTGGCCGGTTCCATCTCGGACAACTGGCAGGGCAAGAATGGCCGCCGGCACCCTTTCATGTATGCATCTGCCCTGCCACTGGCGATATTTTTCTACCTCTTGTTCTCACCCCCCGAGGGACTTTCAGAGATCGGGCTGTTCCTCTGGCTGACGGCGACCGTGCTGCTGACACGAGCGGCGATGACGCTCTACCATGTGCCACACATCGCTCTGGGTGCAGAGCTGTCGACGGAATATCAGGAACGATCGCAGATCGTATCGTTCCGCTATGTGTTTGGGTTCGTTGGCTATTTCGTCTCTTACTTTCTGGGCTTCGCCTGGTTCTTCAGGGATACCGAGGAATTCCCCAACGGCCAGTTCAACGTTGCTGCCTATGAACCCTACGCCATCAGCCTGTCACTCCTGATGGCCATCACCATTATCTGGTCGGGCTGGGGTACACATCACCGCATTCCTTACCTGCCCAGTGTGCCAGGCCCAGCGACCAAACTTTCGCCCGTTGGCATCGTTACCAGGATGCTGGCAGAGATCTGGGGTGCGCTGAACAACCACTCTTTTGCGTGGCTGTTTGCCGGTGCCCTCGTGATTTTCATCATGGTCGGCATTGATGGCGCGCTGAACCTGTACCTGTTCGAGTACTTCTGGGAACTGGACTCCCAGGCCAAGCTGTACGTTCTGCTGATCTACCCGGTCGGCATCATCATCGGCTCAATGGTGTCACCGATTACCCATCGTTACATCAACAAACGCACCGGCGTTATTCTTGGTGCGCTGGGCTGGGCTATGCTGCAGATCATCCCGATCCTGCTCAGATTCAAAGGCTGGATTCCGGAAAACGGTACTCAGGAGCTGGTCATCACCCTGGTGTCACTGAAGATCCTGCAGGGTTTTCTTGCGGCGCAGTCGCTCGTCAGCTTCAACTCGATGCTGGCCGATATTGCAGACGAACACGAGCTGAAAACCGGCAAACGCCAGGAAGGCATTTTCTTTGCGGCCGCTTCATTCGCGACCAAGACGACTTCCGGCATTGGTTCTTTCATTGCGGGTGTCGGGCTCGACCTGATTAACTGGCCGCGCGGGTCACATATCCAGAGCGCCGCAGATATTCCGATTGAGACCCTGGCATGGCTCGGTCTGCTGTACGGCCCGATTGTGGCGGGCTGTGCCGTGTTTAATGTGCTGTTCAACCTGCAGTGCAAGATGACGCGGGCGGGGCATGAAGAAACGATTCGGAAGCTGGAGATCGCTCGCCAGAGCTAGCCGGGTTATTGCTGTGCTAACCGATACATAAACAACGCCGCGCGCTCAATCAGCATCGGCAGTGTGTTCAGGTCAATCGATTCTTCCGGCGAGTGCGCACCTTGCCCTTCGGCGCCGAGGCCGTCAATCGCATCGATATAGGGCGCGACGAACGACACATCGGCCGCACCGCGCTTGCCAGGATCATAAGCCTCCACCGGACCATAGCCCAGGTCCTCACTCGCCTGACTCAGAATCGACAACAAACGCTGATTGCCCTCGGTCGGGGACATGGCCGGGTAACCATCCGCAAACGTGATCGTCGCGTCAGTCAAAGGGCGATGACCGTCATCGACAATGCGCTGCATGGCTTCACGCGCTTTCAGCAGCTGCGCCCGGGAAATAAACCTGAGTCCACCCTGCACAACTACCCGGTTCGCGACCACATTGCTTTTACCAAACGCCGTGCCCGCATTGGCACCAGCATCATGCCTGACCTCCGTGCCACCCAGAATCAAGCCAGGGTTAAAAGTCAGGTACTGCTCGCCGGTCAGTTCCGCATGAAATTGATTGAGGATACGCGCAGCCTCAAAGATGGCGCCACTGCCAACGTCCTCACTGAAAATGAGTGACGAGTGCGCCTGTTTACCAGAGACTTCCAGCTGCCAGCCGCTGCTGCCGCGCCTGGCTACAGTTGCCGCAGACAGGCTCGTCGCTATCTCAAAGCCCAGGGCATAGTCACAACGTTTTGCCGCCTCGACCAGGTGCCCGCGGCTGATCGACTTGGGATTGCCCGACTTCTCCTCATCGCCGATCAAGGCCACGATAATCTGTCCTTGATCAAGCACACCCGCCTGCAACAGCGCTTTCAACGCATAGACAATCACGACATTGCCGCCTTTCATATCGTTGACACCGGGGCCAGTGGCAAAATCTCCATCGCGCTGGAATTTCTGGAACGGTGAGTTCGGCTCAAACACCGTGTCGAGATGGCCGATCAGCAGCTGGCAAGAACCACTGCTGCCGAACTCTGCAAACAGGTGACCAGCGCGATTAACCTTACTCATGTCATACCAGCGGGTTGTCATGCCAAGCGCATCCAACTCGCGGCGAAACACGCTGCCCACCTGCCGCACGCCGTCATGATTCATGGTGCCACTGTTAATGTTGACGACCTCTTCCATCAATACAACGGCCGGTTCTTTATAACCGCGGGCAATTTCGACGATCCTGCTTTCAATATCAGTCAGCTCAGCTCGGGCCGAAAGCACCAAGCCAAATACAAAGAAGAAGAGAATGATTCGCATGAATCCACCAACGTCGCTGAAATCACGCTTATGCTATGCGGCTGAGCGCCATCCAACAAGCGACTTCGCCTCGTGACTTCAAGCGTCTAAACTTGGGGTGAATCCATCATGAGCAGACCCGATGCAGAGCCACGAAGTTGATTACCAGATTCTCGGTCACGATATCCAGATGGTAGAGATTGGCCTCGACCCCGGTGAGACCGTCATTGCCGAAGCCGGTGCCATGGCTTATATGGAGGAAACGATCGAATTCGAAACCAGAATGGGTGACGGCTCTGACCCCGACCAGGGCATCGTGGGTAAGCTATTCAGCGCAGGCAAGCGGATGATTACGGGCGAGTCGCTGTTCATGACCCATTTCACCAACGACGGAGGCGACAAAGCTCACGTCGCTTTCTCGGCACCCGTGCCAGGCTCGGTGCTGCCCATCGATCTCGCTGCTGAGGGTGGCGAGATCATCTGCCAGCGCGATGCTTTTCTCGCCGCCGCCCGGGGCACCTCGGTCGGTATCGCCTTCAGCCGGCGACTGGGTTCCGGCTTCTTTGGTGGCGAGGGATTTATCCTGCAGCGCCTGTCCGGCGATGGCCTGGCCTTCATTCACGCCGGCGGCACCATGGTAAAGAAAGAGCTGAAGGGAGAGAAAATTCGCGTCGACACCGGCTGTCTCGTTGCCTTCACCGCGGGCATCGACTACGACATCGAAATGAGCGGCGGTCTCAAGAGCATGCTATTCGGGGGCGAAGGGATATTTCTCGCCACCCTGAGCGGCACAGGCTCTGTCTGGATTCAGTCGTTGCCGTTTAACCGCCTGCTGGACCGCATTGTCGCGGCGATGCCGGTGCCGGGCAGCAAAGATGATAAGGACGATTGATCCGGTCCCGAAGACTGCTCTGAAACCTGTCCAAGACCGCTTTGCACCGCTTGCCGTACTAATCGCTAAAGCCGCGTCACAAGCTGCGCCTTCGCGCTGAATTCTGTCGAAAATTCAACTGGGCTTCCGGTATGTCAGCGCCGTAAAAAAAGGTACGATTCAGCTTCTGGCCCATACCGGTCAGGCGCAGTAACGAGAGTAGTTCACATGGCTGAATTTCCGGAAAAAGCGGATGTGGTTATCGTCGGGCTTGGCGGCATTGTTGGCGCTGCCGTCGCCCACCATCTGATTGAAAGAGGCTGGAACAATATCGTCGGGCTCGATAAATCGGCGGTCCCCACCGACATCGGTTCTACCTCCCATGCATCGGATTTCTGCTACACCACGGCGGCCGACAAATTCACCACGGCCACAACGAAATACAGTCAGGACTTCTACGAGGCACGCGGCAACTATGTCCGGTGTGGCGGTCTTGAAGTGGCACGTGCCGACGATGATGAGCGCTGGCTTGAGCTGCAGCGCAAGGTGGGCCAGGGCAAGGCCTACGGCACCAGCGTCAGCCTGATCTCTGCGGCTGAAGCCAAAGAGAAGTTCCCGTTGCTGGAAGAATCAGCCATCCAGGGTGCCATGTGGGACCCCGACGCAGGCCTGGTCGTGCCGCGTTCCCAGGCCGTGGCCGGCGATCTCGTTGATGAAGCCGTCGCCAGCGGCAAGCTGCAGGCGTTTCCCTATACTCCCGCGACGAAGATCCTGCTTGAGGACGGTCGAGTCACGGGCGTGGAAACCCGGCGCGGCGTTATCAAGACTGACAAGGTGGTTCTCTCCATCGGCATCTGGGGCCCACTGCTCGCGGACCAGACTGGTTCAAAACTGCCGCTGGTACCGCTCGAACATCCGCTGCTGTTTTTTGGTCCTTATGACGCACTGACCGGCACCGGTGAGGAAATCGTTTACCCCCTGCTGCGCGACCAGGGCAATTCCGCTTACGTCAGGGATACAGGCGATCCGGCGACGACGGAAGGCGGTCATATCGAATGGGGCTATTATGAAACCGACAACCCGCGCCTGGTCCGCGCTGGTGAAATTGCAGAGCCTGAACAGGCCCGCATGTCTCCGTCGATGCGAGATCTTTCACTCGACCAGGTGATGTCCCCGCTGGAGCGGGCCATTGAGCTGACGCCCATCCTGGGCGAACTCGGCTGGGAGGAACGGCACAGCTTCAACGGCCTGCTCTCTGTTACCGTCGATGGCGGCTCTCTGATCGGCGAGTCACCGGACGTCGGCGGCCTGTGGTTTGCCGAGGCCGTCTGGGTCAAAGATGGCCCGGGCATTGGCAAAGTCGTCGCTGACTGGATGACGGACGGCGCTCCCGAGATGGACCCACATGGCATCGATATTGCGCGCTTCTATCCCGAGCAGAAAGAAGACGACTACGTCTACGGGCGCTGCGGTGAAATCTCGCAAAAAATCTATACCCCCGCAGTGCATCCGCGGGAGCCATACGCGACCGGGCGTGACCGCTACAAGAGCCCGTTCCATGAACGCGAGGTCGAACTGGGCGGCTACTTCATGGAAATTGCCGGTTGGGAGCGTGCTCATGGCTATGCTGCCAACGAGGCGACTCTGCTCACCAGGTACCGTGACCAGGTGCCGGTCAGACAGCACGAGTGGGATGCCCGCCACTTCTGGGAAGTCTCTAATGCGGAGCACCTTGAGCTCTCTGAAAGTGTTGGCATGATCAACCTGTCGCACTTTGCCATCTACGATATCAGCGGGCCTGATGCCGAGTCGCTGCTCGAATACACCGCGGTCGCGCGTGTCGGTGGCGCGACTGCGATTGGCAAGGGCGTCTATACCCATTTTCTCGACGCAAAGGGCGGGATTCGCGCCGACCTGACTATCGTTCGCCTGGCGGAAGACCGCTTCCGCGTTATCTGTGGAGGCGACACGGGTCACCGTGACCTTGTCTGGATCAGACAGATGGCCGCGCATCGGGGTGCAGACATCACCATCGACAACCAGACTCACAAACTCGCGACGCTGGGCCTCTGGGGCCCCAGGGCACGGGAAACGCTGTCACAGTTAGTTGATGACCCAGACACCGTCAGCCTCGAGGCTTTCCCTTTTGCCACCTCGAGAGAAATCACGGTGTGCGGGGTCAGCGTCTGGGCTTTCCGCATCTCCTATGTTGGCGAACAAGGCTGGGAACTGTACTTTGCTTTCGAAGATGGCCTGACAATCTGGGATGCCTTCTTCACCGCCGGTGTGGTACCCATCGGCGTTGAAACCTACGCCAACAGCCGCCGCCTGGAAAAGAGCCTGCGGCTGCAGAATGCTGATCTTGAAACAGACTACAACCTGTATGAGGCCGACCTCGCCAGACCTGTCGTCAAGAAAGTGGATTTTCACGGCAAGACGGCCTATGTCGCCCAGCGCGATCAGAATAAACAAAGTGCTTACCTGTGCACGCTGGTGATGCTGGACAATCACGATGAAAATGGCGTTGCCCGGTTTCCAGTGGGAGAATGGCCGATCCTGGATAAGGAATCTGGCGAGGTGCTGGTCGACAGCGAAGGTCGAAGATCCTTCACAACCAGTATTGCTTACGGCCCCTCAATCGGCGCCAATATCATGCTGGCTTACATCCCCGCGGAACAGGCAGAGGTAGGCAGAGAATTTACGCTCGAATATTTCTGTGAACACTATCCAGTCAGACTCGCGGCTGTCGGCTATCGGCCCCTGCTCGACCCTGACAACGAGCGCCAGAAATCCTGACGCTGGCAACAACGTCAAACCTGAAATAATGTAAAGACAGCTAGACCTTGAACACACACAACCCGCATACCATTAAAGACGAGACGACCTTCAAGGTCGGTTTCCTGCTGGTTGATCAGTTCACACTGATTTCTCTTGCTTCAGCCATTGAACCCCTGCGCATGGCTAATCACCTGAGTGGCCGCCCGCTTTACGACTGGCAGCTGATTGCTGAAAGTACCAAACCGATCAGCGCCAGCGGCGGCGCCCGGATGCAGCCAGACACGAGCATTGAAGACACTGGTGAATTTGACCTGGTCCTGGTGGTTGCCGGAATCAATGTCAAAGACAATATTCAACCTGCGGCAGTGGCATGGCTGCAGCGATGCGCCGCAAACCGTAGGGCAATCGGCGGCCTCTGCACCGGCCCTTATATCCTCGCACAGGCTGGATTACTGAACGGCTATGCATGCAGTGCTCACTGGGAATGCCTCGCTGCGCTGCAGGAGGAGTATCCGCTGATTCATACGAACAATAACCTGTTCACGTTTGACCGTGACCGCATCACCTGCACGGGCGGCGATGTATCCCTGCACATGATGCTGCACCTGATTGCCAGTCAGCACGGCACGAGCCTCACCAACGGCATTTCAGACATGTTTGTCTGTGATCGCATCCGCGACAGCCAGGAACCCCAGCGCGTCCGGATCGAAAACCACGTGCTGGGCACCCAGCCAAAACTCGCCAACGCCGTGCAGCTGATGGAAACCAATATCGAAGAGCCGATCGAACTGACCAAGGTGGCGGAGCTTTCGGGTATCTCGCGACGCCAGCTGGAGCGGCTGTTTCTCAACTACCTCGGCGTCACGCCCTCAAGGTTTTATCTGAAACTCCGTCTCGAACGGGCACTGCAGCTGCTGCGGCAAACATCCTGCCCTATTATCGAAATCGCCGGGATGTGTGGCTTTGAATCTACTACCAGCTTCAACCGCGCCTATCGCAAATACATGGGCCGATCGCCCAAGACAGAGCGTGACTATCGCGGTACTTTTGGTTCCACCCTGGTGCTGTCGGAGGAATCGGTCGGACTGCTGTCCAGCAATTCAGAACAGGCACTGGAGGTCGCTGCCAACGAGACGTCCTTCGGCCTGTATAACGAGAGGTAAACTGTGCAGCGGTACTCTGCTTTCAGCCTGCTGAAAAATGCGCTGAGTCATCACGAGAACTGGCAGCGTGTGTGGCGCAATCCAGAGCCGAAGAAACACTACGACGTCATCGTCGTCGGTGGCGGCGGCCACGGCCTCGCCACAGCCTACTACCTGGCAAAAGTGCATGGCGTTAAAAACGTCGCCGTTATTGAGAAAGGCTATCTCGGCGGCGGCAACACAGGCCGCAATACAACCATCGTCCGTTCCAATTATCTGTGGGATGAGGCCGCGCACCTTTACGAGCACGCCCTCAAACTGTGGGAATCGCTTTCGATCGAACTTAATTACAACGTCATGTTCTCGCAGCGTGGTGTACTCAACCTGGGCCACACCCTGCAGGACATGCGCGACATTGAGCGCCGGGTTTCTGCCAATCGCCTGAATGGTATCGATGGCGAGGTCCTGGATGCCGACGGCGTCAAGAAGATTGTACCCATCATCAATACGTCAAAAAACGCGCGCTACCCGATTCTCGGCGCGTCGTGGCAGCCAAGGGGTGGCGTCGCAAGGCACGACGCCGTTGCCTGGGGCTATGCCCGGGCCGCAGATGCCCTTGGTGTCGACCTGATCCAGCAATGTGCGGTCACCGGCTTCGATATCGAGGGGGGCGCGATCAAGGGTGTTGTCACTAACCGCTACGGTGCCATTAGCGCCGATCGTGTCGGCTGTGTGGTCGCGGGTAACTCTGGCGTGCTGGCAGGTTTCGGCGGCTTCGAGCTGCCGGTCGAATCACACCCGCTACAGGCACTCGTGTCCGAGCCGATCAAGCCGATCCTGAACACGGTTGTCATGTCGAACCAGGTCCACGGCTACGTTTCCCAGTCTGACAAGGGTGACCTCGTCATTGGCGCCGGCATCGACAGCTACACTGGCTATGGCCAGCGGGGGTCCTACCCTGTGATCGAACACACCCTGGCAGCGATCATCGAGCTGTTTCCAACCTTCTCACGGGTACCGATGAACCGGCAGTGGGGTGGCATTGTCGACACCACACCAGATGCCTGTCCGATCATGGGCAAGAGCCCGGTCGAAGGGCTCTACTTCAACTGCGGCTGGGGTACCGGCGGCTTCAAGGCGACACCAGGTTCCGGTCATGTCTTTGCGGGCTGCCTCGCGGAGTCAGAAATACCAGCGCTCGCGAAACCCTTTGCGCTCGATCGCTTTTACAGTGGTGCGCTGATTGATGAACACGGCGCCGCTGGTGTTGCACACTGATCACCAGGAGGGTCGCCGATGCTGAAGATACATTGCCCTTACTGCGACGAACTGCGCGACGAGGAGGAGTTCCATTATCGTGGCCAGGCCCATATCGCCCGGCCAGATGATCCCGATGAACGCACCGATGAAGAATGGGGCAGCTACCTGTACTTCCGCAAGAACCCGCGGGGCCTACATCAAGAGATGTGGTACCACGCCGCCGGCTGCCGCAAGTTTTTCAACGTCGTGCGTGACACCGTGACTTACGAGATCAGGCAGACCTACGCCATGGGAACAGAGGTTGAGCCTGATGATCAGCCGGGAGCACCGACATGACACAGGTGAACCGGGTCGATGGCGGCAGCCTGCTGAACCGCAAGAAGGTCATCAATTTCACGTTCAACGGCAAGAAGCTCAAGGGATACAAAGGTGACACGCTCGCCTCTGCCCTGCTCGCCAACGGCATCTCTATCGTCGGCCGCAGCTTTAAGTACGGTCGCCCCAGAGGCATCATGTCAGCGGGTGTCGAGGAGCCCAATGCGATACTTCAGGTCGGCGCAACACCCGACACCGAAGTACCCAATATTCGGGCAACCCAGCAGGAAATCTATGAGGGCCTGGTCTGCCGCACGGTTAACGGCTGGCCCAGTGTTGATATCGACATCATGAGCCTCGTCGGCAAAGTGGCCGGGCACCTGATGCCGCCGGGGTTCTACTACAAAACCCTGATGTTCCCGCAGTTTCTCTGGCATACCTACGAGAAGGTGGTGCGTCTGGCAGCGGGCCTCGGCAGCGCCCCCCGGGAACCTGACCCCGATCACTATGACAAGCTCAACCACCATTGTGATGTACTCATCATCGGCGCAGGACCGGCAGGGCTAGCCGCCGCACTTGCTGCCGCCGAGGGCAGCGCCCGCGTCATCATTCTCGATGAGAACCCGGTCGCTGGCGGCCATCTGCGTTACAGTCGCGACACGATCGAAGGCCTGCCGGCGCTCGAGTGGATCGACCAGACGGTTGCACAGCTTGTCGCTTCAAGCAACATCGAACTGCTGCTGCGAACCACAGCGACCGGCCTGCATGACCACAATTTTGTCGCCGCAGTAGAACGGAAAACGGATCACCTCGGCGAGGCTGCGCCGACGAAACTGGCACGGCAAAGACTGCACCGGATTCACGCCAAGCAGATCATCCTTGCCACCGGCGCCCAGGAACGTCCGCTGGTGTTCGCCAACAACGATGTCCCCGGTTGTATGCAGGCGAGCGCCGTTTCAGCTTATATCCACAACTATGGCGTTCGCCCGGGCAAAAACCTCGTCGTCATGACCAACAACAACAGCGCCTACGCGGCAGCGATGGACTGGGCTGGCGCAGGCCCCGGCACCGCGACAATTATCGACACCCGGACCGCACCGGATGCCGCACTCGTGACCCGGGCAAGGGTCGCCGGCTGCACGGTCATCACCGGCGCCGCCGTGATTGATGTCAAAGGTGGCCGCCGCGTTAAGGCAGCCGTTACCTCAGGTTATGACGCAGCTACTGGCAGACTGACTGGCACACTGAATGAAATCCCGGCCGACGTGATCGCCAGTTCCGGCGGCTGGTCACCCGTGGTTCACCTGTCTTCACACACCGGTACGGCGCCCGTCTGGCGCGAGGATGCACAGGGGTTTATCCCCGGGGCAGCGACTCACCACCCGCTTGTCTTGGCAGGTGCTGTTACCGGTGACTACGACCTTGGCAGCATACTCGCAGAGGGGGTCAACGCCGCCCTGACCGCGCTCGGCAGAACCGGACACGCGACCACGGCGGATACAGCACCTGCCTGTGAAGAAATCATTCCACCAGCAATGTCACCCGTCTTTCACATACCACACACCCAGCCAACATCCCGCGCTCCGGCCCAGTTCGTCGACTACCAGCTGGATGTTACGGCGGCCTCTATTGAGCTGGCGACTCGCGAGGGATTCGAGAGTATTGAACACATCAAGCGTTACACCGCGCTCGGGTTCGGCAATGACCAGGGCAAGCTCGGTAACGTCAATGGCGTCGCCATTGCAGCAGCCGCTCTGGGACAAACCATCGCCGAGACCGGCACCACCATGTTCCGACCGAACTATACCCCGGCCAGCTTCGGCGTCATCGCCGGGCGTGATGTCGGCGACCTCTTCGAGCCAAAGCGCTACACGGCCATGCAACCCTGGCACGAGAGCAATGGCGCTGAATTTGAGGATGTCGGCCAATGGAAACGGCCATGGTATTTTCCGAAAACCGGGGAGTCCATGCGGGACGCGGTCGATCGCGAGTGCCTCGCTGTCCGCACCGGAGTCGGCATCCTTGACGCTTCAACGCTTGGCAAGATTGATATCCAGGGTCCCGATGCCCGCGAGTTCCTGAATCGGATTTACACCAACGCCTGGATGAAGCTCGCTGTCGGCAAGTGTCGCTATGGTCTGATGTGCGGTGAAGACGGCATGATCATGGATGACGGCGTCACCGCCTGCCTCGGCGATAACCATTTCGTCATGACAACCACAACCGGCGGCGCTGCCCGGGTACTGGAATGGCTGGAGCTCTGGCACCAGACCGAATGGCCTGAGCTCAAGGTCTACTTCAATACCGTCACAGACCACTGGGCTACCGCTACGCTCTCAGGACCGAAATCACGTGAACTGCTGAGCGAGCTCACCGACCTCAATCTCGATGGCGAGTCTTTCCAGTTCATGGACTGGCGCGAGGCGACAGTGGCTGATATTCCTGCGAGGGTCTTTCGCATTTCCTTCACGGGTGAACTGTCTTACGAGATCAATGTCCATGCCAACTACGGTCTGACCCTGTGGCAGCGGCTGATCGAAGCTGGCAAGAAGCACCAGATCACGCCCTACGGCACTGAAACCATGCACGTGCTAAGGGCGGAGAAAGGTTTCATTATCGTCGGCCAGGATTCAGATGGGTCCGTCACGCCAGAGGATCTCGGCATGGACTGGGCCATCGCGCGCCGCAAACCCTTCAGTTTTATCGGCAAACGCGGTATGGCCCGGGCAGACTGCCTGCGCGATGATCGAAAACAACTGGTCGGTCTGCTGCCTGCTGACCAGGACTTTGTCCTGCCTGAGGGGTCCCAGATCGTGTTTGAGAAGCCGGCATCACTACCGGCGACCATGGTGGGCCACGTCACCTCGAGTTACTTCAGCGCTAACCTAGGTCACAGCTTTGCCCTGGCCCTGGTCAGCGGCGGCCGCAACCGGATCGGTGAAACCGTGCAGGTTTCTACGGGCCCGACGACCTGGCAGGCCGCGACCATCTGCGATTCCGTATTCATCGACCCGGCAGGAGAACGACAGCATGTCTAATGTTGAGTATGCCCTGATGCAGCAACGACCCTCGGTCAGTTTTCTTGAACACTCGGCGCTGACCCGGGCGGATCGTTCACCCATCTCCGGATCGAACCCCGTGACGCTCACCGAGCAACCGGCGGGCCATCTCGTTTTGCGTGGCAATGCCGTTGAATTTTCTGATGCTGTCCAAGCAACGCTGCAATTTGAAACCCCCACGCTGCCGCTGACCAGCAGCACCAGTGAGGCCGGCGCGTGCATCCGCTGGATCAGCCCCGACGAATGGCTGATTACCGTACCGGAAGCTGATACTTTCGAGGTAGAGTCGGCACTGCGCAAATCAATCGAAGCACATGTCGCCATTGTTAACGTTTCCGGCGGTCAGACTATCCTGCACCTGCAGGGTGACGAGGCGGAAACGGTGCTGCGGAAATCCACGCCCTATGACGTGCACGCCTCAAACTTCCCGGTGGGCAAGGTCGTAACCACTGCCTTCGCGCAGACCCAGGTGTTGATGCGACGCCTGGACACTGACGCGTTTGAACTGGTGATTCGGCGCAGTTTTGCTGATTACATCTGGGCCTGGCTGCGCGACGCAGCGACGGAGTTTGGTCTCAATACCTGAGCGAAGTGACACAGGCCAGGCTGATGCCGAGCTTTAGCGCGGCCGATTTCGACGCCCTCTGCGCCCGGCCCGACCGCCGCCTGCGACGCCAGTTGCCAACTCAGCCGGTTTTGCCACGACCTGAAACAACTGATCGAAAGGGTCTGATTTGTGGGGGATGGCCATCGCTTCAACAAAGTACTGCTGGAAATCCGCTTCGGTCGCTGTCTCAACTTTCTCGATATCCTCAACAACCGCTTCCAGCTCTGCCCGGGCCGTCTGGTTCAGCAGTGCAATCCGCACGCCAGTGCTGGCAGCATTGCCGACCGAAACGACCTGATCGAGCGCACAGTCCGGGATCAGACCGAGGACCATGGCGTACTTCACATCAATATTGCTGCCAAACGCGCCGGCAATCTTAACCCGGTCGATTGTCTCGACAGGGAACCGGTCCATCAACAGCTTCACGCCTGCATAGAGCGCGGCTTTGGCGAGCTGGATCTGCCGCACATCATTCTGGGTAATGCGTACGGGGATCTCGCCGCCGATCAACTCAAACGCGAAGGTTCTGCCATCGGGGATGACCCGATCAGACGTCTCTGCCAGCTCAGCCCGAATCACACCATCGCGGGTGAGCACGCCGGCGAGGTACATCTCTGCAATGGCCTCGATGATGCCTGAACCACAGATACCCGTGATATTCATTTCAGCTACAGACGCCGCAAATTCAGGATTGTCTGACCAGAGTTCAGAGCCGATGACGCGATAACGCACGGCCAGGGTGTCCGGGTCGATCCGCACCCGCTCGATCGCACCGGCGGTGGCCCGCTGGCCGCAGCTCAGCTGGGCGCCCTCGAAAGCAGGCCCGGTCGGGCTCGAACAGGCCAGCAGCTTGCGCTCGTTCCCAAGTACGATCTCCGCATTGGTCCCGATATCGACGATCAGGGTGATCTCTTCCGCTTTGTACGGCTGCTCCGAGAGTATGACTGATGTTGTGTCGGCACCCACATGACCCGCAATACAGGGGGGCAGGTAGAGGCGCCCGCCAGGGCAGATAGCCAGACCAAGCTCCCTTGCCGGCAGGAAGAGCGCCTCGTCTATTGCCAGCTCAAAAGGCGCTGAACCCAGCGGGGTAGGATCAATCCCGAGAAACAGGTGGTGCATGATGGGGTTGCCCGCAACCGCCATTTCAACGATGTGCGCAGTCTCAATGCCCGCCTCTGCTGCTGCCTCTGCGATCAGTTGGTTCACTGTCGCGCGAATCTCACGGGTCATCTCGCCGGCACCTTGAGGCTGCATCAGGACATAAGACACGCGACTCATGAGGTCTTCACCGAAGCGAATCTGCGGGTTCATGGCACCGTTCGAGGCGATGACATCGCCGGTTGTCAGGTCCGTCAGGTGCAGGGCCACCGTTGTTGAGCCGATATCCATTGCTATGCCGTAGACGGTGTCGACGAGGCCCGGCCAGACAGCGCCGATACAGGGCCGTGCTTCATCGAAAAACACGGCCACCGTGACATCACCCTCGCCTTCAACAATAGCGGTATGAACCTGCGCCAGCACGCTGGTGTCGTAGCTGAGGTCGGCAAGCCCCCACTGATCGGCCAGCGCCTGCTTCAGGCGCGACAGGTCACTGCCTCCATCATCCAGGGTAGCGGCACTGACAGTGACATAGTGCAGGCGAAAATCCAGGTCGAGATCAATTTCGCGGGCAACCGCCGACTTACGCACCACCTGCCGGTGCACCTGGGATTCCGGTGGCACATCAATCAACAGTGGCCCTTCAATCAGGGCATGACATGACAGACGTCTGCCTGGGGCGAGCACGCCTTTACGCGCCTCAAACCGTCGCTCAGTTTCAGTGAATGCCGACAGATGATCGATCGACGCTGTCATGCTGTGCTTGGGAAAGTCACCCGTCATGCAGTGAATCTGGCAGCGGCCGCACAGGCCGCGCCCGCCACAAACGGAATCAATATCAACGCCGAGCTGGCGTGCCGCCTCGAGCAGCGGTGTGCCAGCGGCAAACTCGCCGCGCCTGCCGGAAGGCAGAAACACCACTGGAAAAGTTTCGGCCATTGCGACGACGCCTCAGGTTTTACGGCGTCGGCGTCCGCCTTCACGACGTTTGCGCCCGCCGGCTTCCGCCGCCGGGTCGCGGTACTTTGCGATCCAGTTCATGCAGTCCGGATCATGTCCCATCATGACGTCCGCACCCAGCACCGCCTGGACAACTTCTGTATGCAGGGGATTGGTAATCGCAGAGGTCATGCCCGAGGCGATCGCCATGGGCAGGAATGCCGCATTGACGCCATTCCTGTTTGGCAGCCCGAAGCTCACATTAGAGGCGCCACAGGTCGTATTCACCTTCAGCTCATCACGCAGGCGCCGGATCAGGTGCATGACCTGCCGGCCCGCCGTGTTAATCGCCCCGATTGGCATCACGAGCGGGTCCACGACGACATCTTCATGGGATATGCCGTGATCTGCGGCGCGTTCCACAATCTTCTTTGCCACTTCGAACCGAACGTCCGGGTCTTCCGAGATGCCGGTCTCATCGTTGGAAATCGCCACGACGGCAGCGCCGTGTTTCGCGACCAGCGGCAGCACTTTCTCCAGGCTTTCGTCCTCACCCGTCACCGAATTAACCAGCGGTTTGCCCTGGTAAACCGCGAGCCCAGCTTCCAGTGCTGCGATAATGGAGGAATCAATGGTCAGCGGCACATCTGTGACCGACTGCACCAGCTGGATACACTGGGCCAGGATAGCCGGCTCATCCGCCAGCGGAATGCCGGCATTCACATCCAGCATGTGCGCGCCCGCCGCCACCTGAGCCAGTGCGTCAGCCTCGACCCGGCTAAAGTCACCCGCCACCATCTCTGCGGCCAGTATCTTGCGACCCGTCGGGTTAATGCGCTCACCAATGATCACAAACGGTTGATCAAAGCCGATGATCACCTCCTTTGTGGCAGAACTGAGAACAGTGTTGGTCATGCGGTTCCCTCCCCTATGTAAACGGCGAAAAACGGCACTCAGTCATCCTGGGTACCCGGTAGAATTCCCTTGTTCCTGATCAGGTCTTCAAGGTCTTCATCAGAAAACTGTGCTTCGAGCTCAGCAACGCAGGCTGCAGCGGCAGCATCAATGTCATCAGACGGCTCAAGCTGTGTGGTCTGGCGCTGCCATTCTTCGAGGTAAGCGTCACTGCCGCCTTTGCCGGCCCGCATCGCGGCCCGGTCAATGGCCGCCTGGAATCGATGCGACAGCTGCTGCTTGGCCTTATTTCGGCCCGCCCGAACAATGACCTGGCTCGGAATATCGCGCCAGAGAATAGTCGTCAGCTTCATGCCGCGCACCACCTGAGCGCTTGTTCGAAGTTCATCATGCCGGTTGGCATATGCTGGAACTCAAGACCAAGGAGGTCGGCCGCCTCTTTTGCCCGCAGCAGCAGGGCATCATCATCCGTCTGGGCAACATAGACCAGGGTCGTGTAATTACCAAAGTAGATTGATTTCAGCTCTGGTTGTTGGTCCAGCCCCAGTGAGCGGACGACCATGTTGTCAAAGTGCCTGACAAGAAAATCGGTCAGCCAGAATGTTCCCGGCGTGCGCTGCATCCACTGATCATAATGATCGAGGCCTGTCAGGGCCGCAAAGCAGTGCGCGCCCGGCAGGCGGGCGATTTGCGGTTTGCCTTCGATCAGTTTGTCGATCTCACCCGCCGTGCCGCAATCGGCATAGGCGATAAAGATACGATCGTATTCACCTTCGGCGAGACGCAGTTTCTCAGCCAGACGGCCAGGAATCTGCTCAGGCGTGTTATGCAGGTAGGCATCCAGACACTGCACGTCAAGATGGTGCCATTCGTTCAGTTCTTTGAGATGCTGAATCTCGTGCGCCAGCGCGCCGCAACCGATAACCAGGCTGCGCTCAGGCACCAGCGGCCCTGCGCTGCTCGATCAGCATGGTCGCCTTGCTCGCCGCTTCTGCAGCATCGCGGCAGTAGGCATCAGCACCCACCGCCTCGCCAAATTCCTCGTTCAGGGGAGCGCCGCCAACCATGACAATGTACTGGTTGCGAATATTGCGTTTCACCAGCTCGTCGATCACAACCTTCATATAGGGCATGGTGGTCGTCAGCAGAGCCGAGAGACCAAGAATATCCGGCTGGTGTTCTTCCAACGCCTCCAGATACTCTTCCACCGTGTTGTTGATGCCGATGTCGATCACTTCGAAGCCAGCGCCTTCCATCATCATGCCGACGAGATTCTTACCGATGTCGTGAATGTCACCCTTGACAGTACCGATCACCATCTTGCCGATCGGCTTGGCGCCCGTCTCTGCCAGCAGTGGCCGCAGGATTTCCATACCACCTTTCATAGCGTTCGCTGCGAGCAGCACCTCCGGCACAAACAGAATGCCATCACGAAAATCGACACCGACAATCTGCATACCACCGACCAACGCGTCGTTCAGGACCTTTTCCGCGCCCCAGCCACGTTGCAGCAGAATATCCGTGCCTTCGACGATTTCTTCTTTCAGGCCATCGTACAGATCATCATGCATCTGCTCGACAAGCTCAGCGTCGTCCAACTCATTAAGATCGAGATCGTCTTCGGTATCGTCTTCAGTCACAGTCAGTAATCCTGATCGGGGAATGATTGTTTGCGCCTTTCCATAAAGTCGATAAGCGCCTCATCCACCGCCGCATCCAGCGGTGGGGCTTCGTAGTCGGCGAGCGCCCGCTGATACAGCGCATTCGCCCGGGCCACAGCGTCAAGCGCTCCATCTTCCTGCCATTGCTCAAAGCTGTTGTTGTCCGCAATCGTGGAGCGATAGAAAGCCTTCTCAAAATTCGCCTGGGTGTGGTCGGCACCAAGGAAGTGAGCGCCGGGCCCAACCTGTTGCAGGGCATCAAGGGCCTGGCCATTTTCCGTGAGGTCGATGCCCTTCAACATGACAGCGATCATATTGGCCTGGTCCACATCCATCATGAATTTTTCGTAACCCATGACAAGACCACCCTCGAGCCAGCCCGCTGTATGGAGCATGAAATTGACACCAGCGAGTGCTGCGGCCTGCAGCGTATTGGCGGATTCATAGGCCGCCTGCGCGTCGGCTATCTTGGAGGCCGTCAGGCCACCACCGGAGCGAAATGGCACACCCAGTCGGCGCGCCAGTGCAGCGGCCCCATAAAGTACCAGGCTGGGCTCGGGCGTACCGAAGGTCGGAGCACCAGACTGCATGGAAATGGCGCTGGCGAAGGTGCCGAAGACCACAGGTGCACCCGGCCGAACCAGCTGGGTATAAGCCATGCCGGCAAGCGCCTCTGCGAGAATCTGCGTCAATGTACCGGCAACCGTGACCGGTGACATGGCACCGGCAAGGATAAAGGGCGAGATCACTGTCGCCTGGTTGTTTTCTGCATAGACACGCGCCGCACCCAGCATCGTCGCATCAAATGTCATCGGCGAGTTGGCATTGATCAGGCTCGTCAGCACACACTGCTGGTCGACAAACTCATCGCCGAACACGATCTTGGCCATGTCGACCGTATCCTGGGCACGCTCCGGATGCGTCACCGACCCCATGAAGGGCTTGTCAGAATACTTGATATGGCTGTAGACCATATCAAAGTGACGTTTGTTAACCGGCAGGTCTACCGGCTCACAGACGGTACCGCCGGAATGATGCAGGCCGGGACTGAGATAAGTCAGCTTGACGAAATTCTGAAAGTCCTCGATGGTGGCATAGCGTCGTCCGCCTTCGACATCCCTGACAAAGGGCGAACCGTAAGCAGGCACCAGTACAGTGCGATCGCCACCGATGATCGTCGAACGAGCAGGGTTTCGCGCATGCTGGGTGTATTCCCGCGGCGCGTTCTGCTGGATCAGCGAGCGGCAAAGCCCCTTTGGAAACCGGACGCGCTCTCCGTCGATATCGGCACCCGCTTCACGCCAGAGTTCGAGTGCATGCTCATCTTCACGAAACTCGATGCCAATGCTTTCAAGCACCGTTTCAGCATTCGTTTCGATCAATTCGAGCGCTTCATCATTCAGCATCTCGAAATAGGGAATTTTGCGTTCGATGAATGTTGCTGTCTCGACAGCTGCGGACGATTGACGGGCTTCCAGCCGTCCTTTTCTGCCACCGGATTTTCGTCGTGATCTGCCCATAATTAACCCTGCTCCCGCTGCTCTGATTGTGATACAGCGACTGGCCACTGTTGTGCAGATTTACGACAAGATTATGCATGGAAACGACACCGGGCATCACCTATAACCCACTGTTTTCTATAGCTTTAATAGTGAGACTGGCCGGGCGCCTTGTCTCGTCACCGCTTGCACGTTTGCGCGGCGTTATGCGTCGCTGCAGGTCAGAAAACTGCGGCCGTCCAGCTGTGCTGCGACTGGCGCCGGTATGCGCAATTCCAGATGATCAACTATCGACGGCAGAATATCGACGATACCCGGTCGATCAGCAAATCGGTCACCAAGACAGGCGCTGTTAGACACGATCCAGGTGGCCCGTTCCCTGTCACTCTGGCCACCGTGGTTTTTCCCGTCGTCGCTGGTACGGCCATGATCTGTCGTCACAACGACGAGCCAGTCTTCGTCGTAGGTGGACTGACGCGTCTCGACAGCCCGCCAGAGCTGCCCGACCAAACCATCGGTGAAGTGAACGGCATCGTCCTGTTCCGGCCCATCGCCAAAGCGGTGGCCGATGTCGTCAGTGTACTGAAAGTAGACCCAGGTCAGGTCGGGCCCCTGGGCGCGAATGTGGGATGAAGCTTCTGCAGCAACATGAGCATCAATCTCGCGGATGTGACCGGAGTGCGGCTTGACAGGAAACTGTTTGCGGTCGTTCTCAAGCCCATCAACATAGTGATCAAGCTTGAAGCCGCCCGCCGCTGCAAGGCCATCGCCGATGAGCCGCGTCCGGTTATCCTCCCAGGTTGAAAAGACAGCGGTCCGGAGCGCCGGGTCGTGATTCTTGGCAATTCTGAAGATGTCCCAGTAGCGATAGTCGGGATGCTCAACCCGGTTGTCCCAGACATTATGCTTATTGGCCCAGGTGCCGGTAAGCAGGCTCTGGTAACTGACGGCTGAAATCGTTGGGCTCTCGGATTCGCCACCCACTTCACCGCCGACATAGGCTCTCGCGTAACCACGCTCGCCGGCGATAGTATCAAGGTGCGGTGTCTCTACCCGCTCGATCACATCAGGCGGAATACCGTCCATGATGACAAACAGGGCTTTGCGCATGCGCTGTTCCTCCCTCGCATCAGACGCGGACGCCAGCAGCGACACTATTGCCAGCATCCCTAACATGGCTGCACTACGCATCATTCAAACAATAACTACCCGCGCCCGGTGAGACATTCATTGTGGCAGTTCGGTATGAACTTTCACACCCTGGCCACAGGTGCGAACCGTTGCCCTTATGGCGGACCCGGCCAGCGTCAGGATCGCTAGCTGGTCATAACACCCCCTTGCCCGTTCGCTGTAGAATCTCCCACCACG
>JAYQAI010000042.1:0-1878 GCA_038136715.1 Gammaproteobacteria bacterium | reverse complement strand
CGCGGTCGCGTGCTCGGCGGATCTTCCTCCATCAATGGCCAGGTCTATATCCGCGGTAATGCGCTCGACTACGACCGCTGGGCTGCTGAGGATAAGAGTCTCGCTCACTGGGACTACCAGCACTGCCTGCCTTACTTCAAGAAGTCCTCGACCCGCGAGGACGGCGGCAACGACTATCACGGCGATGCCGGGCCACTTTCTATTGAGCTCGGACGATGTCACAACCCGCTGGCTAGAGCCTTTATCGAAGCAGGGCAACAGGCAGGTTACCCGCATACGCAAGACCTGAACGGCTATCAGCAGGAAGGTTTCGGCCCGATGGATCGAACCACACTAAAAGGCATCCGACATTCAACCGCGGAAGCCTACCTGAAACCCGCACGGACACGGCCAAATCTCACCATACTGACCCGGGCTGTTGCCAGCTCGCTCACTTTCGACGGCCGGGATAACAAACGTGTCACTGGCGTCGCCTTCAAACATCGAGGGCGCGAGACACAGGCACGGGCAGAACGCGAGGTTATCCTCTGCGGTGGCCCCATCAATAACCCGCAACTGCTGATGCTCTCTGGCCTCGGACCGGCCGATCAACTGGCAGAGCATGGCATACCGCTGCGGCAGCACCTGCCCGGCGTTGGTGAGAACCTGCAGGACCACCTCGAAATCTACCTGCAGATGGCGTGCACACAACCAGTCTCGATGTATCGCTACTACAACCTGCTGGGCAAGGCCGCGGTGGGTGCGCAGTGGCTGTTAACGCGCACAGGACACGGTGCAACCAACCATTTTGAAGCCGGCGGGTTTATCCGCAGCCGGGCGGGCGTTCCCCACCCTGACCTGCAGTATCACTTCTTTCCAATGGCAGTGCGCTACGATGGCCAGAGTCCAATCAAAGCTCACGGGTTCCAGGCCCACGTTGGTTCCATGCGCTCGAAAAGCCGGGGTTGGGTCAGGCTGCGCTCCGCTGAGCCGGCTGACACACCCAGAATCTGTTTCAACTACATGTCTCACGCAGAGGACTGGCAGGAGTTTCGCGCAGCCGTACGATTGACTCGTGAAGTTTTCGCCCAGGAGGCCTTCGCGCCGTTTCGCGGTGAAGAAATTTCACCGGGCAGCAGTGTCCAGACAGATACTGAACTCGACCACTTCCTTAAGGACGCAGTTGAATCAGCCTACCACCCCTCGTGTACCTGCAAGATGGGCGGTGACGATCTGGCGGTTGTCGACGGTAACTGCCGCGTGCATGAAGTTGACGGGCTCAGGATCGTCGATTCATCAATCATGCCAACCATCGTCAGCGGCAACCTGAATGCACCAACGATCATGCTGGCTGAGAAAGCCGCCGATCTGATTCGTGGCGTAACACCGCTGCCGGCCGCGAACGTCCCGGTCTACAGTGCGCTAAACTATCAGGGCGCTCAGCGCTAATCGCGCAATAGCGACAGCCTGATCAGGCCTGCCTGGCTTCCAGGGCTTCAGCCAACGCAGCAATATCTTCAGGGCCAATACCACAACAGCCACCGACGATGCTGGCGCCTTCGTCGATGCAATGAAAACAGGTCGTAACAAAATAGTCTGTCGTCAGATCGGTGCGGCGCTTCGCGCTCAGCTCATTGTCGAGCGTCCAGCCCTCCGGCACCTCAGCTGTCCTGTTTGGGTAGCAGCCCAGCGGCTTGTCGGTCAGCTGACGCAGTTCTCGCAGGGCGGCTTCAATCGCTTCGGGCATGGTGCAGTTGAACATAAAACCCGCGACGTCAAGGTGAGCAACCCTGTTATAGGCCTCAGTCACAGTTTCACCACTGCGCAGTCCACCGCCAGGTTCTTCGGTAAGTGTCCAGGAAATGTAAACCGGTTTACCCTGCCCATGCGCGACGGCCG
>JAYQAI010000041.1:0-33404 GCA_038136715.1 Gammaproteobacteria bacterium | reverse complement strand
CAGCACGCAGGCTGCGCTCGAGCAGAGCCAGCCGGTCTGCCTGGTCTGAAGCCAGCTTGTTGTCCCGCAGGAGGACGAAGGTCATGTTGTGGCCGTTCGTCGACAGCCCGCTGAAAGAAGCCAGGACGGGTAGCGGCTCGCCGTGATTCCGCCGCACAGTCAGTGCCATTGGCGTACTGGTCATGAGCAAATCTGCTGACAGTTGTGTGCCTGACTGGTTCGCCAGCCAACGATGGACCGACTGGCCTTTAAGCGTCCCGGCCATTTGGCCAAGGAGGGATTCTGCCGCGGGATTGGCAAAGCAGATCAGTTGCTGATGGTCGACGATCAGCACGGCGTCGGCCAGCCGGGCAGCCAGCATTTGGACGTCGTGCCATGATGTTGATTGTGGCTTGGCAGTTTGCCGCTCGGACTTGAGTGACAACTCGGTCAACAGGTGCTGCTGATGCAGCAGATCCTGGTGCTGGCGCAACAAGCTGGTTGCGATTGAGCGTGAGGCAAGTGTTTGCTGCTCTCCCTGATTTTGCAGCGGTTTTTTATTCTGTTGTGGCAGGGCTATCGTGTAGCGGATCGACGTTCCGGCGCGCAGCACTGTGACATCGGCAGCGGGCCAGGCCATGGCGACCGTTAGTTGCCTGATTTGCCCCGTAATGAATGCAAAGAATGCATGACAGGGGACAGCGTCTGGTTGCATCTTCAGCGTGATCTGCGCGTGGTGCTCGTCTGTCTGCTCGACTTCGCTCTGCAATGGGTAGACCTGAGGTACGTACCCGCTGTGACCATACATTGCCAATAGCTGGTCGAGCGGCCGGTACACGAGACTCGCTGCCTGGGCCAGTTCACGCAGCGGCGTTGAACGCCAGCTGTCTCGACCGGCCTTCTCGAGTTCCGCGGGGCCGAGCAGGAGTTCGATATTAAAGAGCAGATCTGTGAGGCCAGACCAGCTGATGGAATGCCCGGTGATATCGGGACTGGACAGTGGCAAAATGCGGTCGGCGAGAGAGCGCAGCGACGGCTCTTCTTGGCAGATGGCGTATATCCAGTTCAGGTAAGCGCTGGAGATGAAATAATCTGTGTCGTCCCTGACAGCCATTATCGCGCGTCATGACAGCGATGTATTGCAGGCAGTATTGAAGAAGCACTGTGGCGGGTCAAGCGGGCTTATTCTCGTCCACCTGCGCGGCGAGAGGCAGTGCCAGCGCCACCAGTTCGGGATACTCGCGCAAAGCATCAGCACCAGCTGGCGACAGGGCATAGCGGCCCCGACCTTCGCGGATGAACCAGCCGTAGTGGTTCTTGTAAAGAATAGCTGTGGTCTTGTCGCCGGTAATGGGCTTCAGCTCACCCACACTGCAGCTGCCCCTGATAGACAGAATGCTGGCCAGCGTAATGGCCTGCTCACGATAGGCTGTGACGATTGGCAGGTTGTTCATGCCGCCCGTGTTCAGTTGCAGGCTGCGGCCTTCCATTTCCTTGAGAATGCGGTTGCGTTCACGGCGGTCAAGGCGACCACGATACGACGGTTCGAGTCGACAGTTGACCGAAGTCCGCAGTGGGCCAAAACGGATGGTCAGCAGTCCCAGGCCGAGGCGAGCGAGGACTCTCTGTGACTGCTTCAGCGTCTTGGTGATTCGTTTCGGTTCAGGGATCGCCACGTAAACCGCATCGGCAACAGACTGGCGCCGCACAGCCTGCCCAACCAGGGTGAGATTGAGTGAGGTCTTCAGCTCGATAATAACGAGTTCATCGTCCTTCCTGGCAGCGACGTCGCAGTGACGCACTTCGGCGGCAACGGCGAAGCCCTGTTGCTGCAGATAGTCCCTGACGGGCTCAAACAATTCTGTCTCGCGCATCTGTCCTTCAGCGATCGTTGAAATGATCGACGATCTGGCGGTGGAGGCCCTGGAAAGAGCCGTTGCTCATAATCACCAGATGCGTCGGCCTGTCAGCTGGCAGCGCAACGGCGCGTTGTGCCAGCGTGCCAAGCTCCCCTTCGATGGTCGAGTGGCCAGCGACCAGTGTGGACATGTCCCAGTTGGCGTTTGCTGGTTGGAACCAGATCACCTCGTCAGCGTCAGCAGCGCTTTGCAGGAGCTGATGCTGGTGGGTGCCCTTTCTCATGGTGTGCGATGCCGGTTCGATGATAGCGCGAATGAAGTCCCCTCCGACCCGGGCCCGCAGGCCAGCCAGTGTCGTTGCAATAGCTGTCGGGTGATGGGCGAAGTCGTCGTAGACGGTCACGCTGCTGTCTGTGTAGAGAATTTCCATGCGGCGTTTCACGCTCTGAAATTCACATAAGGCCTCACAGGCGACTGCGGCCGCCACGCCCGCATGGCGGGCAGCGGCAATCGCAGCCACAGCGTTCTGCATATTGTGAGCGCCTGTCAGATTCCACTGTACTTTCCCGGCCACGGTCTCGTTGATAACGATCTCGAAATCGGAACAGTCCGCTGTCAGTGCCACTGCGTTGAAAGCGGGTGTCCCGACAGCGAGTGTCTCGGACCAGCAGCCGCGGTCAAGCACGTCCTGCAGGTGTTTGTCTTCATCGGGATAGATCAACAGGCCCTGACCCGGGACTGTGCGAAGCAGCAGGTGAAACTGTGACTTGATGGACTCCAGATCTGGAAAGATATCCGCGTGGTCATACTCAAGGTTATTCAATACCAGAGTGCGAGGCCGATAGTGCAAAAATTTTGAGCGTCGGTCGAAGTAGGATGTGTCATATTCGTCCGCTTCGATGACAAAGAAGGGCGCACTGCCGAGCCGGGAGGACTGGCCGAAATTCTGGGGTACCCCGCCGATAAGGAAACCGGGTGATAAGCCGGCATAGTCGAGTATCCAGGCCACCATTGAGGAAGTTGTCGTCTTGCCGTGGGTGCCGGCGACGGCGAGTACCCACCGATCCTGCAGCAGGTACCGTCCCAGCCACTCCGCACCCGAGGTATAGGGCAGTCCTTGATCCAGCACAGCCTCAAGTGCCGGGTTACCCCGCGGCAGATTCGCATTGCCGACGATGACAAGGTCGGTGCCGTCGGGCAGGCAGTCAGGGGTATAGCCTGCGACAACGTCGATGCCGGCTTCGGCAAGTTGTGTACTCATTGGCGGATAAACATTCTCATCAGTGCCCGTGACTGTGTAGCCTTTCTCGCGGGCCAGCAGGGCGATACTGCCCATGAGTGTGCCGCAGATGCCGAGAATGTGGATGTGCATGTTAGATGCCTCGCCTACTGGAACAGAATGTAGGCGCTGTAGACGCCAAGCAGCTCTATCAAAAAAGCGATCGCTGCACCCTGGAGAATGCTGATCTCTACTGCGCGATGGTAGACGAAGCCGGCAATGCCAAGCCACCAGCCGAGACAGATCCAGGTTGCTGAATCGGCGAACAGCCTGAGCGAATCGTTGTCGGAATTGAGCAGAATCAGATTGAACGGCAGCAGCACGATCAGCATGATGGCATTGGTCCCGAGTAGCCCTGCCCAGGTTCTGCGGAAGCGGGTTTGCAGCCCCTTGAAGACGAGAAGCAGGAAAGTGAGGCCAGCCTGAAAGGCAATGCCGAGTGCGATCGTCCCCATGATGACGGGAAACGCCTGATGGGGTCTTGTCAGGGTCACGATGGTCACGGCGACCAGCAGATAGACAGCAAAGATGCACAGGGTCGCGAAACGGGAATCGGGCAAACCATCCGGTCCCTTTCGCAGCAGGCACATTTGCCAGAAAAATCCTAGAATCTGCAGCAACACTCTATCCCGGTCGTTCGGGTGCGCTAGTACCCAACGTCTATCTTACGTATTTTTGGCATGAAGGCGCCGGATACCAGGGTACAGAGACAGAGCAGCGCGCCACTGACGATCAATCCTGCCGGTATGCTGACGGTCTCTGCAATGTAGCCAATGGGGAGCATGCCGAGCGGCATGAGCCCATGCGTCATCATGTCGATACTCATTATCCTGCCGCGCATATGTTGTTCAACATTCAGTTGAATCAACGAGCGATTCATTGACATGTTGAATGCCGAGACGAAGCCGATTAAGGCGATCACCAGCGTTGATATGGCGAAGTCGGTCGTCAGGCCAAAGCCAGACACGAGGAGACCCCAGATCGCACCGGTACCGATCAGCCAGTATCCCTTGAAGGGCAGGTTGCTGAGTTTCGCAAGGGCGAGGGAGCCAATGATGGCACCGGCGCCGAGTCCCGTCATCAGCAGTCCGAGGTCATCCGGGCCACCACCGAGGATGTCTGTCGAGAAAGCGGGCAGCAGGGTGTTGATGGTGAGCCCAAACAAAAACGGGAGAATCGACAGGAAAATCAGCCCGCTGACCACAGGTGAATCCAACACATAGACAATACCTTCCTGCATCTCGCGCAATGGGTGTTTCTTGTCGCGGTTGACCGGCTCGCCAGGATGGCTGATGAAGAACACCGTGATGGCTGAAACCAGATAGAGAGCAGACAGCATGAAGTAGACAAGCCCGACGCCGTAGCTCGATGTCTTATCGCCATCGGCGAAGATAGCTATCATGAAACCCGCCAGGGCCGGCCCCATGATCCTTGAAATGTTCCAGGAAGCCATGTTGAACGCCATCGCATTGAACATCAGTGACTCGCCGACGATTTCAGGGATAAGCGCGGTCCTTGCAGGTACGGACAGAGCCATGAGAGTGCCGTTCAGTGCGCCGACCCAGATGAAGTCCCAGAATGTCACATCACCGAACATGATAATGGCTGCCATGGCGGCCGTCGCCAGACCATTCAGAACGGGGGTGATGCCGATGATGGGTTTCTTTGCGACGCGATCTGCCAGCACGCCGCCGAACAGGGAGAACACAACCTGGGGTATCTGGAATGCCAGGGTCACCAGGGTCAGGTCGATAGCCGAGGAAGTCATCTCGTAGACCAGCCAGCCCTGGGCCACCAGTTGCATGTTCATGGCAAATGCCGAGGCCAGCATGCCAATCCACAGGTAGCGATAATCTTTCACCTTAAGCGAGGCGAAGGTCGATCGATCTTCTTTTGGGCTCAGACCCTGGACAAGGTCGTTCAAGATATTGACTTAGCAGTAAATCACTATTGTATGAGGAAACATGACTGATTGCAGTGGCTGAACGCGGATCAGTGTGTTGTCAGTCTCGCCTGGATTTCCTGTATCAGCATGTCCGCCGTGGCGAAGCCTCCGGCGACCAGTTTTGGCCCTTTGCCGAGGTCAAGGAAGACAGTCGGCAAGGCCTGGATGGCTCGTTCTTCACACCAGGTAAATTCGGCGCGAGTGGCGTGAATGATGGCGTCGCTGTGAAGCTGCGCCTCAAAGTCTGTTGCTGACAGATTCAAGTCGCTGCCGACAAGGCGATAGAGTGTCTCGGCAGCACCGACGTTCTCGCAGTCAACATAGAATGCGTGCTGTAGATCGTAGAAGATCTGCCAGGGTTCCTCACCCAGCTCGCGACGAGCGATCTGGATGGCGCGGCAGGCGAGTTCACTGTGGTAGACAAAGTCGGCATCAGCCGGCAGTTCGAAGGCAAATCTCTGTCCGGTGGTTTCAGCCACCTCCTGCCAGAGCTCAATGAGTTGCTGACGATGAGCCTCGCTGAGCGGCTTGCGCGATCCGACCTGGAGGCCTGCGCATTTGAGGGAGAAGCTGAGGCGTTCAGCGTAAACTTCCCGCAGCTGAAAAATATGAGGCAGTGTTCCCCAGCACCAGGAGCAGATCGGATCGGTCATGAAGTAGAGGTGACCCTCATGTTCATCAATCATCGCATCCTCTCCGCTCAGGGCAGGGTTGTCAGGGGCTGTCTAGTCGGGCAGGCCCAGCACGCGCTTGGCGATGATGTTCATCTGCACCTCGTTGGTGCCGCCGTAAATGGTCACGGCGCGGCTGTTCAGCCACATCCGGGTGTCGTAGAGCTCACCATCGGAGAAACCTTCGCCTTCCCAGCCGATGCCATTAAAGCCCATCAGCTCTGACTTGAGCTCCTTCGATGTTCGTTCGAGGTTGGCACCGACCAGCTTAAAAATCGAGGTAGTGGCTCCAGGGGTCTTGCCGGATGTGCTTTCCTCTGCGACGCGGCGTGCGGTCAGTTTGAAAGCGCGGTCCTGCATGGAATGTTTCAGTACCTTCTCGCGGGCTTCACGGTCGGCGATCCTGCCGTCTGTTTCACCGGCGTAGGCTTTCGCTGTATCTACCAGCGGGTTCGTCGGTTTCTGTTTGCTCTTTTTCTCGTTCTTGGCGCCGGAAAGACCGCCTATGCCGGAGCGTTCGAATTGCAGCAGGCGCTTGCCGACGGTCCAGCCACGGTTGAGCTCGCCGACCAGGTCGTCTTTGCGGGCAATGGCATTGTCGAGGAAGGTTTCACAGAAAGGTGACGAACCAGAAATCAGGCTGATTGGCTTGATTGTGACGCCCGGCTGGTGCATGTCGAGCAGCACGAAGCTGATGCCGTCGTGTTTGGCCGCATCCGGGTCGGTCCTGACAAGTGCGAACATCCAGTCAGCATGCTGGGCGCCCGAAGTCCACACCTTCTGACCGTTAATGACGAAATGGTCGCCATCCAGCACGGCTTTGGTCTGCAGCGACGCGAGGTCAGAACCCGCGCCAGGCTCACTGTAGCCCTGGCACCAGGAGATTGTGCCGTCACAGATGTTTGGCAAGTGCCGTTGTTTTTGCTCCTCAGTACCGAACTCCAGCAGAGTTGGGCCGATCATCGAGAGCCCCATACCCGTTGAGGCAGGCAGGGCCTTGATACGACGCATCTCCTGCGACAGGACAGCTGCGTGGGCGCCGTCGAGACCTCCACCGCCGTACTCTTTTGGCCAGGTCGGCGCGATCCAGCCACGCTCAGCCATGCTCTGCCGCCACAGGTCAGCGTCTTCAGAGCTGTAGTACTCGTGCGCTTCTTCCCAGTGGAAACTCTTGTCCCGCATTTCCATCGGACAATTGGCTTCCAGCCACTCTCGGGTCTCAGCGCGGAAGGTTTCCAGTTCAGACATCGGGATCTCCCAAATTAATTCGTCGAAATACAAAGGTGCGCAAGGCTGCCACAGAGTCCAGTGCGCAAACAGCATAATCAGCGGTTCAGATGCCGACCGATCATCCTAATTGTACGCGATTTCGAGGCCTGCGGATGAACCAGAGGGTCTCGCACCACTCAGTGAGGAGCAGGTAAACCAGGCTGGATTGACAGGCGAAACCCTTTCCTTGCGGGTCCATTTGATGGCGTGTCGGTGAGACACACGATTCTTTGATCTGCGTCAATGCGTGCGGGTCCCAGGTTGGCAAGCTATGCAGTTCAGACCCAATTGAACTAAACGAGGCAAATCAGATGATCTTTCAACCTGAAGACTCTGTAACCATGAAGAAAATTGGTATCAACATAGCAACTCTGTTTGGTGTGATGCTTGCTCTTATCGTCCTGTCGACCCAGGTCGGGTAACAGATTATCTGTTCAGGCAACTGTGCGTGAATGCGCGATGTTGCAAAGGGCATTGAGATCGAGAATCTCGACCTCCTTCCCCTCGACCATGAGTACCCCCGTCGTCTGCAGCCTTGTCAAGGTCCTGCTGACGGTCTCGACGGCGAGGCCAAGGTAGTTGCCAATATCGGATCGCGCCATTGGCAGGCGGAAGTGTGTCGATGACAAGCGGCGCTGTTGGTAGCGCAGCGACAGATTCATCAGAAAAGCGCTGATCCGTTCTTCTGCGGATTTCTTCGCGAGCAACATCTGCAGTTCCTGGTCAACGCGGATCTCTCGGCTAAGCAGGCGGTACATGTGTACCTGCAGATTACGGATGGTTGCGGACAAATCCTCAATCGAATCAAAAGGAATCTCGCAGACGGATGTTGTTTCCATCGACTTCGCCGTACTCAGATGGACTTTGCTGTCGATGGCATCCAGGCCCAGCAGTTCACCCGGCAGATAAAAGCCGACGACTTGCTCCTCGCCTTCTGTATCTATGGTAAAGGCCTTGATTGACCCAGACCGGACTGCATAAATCGAAGAAAACTCGTCGCCGGTATTGTAAAGATAGTCGCCGCGCTTCAGGGGTTTGCGGCGTTTGATGATGCTGTCCACCTTCTCAATCTCTTCATTGGTCAGCGTATGGGGCAGACAGAGGTCATTTAAGCCGCACTGCTGACAGGAGATGGTGAACTCGCTTTGTCTGCTCATCGTACATTCGAAAGTTGTTTATTCCGATGTTAAGCGAAAGTACGGCGAAACAAAATGCGTGTGGAAAGAGAGAATACGGGTCGATAAACTCTCGCCAGCCTGGATTGAGGTAAGAATGAACACGGCAACTGACAGAAATAATCGCAACCTGATCATCTGGTTAGGCGGCGTCTGCCTCGTGATCTACTGCATGATTGTGGTGGGGGGCGTGACCCGTCTGACCCAGAGCGGATTGTCGATGGTGGACTGGCAGCCAATCATGGGGGTGATTCCGCCGGTCACAGCAGAAGAATGGCAGCAGACCTTCGATGAATACCGGCAGTTCCCGGAGTACCAGAAAATCAATCGCGGTATGTCGGTCGAGGAATTTAAGGATATTTTCTATTGGGAGTATGGTCACCGGGTGCTGGGGCGCCTGATCGGCCTCATCTATTTCGTTCCATTGGTGGCTTTCCTGGTGCTGGGTCGGGTAGAGAAACGCTGGGTGCCACGACTGTGGATTGGGTTCGTGCTCGGGGGAATGCAGGGGCTGATGGGCTGGTACATGGTGAAAAGCGGTCTGGTCGATGTACCCCATGTCAGTCACTACAGGCTCGCAGCACACCTCATGCTGGCCCTTATCATCCTGGTGTTCCTCTTCTGGCTGATTCTGGACCTGGCGGCCGTCAGGCGGATGCCAGCGAAACCTCTGGTGCGTCAGCTGGGGCTGGGGTTGGCGGTCCTGCTGGCAGTGCAGCTCATCTTCGGTGCGTTCACCGCGGGGCTCGACGCGGGCCGTGGTTTCAATACCTGGCCGCTCATGCACGGTCAGCTCGTGGCTGATGCGGCGACCATGATTAACCCGTTCTGGCATAACTTCTTCGAGAACGGCGCTATGATCCAGTTTGTACATCGCTGGGTAGGCGCTCTGCTGCTCGCTGGTGTGATCGTTCTGGCTATTGCTGGCTGGCAGAACCCGACGCATCGGCTGCCGCTGCTGTGTCTCGCTGTTGTAACCCTGGTGCAGTTCACCCTGGGTGTCTTCACGCTGTTGCACGCTGTCCCCGTGTCTCTTGGCAGTATTCATCAGGCGGTCGCCTGCCTGATGCTGCTCGCCCTGACCTGGTTTGTCTACGTGGCCCGAGACTGATGAAAGTCTGCATCGCCCAGATCAATACGACACCGGGTGATTTTGACGGCAACCTCAAGCGTATCCTGAAAGGCATTGATTCGGCCTCGGCCGCTGGTGCCAGCCTCCTTGTTTTCCCCGAGCTGACGATTCCCGGATACCTGAGCCAGGATCTGATTTACAACACGGATTATGTCGACCGAAACTTAGCGGTCCTGAAACAAGTGATCGATGCATCGGCTGCCTGTGATGCTGATCTGCACATCGTGCTGGGTTATATCGGACGGAACGAGGGGGCCGGCAAACCCTTTACCAACATGGCTGCTGTGGTCTGCGGCGGCCGCCTGGTGCTGACCTACCAGAAGCAGCTGCTGCCCTTCTATGACGTTTTTGACGAACTGCGCTACTTTGAGCCCGGACAGGAAAATGTCATTTTCGAGGTGGCAGGACGACGGATTGGTATCGCGATCTGCGAAGATCTATGGAACGACAAGGGCGCTGATAACTATCACTACGAAGGTAACCCGCTGGCGCGGTACCGGGAGGCTGGTGTTGACCTGCTGCTGTCACTCAACAGCTCACCCTTTGTCCACGGCAAGTGCGGACAGCGGCTGCAACAGATTCAACCCTGCGCTGATGCTGGCCTGACGATCGTCTATGTCAATCAGGTGGGTGGGCAAGATGAGCTCGTATTTGACGGTCAGAGTTTTATCGTCGCCGACAGGCAGCTGCGCTACCTGAGCCAGACCCTGTTTGAAGACTCTTTTGATATTGTTGATCTCGATGCGGCGGCGGGCGGGGATGCTGTTGTGGCAGCAGAGGCGGTCGCCCTCGAGGACTTGCTGGTGCTGGGCCTGCGCGATTATGTGCAGAAGTCCGGGTTCGACGAACTGGTGCTGGCCTCCAGCGGTGGCGTAGACAGTGCTGTCGTCTGCAAGTTGGCCTGCCGTGCAGTTGGTGCCGAGCATGTCCATGCTATCAGAATGCCGTCAATCTTCAGCAGCGATCACTCACGGGAAGATGCAAAGCAGCTGCACGCCAACCTTGGCTGCTGGGACTACGAAATCCCGATTGAACATGAGGCGCTGGTGGATCAACTCAATGCGCACTTTAACGTTTATGAGAGTGATGAGAACCTGGTCGCGAGGAAATCAGCGGGTGCCGGCTACAGCCCTCTCGCCGATGAAAATATCCAGGCCCGCCTGCGGGATGTCTACCTCATGCATTTTTCCAATGCCTACGGCGCCATGCCGCTGTCGACGGGCAACAAAACCGAGGGCGGCTGCGGCTACTACACGCACTTTGACATGAATTTTTCCTATGCGCCGATCAAGGACCTGTACAAGTTCCAGGTGGTCGATATAGCAGCGGCGGATGCACTGGTGCCAGCGAATATCTGGCAGAAACCACCATCGGCGGAGCTGAGCCCCGGGCAGACAGACGAAGAGAGCCTGCTGCCTTATGCCGTACTGGACCCCATCGTCATGGCGTACGTTGAGGACTACGTTACGTCGTTTACGCGCTTCAGGGACTGGGTCGAAGGCGAGAGTGATGCACGTAAGATTTCATCAGACCTGGTGCGCCTGCAGGCGTGGCTGGCGGATGAGGATGCAGAGGCTGATTACCAGCGGATTGTCAGCCTCATTGGTCGGATGGAATACAAGCGTCGCCAGACCTGTCCGGGCACCAAGGTATCCAAGGTGGCCTTCGGCATCGGGCGACGCATTCCCATTGTCGAGCGCTGGAGCTAGCTGATCTGGATCACCCTTGGCGCAGTGGCTCTGGATTTCGGCATCGTCAGCGTCAGGACGCCATTCCGATAGTTGGCCTTGGTGTGTTCCTGGTCGACTTCGGCCGGCAGCGGCAGAACTCGTTCAAAAGCGGCCGTAGGCCCGCTCGGTGATGTGGTAGTGGCCCTCGGTCCGCTCCTGCATGGAGCGCTTTGAGCCCTTGACAACAAGATTCATACCCTCGATGAAGATTTCGAGGTCCTCCTTGTTCATTCCTGGTGCTTCGATCGCGACGGTCACATCATCTCCGCCCTCGTGCATTTCTGCGCTGAGCAGGCCCCAGCGGTTTGCACCGGCGCGGTCGTCCTCGGCTGAAGGCGTGAAGCGGGTAATGGCATTGCGTGCCTTGTTCCAAAGATCCTGCCAGCCTTCTGCCAGTGCATCCAGTGATTCTCTGACAGAATCAGATAGTTTGTGCAGTGTAGTCATGGCTTGTCCCTCCTTGAGTGATGGGTTACTCGCCCTCTACGGCGATGCTGATCGGCTTTGCTTTTTTCGCCTTGGGGATGGTGATCTCCAGTACCCCGTTGGTTGAACGTGCGCTCACCGTTTCTTCATCGGCAGTATCCGGCAGGTTGAACTGGCGGGAAAAAGTACCGCGAAACCGCTCTCGTCGCGTAAAGTTGCCGTCTTCCATGGATTCGTCGGTTTTGCGCTCCCCGCGGACTGTCAGCACACCTTTGTGCAGGCTGATTTCGATGTCCTCGGGTTTGACGCCAGGAATATCAGCGGTAACGCGAAAGCATTCTGCGTTCTCCGCGATATCGACATGTGGCGTCCAGCGTGTCCCTTCGACGACCCGGTAGGCCTGTGGACTGTCATCAAAGAACCGGCCGAGTTCCCGGTTGAGCTGGTTGAACGCATTAAATGGCGAAACAAAATTGTTCATCTCTTTTGTCCTCCCGTTAGTGGCGAACTGGATTGCTTCACGCACTTAGTAAGTTCACTGCCGGCAGATTCAAGGGCACTGGGCTGCAAAGTTCCAGAAAAATTGATACCGGTCAATTTTTCGTTGAAACAGCGGCCCTATAGTCAAACCAACCATAGCAAGCAGTTGCCAGCGGCAAGGAGGAGGGCGTATCGACAGCCCAGCTTTGAAGGACATCAGACGTGTGGTTGCAGTTGTTGAACCTGATTCTGAAGAGCAGCCGGCCATCGAACGGATGAAATTGCTGGCCAAATTCGTCGATTTCGACGTTAAGCTGGTCGCCTGTGACTACAGCCAATACCTGGTTGAGGGCTACTACTTTTCAGAGGCGGAACTGCCCGCGCTGCGCCAGGAATACCTGGATGAGCGCAAGGAAATGCTCGAATTCCTCGCTGGTCCCCTGCGCGACGGCGGGCTCACGGTGGAGACTGAAGCGATCTGGTCTCATCCTTCTTTCAAGGCCATCGTTGAGGTGGTTGAGGAATACAAGCCAGACCTCGTGATCCACCACGTCCATCGCCACGCAGCATTGTCCCGCATTCTGCTGACCAATGATGACTGGCAGATGGCGAGACACTGCCCGGCACCCCTGCTGATGGTCAAGAACAAGACCTGGAAGCACGATCCGGTGATTCTCGCGGCCGTCGACCCGATGCATGCCCGGCACAAGCCGGGTGGCCTTGATCACAAGATCCTGGCGGAGGGCAGGCTGCTGGAGGAAAAACTGGGCGGAGAGCTCTACGTGGTTCACGCTTATGGCCAGTTCCCGCTGTCTGGTGTGTACCCGGCAGATGCGCGGGAACAACACCAGGAAGCGCTGGATGTGCTGGCGGACGAGTTTGATATCCCGGTCGAACGCAGGCTGCTGATTGATGAGGCGCCAGAGTACGCCATGCAGAAACTCGAAATTGAGCTCAAGGCTGACCTGGTCATCGTCGGTGCAGTATCCCGCAGCATCGTGACTGATGTGTTTGTTGGCAGCACAACGGAGAAGGTCCTGGATTTCCTCGACTGTGATGCGTTGCTGCTGAGACCGGACTAAACCAGATAGGGAGGTAGAAATGACAAACCGGTACCAGAAGGTTCTGCTCGCCGTAGATTTTCATGAAGACAATGCTTCAGTTGTCGAAACGGCAAAGGAGTTGTCGGAACTTTACAGCGCTGATTTGCACGTTGTCCATGTCAGAGAGCCACTGGGGCTCAGTTGCGCGGTCGACGGTCTCAGCTGGGTTGACGAGGCCTATGCACTTGAAGAAAGGGTCCACAAGGAGAACAAGAAGAAGATGACCGAGCTTGGGAACAAGCTGGGGCTAGCTGAGGAAAGCTGCTACATGCTCGAGGGCAGACCGGCATCAGTGATTCTCGATCTCTCTGCCAAAGGCGGATTTGATCTCATCGTGCTTGGCACCCACGGTCAGCATGGTCTGCAGTTGTTGCTGGGTTGTACGGCGAATTCCGTGCTGCACGGCTCCCGCTGTGATGTGCTGGCAGTGAGAATCCGCGACTAGGCTGTCTGCGCAAGCCAGCCTGGGGTGACGATGAAGCCCCGGCTGACCTCCGTGCCGCTCTCATTCAGGACGGCGACGTGCCAGGTTTCTCTGCCCGAGGCTTCGAATTCCTTCAATGTCTCGGTTTTGCTTTTCCTCTGCTTTTGCGGGCAGGCCACGAGCTCGGCCAGCCAGTCTGCTTTTGGCAGGTGGCAGAAGGCGGCGGCACTAAATCGATCGTGGTGGCAGAAGTCAGCCAGCGTGGCCCACCAGCCACGATGGTGATTGGGATTGATAGCTTCTGGATAGACAAACGTCTCCGCCAGGAACAGCGGCAGCGGATAAAACAATCGACCTTTGACAAAGCCCCGGACCCGCTCGACCTCGATCTGCATGGCCTTCAACAGGGCGGCGCTGGCTGGGTGAGCAGACAGCTGCATCTGGTGTTGCTCGAGGCGACGCAGCTTGGTGCCCAGGGTGTCGGTGGGGTTGGGGCCAAACCAGCAATCCAGGTCGCGCTGATCGCCGGTGCCGAGGTAAAACTTGACGGCCAGTTCCCAGTGCTCAATCACGCCCGCAGAGTTTACGATCAGGTCGAACTCGCCGATGGTCCTCTCGGCTGTTCTCACGGGCAGGTTATTTTCCAGGCAGGTGAAGGCTGAGCTGACCTTAAGCCAGTCATGAATAAGTTGCTCGAACCTCAAGCCCAGTCGCGTTGGCACCGTGCCCTCTGGCGGCGCTGGATCCTGCAGATCGAGATCACGAAACCACTCACCTGGCGGCCATTCAGGGCCGTGACTGCTGTCGATAAGAGGCTCGCTGTGCAGTGCCCAGCTGAGATCGCGCAGTGAGTGTTGTTGTTCCGGCACTTATAGTTCTGCCGTGAAATACAGCAGGCAGTCGGCGGATGCCACCACCGGGTCGGTGGTGGCCATGAACAGGGTCATGGGTACACGGGCGCGAAGCAGACCGTCAGTCTGGTCGAAGCAATCGTCATAGCGATTGGTACCAAAACGGTCCGTGGCAATGAGGCTCTGGTGCACTTTTGTTTCCTTGAACCAGCCGAGGGGCGTGCCCGGTTCGATACGCCTGAAGTTCATCTGATCAATCGTGTTGATCATAGTGAGGTCTGCGGCAGCATCAATTGAACTGGCGTAGGTGATGGTCAGATGACCCTGGGTCTCCAGGCGAATTGGATGGGTCAGCAGGTTGATGGCATCGACGTTGGTGCTGGTCAGTTGATGGCTCGATATGAAGCGGTGCAGGGTTTCTCGTGCCAGCCGGTCCGCGTTGGGATCCATGAAGCCGCCAAACTCGACCGTTACAGCGGGAATGGCCGGGTCGAGGTGCTCCAGCAGTGTGCCCAGACGCTGGTCCAGAATGATGTGAATATCAGTAAAAAAACTGGCGAGCACGGCATTAGCATCGGTCTGGCGGGTGGCGATGCTGAATGCTTCACTGTGTGAGGACGTGTTGTGTGTGTCAACGACCGCCTCAGGAGCATAGCCATGGATCAGGTCGAGTATGGCCTCGGCCAGCTGGCCCTGATTGCTGTCCCGGGGTGGTTTGAAACAGCGGTTGAGGTCTCGCTCACCGGGAATGTAGCGGTGCGTCAGAAGTGGTTCACACAAGGCAGCATCCGCACCTGCGACAAGAATACCGAGATCTGTTGCCGGTACGATTTCCTCGCTGAGCAGCGCGTGAATGGCCTTGAGGCCTGAAGGCTCATTGCCGTGCAGCAGGGTCACGATGACGCGTCGCCTGGATGTGTCCCTGCCCGCGACGGTGAACCATGCCGGCCCGCTGAGCTGCTGGAGAAAATCAAGATAACTGTCACCCAGTATCTCGGCCGTCAGCGTCGGCAGACGGCGAATTGTGTTCTGTGTGGATGCCATATGGGTACAGCGGGTGTCGGCAAAGCTGGGTATTATATAACGCACAACAGAACCAGATTGCTCGAATGCCGTTTCTAGAACCTGCGCTGACCATGGGTGTTGAAGAGGAATACCTGCTGGTCGATAAGTCGACACGGGATCTCGTGAATGACCCGCCGCCAGAGCTGATGAAGCAGTGTGCCCGTCTGCTCGGTACTCAGGTCAGCCCGGAACTGATGCGGGCGCAAATAGAAGTCGGTACGCCGGTCTGTCATTCGATCAGCGAAGTCAGGGATGAATTGCGCAAACTGCGCTATACCATTGCCGAGGTCAGTGAGCGCTATGGTTACGCCCCGGTCGCTGTATCGACCCACCCGTTCGCCAAGTGGCATGACCAGAAACAGACTGAGAAGGCACGCTATTCCGCGCTCACCGAAGAAATGCAGGCAGCTGCCCGGCGCCTGCTCATCTGTGGCATGCATATTCACGTCGGGATTGAGGATCAGGAGCTGCGCATCGATCTGATGAACCAGCTCAGTTACTTTTTGCCCCATCTGCTTGCGTTGAGCTGCTCTTCACCTTTCTGGGAGGGTGAGCCAACAGGACTAAAATCATATCGTCTGACGGTCTTCGATGCGCTGCCGCGCACCGGGCTGCCTGAGCAGTTTGCCAGCTGGGCGGAATACGAGAGGCATGTGCAGATTCTGATCAATGCCGGTCTTGTTGAAGATGCCAGCATGATCTGGTGGGACCTGAGGCCCAGTGCTAATTTTCCCACGCTGGAAACCCGCATCATGGACGTCGTGACTAACCTCGAGCAGGGTCTGGGCCTGGTTGCGTTGACGGTCTGTATCATTCGCATGCTCTACCGCGCGCGAGTCAAGAATCAGCGCTGGCGGGTTTATGCCGGCATGCTGATCAACGAGAACCGCTGGCGAGCCATGCGTTACTCCTACGATGAAGGTCTGATCGATCTGGCCCGGGGTGAAGTCATCAGCTACACCGAGCTGTTAACCGAAATCTGTGAGCTGGTTGAGGAGGATGCAGACTTTCTCGGTTGCGAGCAGGAGCTTGAAAATGTCAGGCGCATTCTGCTGGACGGTACCAGTGCACACAATCAGCTTCGGGTCTATAACGACGCTCTTAGCCGGGGAGAAAGTGAAGTCTCGGCACTGCACGGCGTTGTGGACTGGCTGATTGATCAGACGGTAAAAGATTTATAATCACACCAATCAGAAGTCAATTTGCGGGAGTTTTTCTTGGCGAAGAATATTTTTTATGCGCAGTCCGGTGGCGTTACGGCAGTGATCAATGCGACTGCCTGTGGTGTTATTGAAACTGCAAGAAAATCGAGGCGGGTGGGCAAGGTCCTGGCAGGTAAGAACGGCATCATCGGGGCTCTAAGAGAAGAGCTGATCGACACCTCGAAGGAGTCTGCAAAGGCCATCGCCGGATTGCGGCATACGCCGAGCGGTGCGTTCGGATCCTGTCGCTACAAGCTTAAATCGCTCGAGGAAAACGCAGCCGAGTATCGGCGCCTGATTGATGTTTTTCGTGCTCACGACATCGGTTACTTTTTCTACAATGGCGGTGGTGACAGCCAGGATACGGCCCACAAGGTCTCGCAGCTGAGCACGACCATGGGGCACCCGATTACCTGCATCGGTATACCGAAGACTGTCGACAATGATCTGCCCATTACGGATACCTGTCCGGGGTTCGGCAGTGTGGCCAAGTATGTTGCGGTGTCGACGCGAGAGGCCGGCCTCGATGTCGCGTCGATGGCGGAGTCGTCGACCAAGGTGTTTGTGCTGGAAGTCATGGGTCGGCACGCCGGTTGGATTGCCGCTGCCGGTGGCCTTGCGCGGGATTCAGCCTCTGCGCCGCCCCACGTCATCTTGTTCCCCGAAATTGCTTTTGATGAGAAAGCTTTCCTAGCGAAGGTGAAGGCGACGGTCGACAAGGTGGGTTATTGCGTCATTGTTGCCTCGGAGGGTGCCCAGTATGCAGATGGCCGCTTTCTCGCCGACGCTGGTATGAAGGACGCCTTCGGGCATACCCAGCTGGGCGGTGTAGCCCCCACACTGGTGGACATGATCAAGGCAGAGCATGGCTATAAATGCCACTGGTCAGTGGCGGACTATCTGCAGCGTGCAGCGCGCCACATCGCCTCGGCGACGGATGTTGAACAGGCCTATGCCGTTGGCAAGGCAGCGGTGACGTTTGCGCTTGATGGTAAGAATGCGGTGATGCCAGTGATTCAGCGCAAGCGGTCGAAGCCGTACCGCTGGGATATCGGCGAAGCCCCGCTTGGCAAGGTGGCCAATGTTGAGAAGATGATGCCTCGCAGCTTTATCAGCAAGGACGGCTTCGGCATCACCGCGAGGGCGCGCGAGTACCTGTCTCCCCTGATCCAGGGTGAAGACTATCCGCCTTACAGGGATGGTCTGCCCCAGTATGTCCGTCTGAAGAATCAGCTGGTGCGAAAGAAACTGCCCGCATTCAAGTCAGTTTGACGACATGAGGCCCGCCAGTGGGCCGCCCGGCGTCCTGATTATGTGCACGGATGCACGACAACAGGCAGCTCGGCATAGCCTCTGACAAAGTTTGAGCGGATCCGGACGGGCTCACCCACGACCTCAACAAACTCGAAGCGCTGCATGATCTCCTCCCAGAGGACACGCAGCTGCATCTCTGCCAGGCGGTTTCCCATACAACGATGAATGCCGAAGCCGAACGAGATGTGCTGGCGGGCGTTCGGCCTGTCGATGATTAATTCATCAGCGCGTTCGAAGTGGGATTCGTCCCGGTTGCCTGACACGTACCACATCACCACCTTGTCGCCCTGCCTGATGTGCTTCCCCTGAAACTCATAGTCCTCAAGAGCTGTCCGCCGCATAAAGGCCAGCGGCGTCTGCCAGCGGATGATCTCAGCCACCATGTTGCGGATCAGGCTCGTTTCAGCCCTGAGCTTGTCGTATTGAGCCGGGAACTGATTGAGCGCGAGGACGCCACCTGAGATGGAATTACGCGTTGTGTCATTGCCACCGACGATCAGAAGGGTCAGGTTGCCCAGATACTCCATGGGTCTGTCGATCAGGTCTTTCGTGTCTTCGCCGTGCGTCAGCATTGAAATCAAATCGAAGCCAGGCGGCTGATCTTTCCTCTCGTGCCAGAGTTCAGTAAAGCGCGCGAGGCAGGCGAGCAGTTCTCTCTGGCGTTCTTCACGGGTCACGTCGACCCGGGTTGCCATATCTGACCAGTAGGTGAGCTTCGATCTCTCTGCGAACGGGAAGTCGAACAGTGTTGCCAGCATCTGTGTTGTCAGTTCAATCGAGACCCTGTCAACCCAATTGAAGGGCGTGCCAACCGGCAGGTTATCCAGAATGCGGCAGACGCGCTCGCGGATCAGCGGTTCGAGTTCGGCCAGGTTACTGGGCGCGACGACCGGGCTGACCACTTTGCGCTGCACATCATGTTTGGGCGGATCCATGGAGATAAAACTGGCCGTCTCAAAGTCAGTGATGCTGTCAACCAGGCCGATGTTGGGTTGCGATGAAAATATCTGGTGGTTCTTGTCGATGGCCTTGATGTCATCGAATTTCGTGATGGACCAGAAGGGGCCATAGCGCGAGTCAGAGTGATAGTGCACGGGGTCTTCCCGGCGCAGGCGTTCAAACCAGGGCCAGATCGCATCTTTTTCAAACAGGTGCCAGTTGCTGACATCCAGCTCATCCAGTGGAACCTTGTGCGCCATCTCGAGCATCGATTGGCGGGTGATGTCTTCATTCAACAGGGGATTTGCAGAACTCATAGGCATAAAAAAAGCGGGTAACGTCTGCACGATACCCGCTTTTGCTGTGTCAGTGAACTGGTTACAGCAATGGTGCAATGACCAGGCTGACGATAGCCATGACGTTGATGAGAATGTTCATCGAAGGACCGGAAGTGTCCTTGAAGGGATCGCCGACGGTATCGCCGACAACGGCTGCCGCGTGGACTTCAGAGCCCTTGCCGCCGAGATTACCTTTCTCGATGTGCTTTTTGGCGTTATCCCACGCACCACCAGCGTTTGCCATCATGAGGGCGAGCAGAACGCAGCCGAGCAGTGCACCAGCCAGCATGCCGCCGAGCGCCTGGGCACCGAGGCCGAAGCCAACCACGGCTGGCATGGCGACAGCGATGACACCTGGCAGAATCATCTTCTTCAGGGCCGCCCGGGTCGCAATGTCAATACACTTGGCGTGGTCCGGTTCGGCGTTGCCTTCCATCAGGCCGGGAATTTCACGGAACTGGCGGCGAATCTCCTCGATCATTTCCATGGCCGCATCACCCACGGATGTCATGGTGATGGACGCAATCAGGAATGGCAGGACGCCACCGATGAAGATACCTGTCAGTACCGTCGGGTTGGAGAGCTCGAGTGAGAAGTCCGGGTTTTTCACTGTCATGGTTTCAACGAATGCGGCGATAATTGCCAGTGCCGCCAGTGCTGCTGCACCGATAGCGAAGCCTTTGCCGATAGCGGCAGTTGTATTCCCGACCTCATCAAGGCCGTCGGTGATTTCACGCACGTCTTCACCGAGACCACCCATTTCAGCGATACCACCGGCGTTGTCGGCAACTGGTCCGTAGGCATCAAGTGCCATGGTCATGCCGACGGTTGCCAGCATGCCGACCGCAGCGATGCCAACGCCGTAGAGGCCGGCGAGATCAGTTGAAACATAGATGATCGCAGCGATACCGAGGATCGGAATAACGACCGACTGCATGCCGACAGCGAGGCCTGTGATCATGACGGTTGCCGTACCGGTCTTGCCTGACTCGGCGATCTTTACGACCGGAGACTTTGAGGTGTAGTAGGACGTCACCATGCCGATCATGATGCCGCCGACAGTACCAGCGACGATTGACCACCAGACTGCGGTGGACACGCCCAGCATGTCAGTGAGGAACCAGCCGGCAATGATCAGGAGTACAGCTGAGATCTGATGACCCAGCTCCAGTGCGCGCTCCGGACCCATGCCGCGCAGCACGTTGACCATGATGATACCGATGACCGAACAGACGAGGCCGACAGCGGCCAGCATCAGTGGCAGGGACATCAGTGCCTCACGGCCGCCTTCTGGTGCCAGTACTGAGATACCGAACTCCGCTGTTACCGCCAGTGTCGAGGCAATGGCGATCGTTGCGATCATGGAGCCGCAGTAGGACTCAAATATGTCTGAACCCATGCCGGCGACGTCACCGACATTGTCACCGACGTTGTCGGCGATAACGCCCGGGTTGCGGGGGTCATCTTCAGGGATGCCCGCTTCGACCTTGCCCACCAGGTCGGCACCAACGTCCGCACTCTTGGTGTAGATGCCACCGCCGACGCGCGAGAACAGGGCGACACTGGATGCGCCCATGCCGAAGCCGTGAATCGCGTGAGCAGTTTCGGGGTCACCACCGAAGAACCAGTAGAGTGAACCAAGGCCCAGCAGACCCAGGGAAGCAACACACAGACCCATGATGGAACCACCATAGAAAGCAACGGTCAGTGCCGGCCCTGCGCCGCTCTCCTGAGCCGCAGCGGTCGTTCTGACATTTGCCTTGGTTGCAGCAAACATGCCGATATATCCGGCTGCGGCTGAGCTGAGCGCGCCGACTGCAAATGCAGTTGCGGTTTTCCAGCCAAGCGCCGGTACGAAGAAGATCACAATCCCGAGCGGGATGGCGAACATCGCCAGCATCAGGTACTCACGGTGGAGAAACACCATGGCGCCTTCGTGAATGGCATCGGCGATTTTTCTGATCTTCTCATCGCCTTCACCAAAGCGGGTCATCAGGACATAAATGACGACCGCGCATACAAGTCCGAGCACGCCCATGAGTGGCGGCAGGTTAGTCATGCTTTCCATAAAAAGTTCCGGTTGGATTGATTCTTGTCTTTCGATGCCCCGCCCATGCGGTACGCCCTTTCCTGTCAAAGGTCGTGGGGCGGCGCCAATGGTACAAAAAGTCGATGTAAGAAGGAAGGAAAGTCTTGCCGGCGTCAGCCGTCTTCCAGCAGCCGGCGCAGGTCGATAATCGCCGCGTTGGCCCGGGAGATATGAGAACCCATGACCAGAGAGTGGTTGGCCAGCATGCCAAACCCGCCCCCATTCAGGATGACCGGGCTCCAGAGTGTGTCCTGGGTCGGTTCCAGCTCGCGGATGATCTGCTGCAGGCTGACCAGCGCGTTCTTTTTGACAAGGACGTCGTGAAAATCGTATTCGACGGCGCGGAGCAGGTGAATCAGGGCCCAGGTTGTCCCCCGGGCCTCGTAGAACACGTCATCCAGCTCACTCCAGGGTGTTTTAACCTGCTGTTCGGCAGCCGCTGTGGTTGACTGGGTCGCGGCGGTGTCGCCGGCGAGTGATGTATCCAGCTGGCGTTTGCCGACACTGGCGGAAAGTCGCTGCGACAGGCTGCCGAGGCGTGTTTCAACCTCCGACAACCAGATCCGCAGGTTATCGGCGCGGGCATAGAACTGCGCAGACTGCTGGTCAGGGTCACCCAATCTGAGCAGGTAGCGCTCGAGAGAATCGATGCCTTTCTGGTACTCGGCCTCTGTCTCCGGCAGCATCCAGGAATTGTTGTCGAAGTAGAACTGGTTCTCTGCCGCAACCAGGTCTGTGTCCTCGGTGGACTGTGACTGCGAGCGGCTCAGGTTGTTGCGCAGGGTTCTCGCCATATCTCGAACCTGCACCAGCACACCAAACTCCCAGTTGGGTATGTTGTCCATGAAGATGCTGGGGGGCGCGATGTCGTTGTGGAGGTAGCCGCCGCGCTTATCGAGCAGTGTGGTCGTCAGTTCGATCATGGTGGCAACCGTGTGACTGCCGGTGACGATGCGCGTGCCAGCCAGACCTGTCCCGGCCCTTGTGACAGTATCAACGTCGAACATCTCGGGCTCGGAATTCCAGTAGAAACCGAGCCCGCCGAACAGCAGGAAGAGCACGGCAGCAGTTGCGGCAGCGCCGCTGGCGATGTTGCGCGACAGACTGGACGTCTCGAGGCGATCACTCACCTGCTCTTTAACCTGGTCCTTGATGTCGCTGATATCGTCCACGATGCAGAAAATCCGATGTTCAGGGTTTATGTTAACCCGAGTTGCAGCGTTGCCAAACCTGTCTCGGCTGGAAATCGTTAGTCTGAAGCGTTGGTGCGTTGGTGCGTTGATCAGTCTGAGATGCTGACCATGGGTGTTGAGTTTCTCTCGAAACTGGCACGGACCCGAAAGCTGACCCGATTGTTGAGCTGCTGGTAGAGCCAGCGGCCCTCGGCATCATTTCGCGCGAAGATGGTGACGAAGGATTCCGGCGTCAGCCCCGATACCATGTGTTCAAACCTCGCCGATGCAACGCTGCGTCGCTGGACATTCAGCGGGTCCAGGCGAAACGCCCGGGTAATGGCATCTTCCCGATCGTTGATCATTCGGAAGACAGCTTCGATTGAAGGGTGCTCCGGGTCGATATTCTGGGCTTTACTCGCATAGTGCCGCGCCCTGCGATGGTTGCCGCGCTGGGTGTTACCGATGGCCCATGACAGGTACTGTTCAACGATGTTGCTGATCCCGGTGAGGGCGCGCGAGTTGCCAGGACTCAGTTCGAGGGCTCGCCGGTAGAGATCGAAGGCGTTCTGGTCAGCTGGGGTGGTCAGTTGATCCTGATCGAACGCAGCGTCAGCCTGTTCCAGCAAAAGGGTCACGGGATCTGGCGCTTCGGGCTTTGGGGCCGGAGCGGGGAGTGGCTGCTGTAGCGTGCAACCGGCAAGCATGATCAACAGAACGAAACTTGGGACGTTGAATCGGGTCACAGTATGATGTGTTACTTCATTGGCATCGGGTGCAGGCGTGAATCCTAACGCAAATGACAGAGGAAATGATGGTTCCGGCACGATTGCCAGGGTGACCTGGCTGTTTCTGTTTGCCTCGTCTCTGGTTTTACCCGGCACAGCACTTGCCTCTGGCCTGTTCGAATCAGCCGCCGGGAATGGGCTGGATGCTCTGATTGTGGATGATGCTGGAATTCTGCGGGTGGATGAGGCATTTCGGCCCGGTTCAGTGTCGACGGCCGCGGGCGTTGACGTATTCTGGCAGGTTGCGCCGGGACATTTTCTGTATCGCGACAAGTTCAAAGTGGTTGTGGGTGGGGAGCCGCTGGCAATTGACCTGCCTCGCGGCGAGTTTATTGACGATGAGACTTTTGGGTATGTCGAGGTGCTGAATGGCTTTGTCACGCTTAGAATCGAAGCGGAAGCAGCGACCGTTTCTGTGCACTATCAGGGTTGTGCGGCCCGCGGATTTTGCTATCCACCGCAAAAAATGGAGATAAATTCGGGAAAAGCACAGTTAAAATCGAAAAAGCGGTCGTTATGATGAATATTTACTGAAATTAGCCGAATTCGTCTTTTTGCAAGCCTTGACGACATGAACTGCGAAAGTGAAAATATCGATAAATTCGTCGAAAATACAGCTAAAATCGGCAAAAATATAGAAAATCTTATTTAAACGAGGCGAAGCATGGCTCAGATACTGATGCTCAATGGCCCCAACTTGAATCTTCTTGGCTCGAGGGAGCCGGAAGTCTACGGCCACGAAACGCTCGACGACATTCAGCAAAAAATGCAGCAGATTATTACTGCCGCGGGCTTTGAGTTTGCCGCCCATCAAAGTAATGGTGAGCAGGCGCTGATTGAGCTCGTGCACGGCGCCCGCGACCAGGCGGGCTTTATCATTATCAATCCTGGCGCATTCACCCATACCAGTATTGCTTTGCGGGATGCGCTGCTGGGAGTATCCATTCCGTTCGTTGAAGTACACCTGTCGAATGTCTTTGCCCGGGAAGAGTTTCGTCACCATTCCTATCTGTCAGACATCGCTGTGGGCTGTATCACCGGTCTCGGTTCTGCAGGTTACTGTTTCGCGGCGGAATACGCGGTGCAGGTATTGAAGGGAGGTAAGTAATGGATATTCGCAAAGTAAAAAAGCTGATCGAGATGATGGAAGAGTCCAACATTACTGAGATCGAGGTGAAAGAAGGAGATGACGCTGTTCGCATCAGTCGGGGTGGCGCCGTGCAGCCGGTCCAGCCTGCAGTGGCGCCGGCGGTTGCGTCGCAGCAACCAGCGGTGCCCGTTGCACCGCCTGCGCCAGCCGCGGCGGCGACCCGCGGGCATGTCGTGGCGGCCGCCATGGTCGGTACATTCTATCGCTCTCCCTCTCCCGCCTCGCCATCTTTCGTTGAGATCGGTGATCGGGTCAACGCCGGAGATACGCTGTGCATCATTGAGTCAATGAAGATGATGAACCACATCAAGGCAGACCGCGGTGGCGTTGTCGAAGCGATTCTGGTCGGCAACGAGGAGCCGGTCGAATTTGACCAGCCACTTTTTACGCTGATTTGAACGCCGCATGAAGAGACTGCTCATCGCGAACCGTGGTGAGATCGCCCTGCGTGTGCAGCGCGCATGTGCGGAACTCGGCATCGAAACGGTCGCGGCATACAGTCGGGCCGACCAGGATCTGCTGCACCTGTCTCTGGCAGACCAAACAGTCTGTATTGGTGCCACCAGTTATTTGAATGCCACTCAGTTACTGGCAGCGGCAGTGACGCTGGACTGCGATGCGGTGCACCCCGGCTATGGTCTGCTGTCTGAAGATGCTGCTTTCGCCGCCGCGGTGGAAGAGCGGGGCCTCACCTTTGTTGGCCCCACATCGCAGCAGATCGAGCTGATGGGAGACAAGGCCAGGGCGCGGGGCTGGCTGGCAGAACAGGGTATCCCGGTTTTGCCCGGCAGCACTGGCCGGCTCGGCAATGTTGATGATGCGCATCAGATCGCAGCTGAGGTCGGTTACCCGGTGTTGCTCAAAGCCAGTCACGGTGGTGGTGGTCGGGGCATTGTCATTGTCGAGACGCCAGCGGCGCTTGAACCCGCCATGCAGAAAGTTGCAGCAGAGGCCGATGCCTTTTTCGGTAGTGCCGACTGCTATCTCGAAAAATACCTGCAGGACGCCCGGCATATTGAGATCCAGGTAGTCGGTGATGGTCACGGCAAGGTTCTCCAACTCGGTGCCCGGGAGTGTTCCATTCAGCGTCGTCACCAGAAGTTGATTGAGGAAGCGCCCCCGCCGGGTATCAGCACTGCGCACATCAATCAGTTGGCTACCCTTTGTGCTGAGGCGCTGGCCAGGTTGAACTACCGCAATGTTGGCACACTGGAGTTTCTCTATGCCGACGATGCGTTCTATTTCATTGAGATGAATACCCGCATTCAGGTTGAACATCCGGTGACGGAAGCAGTGACGGGCCTGGATCTGGTCAAGCTTCAGCTCCAGCTTGCGGCGGGCGAGGAGCTTAAGCTCGAGCAGGCCAGCATCAACTCGCAAGGGCATGCGATTGAATGCCGGATCAATGCGGAGGACGAACACTTCATGCCCAGCCCCGGTCCCGTTGACGTGCTGCAGACCCCGGGCGGCATGGGCGTCCGGTTCGACTCGCACCTGTACGCGGGTTACACGGTGCCGCATTACTATGACTCGCTGCTGGGCAAACTGATTGTCACCGGGCAGGACCGGGCAGAGGCCATCGCCAGGATGAAACGTGCGCTCGCTGAATTGAAGATCGAGCCAATAGAAACCAATGCCCTGACGCATCGCCAGGTATTGAACCACAGCGATTTTGTGTCAGGACGCCTGTCGACCCGTTTTCTGGAGCGAGACTGATGGTCCCGGTATGGACGAATGTGACCGCCGCCGCTCAGCGCGGTGATGTACCGGGACTCGAAGACTGGTTCTGGGCACAGGGCGCTGTTTCGGTCACCGTCGAAGACGGCGAGGACAATCCCATCTATGAACCACCGCCCGGTGAACAGCCACTTTGGGATGCGGTGCTGGTCACAGGTCTGTTTGAAGGGAAACTTGACGAGCCCGCGGTCAAAGCGCGGCTCAACAAGGCTGGATTTAAGCTGGCAGGCATTGCGGGTCTGGAAGACAGGCAGTGGGAGCGGGAGTGGTTGAATCGTTTTCGGCCGATGCAGTTCGGCCAGAGGCTCTGGGTTTGCCCGAGTGGTTATGACCTGCCCGCGGGGGCGGAAGCTGTGATTCACCTCGACCCGGGTCTCGCTTTCGGTACGGGGACGCACGAAACCACGCGGCTCTGCCTCGAATATCTCGATACCCTGGATGTGCGTGGCTGGCGTGTCATTGATTTTGGTTGTGGTTCCGGCGTGCTCGGTATCGGTGCTGCTTTGCTGGGGGCGCGTGAGGTGCTGGCGATCGATAATGATCCCCAGGCGCTGACGGCAACGCAGGAAAATGCAGGTCGCAATGGGGTGGTCGTGACGACGGGGATGCCGGGCGGTGAGATCGGCAGCGCTGAGCTCGTTTTTGCCAATATTCTGGCGCAGCCGCTGATAGACCTGTCTGCACAGCTGCTGGCTGCGACCAGGCCTGGAGGCACACTGATCCTCTCCGGGATCATGGATGCCCAGCGCGACTGGGTTGTCTCAGCCTACACTGATCGAGCCCGGCTCATTGATGAGGTCTCTCTTGGCGGCTGGATGAGGTTGGTTTGGCAGCCCTGATGTCGCAGGCGATCACGCGTTGTCCTGAGTGCCAGACTTCGTTTCTCATCACCGAAGACCAGCTGCTGGCAGCTAATGGCAAGGTTCGTTGCGGTGCCTGCATGCATGTGTTCCAGGCGGAGGATTACTTCGTCTCGCCTATGCTGGACGTCACGGAGCTGCTGGCGATTGAACACGACTACTGGGCAAACTTTGAACAATATGTAGAACAGGTAACGCCAGGCCGCGGGGATGTCTATGGGCATGCTCTGGCTGCGCTGGCAGAACCAGAAACGCAAACTGCACTCTCTCCGCGGATATCTATCGAAGCCGATCCTGAATCCGCGATGCGGCCGCGTTATCTGGTGCAATTCAGCGAGCCGGCAAGTGAGACTGGCGCGGCCTCAGCAGACGATGCCGGACCGTCTGCCGTTGTCGGCTTCTGGCAGCCACAGAGCGCCGAAGTGACTGCCGTGCCGCAGGCAACAACCGGCTGTGCATTTGATTCAACAGTGATGTACTTGCCTCCTGTTTAGCCTTTTGAGCCTGTTGAGATAGTGCCGTCACAGGAGATCGATACCGCTCCGGCTGAAAGCCCGGTCCTTCTAGACGTCACGGCGACAGACGATATCCCGCTTGATCAGCCACTCGATCTTTCGGGCCTGGACATCCAGCCCGATGTTGCTGAGCTGGTCCAGGATCAACGTCGACTGCTGTCGCTTCGGTGGCTGCGCTGGCTGCCGGGTATATTGTTGATGGTCGCGATTGGGTATTTTCAGTATGCGTTCTTCAACATGGAACGTTTCGCCCAGGACCTGCGCTATCGGGGCTACTATAAAACGGCGTGTACCTACCTGTTCTGCGAAGTACCTGACTTCAGAAGTCCGGATGATCTAACGACCCGGGAGGTGGTGATCCGCTCACACCCTGAAGCCGAACAAGCGCTGATCGTCGATCTGTTGCTACACAATGCGGCAGAACACCGCCAGGTATTCCCGAGGCTGCGGCTGCAGTTTTTCAATCTGAATGGACAGGTGATTGGCAGCCGGATCTTTAAGGTGGATGAATATCTTGGTGGTGAGCTGCGCGGCCTGAAGTATATGCCCGCGCGGACCGAGGTGCGCATTTCGCTGGAGTTGGTTGACCCCGGGGCTGATGCCAGCGGCTATGAAATGATCGTTTTGCCCCGGTAATTTGTGTCTATCACTGGGGCTTACTGGTATGATGCGCGTCTTCGCGGACATCCCCTGAAACATGCTGAGTATCGGTCCTCATTCCCATCACAGTCGCGTCGTCGTGGCTCCTATGGCAGGCGTAACTGACCGACCGTTTCGCCAACTTTGCTATGAGCTTGGCAGTCACTGGATGGTGTCAGAAATGGTGACCAGTGATATGCGTCTCTGGGATACGAGGAAATCCCGGCATCGACTGGCCCATGCGAATGAGCCCTCCGTGAGCTGGGTGCAGCTGGCAGGCGCTGACTCGCAGATGATGGCCGACGCCGCTGTCGCCAACGTCGAACTGGGAGCGGAGATCATCGACATCAATATGGGTTGTCCCGCTAAGAAAGTTTGCAAACGCGCCGCTGGTTCTGCGCTGTTGCGGGATGAAGCGCTGGTGGCAGACATCCTCGCTGCCGTTGTCGGATCAGTTAGCGTGCCCGTGACCCTGAAAATCCGGCTTGGCTGGTCCCGGGATGAAATGAACGCGATCGCTATCGGTCGGATTGCACAGGAAGCGGGTATCAGCCTGCTGTCCGTGCACGGCCGAACGCGAGCCTGTCGATTCTCAGGCCAGGTTGATTACGACGCGATCGGTGCTGTAAAAGCGGAACTCGATATCCCCGTACTTGCCAATGGCGATATTGATTCGCCACAGAAAGCGGCAGACGTGCTGGCCCGAACCGGAGCCGACGGTGTGATGCTGGGTCGTGCCGTGCAGGGCAGGCCCTGGCTGCCGGCACAGGTTGATGCTTTTCTTGCGACGGGTACGCTCAGGCCTTCACCTGCTGTGGCGCAGGTCGCCCGTATCCTGGCCAGGCATGTGATGGCGTTGCATGAACACTACGGTGATTACACCGGCCCTCGCGTTGCCCGCAAGCATGTTGGCTGGGCCCTTGATGCCTTCCCTGAAATTGCCGGACTGAAGCAAAAGTTCAATCAACTGACCCGGCTTGAGGAGCAGCTGGCGCTGATCGAACAGCTGAAGAGACCCCTGGCTGCCTGATGCCGAACGACGCAGACAACCATCAGACAATCGGTAAAACGGTACACACCGCGGTCGACAGTTACCTCAGGACCATGGATGACCAGGAAGTCACAAACCTTTACGAAATGGTCCTGGCTGAGGTTGAGGCCTCGTTGCTGGCTGGCGTCATGCAGCATACCGGCAACAACCAAAGTAAAACCGCGACCCTGCTGGGGCTCAGTCGTGGCACGCTGCGGACCAAGTTGCGGAAATACCGATTGCTGTAAAACATCTGATGTGGAGTTTTCATGAGTGACGTGTGGGTAAAGACTGCCCTGTTATCTGTATCTGACAAAGCGGGACTGATACCCCTGGTAGAAACCCTGGCAGGTTTAGGTGTTGAGCTCGTGTCGACGGGCGGCACCCACAGGCTGATTGCGGACAGTGGCCACGCGGTGACGGAGGTCTCGGCACACACCGGGTCGCCGGAGATGATGGATGGCAGGGTGAAGACACTGCATCCAGTGATACATGGCGGGCTGTTGGGCCGGCGCGGGCAGGATGATGCTGTTATGACAGAACATGGCATCGTCGGGATCGACCTGCTCGTCGTCAATCTGTATCCGTTTGAAGCGGCCGTTGCTGAACACCCCTCTGACCTTGCCAATGCGATTGAGAATATTGATATTGGTGGTCCTGCCATGCTTCGTTCGGCGGCAAAGAATCACGCCTCAGTCGCCGTGGTAGTGGACCCGGCGGACTACGCCTGGGTTGCCGAAGAGCTGCGCAAGCTCGATGGCAGAATCTCAGACGACACCCGGTTTCGTCTGGCGGTCAAGGCCTTTGAACTGGTCGCTCGCTACGATGCCGCCATCGCCAATTACCTGTCAGCTTTCGACCGTGAATCTGCCAGTCTTGGCGAGTACGCCGATACGCTGACCCTGCAGTTCAAGCGGCAGGAAACGATGCGCTACGGCGAGAATCCGCACCAGTCAGCGGCTTTCTACGTCGAGCAGAATGCCCCCGCGGGCTCAATTGCAGGGGCCCGACAGCAGCAGGGCAAAGCCCTGTCATATAACAACGTCGCTGATACGGATGCGGCCTTGCAATGTGTGCAGTCGTTTGCGGAACCTGCCTGTGTGATTGTGAAGCATGCCAATCCCTGTGGCGTGGCGCTGGGTGCGAATCTGCTCGAAGCCTATGACCGGGCCTTCCAGACTGATCCTACCTCGGCCTTCGGCGGCATCATTGCCATCAATGGTGAACTCTCCGCTGAGCTCGCTGGCAAAATCATTGAGCGCCAGTTTGTTGAGGTCATTGCTGCACCTCGAGTGCCGAAGGCAGCGCTTGATGTGTTGGCGGCGAAAAGCAATGTCAGGGTGCTTGAAGTGCAGGCAGAAGACCAGCAGTCACAGTCCCGGATAATCGATTACAAACGGGTTGCCGGTGGTCTGCTGGTGCAGAGTGCCGATGATGCTCTGCTTGATGACGCTGCATTGCGGGTGGTCAGCGAGCGTCAGCCCACAGAGGCTGAGACTGCTGACCTGATGTTTGCCTGGCGGGTTGCCAAGTACGTTAAGTCCAACGCGATTGTCTACGCCAAAGACCTCATGACGATTGGCGTTGGCGCTGGTCAGATGAGCCGCGTCGTCAGCGCGAAAATTGCGGGTATCAAGGCGACCGAGGAAGGATTGCAAGTTGAAGGGTCAGTCATGGCATCTGATGCCTTCTTTCCGTTTCGCGATGGCATAGACGCCGCGGCCGAAGCGGGCATCTCTGCGGTAATCCAGCCCGGTGGGTCGATGCGGGATCAGGAAGTAGTTGATGCCGCTAACGAGCATGGCATGGCGATGATGTTCACGGGCATGCGGCATTTCAGGCACTAGTCACTGGTCGCCGGATAGCCGGGTCGCGGCTGCACCTTATTGATAGTGGCGTTAATAGCAGGAGGTCAGAATGAAAGTGCTGGTGACTGGCAGCGGTGGTCGAGAACACGCGTTGGCGTGGAAGCTCGCACAGTCGAGAAGGGTCGACAAAGTCTTTGTCGCGCCGGGGAATGCTGGTACCGCACAGGAAGCGGGTATCGAGAATGTTGATATCGACGTCATGGATTTTCCTGCATTGATTGATTTCGCCAGGACTGAGGTCGTCGACCTTACGGTGATTGGCCCCGAAGATCCGCTGGTGGGGGGGGTCGTTGATGCGTTTCGCGCCGCCGGTCTCGCCTGCTTCGGACCGAGTCAGGGCGCCGCCCAGCTCGAGGGTTCGAAGAGTTTCACAAAAGCATTCCTGAAGAAATACAACATTCCGACCGGGGACTACCAGGTCTTTGAAACCCCGGAACCCGCACTGGCTTTCATTGCGGATCAGGCGCCACCTTTTGTGATCAAGGCAGATGGCCTCGCTGCGGGTAAAGGCGTGGTTATCGCTGCCGATCATGCGGAGGCGGAGTCAACGATCAGGGACATGCTGGCCGGCAATATGCTCGGCAGTGCCGGCAGCCGCATTGTTATCGAAGAGTTTCTCGAAGGAGAGGAGGCGAGCTTTATCGTCATCGCGGATGGTGAGACCTGTCTGCCGTTTGCTTCCTCTCAGGACCACAAGGCTGCTTATGATGGTGACACCGGTCCCAATACGGGCGGTATGGGTGCCTACTCTCCCGCGCCGGTTGTTACGGAATCAGTCCACCAGCGCATCATTGATCGAGTGATTCGGCCGACGCTCGATGGCATGAGAGAAGAAGGACATGCCTACTCGGGTTTCCTGTATGCGGGATTGATGATTGACTCTGCAGGCAATCCAAACGTGATTGAGTTTAACTGCCGGTTTGGGGACCCGGAAACCCAGCCTGTCATGACGCGCCTGGATTCAGATCTTGCTGATCTGATTTCTGCGGCGCTTGAAGGCAAGCTGGCTGAAACGGATATCAGATTCAATCCGCAGTCCGCCCTCACCGTTGTCATGGCCTCGGAAGGCTATCCGGGCAATTACGCGAAGAACAAGTTGATCACGGGTCTCGATGCTGTGACGAGCGCGAAGGTTTTTCATGCCGGCACAGTGCTCGTGGATAGCGATGTTGTCACGGCCGGTGGGCGAGTATTGGGAGTGACAGCGCTGGGTGATTCCGTCTCCGCCGCCCAGGCAAATGCCTATGCCGCAGTACGAGAGATCAGGTTTGAAGGTGCTGGTTATCGAACAGATATTGGTTACCGGGCGATTGCACGCGAGCGCGGCGAAGACTGATCTCAGCTGAGACTGCTGCCACCATCCACGGTCAAGATGTGGCCTGTGACATAGTCTGTCGAAATCAGGAACAGGGCAGCATCAGCGATATTATCGGCGTTTCCCAGGCGGCCCAGCGGTATGGTCTCGAGCAGGTTCTGCCAGTTTTCACTCTCAGCAGATTCACCCTCCGGCCAGAGGATTGCGCCGGGCGCAATGCCATTGACTCTCACTGCCGGGGCGAGCTCCAGTGCCAGGGCGCGGGTCGCCATCGCCAGTCCTGCTTTCGAGATACTGTAGGCGGAATAACCGCTGAGTGGTTTGTCACCATAAATGTCCACCAGGTTGATGATGCTGCCGCCGGACAGTGCTGTGGCGAGCGCGCAACTGAGGAGATACGGCGTGCGCAGATTGATGCTGATCAGTTCATCAAACTGCGCCTGGTTGATCCCGGAGACAGGCGTCGGATAGAAAGCGGATGCATTGTTGATCAGATGGTCAATTCGGCCGAAAGGTGTCAGCAGCTGTTGCGCCAGATCGTCGATGTCCGGCACCGTTAGTTCTGCCCGAACAACGCTGGCGCTGTCGTGCCGCTGCCGGTTCAAAGCCGCGCTGACTGCGTCGGCTTCGGCGGTCGAACGATTGCAGTGAAGCACGATGCGATATCCCGCTGCGTGTAAGGTCTCTGCCAGGCGTCTTCCAAGTCTGCGAGCGGCGCCGGTGATGACGACGACGGGTCCAGTCATGTCAGCGTCTCGATCCGCCTGATCTGCTCAGCACGGATTCGAAGTCCCAGGCCGGGACCAGGTTCGGCATCCTTGAGGTCGCTTGCCTTAACCCCAGCCATCAGTTCCCTGATCGTGAGCCAGTGTTTGCCGAGATCGGTTTCTGTCAGCGCTTCACAGGCCGCGTTGAACTGCCTGAAGCGCTCGGCCTTGCGGAGGCCGTCAGTAGCGAGTACCAGCTCGGCTTTCTCGGTGGCGGTGAGGTTCTCATAGCCTTGCCAGTTCCCGAGATGCTGAGTCAGCATGAGGGACAGGTCCCTGCGCTCATTGGGCAT
>JAYQAI010000040.1:0-33814 GCA_038136715.1 Gammaproteobacteria bacterium | reverse complement strand
TCGCCGGCTTTCGGGTTCACTGCAAAGTCCGGTCTTTTCTTTCCGTCGTATTGCCACATGGCGCAGCGCGGTGCTCCTCGGTTAGACAACGAGTTGAAATAGCCGGTGCAGACGCAGCGCTTTGAGCTGCGTGTCCACTCCAGCTGCTTTTAAAATCCATATCTTGCCTCTCTTCGTACGACTCCTCGAAACCATAAGATCTGGTGAGCCATGAAAAGAAGACAATTTGTTAAGAATGCTGCCATCGTCGCGGCGACTATCCCACTCGTCAATCTGACCGCCAACGCGGCGGAACTGATCAGTCCAACGGATCCCACTGCCGCCGCACTGAAGTACGTAGAAGATGCAACCAGCGCGCAGCGCCCAGACAAAATGGGTACACCCGGGGCACAACAGTTCTGTTCTAACTGTCGTTTCTACGCCGATGAGACCGCTGAAGCGGCTGGATGTTCCCTTTTCCGAAACCAGAACGTTCCTGCCAAGGCCTGGTGTGTTGGCTGGGTGCCGAGGGGCTAAATCAGGTCTCCATTGACCGGTGTGATTTAGCAAGATCGGACATGAGGCTGGTCTACACCCACCCGAACTCTATCCTCGTCGGCAGCATGGGCAGCCTTCTCGGGGCAGCAGGAATCGAGTTCACGTTTCGCAATGAGTTCCTGGCGGGCGCCTCCGGCGAAATCGCGCCCGGTGAGACCTGGATGGAGGTCTGGGTAGTGAAAGATGAGGAAGCCGATACAGCACTGACGTTGATCAGTCAGGTTGTAGACCCGCAGCCTGGCGATGATTGGTCGTGCGCTGGTTGCACTGAGCCCAACCCCTCAACTTTCGAGACCTGCTGGCACTGTGGCAATGCCGCGAGGGCGTGATCGCCAGGTCAATCTTCAGGGCTTGCGCTCTATCTTTGAAACCTCAACCTTTGAAACCTCAACACGTCGGCCTTTTTGTCGATCGTAATGAAAGCGACCGTGCACCTCGATGTCCTCGCCGACCCGGGCTGAGAGATCGCCAGCCCCCGTGAGTGCAACTCGATCTGGCTTGTCATTCTCGATCCAGTAGTGCCTGGGCTCATCGAACGTACGCAGCGTGCCGTTTACAATCACTCGCCTACCATCAAAATCCTGCTGGGCGGCAACAAGCGCAGCAAGACTCACCTCCTGCGCGTCGCGCTCACCGCAACCCGCTATCACTAAGGCAAGTAAGATTGGAAAAGTGACGCGCATAGAGCAGACCCGCACCTGGCAACAGCGTTTTTGTTGAGGGCAGGTCCACCGCCCAAACAGGCCGAGGATCCGCCAGGATTAGCAAATTATCAGCTTGCCGCTGCAGCCAGCGGCGCTTCATCCTTGCGGCGCACCAGCTTGCCGGGCAATGCGCCCGTATGCTCGCCACCTTCGAAGATCACCTCGCCCGCCTTGATGGTGTAATCGTAACCGTCAGCCCGCTGCACCAGTCGACGCCCACCAGCGGGCAGGTCAAACAGGGCTTCAGGCCGATGCAGCTGTAATGCGTCGAAGTCGATAACATTAAGGTCAGCGATCATGCCTTCCCTGATTTCACCCCGATCGAACATGCCGAAGGCTCTCGCGGTTTTTGACGTCAGGGATTCAACGATGAACTCCAGCGACATTTTCTCGCCGCGCGTCCGGTCACGTCCCCAGTGTGTCATGATGAATGTGGGCATCCCGGCATCTGCAATGACGCCACAGTGCGCCCCACCATCAGAAAGACCGAACAATACATTGGGGTGTTCCAGCAGCTGTTTCTGCCAGTCCAGCGAGTAACCCTGGTAGCCGCCGAGTGGCTGGTAAAACAGTTCCTTACCGTCATTGTCGACCAGCAGGTCGTACATCACTTCCATCACGTCCTGGCCGCGCGCCCTGGCGATGCCAGCGACGCTGTCTTCAGGCAGCGGCTCGTAGTTCGGCAGATCGCCCAGCGGGAACACCTGTCCCATCAGGGTCGGCAGGTCCTGCATCAGGCCGCCTTTGATCAATGATTTCTCTGCCAGCAGCTGCGCTTTCACCACAGGTTCCCGCAGCCGCGCAAGCAGCGCGGCATGATCAAGGTCAGCCAGTTCTGCTTTCCAGGTCGGATGACCGACAAATGCGTGAAAACTCGACTGCAGGCCATGCAGCACGCCCGTCGGCCGGCCTGCGGCCTGCGGCCGGATTTCGCGGCCTTCTCTGCGGGCCTGTTCGGCCAGGTTGTACATCTTGTTGTTTTCATAGGCGGGCGCAGTGGTCGCGATCAGCGTCACCGTCAATCCCGTCTGCTTCTGGAATTCAGTCACCCAGGCCCACTCTTCATCTTCACCCAGGTGATCAGATACGAGCTCAAACACGGCATTGCTGCAGCCTTTCATGCCCAGGCCGAGGGCGAGCATCTCGTCGTAGCCGGAAAAAGTCCCCGGCATATACTCACCATGGATATCCTTGTGCAGCAGCGTCTTCGAACTGGAGAAACCCAGTGCGCCGGCCTCGACGCCCTCGCGCACCAGCGCTGCCATCGCGTCGACCTCTTCGCGGGTCGGTGCATAGTCACTGTTACAGCGGTCGCCCATGACATAAGCACGAATGGCACCATGAGGCACCTGGGTCGCCACATCAATCGCGCGAGGCATCGCTTCAAGTGCATCCAGGTACTCAGGGAATGACTCCCACTGCCAGTCGATGCCTTCGGACAAGGCAGCACCAGGAATATCCTCGACGCCTTCCATCAACTCGATAAGAAAATCCTGATCGCCGGGTTTCACTGGTGCAAAGCCGACACCGCAGTTACCCATGACTACCGTAGTAACACCGTGCCAGCTCGAGGGCGCAAGTATCGGGTCCCAGGTGGCCTGGCCATCATAGTGGGTATGAATATCAACCCAGCCTGGCGTAATCAGCCTGCCGCCGGCGTCAATTTCTCGTTCAGCAGATTCAGTGATCGCCCCGATTTTGGCGATGCGACCATCACTGATTGCGATATCCGCAGTAAAGCGTTCCTTACCGGTACCATCAATGACAGTACCGTTCCTGACTATGAGATCATACATGGCTGATTACTCCCCGTTGTTGCTGCAGACGTTGAAAGCATTAAACGTAGCAGGTTTTATGCTTCGGTGTGATTTTCATGCATATGCTGAATGACGCCCATAAACGGCCTGACGCAGCTCAGAGTCCATTAAAGCTTTGAGAGAACGGCAAGGGTATTCGGGCGCGCCGCCCCATCACTTTCGAAACAGTGCCAGGGTCAACCCGGCAAGCCTTCAAAGCTGGGCATATCGTCGGGGATGTGATGAAAGCTCAGCGCGTCCTTGGTGAAGATCGCTACACCAGGCTGGAAAAAGCTCGGATCATCGATCGTACCGACTTTGATCACCATAGCACCCGGTGCGTTCGGAGAGGTTGTGCCAATGCCGGTACCGCAGTTCGGGCAGAAGTGCCGGGTAACAGCGTTATCGATGTCGCTCCGGGTGAAAGAACTGGGTTCGCCCTGGGTGAATTTAAACCCAGACTCCGGCAGGATCACGATCACGTTCGGGTTGCCGCCAGTAATGTACTGGCATTCCCGACAGTGGCACTGCAAGGCATTCGCAGGCTCACCTTCAAAACTGTAGCGTATCTGACCACAGTAGCATCCACCTTCAAGATCCATCGCTGTTCTCCTTGTTTTATTGTTGTCGGGTTATCTCAACACACTGATGACCACGTCACAACAGCCGCATACCGGCCACAGACAATAAAAAACGGTATATTGGCGGCCTCAAGAAGATAAAAGACATAGCAGGAGGAACCCATGTCAGAAGCAGCATTACAGAACGCCTACGAAATCATGAAAGACCGGGTGGGGATACAGACCTCTCAAAGCGAGTGGTTTGAGGTCACCCAGGAACGCATTAACGACTATGCCGAAGTCTCCATGGACCACCAGTGGATTCACGTGGAAGTCGAGCGTGCCAAGGCAGGCCCATTCGGCGCGCCTATTGCCCACGGCAATCTCACTATCGCCATTATGGGCCACCTGCCCGTGGCCTCCGCGGCTGAAGGGCCGAAGATCGAAGGACAGAAACTTGGCATCAACTATGGCTTTGACAAGATCAGGTTTCCGGCACCGGTACCGGCCGGCACAAAAATCCGGGCGACCAGCACGCTGCGTCGCGTTGAGATCAAAGGCGGCATGATCGAAACGATGAACGAAATTGTGGTCGAAGCCGAAGGGTCTGAGAAACCTGTTTGTGTGGCGGAAAGCCTAGGCCGCATGGTGTTCTGAGCGCCGATCAAACAATCAGGGCCACGCCGTCATGTCCGGGGTCAGCACCACCTCGAACACCATCAGGCGTCTGCTCGATCGCGTGCACGGCCGCTATACCAAATGAAGAGGGTGCGCGAATGACCTCGTAACCTTGCCGCTGAAGTGGTTCCACGAGATAAGCGGGAATCCGATTGGTAATGTCGATGGCGTTGCTCGTCGCCGAAAACCTGGGCGCCGATACCGCCTCGACCACCGGCATCCTGAAATCAATCATATTCAACAGCGCCTGCAGCACGCCCATCGCGATCTGTGTGCCGCCCGGTGCACCGAGGATAATTTTCGGCACGGCGTTTTCAAAGACCATCGTCGGACAAAGTGAACTGAACCGGCTCTTGCCTGGCGCAATGGAGCCGGCGCGACCGGGTCTTGGGTCAAATACGCCCATGCAGCCGTTGTACATGAAACCCAGACCGGAAGTGATGACACCCGACGGCATCCCAAGAGAGTGCGTCATGGTGACGCAGTTGCCATCGGAATCCATGACAGCAACATGAGTGGTATCCCTGGATTCGGGCGTGAATCGCTCAACCTGCATTCGCTCACCTTGTTGAATGCGTTCTGCGAGCGCCGCGGCATGGGATTTACTGATCAATCTCTCGAGCGGCACATCAAAGAACGCCGGATCACCCACATAGGCTTCTTTGTCGGCGGTTGCCGCCCGCATGGCCTCGCACACGACACGGATGTAGTCCGTCGTGTTGTGACCCAGCGCGCTCAGATCGAAACACTCCAGTATGTTCAACATCTCCAGCAGCATCACACCACCACCTGGTGGATGATTCGTGGCGACATCGAGGCCGCGGTAAGTGCCGCGCAACGGTTCGGTTCGCGTGGTCTGGTACTGCGCCAGGTCTTCACTCGACAGCAAACCACCATTGTTCTTCATGTCGGCAGCGATCTCTTCCGCAATATCACCACGATAAAAGCTTTCCCAGCCCTCATTTGCAATTCGTGTCAGGGTTTCGGCCAGTTCCGGATTCTGCAAGTGCTCACCGACCCGCTTGAGGGAACCGTCCTCGCTGAAGTACAGGGATCTGCCGGTTTCGCTGAGCGCCAGCCTGTCTATGACATCCACTCGGCCCATGTCCGCACCCGTCGTCCACCACGAATGCATGTGGGGCCGGACCGCAAATCCATGGCGGGCGTATTCGATTGCAGGTTGACAGACATCCTTCCAGTTAAACGTGCCGAACGCTTCAATAGACTCACCGTAGGCCATCAGGCTGCCTGGTGTGGTAATGGCCTGATAGCCAAGATCGTTGACGTTACCCCGCAGAACAAAACCAAACCCATCCCGCGTTTCTGATTCCAGCAGGTCTTTCCACATATCTGGCGTCGCAGCGAGCGGCGTCTTTCCATGAAAGTCGATGCAGGTATGAACGCCCTGCCCCGGCAGATAGAGCTGGCAACTGCCGAACCCGGCGATGCCTGTCATCTGCGGGTCAACGACACCCTGGACGAGTGCCGCTGTCATGGCTGCATCCACGGCATTGCCACCGCGCATCAACACCCTGGCGCCGGCTTCAGCCGCTTCAGGCTGCGCCGCCACAATAATGCCCTGATTTTTGTTCATCGTGAGACCTTAGAAGAATTAGAGCCCCGGCCCAGGGACCATGGGCGTACCGTCAAAGAACCGATTGTAGCGAAACCGGTTGAGATTGAATTCGTCATCCTGGCCCAGAATCTTGTTGGCCAGGACCTTGCCCGCACCCGGGCCAAATCCAAATCCGTGGCCACTGAATCCTGTACCAAGAAACAGTCCGGGCAGCGGATCCACTGCATCCATCACAGGCACGACATCGGGCAGCACGTCGATAAAGCCTGCCCAGCTTTCCTCGAATGGCACGTCGGCCAGTACAGGCAGGTTTTCCTGCAGCTGGGTTCGCATCCATTTCAGCGCAGGTCCGGAAGGTGCCGGATTAAGCACCCGCGTCAGTTCAAAGGGTGAAATTTCATGCTGCGTCCAGTGGTGCCGCGGAAACAACCGCGAGACCAGATCACCACCAAATTTCAACCGCACCGACTTTAAGCTGTCGCGCAGTACCGGCAGCCATAATCGCAGATCCGTCAGGCTGTCGATACCGACAAAATGCTCACTGAAGCCGCCTGGCGCAATGGTATATCCGCCATCGTTCCGCCGCCGGAAGGCGAAAGCACCATCAGCCGCAGCGCCTGGGAAGAATTCATCCACAGGTGCCGTCCTTGCCACGGTTGAGCGGACAGTCAACTGCGGCAGCCGAATGCCATGGTTACGCAGAAACTTCCCTGACCAGGCACCACCCGTCAGCAGCACAGCGTCAGCTTTGACCAGCCCGTCTTCTGTCCAGACCCCGCTGACATGGCCTGCCTCCAAATCCAGGCAGCGTGCTGCACAGTGTTCACGAATCAGCACATTGTTGTGCTGCTGCAGCCAGCGAGCCAGAGCCGGTACAGCAGTAAAAGGCTCACCGCGCCCGTCACTCGCCGTGAAGAGACCGCCAATCCACTTCGACGAGTTACCGGGAACCAACTCGCTGACTTCCGCAGCGGTGACCATGCGGGTATCGATTTGGTAGGGGCGCGCAACGCCAAGCCAGGTTTCGTAACCGTGCAGTTCGGCTTTTGAGCTCGCGAGGTAAAGAACCCCAGTCCGCTTGAATCCGATTCCTTCACCAACGGTTCTGTCGATTTCTTCCCACTCACGAATAGCATCAATCATGATCGGCAGTTCATCAGCATCGCGGCCCTGCTGACGGATCCAACCCCAGTTTCGGCTGGATTGTTCGCACGCGACCCGGCCCTTCTCAATGATGAGAACACGAAGGCCGCGGCGCGAGAGATGCCAGGCCGTTGCAACGCCGGCAACGCCGCCGCCTATGATGGCGACATCAACCTTCTCAGGTAGCTGGTCTTGAAAGTTTATGGGCTCGTCACCCTTAAAAATCATCTGCCAGTGCCTCCGCCAAACGTTTCCGGGTGCCGCAATCGTGCTGAGGCCGCATCCTACTTTGTTAAGCTCATAGGACCGGCGGCACCCTGGACCGGTTGCACCCAGATCGGTGAGGCCCAGGCCATCTCCTGCACGGTGGAGGGCACATCAGCCGGCGGCGCAACACCCAATCTCAATGCATCGGCAGTTGTCCAACGACAAGTCGGATTCTGCACTACCCTGACGTAGTAAAATGCATTCTGCGAGGAATCAAAGTCGGGGTCTTGCCACCAGGTCCTGAGTTCCGCGGCACCAGCGTTATCGTCCCAACGACAGTCAGCCAGACTGACCGCTGTCGAGGCGGGCAGGCACCGAGGATCAGCCCCCGCGTCATTCGCACAAGCCAGGTCATAAACTACCTCTTGCTTTTCCCCGTTCTCTATCCAGCCTTTAATCACCTGAACTTTTGCTAAAGGTGCGCTCTCCGGATCCTTCATCGCCCAGATGTGGAAGCGCGGGGCAGCGCCGGACCTGGCCTGCAGCACCCCACCCATGGGCACACCGCCTGCATACAGGGCCGCGACCGTCGGTGCTGATTCATCAGTCAATGCGTACTCATAGCCTGCAAAGACGCGCAGTCGAATCCGGGTCCCGCTGGTCGCGTATACCTCGCGCCGTTTCATCGCTGTAAACAAAGCCTCCCGGGTATTTTCTTCTGCCCAGACGGCCGCCAGGCCGCCGGGGTTGCGCTGCACAGAATTGCGATTGCCCTGCCTGCCACCTTCGAGCCTCCTTCGCGCAGGCGAGGCCGTATACCCGCTGGCACCACGGTAGTCCCATTCCTCGGTATCGCCAGGATTGGAATTGTGCGTATCAGTAGAGCCAATCAGGCCAAACCGCATGGGATTGATGCCGACCTGGTTTTCTAGCGCGAGGCCAATCTTGAGCCCGTCACGAACCATCGAAGTCGAGGTGACGCACAACGTTTCCTGCCCTGCATCACATGGCGGGAAAAATTGCTCAAAACCGCACTCTTCATCACCTGCACCAAAAGCAGTGGAACATTCAGAGTTACCTTTGATCTGGAACATCTCGACAATGGGTTCCGAACGGGCACGCAAGTGCCAGTCTTCCTGTTCGTAGGGCACACCATCAATAGTCTCGCTGGCAAACGCCAGGCCCCAGCTCTTGTTCGGGTTATGTGGAATCGTCAGAAATTCGCACTCACCCCGGCAGGTTGCTTCCAGCTTGCGCCAAAGATCAATCTCGGAGTCGGCGTGATACATCGAGATCGCTGCATCCGGTGTTACCGAAGATTTAAAAATCACATTGCGGTGGTGCTTGCCCGTATCAGCCAGTGGTGGCGAGTATTCATAGCCAGCGAACGTCGTGAACCGGCCTGGCTCGTTATAGCGGTCAGCCACTGCGCGCACTTGCTGCCAGGTCATCGCTGACATTCTGCGCGCCAGTTCCGGATCATCACCGAAGATTGTCAGGTCTCGCACGGGCGGCCGCTGTTCACCACCTTCTCGCAACCGCAGGAACAGCGCGATAGAAGGTTCATCAAATTCTTTACACAACTTGACGCCTTCCTCAGTTTGCCCTTCTGCCGCACAAGCCTCGTGCAGCCCAAACCCTTCTGCATGGTCCGTCACCGCAGCGAAATCCAGAGGGCGGGTCAGCGAGACAACTTCGCCTGTGGCAATCGCTGCCTCCTCACCCCGGGCAACTCTATAGGCGGTCTCGACATCCAGTCGATTGCCGAAAATGTAGGAGTCAAAAGACAAACTGGTATGGATATGCAGATCGCCAAAGTAGACATTCTTCAGCGTATTCCTGCTTTGTTCCTGCAGCGGTCCGCGTTGCGGCCGATAAACGGCGTCTTCGTTCTGCGCAGCAATTTCGGCCTTGAGTGCGGCTTCGGCTTCAGGACCGGTTGCTCTGAGCGGTGCATTGATCCTTACCTGGTATTGCCAGTAGACAACAGCCGCAACAATTAACAACACGGCACCTGCGATTCCAAACCGGCGCATGATTATTCCCCCGCGTTTTTCTTTCCATTCTTCAGCTGGTTATCAGTAAAAGCAAACCCACCGAGCAAAACAAACTTGCCGCCGAAGCTTCTGCCGTCATTGATCCATCAATGACGGGAATGACTGTCATTCGAGTGCTCGCGCCCGCAATACCGTACACTGTCTTTTTCCCAGCCTGAGAGTATTAACGTGGAATTTGATGATGTCCTGCTTGGTCGCCGCAGTATTAGAGGCTATAAGCCCGACCCGGTTCCTAAAGCGCTGATCAAAGAAATACTGCAACTGGCGATGCGCTCGCCCTCGTCCATGAATACCCAGCCATGGAACTTCACCGTGGTCACGGGAGAGACACTGGATCGCATTCGTGCCGGCAACACCGAGAGAAACCTTGCGGGCGTACCGCATTCGCGCGAGTTTCGCATAGGTCACGCTTTTGAGGGGGTCCATCGAGAACGCCAGGTTGGCGTCGCCAAGCAACTCTTTGCTGCCATGGGGATTGCCCGCGAAGACAAAGAGGGTCGACAGGACTGGGTACTGCGCGGGTTCCGCCAGTTTGATGCCCCCGTCTGTATCATCATCACCTATGACCGCGAGCTTGCGGACAGCGACGATACACCGTTTGATTGCGGCGCAGTGACAACAGCACTGGTGAATGCCGCCTGGTCCCGGGGCCTGGGCGCCGTGATTAACAGCCAGGGCATCATGCAGTCACCCGTGGTAAGAGAGCACGCCAATATTCCTGAAGGTCAGGTGATCATGAAAGCCGTCGCGATGGGCTGGCCGGATGACAGTTTCCCGGCGAATGCCGTCGTCTCGGAGCGCAAGAGCGTCGATGAAGCCGCTGTCTTTCTGGGCTTTGACGACTAGGCAGACCTAACCTAACACATTGCGGGAGCAACACACGGTGTCGACACCAACTAACCCGGAATCCAGCCAGGCCGAACTGGCGCGCAACGCAAATTACGTCCTGGCTGTGTTGTTCGTCGTCATCATGTTGAACTTCCTCGACCGGCAGATCATTTCTATCCTTGCCGAGCCGATCAAACAGGAAATGGGCCTGAGCGACAAACAGATCGGCTTGATGACAGGTCTGTCGTTCGCGCTGTTCTATACAACCCTGGCCATTCCCGTCGCGGCCCTGGCAGATCGATGGAACCGGACAAAGATCATCGCGATTGCGGTGAGTATATGGTCGGTGATGACGATGCTCTGCGGCGCAGCCGGCAACTTTATCCAGCTGTTTCTGGCACGGGTCGGTGTGGGTATTGGTGAATCTGCCAGTGGCCCGGCGTCGCACTCGCTCATTGCGGACTACTTTCCGCCCGAGCGCCGTGCCGGCGCCATGGGGGTCTATGGTGCAGCCGTTCCTTTCGGCGCCTTTATTGCGCTCGCGGGTGGCGGCTGGATCGTTGAAAATTTCGACTGGCGGGTTGCCTTCTTCGTTGCGGGCGTTCCGGGGCTGCTGGTCGGGTTGATCGTCTGGCTGACGGTGAAGGAGCCCCGCGGCTCCGTATCGCTGCGTGAAGCATTTGAACCACAGCCAGATCAGCTGACCTTTATAGCGGCCCTGAAGGAACTCTGGACCCAGCCCACTTACTGGCACCTGGTGGCAGCCGGCGTGCTGATCCAGTTTGTGTCCTATGGCATCGCTGCCTTCTACGGCAGCCTATATATCCGCGTGTTCGGAATTGGCTATGGCGAACTTGGGCTTAAGCTTGGACTGATGGTGGCTATCGCCGGCATGCTCGGGGCCTGGCTGGGCGGCAAGATTAGCGACAGGATTGACGGGCGATCTCCTGGTGCCTCCTTACTGATTGTTGCAAGCGTCTTTTTGATCGCAACCCCAAGTACGTTTGCAGCTGTCAGCGTAGGTAACGTCAATCTCTCGATCGCGCTGCTTGGCGTCACAACCTTTGCCGCAACCTTTTACTACGGTCCCAACTTCTCATTGCTGCAGGCGCTGGCCAGTGATCGCACCCGCGCCATGGCGGTTGCCATCTATCTGCTGTTCGCTGGCCTGATCGGACTCGGGCTGGGGCCGGTATTCGTGGGCACAATTTCTGATTATGTCTCCGGCGGTGATCGGGCATTGGAAGCAGAGGGTATTCGTGCGGGCGTGGCGACGATTTCTGTCTTCAACATCTGGACAGCATTCCACTTCTGGCGAGCCCAGCGCCGCGTCAAGGCTGATGCGGCAGCTTCTTAGGCTCGCTGGCAGACTCGAGCTTTGCAAACGTTACCGGTTTCTCTACATTACCTCTGAAAGCCAACGCCAAGGAAACCCTGATGCGCATCTCAGAGATTGAGAATCCAACCGTCCACTATTTCAAAGGCAATTACGCGCCGGTACAGACGGAGCATACCAATGTCCATTGCCCTGAGGTCATTGGCGAAATCCCAAAGGAACTGCACGGCTCTTTTCTGCGCATCGGCGCCAATCCCGTTTTCGTGAGTTCGGAGGACGCCTACCACCCCTTTCAGGGCGACGGCATGATTCACCAGGTCAGGTTCGAGAACGGCAAGGCCTACTATTACAACCGGTTCGTTGAAACGGCGGGCCACCTCGCCGAACAGGAATATGGTGACATCATCTGGGACGGCCTCAAGACAGACCCGGAGCTCGCCGCCCGTTACAATTTCAGCAAGAACATCGCCAACACTCACATGGTATTTCATGCAGGCATGTTCCTCGCTCTGCAGGAGGCGGCTTACCCCTTCCAACTGAAACTGCCAAACCTCGACCCCGTCGGCGAAGTGGACTACGAAGGCAAACTTGTTAATCCTTTCTCAGCGCATCCCAAGATTGACCCCAGAACCGGTGAACTGATTGGCAACGGCTACAGCGTCGTGCAGGCGCCTTACTGCTCGGTTACTGTCATCGGCAAAGATGGCAAGCTCAGTCACACGACAACCGTTGATATTCCTAAACCGGTGATGATGCATGACTGCGCAATTACGAGTAACTACACCATCGTGCTTGACCTGCCCTGTGTGTTTGACTTCGAGCGCATGGCCGCGGGCAAAAGCATGCTCTATTTTGAGCCCGACAATGGATCACGCTTCGGCATTCTGAAACGGGGTGACGAGGGCGACAAAATCAAATGGTTCGACGTCGACACCTGCTATTGCTATCACACAGTTAATGCTTTTGAGGACGGCGACTGGGTGGTGGTGGATGGCTGCCGTTCAGAGCGCAATTCCATCGGCGATGAAGAAGGACCCGCACCCGGCGACCGCAGCGACCTGCCCATGCTCTATCAGTGGCGCTTCAATATGCAGACAGGTGAAGTTGAGGAGAGAGCGCTCGACACTGAATGGGGCTGCGAATTCGCTCGCATCAACGAAGACCTGATTGGTCAGCCTTATCGCTACAGCTATGCTGCGCGCATTGCCGGTGACAGACTGGACTCAGGTTTCGACGGCATCATCCGCTATGACATGCAGACGGGCCAGAGCTGCCATTACCCTTATGGCGCAGGTCGACTTGGGGGCGAACCCGTGTTCGCGCCGAAACCAGGTGCTGAGCGCGAAGAAGATGGATGGGTCATTGGTTTTGTTCGCGACGAGAACCTCGGTCAGAGCGAGTGCATCATTCTTGATGCCGAAGACTTTGAAGCAGGACCTGTCGCGCGCGTCATCATGCCGGCACGTGTACCCTTCGGGTTCCACTCAGCCTGGGTCTGAGCGCCTGCAGGTCCAGCCAGAAGGGTTGCCTGGCCAGGGTGACCTGTTTAATGTTCGGTGATTAAATAAAAACAGTAAGTATCAGGCTGAGACCGTTCACCTGCAAACAAGATGACAAATCACACCAGCTACAGCATTGATCAGAACGATCATCTTTGTGACTTTGGCGAGGAGTGGGACACCTTCGCTTTTGCTAATGCTTCGCATGATCTGACCGGTGGCCTGCTTGAAGGCCGTTCTCTCTGGGATTTCATCGCTAACCCGCAGACCCGAAAGATCTACCAGACGCTTTACACCCAGGTCAGGGACACCGGTTTACCGGGCGAGATCAGCTTTCGCTGCGACAGCCCAATGATGAAACGCGAGATGGTGCTCACTATCGAAGCCGATGGCGATTGTCTGCAACACACCTCTCGCCTGATTCTGGAAACCCCACAGCAGCACAACAGCCTGCTCGCCCAGCCGCTCACACGGGAGTTGGGTGAGGCCTTCATCACGATGTGCAGCTGGTGCAAACAGGTCAAATTCGACGGCGTCTGGTGTGATATCGACGCTGCCCTGGCAAAGCTTGCAGCAATCAATGGGGACCTACCGGCCGTCAGCCATGGGATCTGCCAGCCTTGCTTACGCCGTCACGGCACCGACTGAGCTGGCTCTTAATTCAATCCTTTTCGCTGCCGGGGTCGTAGGCGTAGTGTTCAGGTCAAACTATCGCCACAACATGAAAAAACTCGTCGTTATCGTGATGGTCCTCGCCACCCTCACACAGGCAAATCTCGCCGGTGCCCGTTATGAGCTCGAAACAGTCGCCACCGACCTCGATATACCCTGGTCCATGGTCTGGCTCCCCGATGGCGACATGCTGGTCTCAGAACGCAGCGGCGAAATTCTTCGGTTCAGTGACGGCAATCTGATAGCTCGCCTCACCGGAGTACCTCAGGTTCACCGAAAAGCCCAGGGCGGCCTCCTCGACCTCGCCCTGCATCCAGATTTTGCCGTCAATCAGTTTCTTTACATGAGCTATTCAGACAAGTCGGGTGATGGCAAAGGCAGCAATACCGCGATCGCCCGGGCGCGCCTTGTCGGCAACGCGTTGACTGATTTTGAGGTGATCTATAAGGGCGCACCCAACACCACCGGCGGCTATCACTTCGGCAGTAGGATAGTCTTCGATGGAACCGGGCATCTCTTCTTCTCCATTGGCGACCGTGGCAAGCGTGATGTTAATCCACAGGACCCTGGACGCGATGGCGGCAAGATCTATCGGCTGCACGATGACGGCACGGTACCCGATGACAACCCGTTTGTTGACTCACCCGGCGGCGCAGTGCCAGCCGTCTACTCGCTGGGTCACCGGAACCCACAGGGCATGGCGGTCAATCCACTGACGGATGACGTTTGGACTCACGAACACGGGCCACGCGGCGGCGATGAAGTAAACATCATCAAAGCAGGCGCCAACTACGGCTGGCCCATCCTCAGCTACGGCATCAACTACAGCGGCACCAAATTCGCAGAGGGTACAGAGCGAAAGGGCTACGCATCACCCATCTGGCACTGGGTCCCCTCAATTGCACCCTCTGGCATGACCTTTGTTACCAGCGACAAGTACCCCGACTGGCAAGGCCACTTGCTGGTAGGCGCGCTTAAAGATGAAAAACTCGTGCTCTGTCACATCGATGGTGAACAAATAACCAGGGCTGAAACCGTGCTCGAAGGTATTGGACGCGTACGCGATGTGCGGCAGGGCCCGGATGGTTTCGTTTACATTGCGATTGACGACCTTGGCATTCAGCGAGTTCGGCCTGCCTCCTGAACCCGCGCGCTGGCCATGATCAGACCTTTGGCCCAGCGAAAATACAGTCAAAGGAAAGCCAACAAAAACAGGAAATCGTGCAGCAGATACCTGACAATACAGCCTCTTTGTATATATAGCAGTGATTCCCAATGCCACAGGATGTAAAACTCGTCGCCCTCGATATTGACGGCACACTTCTGGCACCCGGCGTGCCACACGACGCGCTACCCGACAATGACATCGTCGAAGCGGTAGCAGCCCTGCAGAGAAGCGGTGTCGTTGTCATGCTGGCGACGGGTCGCATGTACCCTGGGACCGCAACGATAGCGGCGCACCTGGGTATTGATGAACCTCTCATCTGCCAGCAGGGCGCTTCGATCCATCAACCCGACGGCAAACTGCGCAATACCTTTACCATTGACCAGCAGATTGCAGCAGAGCTTTATGACTACGCCATGAGCCATGACTACAGTCTTTCGTGGTTCGATCACGAGCGCTTTCTCGTCACCAGTAAAACCCCGGCCTCGGAGTATTTCGCCGCCGTTTCCGGGGTCGAGATTGAGGAGCATCCAAGGCCCCATGAATCAGGCGTCAGGGCAACCGGCATTGATATCGTCAGCAACGAGGCAGTATCGTCAGATGTGCACCGCCTGCTCGAAGCGCGTTACGGCAGCAGGGTCAGCCTGCTCGACTTCACGACTGTCACCGCTGTGCACGAGCCCCGCTCCAGCAAGGGAAATGCCCTCGCGTTAATCGCGAGTGAACTTGGCATCGACCAGTCTCAGGTCCTCGCTATCGGTGATGGGATCAACGATGTTTCAATGCTCACCTGGGCCGGCCACAGCGCCACCCCAGCTCACGGGGACGCTTTCGCTCACGACTCAGCCAAGGAAGTTCTGCAGGGCGAGGGTGTCAGCGGCGTAGCAGCTCGCCTGCGGGCTGCCCTGTAAGTGACGAGTGACGAAGGAATCGACAGCGCCAAACAGCACAAGGTTACACTGATCGCGTGTCAACCGGGCGGCGCAACCAGCCTGCGACCAGGCCCACTGCCAGCAATAACAAACCGGGGAGTGTGAACCAGATTTCTGCCACTCTGATGCCGACAACACTCATGTCCGGCAGTGCGACCAGGACACCGCCCGTCATGATTGAGAGCGCACTGTGCCCGCTCAGCCGACCGAGTACCGGCAACCAACCCTGAATGCCGGCGGCGATGAAGAAGATAGCCGGCACCACTTCAAGCAGCTGCCAGAACGCAGCCATAAAACCAGACGCCAGAATCAGTGCGGGCTCAATCACAAACAGGAACGGAATCAGGTAAATCACTGCGCTGAGGCGCATGGCATCAAATGCAGCCAGCATCGGTCTGGCCCGCGCAATGGCAGCGGCGGCAAACGCACCGAGCGCAACCGGCGGTGTAATGAAAGACAGCATGCCCCAGTAGAGAATGAACAGGTGCACTGCCAGGGGATTCAGGCCACCCTCGATCAGTGCCGGCGCCAGCACAATGGCAAGAAAGATGTACGCAGCCGTGACAGTCATCCCAATGCCAAGAATGAAACTGGTCAAAGCCCCCATGATCAACAGCGCACCCGTTGATCCACCGGCCAGGAACAGCAGATCATTAATCAGCGTGCCTGATAGCCCCGTCACCGACAGTGCCCCCACTATCAGGCCGACCCCGGTCAGAATGACGAGGAGTTCCACCAGCAGCCTCGCCGTCGCGACGAGCAGTTCCGAAAAAGATGTCCTGTTGAACCCCTCACCGAAAATCTGATGCACCAGCAGCAGGCAGGCTGTCGCCGCCCAGGGAGCCAGCTGCTCTCTTTGCAGCACCAGCAGCAACACGGTCAGCAGAATAAATGAGGCCAGATAGTACCAGCCGGTTCTAAGCGTGTGGCGGACACTCGGCAGCGCTTCCGCCGGCAGACCCTGCAACGCTTCCCGACCGGCATAGGCGTCGAGTTGGATGAACAGGGTCAGAAAATACAAGACGGCTGGAATCGCCGCAGCCAGCGCCACCGAGTAGTAAGGCATCTCGAGAAACGTTGCCATGACGAAAGCAGTCGACCCCATGATCGGCGGCAGCAGCACCCCGCCTGTCGACGCGCAGGCCTCAACGGCAGCAGCAGTCTGCGCCCTGATGCCGTTCTCTTTCATCACAGGAATCGTCAGCTGTCCGGTGGTCACAACGTTGGTAATCACGCTGCCACTCATGGATCCCATCAGTCCGCTGCTGACAATCGCGACCTTGGCCGGCCCACCCCTGACCCGACCAAACAGGGCGTACGCCAGATCAATAAAAAAGCGGCCACCACCAGTGTGCTGCAGGGCAACGCCGAAAATAAGAAAGCCGATCACGAGATTAGCGAAGGCACGAAACGGCAGCCCCAGCATGCTTTCGATACTCATCACGTGATAAGCCGCTGTCTCTTTTATGCCGATCGACATACCCGAGAGCATCTCCGGCATTTTGTCGGCAAAGAGCGGATAAACAGAAAAGAGCGTTACCAGCGAGAAGAGCGCTAATCCGCCCGCCCGTCTGATGGCTTCCAGCACCAGCAGCCACAACACCAGGCTGACCTGAATCGCCCGGTCAGGGGCAATGAACTCCCAGCCCTCATCCAATATCGGCTCTGCGTGCTGGAACAACCAGACACAGCAACCGAGAGCCAACACTGCGAGCAGGACGTCGAGCCAATAGAGATCAACCCAGTGATTAGAACGATAGATCAGGAAAGCGAAAGGCAGCAGCAACCCCAGTAAGGCATAGTAAAAATGCGTTTCCAGTACGACGATATCGTCGAGCAGCGGGCGCCCGAAGAGACGCAACTGATCAAGCGTCAGCAGCACGACCATGACCGCACTGACCATTAGCAGCAGACGGACGACCGTCTCTGGCGCTCTCACGTTTTCCCGGTTCATGGCTTCGTTACTCCCATACCGGGTCAAACCCCTGCTGACGCAACCGCAATGCCCGCATCTGCATCCACAGATCCGGTAACTCCGCTGCGCTGAAGACGGCGGCCTCACCGCGGATCAGTGCAAGGGTTTCATCCCAGGCTGCGGCCAGCACCTTCTGCCTTTCAAGCAGGCGGCTATTGTGTGCGTCCGCCGCCTCACCCCATCGGCCAATTTCCCGGTAGTACCTGACCGCGCCAGCATGAAAAGGCACCACCCAGGTGAAATTCTGCCGATCAATATGCCAGCCAATGGAACCGGGGTCCGCTCTCGAATAGTCGTCATAACCGAGGTGCAGCAACTTGGTGAGGTGGTATACAAACGCTTCATCCCTGTCGGCCAGCGTCATCAACAACGGGTATGGGTAAGTCGCGCCCTCATGCGGCCGGTCCTCAGAAATCCCTGCGCCACGCACAGCAATATGCCGGGAAAAATACGGCGCGACTTTTAACAGACGTTGCCAGCATGCTTCGTCATCATGTGGCGCCGGCAGCCAGCGAATGCCTTTGGGTGACGCCTCGAGCTTACGGGTTGGGCCTGACACCGTCGTGGCGTAGGCAACATCAATGTGCCCTTCCACAATGCCGTTCCACATTGCGCTGTAGCCCGGGAACTCGATGCGTTCGACGTCATCCCAGGTGAGCCCGCCACAGGCGAGCATGGCTTCCGTTGACACATTCACTGCCGGCGCGCCGCGAACATAGGGGACTCTTCGGCCACTCAGGTCAGCCGCAACAAAAATATCAGAGTCGGCCGGCACGGCAACGGCCTGGTTCGAAAGGCCCAGTGACATCATGACGAGCTGAACCGGCATTGGCCCCCAGCGTTCAGAGGCAAACTGGAATGTGCCTTCCTGCGCAAAGTAGGTCGACACACCATTGGCAGAAAACTGGACCCGATCGACCCTGAGCGGCAGCAGCCGTGAGACATCGTTCTTGCCCGGTACCACCCGCAACGTGATGCGGTGACGATCTTTCAGCATTTTTGCGATGCCAACCGCCTGGTTGTAGCCTGTCGTCCCGAGGTTGTAGGCGCTCCAGGCCATGACCCGCGGCAGTTCAACGTCATCCGCAGGTGCCGCGGCAGACCATACCACCAGCCAGATGCAGAGCAGCCGGACGGGCAGCCTGATTGTGCTGTGACCGAATTTTTGCCTGTCAGATGGCCTGATACAGGGCCCTGGACAGGCTGCCGCTTCTCTCATCACCCACCATCGCGGATTTGGCCTGATTCATGACATAAGAAAAGCAGGTGCGATTGTCTTTGTCTATCACACAGGTCGAACCACCGAGGCCGGCCCACCAGATACTGTTCGGATTCGGTGCAATCGGCAGAAATTCATTGCCATAGGCATACCCCATGGCGAACTTGATGGGAAACATGAGCACAAGGTCAGTGGACTCGAGCACCACCTCACGTGACTTCTCAGCGCCCGCTGCAGACAGCAGCTGTTGACCGAACGCATAACCGTCATTTGCGAGCGCGCTTTGCGCCTTGACGACAGAACGGGCATTGCCATGACCATTGCCGGCTGGAATCTCGGCCTGACGCCATTCCGGGCTGTTAGCGACATCTGCATTCAGCGCACTCGAGAACACGCGACGGGTCATGGAGTCAGGATCCAGCTGATCGAAGACCGAGCCATCTGCAGAACTGTCGGGCACCATGTCAGCAAGTCGAGGGAAGTCCGCGGGATCGACCCCAACAATAAAGTCCGCTGCCAGCGGCTCCGCCACATTTTGCTTGAACCACTGACCAAAGGATTGACCGGTTATGCGTCGAACCACCTCACCAATCAGGAACCCCTGGGTCGCCGCGTGGTAGCCGCTCTGGGTGCCAGGCTCCCACCAGGGTGCCTGCCGGGCGAGGTCATCCACCGCGGCATCCCAGTTAAACAGGTCTTCAGGGGCAAAATCATCGCTGAAACCCGCCAGACCGGCACTGTGGCTCAGCAGATGAGTGAAGCGAATGTCCTGCTTGCCGTTCTGGGCAAATTCAGGCCAGTAGTCTGCAACACGCGCGTACAGGTCCAGTTCACCGCGATCCGCTAGGATCAGCGATGCCAGAAATGTCATTGTCTTGGTCGTGGAGTAAACATTGACCAAGGTGTCTGATTCCCATGGCAGTGACTTCTCGGCATTGCGATGTCCGCCCCAGAGATCAACTACATATTCGCCTTCGATCGTTGCGGCGAAGCTGCCACCGACATCACCACGCTCGGTGAAGTTTTTTTCAAACTCCTCGCGCACCTGTGCAAACTTCTCGTCACAGTAACCCGATACTTCCATTCCTGCATTCCGTTAAAGACAGAGCGCGACAATTAATCACCGAATATCGGCGATGGCAAGATTGATCATTGCAGATGATGTCTGCCTAGCAGACGGCGGCGCCCCACTCTTCGGTTACCCAGTCTTCGAGGATTTGGATCGCGGCTCTCGATCCCTTCACACAATCCTGGGCCAGTAAATAAGGCGACCCTGGGGTATAGTGGATAACGACCACTATGCACACTGGCGACCTAAACCGGCAACCCACACTGGCAACGACAATCATCGATCAAATCTGAATTCATGCGCGAACAGAACCCAATCAACATCACAGCCCTCGATCACGTCGTTATCCGGGCTGTCGACATTGAAACCATGCTCAGCTTCTACTGTGATGTGCTGGGCTGCAGGCTGGAAAGAACACTGGATCAATACGGGCTCTATCAGCTGCGGGCCGGGTCATCGCTGATTGACCTTGTCGATGTCAATGGACCTATCGGCCAGGAAGGCGGCGGCCCGCCAACAGCCGGCGCAGCCAATATGGACCATTTCTGCCTCCAGGTGCAGCCATGGAATGAGGAAGCAATACTGGCTCACCTGCGGCACCACGGTCTGGGACGGGCTGACACATTGAAAGTCGCGACGCGTTATGGTGCCCTCGGGTCGGGACCATCCATTTATCTGAGCGACCCTGAAGGCAATCGAGTTGAACTCAAGGGCCACTGAGATCTCTCATGGTTAATCCTCAGGGCAATTAAAGGTTATCCTTGCAGCCGGCTAAGCCCTTGCAACCCGGATACGATCAACCGACATGAGACACCTTCTGCGAAAACTGGCAAAACCGCTCCTGCATCCGCTGGAGGCAGAGGGTGAGTTCGTCTACCGCCGTTCTCATCGAGTCATACTTCTGGTCATGAGCAGTCTGTTCCTGTTGCTCGCTGGCGTTACCGTGTGGTTGATGCCCCCGGGCGGATGGGACTACCTTCTGCCAGTCATCGTCTTTGGCGGCGCCGGTATGATGGGGCTGATTGTTGGTACAGTTGGCAAGGACATCGCTGTCGCCCGGCTTTGGGGTTCAAGGAATTAGTCAGGGCAACGGGCAATCTCTAACACAAAATTTCAGGAAGCAGACTCATGACATCAACGGCTATCGAATCCTTCCGTCAGGAAGTCCGCGAGTTTCTCGCCCGTGAACTCACCCCGGAGCTGAAGCTGGCGGCTGAGCAGGGGTTCGGCATCCGCCGCGAGGACGGCGCGCGCTGGCACAGGAAGCTCTTCGAGGCGGGCTGGATCGCACCCACCTGGCCAGAGGAGCATGGCGGCACGGGCTGGGGACTGGAGCAGCAACATGCGTTCTCAGAGGAAATGGCACTGGCTGGTGCGCCCATGGTCATGCCCTTCGGCATCGGCATGGTCGGACCAGTGATCTACACCGTCGGCACCGAGGCTCAGAAAACCCGGCATCTGCCGGGTATCCTCGACGGCTCCACCTGGTGGTGCCAGGGTTATTCTGAACCAGGCAGCGGTTCCGATCTGGCATCACTCAAAACCCGGGCAGTGCGTGAAGGTGATGAGTACGTCATTAACGGTCAGAAAATCTGGACGACCAATGCCCATAAGGCAGACTGGATCTTTGTCCTGGTCAGGACTGATGTTGAGAGCAAACCGCAGCAGGGCATCAGCTTCCTGCTGGTCGATATGAGCACACCCGGCATCGAGGTCAAACCGATTGTCTCGATTGATGGTCTGCACCACCTGAATGAAACCTACTTCACCGACGTCCGGGTGCCAGTCAGCAACCGCATCGGAGAGGAAAACAAGGGCTGGAGCTACGCGAAGTTCCTGCTGGGCCACGAACGCACAGGTATCGCCGGCGTGGCCGGCTCGCGCCGCCAGATTCAGGCGCTGCAGGACATCGCCCAGCGCGAACCCAACGGTCAGGGCGGCAGACTGGCGAACGATCCTTCCTATGTCAGTCGTCTCGGCCAGGCAGAGATCAAGCTCGAGGCGCTGGCCCAGACAGAGGCGAGGATCCTTGCTGCAATGGAATCCGGCGGCAGTGCCGGTGATGCAGCCTCGCTGCTGAAAATTCTCGGCACCGAGGTACAGCAGTCGCTGGAGGAGTTGCGGGTCGAAGCTGTTAACCACTATGCCCTGCCCTTCGATCTCGGCATCATCGCCAACGAGAGCAACGAGCCAGCGATTGGACCTGACTATGCGGTAAGGGCAGTCAGCGATTACAACTTCGGGCGTGCCCACACCATCTACGGCGGCTCAAATGAGATTCAAAAGAATGTGATCGCCAAAGCGGTATTGGGACTCTGAGGTCTTCTGTCGCAGGCACCCTTACTTCAGAAAGCCTCGAACAGCCTTCACGAACGCATCGAGCTGATCGTGATGCACCCAGTGCCCAGCATCAGCAAACGTCTCGACCGTCAGCGGGCAGGTGAACTGCCCGGTCCGGCCGTCGGCGACAGGATCTGAGGCCCATGATTCCAGACCACGCACCAGCATGGTCGGGCACTGGATCTGGCCATAGAGTTTCCAGACTTCCTCCATGGGCAGACCTGTGGGCGGAAAGGCACGTACGTAATTGTCGAACTTCCAGCTGTAGGTGCCATCTTCGTTCTGATTGCTGCCGTGGATCGTCAGGTGTCGCGCCTGGCTTTCAGACAGGTGCGGGTTCTCTGACTGCATCCGCTCGTACGCGTCCTCAAGGGTGTCATAGCGACGTACCTGTCGCGCTGACAGACCCCTTAAATCTTTCATCCAGTCATGCAGCCGCTCGTCCAGAGGCTTGTTGAGACGCTCCTCTAACATTGACGGCGGCGGCCCCATACCTTCGATAGCAATAAGCTTACTAACGTTCTGGGGGTGCAGTGCGGTATAAAGCAGCGAGATCGAACCACCCAGTGAGTGCCCGATAACCACACACGGGGTCATGTTCTTCTGGTTCAGCAGCTGAGCAATGTCGTAAACATAGTCGATCTGGTTATAGGAACTGCCAATCACCCACTGGCTGTCGCCATGGCCACGCAAATCCGGGGCAATGATGTGGTATTCATCCTTGAAGTGCTCCGCGATCCAGTCCCAGTTGCGGCAGTGATCGCGGCCACCATGGATCAGGATCATCGGTGGACCTTCCGGATTGCCCCAGTCGACATAGTGCAGGCGCAGGCGCTGGGAAAAGTAACTGTGTGATGTTGGTCCCGCCAAAAAAAGGCTCCTTTGCAATCGAGTGTTTAGCCGGGCTGGAATTATACGGGGAAACTGCAGCTGCGTGTTTCAGACGTTGTCTTCCGGCGCTTTTCTAGGCGGCTGGTGGAAGTTTCGGAAAGCAGGCATGATTCTCGATCAGCACGGCAGGAACAGGCTGCCAGTCAACAGGGGGAGGAAACGATGACTAATCTCCTGCAGAACAAAGTCGCCATTGTTGTCGGCGGCGGTCAGACGGCCGGCGAAACAATCGGTAACGGCCGCGCCACAGCGATACAGTTTGCCCGAGAGGGCGCCTGCGTCGCCGTCGCCGATCGTAATTACGCCTCAGCTGAGGAAACGGTAAAGATGATCAATGACGAGGGACTTGAGGCCATGGCCTGCGAGCTGAATGTCAGAAGTGAAGACGACATCGCCGCCATGGTGCAACAAGTGATGGCGCGCTGGCAGAAAATTGATGTGCTCCATAACAATGTCGGCGTGAGTCTGGCGGGCCACGACGCCCGCATCGAGGACATGCAGCCTGAATCCTTCAATCTGCTGGTCGAGATCAACCTGCGCGCCATGGTGCTGACATCAAAACATGTGCTGCCCGCCATGCGAGCAGCGGGCAGCGGCGTCATCATCAATATTTCTTCCATGGCGGCCGTCAAACCCTACCCGCTGGTCGGCTACAAAACGACCAAGGCCGCTGTGATCGCCTTGACGGAGCAACTCGCCGCAAACAATGCACGCTACGGCATCAGGGCAAATGTGATTTTGCCAGGTCTGATGAACACACCAATGGCTATCGAACCCCGGGTCGGCGGTCGCAAGACCCGTGATGAGATCGTCGCAGAGCGGGACCGGCAGGTCCCGCTGGGCAGGAAGATGGGCAGCGCCTGGGACGTGGCACACGCAGCTGCCTTCCTCGCGTCTGACCGGGCCGGCTATATCACCGGTATTACGCTGCCCGTCGATGGCGGACTGTCGGTCTCGTAACTGAGTCAACCAGGAGGAAAGATGAGTCAACCCGTTGCTGTGATCGTTGGCGCCACGTCCAAGTGGCAATCTGATGGTCGAAACACTCACCTGGTACACGGAGGAGATATTGCAGATGACGACCTGCCGCTCGCGGCGCGCTGGGGTGTTGGCGGCGCTATTGCGCAGAGGTTCGCCGGCGCGGGCTACCACATTGTGCTGACCACCCGAACCAGGGCTAATGCAGCTGCACTCGAAACCGCGATCCGGGGTCTCGGTCATGAATGCATGACCGTAGAACTGGATCTAACGTCAGCAGACTCCATCAAAAACGCCTTCGAGGAAATCAGAGAGACTGTTGGTGACCCGGAGGTGGTTGTGTTGAATGCCGGCTATCTCGAAGGCCGCGATCTGCCGCCCGAGATGGAACTGCTGGAGAACATGCCGCTGGAGATATTCGATACCGCACAGCACATTTCGAGCCGCGGTCCGTTTCTGCTGGCACAGGCCTGCCTGCCTGCCATGCGCGAAAACGGCAAAGGCTCTTTCCTGATCACGAACAACGCCGCTTCCCTGCGCGGGCGCAAACGTGAGACCGGCCAGTCGCTCTACTATCCACGGGTCATGATGCGGACGCTGGCCCAGGTGCTGACGGAGGAGTATTCCAAGTTCGGCGTGCATGTCGCCAATGTCATCGTCGATGGCCTGATCGATTCCCCTGGCACACGGGCACTGCCGGTTGCACAGAAACATCCCGAGATCATCATCAATCCCGCTGCCATCGCGGACGCTTTTTACTACCTGCACACGCAGGACAAGTCCTGCTGGACCCACGAACTGCAGCTGACGCCTTATTCAACCAAAGTCAGCTTTTAAAGAGTCATCCACCGGGCGCAGCAGGTGCTAAACTGATGGCTCCTGGATCAGGAGTTTAACCATGCTGAAATTTCCTGAAGCGCCTGACGATCTAGCCAAGATTTTTCTTGAAGATGCCGACCGCCCGCTGCCCGAGGTATTAAACCCACGGACCCGCTATCGGTTTTTGTCGACAGTGGCAAAGGGCGGCAAGTGCCTGATCCAGTCATGCCTCGATATGCACCTCGGGCGAGTCATTGCCCACAAACAACTGCGCTCGGAATTTCAGGATGACCCGATTGAACAACGGCGGCTGCTGCGAGAGGCCAGAGTTTCGGGTTTCCTGCAACACCCGAACACCATTCCGGTCTACGAGGTCGGCAGGGATCCACGGGGTAACTACTACTTCACCATGAAATTGGTGCATGGCTATACCCTGCGCGAGATCCTCGACTATCGCGACCGCTACGATCTGACCCAGTTGATCGAAGTGATGGCACAAGTGGCCCATGCATTGGATAACGCACACTCGCACGGGGTCGCCCACCGAGATATTAAACCAGAGAATATCCTGGTCGGGCCTTATGGGGAGGTTCTGGTGCTGGATTGGGGTATCGCCAAAGTGTGGCGGCGCGACGGCACGACAGTGGAAGAGCCCGACAGCGAGCTCACGATTCCAACAGCTGACAAATCCATGACAGGTTACCAGAAGCTGCAGGGTACGCTCTGTTATATGTCGCCAGAGCAGATTGACCGTGATCCGGATATTTCATTCAGTACGGACATCTACAGCATGGGCGTGCTGCTCTTTGAGATTCTTGCCGGCGAGGTGCCATTTGACGGCGAGCATGCTTACGAAGTCATCGAGGCGGTACAGGGGACCATGCCGACCAAACCCTCCGGCCTCACAAAGTACAGGGTTCCGCCTACCCTCGAAGCATTGACCATGGCCTGCCTCGAAAAGTCACCCGAGCGCCGCCCTGATATCGCTGCGTTTATTCGCACACTGCAGGAAGACTGGGTCAATGAGCTAACGCGCGCACCACGAAGGTAGCCAGCGCTGTCTTCGATCAGCCAGTTCTGACTCAGGCCCCATAAAAAAGCCCGGGCTGGTTTCCCACCCCGGGCTTGTCGCTCTAACCTGACGGATAGACTAAGCGAGTGCTTCCTTCGTGATACGAACAATCACAGCCGCGACCTTGTAGGGGTCAGCGTTTGAAGCCGGACGACGATCTTCCAGTCGACCTTTCCAGCCGTCTTCTACCGTTCCGATCGGGATCCGGATTGAGGCACCCCGGTCAGACACACCGTAGCTGTACTGGTCGATCGACTGGGTTTCGTGCTTACCAGTCAGGCGCATTTCGTTATGAGCGCCATAAACATGGATACACTCGGCAATGTTTTTGCCGAACTCATCGCAGATCTTGGTGAAAACACTTTCTTCACCTGCATCGCGCATGGCACTGTTTGAGAAGTTCGCGTGCATGCCAGAACCGTTCCAGTCTGTGTCTCCGAGTGGTTTCGGATGCCAGTCAACTGCGAGATCATACTTTTCAGCCGTTCGCTCGAGCAGGTAGCGCGCCAGCCAGATCTGGTCGCCTGCATTGGCCGCACTCTTGGCGAAGACCTGGAACTCCCACTGACCTGCAGCGACTTCGGCATTGATACCCTCAACGTTGAGGCCTGCTTCGAGGCACAGGTCGAGATGCTCTTCAATCAGTTCACGACAGTAAGCGTTACGTGCACCCACTGAGCAGTAATAAGGGCCCTGGGGCGGGGGATATCCACCGGCGGGAAAACCGGGCGGCAGGTTAGTGTCCGGATCCCAGAGGAAGTATTCCTGCTCAAACCCAAACCAGAAATCATCGTCATCGTCATTGATCGTCGCACGACCATTGGATTCGTGAGGGGTACCATCGGCATTCAGCACCTCTGTCATTACGAGGTAAGCATTGACACGAGCCGGGTCAGGGATGATGGCCACTGGCTTCAGCAGGCAGTCAGAGGCGTTACCCTCGGCCTGCAGTGTCGAGCTGCCATCAAAACTCCACATCGGGCAATCTTCCAGCTCACCGCTGAAATCAGAGCGGATCATGGTTTTGCTTCGAAGGCTCTGGGTTGGTTTGTAACCGTCGAGCCAGATGTATTCCAACTTACTTTTCATAAAATTACAGTCTCCGAACAAGAATCACGTTTACGGCTGTGGTCTGTATTCCACGTCGGCCAGGGCAGGCTCAGAGGCGTGCCATGACGCACCAAAATTGCACAATTTTCGTTTGCTGGCCCGTATACGCACCAATTTGGTGCTTTATGGCCCAGCGTCTTCCGCCGTAACTGACCGTATATCAAGGACTTAGCCTCTATCGGGTCTTATTTCGGCCTAGCGCCCCCATTAAGATGCAAACACCATGCCTGTTTCCAAACTGGTGCAGCGGCACGCGATTGTGCCTGTCTGCTAACATCGCCGAATGGAAAAAATCAGCGATGTAAAAGTCATTGGCTTCGATGCCGACGATACCCTCTGGCACAACGAAGCCTACTTTCTTGAAGCCCAGGAACGGTTCTGGGACCTGATGGAGGATTTCCTGCCGCAGCACACCACCGCCAGGGAATTGATGCAGACCGAGATCCAGAATATTGATCTTTACGGCTACGGCATCAAGGCGTTTATCCTGTCCATGGTGGAGACCGCGATCAGAATTTCCGAAGGCACCATCACTACCAAAGTCATCGAACAGATCATTGGTTACGGCAAAGACATGCTGGCGAAACCCGTTGAGCTTATCGATGACGTCGAGGCCGTGCTCTCCGCTCTCGAGGGACGTTACCGTCTCGTTGTCGTCACTAAAGGTGACCTGCTTGACCAGCAGCGCAAACTTGAAAAGTCCGGCCTTGAGGACTTCTTCCACCACATTGAAATCGTCTCGGAGAAAAACGCAGCGGGGTACCTCAAGCTGCTCCAGCACCTCGACGTGGGACCCGGGCAATTCGCCATGATCGGCAATTCACTGAAATCCGATGTACTGCCCGTGCTCGGCCTGGGCGGCTACGGTATTCATGTGCCCTACCACACCACCTGGGAGCACGAACAAGTCGACATCCAAATCACAGATCCGAATTTCGTTGAGCTGGCGAAGATCAGGGATCTGCTGACTTATTTCCCGGACAACAGGTAGTTCCACCAGGACTCATACGCCCGGGTTTTCGCTCCCATCAGTTGGGCAGAACTTCGGCTCAAGGTCGAGCACCATCAGGAGCCTGCCGAAACCGATAAACTGGCCAATCATCATGCCGAGCTCAACGATCTGGGCGTCATCGAAATGTTCATGTAACCGGTCAAAGAAAGCATCGTCGATATTATGATGATCGAGCGCCATGCGATCGGCGTACTCCAGCGCGACTTGCTCGCGATCGGTAAAAGAATTCTCGGCTGAGTCGAGCTGTGCGATTTTCTCTTCGCTGAGGTCGTGTTCTGCACCCTGCAGAAGCCTGGCATTGAGTCAGGTGAAGCAATCGTTATGGCGCGCGATTTTCAACCGCACCAGTTCAATCAGTTCCGCCTCGACAGTCTTACCCTCACGAGCCGGACCATAGAACTGGAAGTAGGCATCGAACATATCCTGCCGGTGCGCGAAACCCCGCAGGTTTGAAGTATCGGCACCGGTCGCATCAAGTTTTTCAACCAGGGCGCGGACAGGTTCCGTCAGTTCATCGTTCTCAAGCAATCGCACACGTGCCATGACATGACTCCACTCAGACAGAAACCGTGATTGTAACGAGGCCCTGGCACTCAAGACCAGCGTCCGCTGATCTGCCTGGCTTCTCATTACTGGAGATGAAAACCCGCCAGCCAGTCAGCATCATCATCTCGAAACGCTTCCAGCCTTTCGAACACACGGACGCCCTCTTCCATCAATGAATCGGCTTGACCCCGGGCCTCAAAATTCAGCCGGATGAAATCTTCGGTTTTCGAACGCCGGACAGAAAAGCGCCAGCCACCCGCCATGGAAAAAGCGAGACCATCAAACTCATCAACCGCTACGGCGTTACCTGCATAAGCTGCTCTCAGCGCGGTAAAAGCCGAATCAACATCCGCCAGCCTGATGCTGATCTCTGGCGTACAGCAGACCAACTGCCGTCGCTCTGCAATCATCTCCTGCAGCGAGCGACCGCTGTCATTCAAAATCGTCATCACGGTGAGCCAGGTGAACATCCCTGAGTCACAACCAAAGAAATCACCGAAGTAGTGGTGGGAGGAAAGTTCACCGCCGTAGACTGCACCCGACTCCTGCATTTTCTGCTTCATGAAAGCGTGCCCGGTCGCTGCAGGTATTGCACGACCACCAAGTCGCTGAATAATCTCGAGCGTGTTCCAGCAGAGCTTGGTGTCGAAGACGATCGCACTCCCTGGCTGAGCTGCCAGAGACTGTTCTGCCATGAGGCCGACCATGTAATAGGTGGGCACGAGGTTGCCCTCGTTGTCGAAGAAAACGCAGCGATCACAGTCACCATCCCAGGCAACACCGAGTGCAAATTCGCCGCCAGCCATAAAGCCTTTCATCTCCGCTGCGAGTCGAGGGTGGGCGGGGTCAGCTCCTTCCAGGGGCATCGGCCCAGGATCCTGCCGGTGCCATGTGGCATTCAGACCAAATGCTTGAGCAATGCGATCGGCCATAGTCGCGGCTGTACCATTCAGGCCGTTCAGGGCGATCGCGCCGGATCGAATCACATCAGGGCTGAAATGCTCGCCCAGAAAATCGAGAAAGCGGGCATGAAAGTCGACCTGGATCACGCCCCCTGACGCCTGTGGGTGCCGGTAGCCCTCAGACATCAGGCGCCGGATATCTTCCAACCCATGGTCAGTGGTAATCGCCCGGCCGCCACGCAACACACACTTCAGGCCGTTATAGCGTGCCGGGTTGTGACTGGCGGTAACAATAATCGCTGCCGCAATGTCAGCAGTCGCCGACGCGAAGTAACCCAGCTCGGTCGGGCAAAGGCCAATATCCAAGACTTCAATGCCGATCGAGGCAAGTGTCTCGTTCAGGGCCCGCTGCAGGGGCTCGCTGGAATCACGCATGTCGCGACCAGTGACCACTCTGCCCTTAAGATCAAAGTGGCCCACAAATGCATGGGCAAATCGCTCAACGAAAGTCTCGTCAATGTCATCTGGGTAGATGCCCCGGATATCGCCAAGGCGAAATGCGGAGAATTCTTTTTGGGGCTGGGACATCAGATCTTAGGAACCCATGTGAATTGCGGCGACAGTTGCTACCGAACGGAACGAAGTGAACTGCGGAGCTACCTCAGACTACCCTATATCCACATCAACTGAATAGGCACAAACACAGGCCTGCCGTCGTGGCAGGCGGCGCAACCGGGGAATCTATAACCTGATGCGGTTGAGCAGCTTGACTAGGGCCCTCAACGTGTCGACATTCGCATTCTGCTCACAGTAGCAGGCGTAAATCGGCCGTTTGAAGACCGGCGCGCCTTTGACCACGGTCAGCAGATCACTGTGATCCGCCATCGTCCTCGGCAGGTATGCCGAACCGCCTTCTGCCTCGATGACGGACAGGGCAATGCTCGCCATATTGACGTGGAGAGTCGGCGTCAGCTTCTCACCCACGCGCCGCGCATGAAAGCCGGCAAAGGCTGTGCCCCAGTCGACATAGACATACGGGTTCTTCTGGGTCAACGACAACTCAGCGCCGTAGGTTGAGCACAGCACCAACTGCTGCTCACCGATTTTCTCGCTGTGCATGTCCAGTCCAGGGTGCGGGTCCGGCAGCAGCACCAGGTCGAGCATCTGGTCTTCCAGCTGCCTGACCAGTGCTTCGTTCGCATGGGCTTCTGCCTGCAGGGCCACTTCTGGCAACTTCTGCCGGATCAGCAGCAGCCGCTCTTCCATGGCAAGTATCCAAAGACTGGCAGGCGCGCCGATGTAAACCCTGGATTCCATGGCCGGCTGCAGACTGACTTCCTGCAGCGTCCTCGACCAGGTACTGATGATGGTCTCTGCCAGTGGCAGCAGACGTTCAGCCTCAGTGGTTAACTGCATGTTGCCGCGATGACGATTGAATAAGGTAACGCCGAGCTGGCTTTCGAGCTGTTTAACCCGGGCAGATACCGCTGCCGAAGTGACGTAAAGGTTCTCGGCCGCTCGGGCAAAATTGCGCGTCTTGGTGACTTCGAGGAAAGTCTTGAGCAGGTTGATATCCATCTCGGAAAGCACCTTTCCAGGCCCGTGGTTGCTGGGCGGAATGTATCAATTTTTTTTGTTCACAGCACAATAAATTTTTGCTTTATCAGCGGCTCGGAATACCTATGATGCGCGGCTTCCTGAGGAGGATTCATCCCGTATGAACCCGGTATTTATCATGTTTCTGTCGCTTGGCATTCTGCTTGTCGGGCACGGCATACAATTGTCCCTGCTGCCCCTGCATGCCACAGAGATTGGTCTCGATCGTTATGAAATCGGACTGACCGGGTCGATGTATTTCCTCGGCTTCGTGATCGGCTGCCTGACCGCGGCGCGCCTGCTCAGAAAGGCCGGTACCATCCGGGTGCTAATGACACTGATGTCGGCCATGGCGGGTATCCTGCTTGCGCTCGAGATGACGCAGAACTTCTGGCTCTGGATGTTGCTGCGATTCATGACAGGCTGCGCCATCGCCGCGCTCTACGCCACCATCGAAGGCTGGATTGCCGAGCAGGCCGATACCGCGCACCTGACCCGCATGTTCTCGATTTACGTCGTCGTCACACTGCTTGGGCTGTCAGCCGGCCAGGTGCTGCTCGGTACCGTGCCCCAAGAGTACCTGTTTGCAGTGGCGACAATCCTTATGCTCAGCGCCATAGTGCCGGTCGGCATCTTCTGCCCGGAACACCAGATGAACATCGCGCCGCTGCGCCTCAGTCTCAGCACCCTGCGCAACATTCCGTTCCTGGCGTTGCTGGGCATCGGCCTCAGCGGTGTTATCACCGGCTGCATCTGGACTATGGCACCATTGGCGGGGGAATTCCGCGGACTCAGCCTGGCTGAAATCGCGATGATGATGAATGCCATTGTCATCGGCGGCGCCCTGATGCAGGTCCCTCTGGGCAGCCTCAGCGATCGCTGGCACCACCGTGGCACTATCATCCTGATCGGTGTCGTCGGGTTCAGCGCCTGCGCAACGGCCTATCATTTCAAGGCGGCAGGTCTTGGCGCCTTCCTCCTGGTGATGTTCTGTTTTGGTGGCAGTGCACTGTCGCTTTATGGCATCTGCGCATCCGCGGGCCAGGCCGGCAGCAAGTTGACCCGGATCGAGACGTCTTCGGCCCTGCTCCTGATCAACGGCGTCGGCGCCGTTATTGGCCCAGCCCTCGCCGGCCTCACTGCCAGGTTTACAGATCAGGGAATCTTCGTCATCAGCAGTGTCGCTTTCGCTATGCTGGCAATCGCCGCGCTGAGCGCAAGGCCCACAAAGGTCGCGGAGATCATTCAACTGGATATCGAGGTGCAGGAATCGCCGGTCCTGAGAGAAGCCGCCTGATCACTGAACCACCAGCCACTATCTGGCGTATACTCGCGTTAACAACAAATCTACCAGCTTAAGGCGCTGAGTCACGGTTCAAACATGCCTACTCCATTTAAGCCCACTGCGCAGCTGTCAGCGATTCTCACCGCCGCTCTGTTACTGACTGCCTGCAATAAAGCTGACGAGCAGGTCAGCCGCAAGCGGGAACCCGTCAAAGTCATCGCAACCCCAGTCGAGCTGAATACCCAGCTGACACGAGTTGAGGTTGTCGGCACCTCCCGTGCTCGACAGTCTGTTGTCCTGCACCCCGCCTCTGCCGGTGAAATCGTGAAAATCAACTTCCGACCCGGCGAGACAGTTGACGCGGGCGACGTGCTGGTCGAATTGGATCAGCGCAAAGAGAGACTTGCGGTTGAACTTGCCCGCCATCGCCTGACAGAAGCCGAGCGATTGTTTGAGCGCTACCGCAAGAGTGCGGAGACCGGCGCCACCCTGCCCACAACACTCGATACAGCCCAGACTGAACTGGAGGCGGCCCGCATTGCCCTGGGCCAGGCTGAGATCGCGCTTGAAGACCGCAACGTCATCGCACCATTCAGCGGCCATGTCGGTATCACAGAGGTTGACCCCGGGGACCGGGTCCAGCTGGATACCCCGATCACAACGCTCGATAACCGCGAGTCACTGCTGGTCACTTTCGAGTTGCCCGAACTGATCTTTGATCACATCAACAAAGGCGCCCGCGTCGCCATGCGGACCTGGGAGCAGCCGGCCCGACTTGCCGAGGGTGAGATCATTGAAATCGATTCGCGTGTCGACCCGGCGCTGCGCACCTTCCTGACGCGTGCCGTTGTTGAAAACACCAGCGATCGCCTGCGACCCGGCATGAGCTTCCGCGTCACCCTGGATATCCCCGGCGACCCCTACCCCGTGATGCCGGAGATCGCCGTGCAGTGGGGCGCCGACGGCGCCTATGTCTGGAAGATTGTCGACGGCGCAGTCCAGCGTATTCCCATCAAGATTATTCAACGTCAGCAGGGCCGCGTGATGGTCGACGGCGCTGACCGGCTGACGCCTGACGATGTTATCGTCACGGAGGGCATTCAGCGACTCAGACCCGGCCTGCCTGTCTCCGCGCAGAAGGAAATTGCCGGAGATGCCGCCGTGCGGCGACCAGACCCGTCCATGCCAGGATGAATACCGACACACCAGCCACCAATCGCACGGATGATCTGCCGAGCCTGTCCATCCGTCGACCGGTGCTTGTCCTGGTCGTCAATCTGCTGATCGCCCTCGCGGGCCTTGCAGCGTTA
>JAYQAI010000039.1:0-34867 GCA_038136715.1 Gammaproteobacteria bacterium | reverse complement strand
TTGCAGCGATCCTGCTGCTGCTAATAAACCCGGCCTTCGCCCAGTTCGAGGCAACATCGGTTGACTACGAAAATCAGATCATCACCATCGCCCTGACCCAGGAACCGCCACAGCTGAACGGCATGAAAGCAACCGACCAGGTCAGCATCCTGGTACTGAGTCACGTCATGGAGGGCCTGGTTCGATATGACCGACGCGGCCGCATCATTCCAGGCGTCGCCGAGCGCTGGGAGATGGACGAGAAAGGCGCCACCTTCTGGCTGCGGGAAGACGCCCTGTGGAGTGACGGTCAGCCCGTCACCGCGCACGACTTTGTCTTCGCCTGGCGCCACACATTGAAGCCGGCAACCGCCTCTGAATATGCCTTCATCCTCTACCCCATTAAAAATGCCGAAGCCATCAATACCGGCCAAGTTGCAGCCGACCAGCTCGGTGTCGTCGCTGTTGATGATCGAACGCTGAAAGTCACATTTGAACGGCCCACGGCCTACTTCATCAAGCTCACGGCTTTTGTCACCTACTTCCCGGTGAGGGAAGACTTCCATGGCGCCAAGGGAGAAGAATACGGCTCAGACCCTGATGATCTGCTATACAACGGCCCCTTCAGGATGACGGAGTGGACCCACAGCGCGTCTCTCAAAATGGTGAAGAACCAGAACTACTGGGACAGGGAAGCGATCACCCTGAATGCCATTCATGCCGACTACATCACGGCAGACACCCGGGCGCGGCTGAACCTCTTCATCGATGGCAAGATCGTGCATACCCGCCTCGACGGTGAAACCTACAAAGATGCGCTGACCCAGCGGTTCCGCATCCGGCGCTTTAACACCGGTTCCGTATTCTTCCTTGAATACAATCACCGCCCAGAGCGGGCCACCAGCAACCTTAATCTGCGCAAAGCCATCCAGCATGCCTTCGACCCGGACGAGATGGTCAACCGCGTGTTAGCAACGCCGGGTAACCTGCGCGGCGAGAGCCTGTTCCCGGTCTGGCTCAATGGCGTCAATGACAAGTTCCGTCGTGAGTATCCGGCACCCCAGGCTACCTACGACATTGCTCTGGCAAAAGAGTACCTCGCCAAAGCCAAGAGCGAGCTGGGTTCCATCCCGCCCCTTGTTCTGCTCGTCAGTGACTCACCCACCGCCGCCAAGCAGGCCGAATACCTGCAGGGTGTGATGGGCAGCAAACTCGGGCTTGAGATCAAAATCGATATCCAGACCTTCAAGCAGCGCCTGGCGAAAATGACGGCCGGCGATTTCGACATCGTTGGTGCAGGCTGGGGCCCGGACTTTGACGACATCATGACTTTCGGTGACCTGTTCGCCTCCTGGAATCTGAACAACCGGGGTCGTTACGACAACCCCGAGTACGACCGGCTCGTCCGCGTCGCCATGAATAATACAGATCCTAAGATCCGCATGGACGCCATGAGTGAACTGCAGCAGATCCTGTTCGACGACGCGGTGATCCTGCCGCAGTATGAGCAGGGCGTTATTTATCTGCTCCACCCGCGAGTCAAGGGGGTGGTCAGACGGGTTGTTGGTGCTGATCCAGACTTTACCTATGCCAGCGTAGCGCCCTGATCGATGCTGATGTACACCATCAAGCGGCTGATCGCCGGGGTGATCACTGTCTGGTTTATCGCGACCGCGACCTTTATCGCCATGCATCAGGTACCAGGCGACCCGCTCATGAACGACAAGGCGGTCACCGCCGAGATCCGCGCTAACCTCGAGAAAAAATACGGCCTCGACAAGCCCGTCACCCACCAGTACTTCATCTTTCTTGGCAACATGCTGCAGGGCGACTTCGGCATCTCTTTCACCCAGCAGAATCGGCGAGTTAACGACATCATCCAGGATCATTTTCCTGTCTCAGCTACCCTCGGCATCCTGGCGATCCTGTTTGCCTCAATGGGCGGCATCCTCTGGGGCGCACTGACAGCGATCTATCGCAACCGGATGCCGGACATCATCATCATGTTCCTGGTGATCCTCGGGATCTCGGTACCTTCTTTTGTTTTTGCTGCGCTTGGCCAGCTGCTGCTGGTCAATATCAACAGCATGTTCGGCCAGTCGGTCATACCCGTGGCAGGCTGGGGCACGATCTGGCATATGCTGATGCCGGCACTGGTGCTGGGCCTCGGCACTATGGCGTTCCTTACCCGCCTCATGCGCTCGAGCATGCTCGAGGTCGTGAACGAGGACTACATCAAAACGGCCAGAGCGAAAGGCCTTTCGCCGACACGGATCTTTTTCCGGCACCAGCTGCGCAATGCAATCCTGCCAGTGGTGACCGTGCTCGGCCCGCAGATTGCTGTGATCACGACCGGCGGGTTTGTGGTTGAACTGGTATTCGCCATCCCTGGCCTCGGCCGCTACTTCGTACAGGCGGTGCAACAGCTCGACTACACGGTCATTATGGGGACTACCGTGTTCTACGGTGCGTTCCTGGTGTTGATGGTGATCATCGTCGACATTCTTTATGGCTTTATTGACCCCAGGGTGCGCCTGGCATGAGCCTGTTTCAACCTGAACTCAGCGATTTTGAACGGGCAACCGTCCAGTCCGATATTGAGCAGATATCACGACCTTCCCTGTCCTACTGGCAGGATGCCTGGGTCCGCCTGAAGAAGAATACCCGGGCCCTGGTATCACTCGGCATCATCATTCTGCTCGCGATTTTTACCCTGATCGGCCCGCTGGTCTGGCGCGTTGATCCGGCCTTGCAGGACCTGAACCAGGTGTCGCAGGCGCCTTCATGGCCAAAGCCCGCCATCGTCGTGGAACCCTATGAAAGCTGGGATGGCATCAGGCTGGATGACTACGCCGGACCTGAGAATTACCCCGACACCCTGCCCGCACCGGAGAATTTCCGCACCGTGGGTGAAGCCACGACACAGCGAGTACGCCTTACCTGGGACCAGGTGCCGGATGCCGACGGCTACAACATCTATCGCAATAACCGCCTGCCCCAGGATTTCAATGACCTGGGTCTGCCACTTGGCTCAACCTATGGCGATGAGCTCAGCTACGAAGACCGGCTCAGCCTCGAAGCCCGCGAATACTACTACGCCGTGGTGCCAACCGACGGGATTGATGAGTTTGAAAATTACACGCTGCTGCAGGTGAGCCCGAAACTGGCGCTGACCCTCGAGGAGGCCCTCGCCCGCAACCTCGTCGATGCACAGGACAATGTCCGCCCCGGGGATGAAATCACGATCGAGTTTCACCCGCTGGGTACCGACTATCTCGGCCGCGACATGCTCGCACGCCTGATGGAAGGCGCCCGGGTGTCGCTCTTTATTGGCATTGTGGCGCCGTTGCTCTACGTGATGGTCGGCATCATGTACGGCGGCTTTGCCGGCTACTTCGGCGGCCGGCTCGACGCAGTGCTGATGCGCTTTGCCGACTTCGTCGTCGCCCTGCCCTTTCTGCTGTTCATGATCCTGTTCAAGATTGCTTTCGGCATTGGCCCGGGCGAGAGCGGCATCTTCCCCATGCTGATCGCCCTGGTCCTGCTGGGCTGGCCAGCGACCGCGCGCCTCGTGCGCGGCCAGGTCCTGCAGATTCGGGAACAGGGTTACATTGAGGCGGCCCGCCTGCTGGGTGCGAAGGATCACTACCTGATCATGCGTCACATCATTCCAAACACCATGGGCGTCATCCTGGTGACGCTGACTTTCGCCGTCCCCGCGGCCATCTTTACTGAAGCCTTCCTGTCATTCATCGGCATGGGCGTGGCGCCACCCACACCCTCATGGGGTTCGATGTGTAACGAAGGCGTGAAGACCATGCTGAGCCATCCGCACGAACTGGTTTTCCCGGCGCTGTTCATCAGCGTCACCGTACTCGCCTTCAATCTGTTGGGTGACGGTCTGACCGAGGCTCTCGATTCAAGGATGCGATCCCGTGACTGAGAAAGCAGCAGAGCTCGTGACCGAACAGGAAAGAGATATCATCCTCAAGGTCGACGACCTGACCGTTGAGTTCGACACCTACGGCGGTACCGTCAAAGCAGTGCGCGGTGTCAGCTTCGAAGTCGGCCGCGGAGAGACCCTTGCGATCGTCGGCGAATCCGGCTGCGGCAAATCTGTCACGGTACAGTCGCTGATGGGCCTGATTCCCATGCCGCCCGGCCGCATCACCGCCGGCACAGCGCTGCTGAACGGGAAAAATATTCTTGGCCTGCCGCCAAAAGAAGCGAACAAGTTCCGCGGGGTCGAGATCGGCATGATCTTCCAGGATCCGATGACCTCGCTGAACCCCACCATGACGATCGGCGACCAGATTGCCGAAACCTTGAGAGTGCATCGCGGCAAATCCCAGACCGAAGCTTTCGCCATGGCGATCGAGCTGCTGGAGAAGACGCACATTCCGGAGGCGGCAAAACGTGCAAAGCAGTACCCGTTCGAGTTTTCCGGTGGCATGCTGCAGCGGGCCATGATCGCCCAAAGCCTCGCCTGCAATCCTGCGGTCCTGATTGCCGACGAGCCAACAACGGCGCTGGATGTGACGATCCAGGCGCAGATCCTTGAGCTGATGCTGGAACTGCAGCGCACCGAAAACATGTCGATCATCCTGATTACTCACGATCTCGCAGTCGTCGCCCGCATGGCCGACAAGGTCGCCGTCATGTATGCCGGCCAGATCGTTGAGTCTGGCGATGTCGACGATATTTTCTATCAGTCCAGCCATCCCTATACCATGGGCCTGCGCGCGGCGATGCCATCCAACACGCATGACCGCGACAAGTCGCTGACCCCCATTCTTGGCAGCCCGCCAGACCTGTTTCATCCGCCCGAGGGCTGCGGCTATTTCGCTCGCTGTCCGCATGCTATGAAACTTTGTGAAACAAATCTGCCAGCGGTCACGCAGGTCGCCGGCAATCACCAGACACGCTGCTGGCTGCAGCATCCCGACGCACCCCGGGTTGCGGAACTACACCAGGTCGGTCGCGATGCTGGTTAAAACGGAAAACCTGAAAAAGCTGTTCCAGATCGGGCGGGGCCAGACCCTGCACGCGGTCGACGGAATTTCACTTAACATCGAAGAGAACGAAATTCTTGGCCTGGTTGGCGAGTCCGGTTCCGGTAAGTCGACGTTCGGCAAAACCCTGATTGGCCTGCATCCACGCTCTGCGGGCGAAGCCTGGTACAGAGGGGAGCCGCTTCCCGCGAAGTTTACCGCCCGCGATCACCTGCACTACTCAAAACAAATGCAGATGATCTTCCAGGACCCCTACTCTTCACTGAACCCGCGCATGACCGTGCTCGACATTGTCGGCGAGGGACTGAGGATCCAGGGGACACCGGCACGCGAGGTACGCGACCGCGTTGCAGACTGGCTGACCCGCGTCGGCCTCAACGCCGACCATATGTCACGTTATCCGCACGAGTTTTCCGGCGGCCAGCGCCAGCGCATCGGTATCGCCAGGGCTATGATCATTGAGCCAAAGTTCGTAGTCTGCGATGAGCCGATATCTGCACTCGACGTGTCGGTGCAGGCACAGGTCATCAATCTGCTGGATGACCTGAAGCGCTCCATGGGGTTGACGCTGCTGTTCATCGCCCACGACCTGTCAATGGTGCGCTACGTCTCGGATCGCATGGCCGTGATGTATCTTGGCTCACTCGCTGAAGTTGGCCCTGCTAACGATGTATTCTTCGAGCCGCAGCATCCCTATACGAAGTTCCTGGTTGAATCGAACCCGGAGCCGGATCCTGAAATTGAACGCGGCCGGGCACACAAACCCATCGTGGGCGAAATTACCTCACCCGTGAACGTTCAACCTGGCTGCCGATTTGCTGATCGCTGCCCTCGTGTGATGGATCGCTGCCGCACTGAAACACCGGAACTGATCGCTACTTCAGAAAACAGGAAGGTCGCCTGTTTCCTGTTTGACTGAACTGTCAGCACTGTGACAACCGACCGCCAGCAGCTGTTACTAACGGCTCCGATTCTGCCAACCCTGCTGGGCCTGGCAACTCCCCAGGCGCTGGGTTTCCTCGTACAAAGCAGCGTCTCCATCGCGGAAATCTATTTCATCGGGCAGCTGGGTACTACCAGTCTCGCGGCCATGGCACTGGTCTTCCCACTCATGATGCTGGTGCAGATGATATCCGGTGGTGCGATCGGCGGATCAGTTACCGGCGCCATCGCCAGGACACTCGGTTCCGGCAACATGGCAAGAGCCGAAGCGCTGCTGTGGCATGTTATTTATATCGCCTTCCTGCTCGGCTTTGTCGTCACTCTGATCTACCTCGCTGCCGGTGAGGCCATCCTCGGACTGCTGGGGGGTAAAGACGAGGTCCTGGAGCAGGCGCTGATCTACATCGCCATCTTTTTCCCTGGCTCCATATTGATCTGGCTGTCCAACATGATGCTAGGCGTCGTCCGGGGCACCGGCAATATGAAACTTCCCGCTATGATGATGATAGTCACCGCCTCGATCCAGGTGCCGCTATCAGGGGCGCTGATCCTGGGCTTCGGACCGATCCCAGCAATCGGTCTCGCCGGCGCAGCCGTATCGATCCTCACGGTAAACCTGATCAACGTCGGTGTGCTCACTTATCTGCATGCAACCGGCTACCTGAAGATCCGTTTCAATCCCGCGCATCTTGCACCCCGGGTCGAGTTTTTTACCGGCATCCTGTCGACTGGCGCCGTCGCCGCGATCGCCCCTTTCTTCACGGTCTTCATGATTCTCTTTGTCACCGCCCTCGTGGGCCGTTTCGGCACCGAAGCCCTGGCAGGCTATGGCATTGCTTCCCGTATCGAATTCCTGATCACGCCGATGGTATTCGGCCTGGGCGTCGCCATGAACACGATGGCAGGCTCCTGTATCGGCGCTGGCGATTATGACCGTGCAGAGAGAGTGGGCTGGACAGGGTCGCTTTGCGCGGGTGCGGTTACTGGCAGCGTCGGCCTTATCCTGGCTTTTTTCCCCGAATTCTGGATCCAGATTTTTTCCGAAGACCCGGCGACACTCGCGGTCGCCAGCCGATACTTCGAAGTCACCGGACCTTTCTTTGGTTTCTTCGGGATCGGCCTGTCACTGTTCTTTGCCTCCCAGGGGGCCGGCGCCGTGGGCTGGCCGGTGGTGGCGACTGCCGTCAGATTCAGTATTTCAGTCGGTGGCAGCTGGTACTTCGCGAGCCAGGCAGGGGCAAAGCCTGAGCACCTGTTTATCTGCATTGGTGTCGGGATGCTGTGCTACTGCCTCGGCACGACTGCGGCGCTGTATCTGGGTTCCTGGCGCCGGGGTAATGCCTGAGACTTAACCGGCAGCAGCGAGCCGGCCTGGAATTTTATCGATCATGCGCAGGATCGATTCCTCGTCAGTGTAGTCAAGGATTTTGTCCATCGGCACCCAGGCAAGATCGTGGGATTCTTCACTCACGGTAAACGCATCGGAACCTGTCGACTGCAGCAGGAATCGGCAGTCATAGTGATAGTGCGCAGGCTCATCGCCCCGGGCCGGAATAGCATGGATATCAACATCAAGCAGTTCTCGGCTGACAGGCGCTATCGCCTCAAGCCCGGTCTCTTCATCCGCCTCCTTCATGGCTACTTCGAGCACATTCGCAATACCGTCGGCGTGCCCACCCGGTTGCAGCCAGCGCTCGAGCTTACGATGGTGGGTGAGGAGCACACGGGTACCGGTTGAATCCAGCACCATGGCTGAGCCTGTCACGTGCCCGACCAGCAGTGACCGTTCGAAGCAATCCACGTGCCCCGCAACAAAATCGAGATAACGCTGCACCATCGCTGCTTCACCAGGGTTTTTCTCGAGGTAGGCTGTCAGCTGCGCGAACAGATCCGCGCGATGATCTTCAACCGACATCTGCCGCTTTCCGCGCCAGGACCGGTGACAGCGTCTTGTTTGATTCTTCATCGAAAAGGTCGACCAGCTGCTCTGTCATGGCATCACCTAATTGCTCGGCATCCGTGATCGTGACGGCCCGGCGGTAGTGGTGCGTCACATCGTGACCAATACCAATCGCGACCAGTTCCACCGGCGACTGATTCTCAATCTTGTCGATGGCGAACTTCAGGTGTTGCTCGAGGTAATTGCTTGGGTTCACCAGCAGCGTGGAGTTATCAACCGGCAGACCATCGGAGATCACCATCAGGATCTTGCGATCCTCAGGTCGACCGGCAATACGGTTGTGCGCCCAGAGCAAGGCTTCGCCATCGATATTCTCTTTCAGCAGCTCCTCTCGCATCATGAGGCCGATGTTTGTCCTGGCCCGACGCCAGGGCATATCCGCCGCTTTGTAAATAATATGACGCAGGTCGTTGAGCCGACCGGGCTGAGCCTGCTTGCCGTGCTGCAACCAGAGCTCACGGGACTGTCCTCCCCGCCAGGCGCGGGTCGTAAAGCCAAGGATCTCTACCTTGACCGAACAGCGCTCCAGTGTCCGGCCCAGGATATCCGCACACATGGCGGCAATTGTAATGGACCGGCCGCGCATGGAACCGGAACTGTCGATCAGCAGGCTGACGACGGTATCCCGGAAATTCATGTCCTTTTCCTGTTTGAAGGCCAGCGGCTGGAACGGATCCATAATGATGTTGGTCAGCTTCGACGTGTCGAGCATGCCTTCATCCAGGTCAAACTCCCAGGTTCGATTCTGCTGCGCCATCAACTTGCGCTGCAGGCGATTAGCGAGTTTGCTGATAATGGTCTGGGAATTCTGCAGGTGCTTGTCGAGCACGCCGCGCAGACGCTCGAGCTCAACCGGCTCACAGAGTTCACTGGCGAATACCGTTTCATCGAACTGCGTGGTATACGCCTTGTAATCACTCTCTCTGGGACGCAGCCAGTTTTTGTCTGCCGCCATGTCGGGCGGCGCACCCGCTTCGTCCTCATCACCTTCCATTTCAGCCATATCCATGGCGTCCATGTCGACCGGCACTTCGCCTTCGATCGCATCGGCAAGATCCGAGTCACCGCTCATATCCTGCTCAGTCGCCTCATCGCCGGACTCGGATTCCATTTCCTCTTCCTGCTCGGAATCCTCCTCCTGCTCGCCGCCGTTGTTATCTTCGCCGTACTCATCAGTGAGACCCAGGTCAGCAATCATCTTGCGCGCCAGTTCGGTGAATGCTTCCTGGTCGAACATCAGCTTGTCGAGTTCGAGCAGGTCATCAGCAAGGGCATACTCAAGGTGGTCACGCCACATATCGAGCACGATATCGCCACCGGCCGGTGGATGACGCCCCGTCACTCTCTCGCGAATTAACATGCCCAGCGCTTCGCCGAGGGGTGCCTCGCTCTGATGTTCGACCGTCTCGAAACCCTGGTTGCGACAGTGCTCAGCATGACGCGCTTCCAGGTTGTCGCCGACGCCGCGCATCAGATAACTGCCGATGCAGGCAATGCGCGCATCTTCTACCGCGTCGTAGACTTCCTGGGCTGTCCCAGCGTGGGGGCGACTCCGGCTGTGCATCGCAGGATCATGAAAACGGGTCCGCAGGGCGAACTGATCAGCCGTGCCGCGCAGGGCACCGAGTTCTTCTTCCGACAGGCCGACTTCCGGCAGCGGTACCCGTGCCCGGTTACCCTGCAGGTAGGGTTTGCCGCGGCCAAAGCTCACCGTCAGCTCCTCGTTGCCCGAGATCGCCCGCATGGTGGAGGTAACCGCCTGCTTGAATAACTCCGTAGAGTCTTCCGGTTTCACTGCCTGGTTACCTCAGACTCAGGCCAGTACCACGTTGGCGCTGGATTCCGGCAGCTCATCACCCATGCACCGCTGATAGTACTCAGCGACGATGGCACGTTCCGTTTCATCACACTTGTTGAGGAAGGTGAGCCTGAAGGCAAAACCATAATCACCAAAGATCCGCGCGTTCTCCGCCCACATAATCACCGTACGCGGCGACATGACGATCGAAATGTCACCATTCATGAAGCCCTGTCGGGTCAGGTTGGCAACCGACACCATGTTTGCCACCGTCGCTCGATCGAGATCGGGCAGTTTCGATACGATGATATCGGTTTCCTTCTCTCGGTCGAGGTAATTCAGCGTCGTCACGATATTCCAACGATCCATCTGCCCCTGGTTGATCTGCTGTGTGCCGTGATAGAGACCCGTCGGATCTCCAAGACCAATCGTGTTGGTCGTTGCAAACATGCGGAATGACTGGTGCGGCGAGATAACCTTGCTCTGATCCAGAAGCGTCAGCTTACCTTCAACCTCAAGCACACGCTGGATCACGAACATCACATCCGGCCGGCCGGCATCATACTCGTCAAACACGATGGCACAGGCACGCTGCAGCGCCCAGGGCAGCAGGCCTTCTTTAAATTCTGTAATTTGCTGACCGTCTTGCAGGACAATCGCATCTTTACCCACGAGATCAATCCGACTGACGTGGCTGTCGAGATTGATACGGATACAGGGCCAGTTCAGGCGCGCAGCCACCTGCTCGACATGCGTCGATTTCCCTGTGCCGTGATAGCCCTGAATCATGCAACGACGGTTGTAAGCAAAACCCGCGAGAATCGCGAGGGTCGTCTCCCGGTCGAACAGGTAACTTTCATCAATAGCGGGGACGTGTTCCGATGCGACGGAAAACGCGGGGACCTTGAGGTCCACATCGATGCCAAAAACTTCTTTTACGTCTACCTCGGTATCAGGGATACCGTTCCCTTCTAATGCGCCGAGTTCTTCTGTCATTGTTGCACTACCTAATTTTCAATACTGCTTTTCGTTACTGTTTTCCGCTGCCTGGACCCAACTGGGATCGGCAATATTCGTCCGTTTCACCCGGTCACGTGTTTTTGCAGGACAGACCTGGACCCAACCAGGTCCGGTGTGACTTCGAATCGAGATAGTATCGAGACAGCGCGGGCGGCACAGAATAGCTTTTATACGTCGAAAATGCCATTTCCGGACGTGGCCGCCATAAGCAGTGATGCTGCGCTTTGTGCGGGATGAGACCGAAGTCAGGCAGGGACAGCAGGAGCTACCGGCACTCCCGCCAGCCCCAGCAGAATATTCTCCAGCTCCAGCCACGGATCCCCGCGTTGCACGCCTTTGACCATGCGATCAATGCGACCCACCGTTGTCGAGAGCTCGCGAACAGTTTTCAGGTCATGACGATCAAGGCAGCGCATGACGAGATCCTGCCGGTTTTTCCAGACTCGAGCCTTACCCAGCAGTGACTGCCGTGACTCACCGGCAACCAGGCCGGTCTTGATCAGCTCAAGGGTTCGCAGTTCCCGCGCCAGCATGCTGATAATGAAAATTAATTCGACACCCTCTGCCTTGAGCCCGCTCGACATGCGGATACATCTCGCCGCATTCCCGGCCAGCGCCGCATCAATCAGCTTGAACACATCAAAGCGGGCACTATCGGCGACGCCTTCGACCACGTGCTGGACATCTACCTGCTGATCATGAAGAGACAGCTTGAGCCGTTCAATCTCCTGCACGGCTGCCAACAGGTTGCCTTCGATGCGCTCAGCCATGAGCTGAACTGCCTCACGGCTTGCCTTGAGCCCGGCGCGGCGGAACCGGCCCGCGAGCCACTTCGGCAGATCCCTGCCCTCAATCGGCCATACCTGAATCAAGGCGCCGGCAGATTCGAGGCCTTTGAACCACTTCGCCCGCTGTATTTCCGGGGTCGCACGCGGCATGACCAACATCAACACTGTGTCTTCATTCAACTGGTCAACGAGCTCAAGCAGCGCCTTACTGCCCTTGTCCCCCGGTTTACCGCTGGGCAACCGGACTTCCAGCAGCTTCTGTTCGGCAAACAGCGACATGCTGCCTGCACTATATAGGAGACTGGTCCAGTCAAAGTTCGCTTCAGCATGAAACAGCTCGCGCTCAGCGAACCCCTGTTTCTTCAGGGCCTGACGGATCTCGTCACAGACTTCCTGGACCAGCAGCGGTTCATCGCCGCTGACAATGTAGAGCGGACGCAGACTACCCTTGAGATCAGCGGCAAGCTTATCCGCGTAGACCTTCACAGGCCGCTTTCCAGCTGCGCGCTTTCAATGTGCTGCAGGATTTGACGTGCAAGGTCCCCGCGAAGATCGTTGAGTAACATTTGTTGCTCTTCAAAGCTGCCGCCGAGATTAAAGCTATCGACGGAGTAGATCCGTTCTGCGAAAACGGTCGACGCGGGGACGAAGATATCTTCGTTACGGTAGACGACAAAGTCTAACTCCTGCCGCAATTTATATTGCGCGGAGGTGATGTTCGCGCTCGTCGCTATGGGCCGACGTTCGCTCCGCTGCGCCTCAATGCTGATAACAATACCGTCCGCGACTTCCCCTTTCTCGGCAATGTTTGCGCCGAAGGTGCGAAAATGCTCACTGTAAGAGGCGCGCGCCTCACCGGAAACACCAGACAACTTAATCAGACCAAGTGAAGTCAGATCTGTGCCGCGCAGCTGGAAACCGCAGCCCGCCAGCAGGATCAGGGTGACTGCCAGCAGAATCCTATGACTATTAGCCCACAACGAAATTGAGAATCTTGTTCGGTACATAGATGACTTTTCTGATCGTCTTGTCCACCAGGAACTTCTCGACATTCTCGTTCGCCCGGGCCAGTTCGACCACCGCATCTTCGCCCGCATCCACAGCGACTTCAAGCTTGCCTCGCACCTTGCCGTTAACCTGCACCACCAGCTCGACGCTGGTCTTAACCAGGGCAGACTCATCAACCGGCAGCCAGTCAGCATCTTCGATGGCACCGAGACCCAGCTGTTCCCAGAGGAGATGACAGACATGTGGCGTGATCGGTGACATGGCCAGAACCGCAACCGTCAGCGCCTCGCGCACCACAGCCTGGCCCTGGGGAGAATCATCTTCAAATTTTATGACCTGATTCATCAGCGACATCACGGCTGCAACGACCGTGTTGAACGCAAGCCGGCGGCCATAGTCATCTTCACACTTAGCCAGGGTCTCGTGTGTCAGGCGGCGCAGATCTTTCTGTTCTGTGGTCAGTGCCGCTGGGTCGATTTTTGGCACATCACCCTTGGCCATATGTTCAGTGACCGGGTTCCAGAGGCGCGTCCGCAGCCAGCGTTCCGCTGACTCTACCCCGTGTTCTGACCACTCGAAAGATTGCTCCGGCGGCGCCGAGAACATCATCGCCATGCGCACGGCATCAGCGCCATGCTTATCCATCAAATGCTGCGGGTCACCGGCATCACCAGCCGACTTCGACATCTTGGAACCATCTTTCAGCACCATGCCGAGGGCGAGCAGTTTTTCGAAGGGCTCGTCTGATTCGACCAGTCCCTCATCCCGCATAACCTTGTGGAAAAATCGTGCATACAGGAGATGCAGAATTGCATGTTCCTCACCACCGACATAGTGATCGACCGAGGTCCAGTACTTGGCACGCTCATCGAGCATGGCGTCATTCGCATCGTTCGAGGCAAACCGGGCGTAGTACCATGACGATTCCATGAACGTGTCGAACGTGTCGGTTTCTCTTTCAGCCGCACCACCACAGTCCGGGCAGACCGTTTCATACCACGCCGGCATTTTCTTAATGGGCGACCCGACGCCTTCAAACTCAATGTCGGTGGGCAGCACGACAGGCAGATCCTCGTCCGGCACCGGCACTGCACCACATTTGTCGCAGTTGATGATCGGTATCGGACAGCCCCAGTAGCGCTGTCTTGAAACACCCCAATCGCGCAGCCGGTAGTTCACCTGCCGTTCGCCCAGACCTTTTGCCGCCAGCGCAGCGCCAATGGCGTCGAAGGCTGCAGTGAAATCAAGGCCGTCGTACTCTCCGGAATTAACCAGAACACCGCGAGTCGTATAGGCCTCTGCCGTGAGATCGCAGACATCATCACTGCCGTCAAGCGGCCTGACCACCTGCTGGATTGGCAGCCCGTACTTGGTGGCGAATTCCCAGTCTCGCTGGTCATGGCCCGGGACTGACATGACGGCCCCAGAGCCGTATTCCATCAAGACAAAGTTGGCAACCCAGACTGGTACCGGCGCACCTGTCAGGGGGTGTTCAACCTCGACACCGGTTGCCATACCCTGTTTCTCAAGCTTGGCCATATCGGCTTCAGCCACCTTGACTTGATTACACTCCTCGAGGAAAGCCCTGAGGTCCGCGTTGTCCTCGGCCGCCTTCACCGCCAGCGGATGCTGCGGCGCGACCGCGAGATAGGTTGCGCCCATAAGGGTATCCGGCCGGGTAGTATAAACATCGAGCGTGCCGGCACCGGCCTGCAGCGGGAAGCGGATTTCGATGCCCTCTGAGCGTCCGATCCAGTTGCGCTGCATCGTCTTGATCTTGTCTGGCCATTCGTTGAGCTTGTCCAGATTATTCAGCAGCTCTTCGGCGTAATCGGTAATCTTCACGAACCACTGGGCCAGTTCGCGTCGCTCAACCGGCGCATCTGAACGCCAGCCTCGGCCGTCGATCACCTGCTCATTGGCCAACACGGTCTGGTCAACCGGATCCCAGTTCACCCAGGCCGCCTTTTTATAAACCAGGCCTTTGCGAAACATGCGAGTGAAGAACCACTGTTCCCAGCGATAGTAATCGGGATCACAGGTGGCCAGCTCGCGACTCCAGTCAAAAGCAAAACCAAGCGCCTTCATCTGGCCTTTCATGTACTCAATGTTTTGATAGGTCCAGTCGGCGGGCGGCACATTGCGTTTGATGGCGGCATTTTCAGCCGGCAGACCAAATGCGTCCCAGCCGATGGGTTGCAGTACATTCTTTCCCTGCAGTCGCTGAAATCGGCCAATCACATCACCCAGCGTGTAATTGCGCACATGACCCATGTGTAGCTGGCCGCTGGGATAGGGAAACATGGAAAGGCAGTAGAACTTCGGCTTGTCGCTGTTCTCTGTCACTTCGAAAGTGCCGTGTTCTTCCCAGTAGGACTGAACCTGGTCTTCCACCGTCGCGTGGTTATAGGTCTGATCGCTCATAACGTCGGCTGTGCCGTTGAAAAAAGACCCGCAATTCTAGTGGCCAGCGCCCTAAAGTGCCAGTGCCGGGGGCGCCGGCGGCGCGGATCATGCGCGCTTTTTCAGCAGCAGAAATGCCAGCCCGATAAAGAGGCATGACAGTGCCAGCACGGGGTAGCTGCCAAACCGATGAAACGGTGTGTGCCCGGACCTGACTTCGAGTTCACCGCGGAGAGTGCCCTGCCGGAATCTCGGCAAGGTGCTGACGATCCGCCCCCGATGATCGATGAGCGCAGTGATACCATTGTTGGTCGCACGGGCCATGGCGCGGCCGTTCTCGAGCGCCCGCATTCTCGCCATCTGCAGGTGTTGCCAGGGACCGATGGATTCGCCAAACCAGGTATCGTTGCTCACCGTCACCAGCAAATCAGGGTCAGCCACCGTCTCTCGCACCAGATCGGGATAAACCACCTCGTAACAGATCGACGTCGACAGCCTCAACGCACCTGCGGTCAGCGGTGCCTGCACCGACGGACCCGGACGATTGCGGGACATCGGCAAATCGAAGAACTGGATGACACCCCGGATCAAACCCTCCAGCGGCACATACTCACCGAACGGTACCAGGCGGCGCTTGATGTACTGCCCTTCACCCTGGCCCAGTGCGACCACGGTATTCTGAAACCCGCCTGCGGCGTTTCGATCCGGGATACCGAAGACCAGGGTTGAACCGGCTTCCGCTGCCTGCGCATCGAGATCCCGCAGGACTGCCGCAGCCGACTGGCGGAACACCGTGAGTGCCGCCTCGGGCCAGACAATCAGATCGCGACCGAGTTCGTCGCTGGTCGCCGACCGATAGTGATTGAGGATTGGCATGCGGCTCGACGGCAGCCATTTCAGGTGCTGATCGACATTGCCCTGCAGCAGTGAAACCGTGATGGAGCGATCCAGTCTTGTCATGTCCTTGAAGCCCGCTGCGAGAGAAAGCAGCAGGACACCGGCCGGCAGCACCAGCCAGGGCCAGCGCCGGGCTCGCACGCACGCCAGCACATTCACACCGACCAGACAGGCCACCAGCGACAAACCAAAAACGCCCGTGAATGGTGCCAGTCCAGCCAACGGCGACTCCATCAGGCCATAGCCGCTGAACAGCCAGGGGAAGCCGGTGAGAAACCAGCTTCGCAACCACTCCTGCAGGACCCACAAGCCGGCAAAACCGAGCACTGACGCCATTACCGCGGCGCGGAGATACCGCGCATAAACCCACGCGAGTGGCAGGCAGATGAGTGAATAGGCAAGCACAAACAGCACCACGAGCAGCCCCGCTAAAACGACAGAGGCACCGCCGTAGACATGAATGGAGACGTAGATCCAGGAGACGCCCGAGCCAAACATCGCCACATTAAAAAGGTAGAACCGGGTCAGCGCGCGCCCTGTCGTGCCGCTCTCGACCGCAAGATAGAGCATGGCAGGGCCAATAAACGCGAGCGGCCATGCATCGAACGGGGCAAGACTGAACGTCACCGCGAGCCCTGCCAGTATTGCCAGGCAGTCGTGCCCGCGGCCCGATCGCAACATAATCAGTCGAGAATACTCAATTCAAGCAGGTGGACCCGGCGACCATCAGCATTCAACACCCTGAACATGTAGGACTCATTGATTGTGATTTCTTCATCCCGTTTCGGCAGGTGACCGAAAGCGTGGGTCACCAGGCCGCCGATGGTGTCAAACTCATCCCCGCTGAAGTCAGTCTCAAACGCCTCGTTGAAATCCTCGATGGGCGTCAGAGCCTTGATGGTGAAGGTGCCGTCGGCGTGCTGGTTAACAAAGCCTTCTTCTTCAAAATCAAACTCGTCTTCAATATTGCCAACAATCTGCTCAAGCACATCTTCAATGGTGACGATGCCGCTGACGCCACCATACTCGTCATAAACAACCGCAAGATGATTCCGCGTGCTGCGAAATTCCTGCAGCAGCACGTCAAGCCGTTTGCTCTCGGGAACCCCAATGGTCGGCCGCAGATTGTCCCGCAGATTGAACTTCTGCTTTCGGTCTTTCAGCGCCAATGGCAACAGGTCCTTAGCGAGCAGAATGCCCGCCACTTCGTCCTGATTTTCACCCAGTACCGGGAACCTTGAGTGACCACTGCCGATGACCATGGGCAGGAACTCATCCGGACTTTCATCAAGGCGGACGAATACGACCTGGGCACGCGGCAGCATAATCTCACGCACCTGCATATCAGATACGGTCAGTGCACCTTCAATGATCCGCAGCGCTTCCTGGTCCAACAGATCCCGTTCGTGTGCTGACCGCAATAATTCCAGCAACTCATCGCGAGAGTTCGGCTCACCGGAAAATGCCTGTGACAGCTTCTCGAGCCAGGTCCGCGAGTCCTGTTCCTGTTCACTCATGATACGTTTTGTACCTCATAGGGGTTAGGCATATCAAAAGCCGCCAGCAGCGTCTGCTCCTCGGCCTCCATCTGCAGCCGCTCCGCATCATCCTGGTGATCACGACCGAGCAGGTGCAGCAGGCCATGAATCAGCATATGTGCGTAGCGGTGAGAAAAATCTTTGGTATAGGTCAGGCTCTCGTCTCTTACTACCTCGCTGCAGATCACAATATCGCCGAGGAAGGTCAGTCCGTCTGCCGTGAGTCCAGCGGGGAAAGAAAGCACATTCGTGGGTGCCGGATTCTGCCGATACTCTCGATTAAGCGCCACCATCTCATCGACATCGACAATACGCACAGAGACTTCTGAGGGGGATTGCTGGAGCGCATTCAAGGCAGCGCGCAGCCACTCGGTCATGCACCGTTCGTCAGGTTCCTCGTCAAGCGAATCAGTGGATCTGGAAATTTCGATGACGTGCTCAGTCATCGGTTTCATGCCTGCCGTAGGCTTCGACAATTCGCTGCACCAGCGGGTGGCGAACCACGTCCTTCGGCCCGAAATGCGTAAAAGAAATGCCTTTCACCTCGGACAGGACTTTCAAGACGTGCTTCAGACCAGACAGGGTCTTGTGTGGCAGGTCGACCTGGGTGATGTCACCCGTCACCACTACCGTCGAACCGAAACCGATCCGGGTGAGGAACATCTTCATCTGTTCTGCCGTGGTGTTCTGACTCTCATCGAGAATAATGAAGGAGTCATTCAGAGTCCGGCCCCGCATGTAGGCAAGCGGTGCCACTTCAATCACGTTGCGTTCAATCAGTTTCTCGACCCGCTCAAAGCCAAGCAGCTCATACAAGGCATCATAAAGCGGCCGCAGATAAGGGTCGATCTTCTGCGACAGGTCTCCTGGGAGAAAGCCTAGCTTCTCACCCGCCTCAACAGCAGGACGCACCAGCAGAATACGGCGGATACGCTCCTGTTCCAGCGCCTCAACAGCACAGGCCACTGCGAGATAAGTTTTACCCGTACCCGCCGGCCCAATCCCGAAGTTGACGTCATGCATACGGATCGCATCGACGTAGCGTTTCTGATTGCCGCCGCGCGGCTTGATGCTTTTCTTGCGGGTGTGGATCAGGCTCTCTTCGTCATCCAGGCCTTCGAGCAGTGACTCAACACCTGACTCCTGCAGGAACAGGTGGACCAGCTCAGAGGTCATATCTGTGCCTTCTTTGACCTCGCGATAAAGATGATTAAGGAGTTCACCCGCGGCCGTCACGACCCCACGTTCACCAATCAGGTGGAAGTCATTACCGCGGTTCTTGATGGTAATGCCCAGCCGCCGTTCGATCTGTTTCAGATGTGCGTCGAAGGGGCCGCAAAGATTGGCCAGCTGGAGACTGTCGTTGGGTTCCAGGGTAACCTGGAGAGGCTCAGGGTTAGACAAACTCATGCGTCAGTGACTATTAGGCAAAGTAGGATATCGGGCGCTTCAGCGTTAATCAATCAGCTTGCCGCGCAGCGAATTCGGCAGGGCTTCACCGATTTCGACGCCGACGAACTGACCGATCAGCCCCTGATCCGGTGCAGAAAAATTAACCACCCGGTTGTTCTCGGTCCGACCCTGCAGCTGGCCGGGGTCTTTCTTGGAGACGCCGGTTACCAGGATTTGCTGAGTCGTGCCCACCATCGCCTCACTAATGCGCCGGGCCTGATTCTGGATCCTGCCCTGGAGCACGGCCAGTCGTTCTTTCTTTACAGACATCGGGGTTTCATCCGGCAGGTCCGCCGCGGGCGTGCCCGGGCGTGCACTGTAGATGAAACTGAACGAATGATCGAAGCCGACGTCTTCGATCAGCTTCATGGTAGCCTCAAAGTCCGTATCGGTCTCACCGGGAAAGCCGACAATGAAGTCACTCGAAAGGCTGATATCCGGTCGAACCTGGCGCAACTTCCTGATCCGTGACTTGTATTCCAGTGCGGTGTAACCCCGCTTCATCTTTGCCAGGATTCGGTCCGAGCCGCTCTGCACCGGCAGGTGGAGGTGATCCACCAGCTCCGGCACCTCGCCATAAACCTCGATCAGCGAATCACTGAATTCCAATGGGTGCGAGGTGGTATAGCGAATGCGATCGATGCCATCGATCTCGGCAATCACCGAAATCAGGTAAGCGAGATCGGCAACTTCACCCGGGCTGTCCTCGATCGGGCCACGATAAGCGTTGACGTTTTGACCCAGCAAGTTGACTTCACGCACGCCGCGCTCCGCCAGCTGGTATATCTCCCGCAGGACATCCAGCAACGGCCGACTGACTTCCTCACCACGGGTATAAGGCACGACACAAAATGAACAGTATTTGCTGCAGCCCTCCATAATTGAGACAAACGCAGAGGGACCATCGACCGAGGGTTCCGGCAGGCGATCAAACTTCTCGATTTCAGGGAAACTGATATCCACCTGTGGGTCTGCATTGGCCTGCGACGCATCAATCAGCGCCGGCAGGCGATGCAGCGTCTGCGGTCCGAAGATGACGTCAACGTACGGCGCCCGTTCTGCAATCGCAACGCCCTCCTGACTGGCGACGCAGCCGCCGACCCCGATCTTCAATGCCGGATTCTCGTCTTTCAGCTGACGCCAGCGACCCAGCTGGTGAAACACCTTTTCCTGGGCCTTTTCCCGCACGGAGCAGGTATTGAGCAACAGCAGGTCTGCCTCGGATTCGTCCGTGGTCAGCTCGTAACCATGAGAGTCACTCAATATATCGACCATTTTGGATGAATCGTACTCATTCATCTGGCAGCCGTGCGTCTTGATAAAGACCTTGGTCATCCGTCGAGCCGGGTTGGTTGAAAGGCGCGCAATTATTCATGCTAGCAGGAGTGACTTCAACCCTTGAAAACCAGAAGGAAAAGCCCCATCTTGGATGAGCTGAGAGGCTGACTTCAAAGTCTCACTTTCAAAATGCCGCGCTGCATCCGGATGACATCAATATGGCAACACCAATCTACAAAGTGGTTTTTTTCAATCAGGGACAGATTTACGAGATCTACGCCCGCCAGATTTACCAGTCAGATCTCTACGGCTTCATTGAAATAGAGGAGCTGGTGTTTGGTGAAAAGTCCGGGATGCTGGTCGATCCCAGCGAGGAAAAGCTGAAGGCAGAATTTGAAGGCGTCAATCGCAGCTATATACCTATGCATGCCATCGTTCGCATTGATGAGGTAGCCAAAGAAGGTGTCGGCAGCATCACCGAGGCGACAGGCAACAATGTTGCGCCCTTCCCCATGCCGGCGTTCAATCCGAACAATACCAGCGACTGACCGCAGCCCCGGTCTGCTCCGAGAGCGCATCACTAAAGACTGAGGCTGACAGGCTCGAGCGTCTGGTCCTGAATATCAGCGATTAATGCTTCCAGCGAGCGCTCGTCGTCCGGGAAATGAAACCCGGGCGCGACTTCCTGTAGCGGCAACAGCACGAAAGCCCGGCTTTTTGCCCGCGGATGCGGCAGCGTCAAACCGGGTTGCAACAGGACTTCACCACCAAGATCTATAATGTCGAGATCAATCGGTCGCGATTCATAAGCCTCGCCATGACGAGGGCCACGGCCGATCCGGCGCTCAATCTGCTGCAGGGCTTTCAGCAGGTGTCCGGGCGCAGCCTCGGTTTCAAAGCTGACTACCGCATTCAGGAAATCCGGCACCTCCGTCTCGAAACCTACGGGTCGGCTGCGCCAGATCGAAGAAGCCCGGATTTCACTCACCGCCAGTCCCTGCATGGCAGAAACCGCGGTCTGCAGGTTTCGATGAGAGTCACCCAGGTTCGAACCCAGCGCAATCAGGGCAAGTTTCCGCGCCATTTTTCCGTCATGGTATTGGTTGGCCCAATCATGATAGCTTTACCGCTTTGTTTCAAAACATCTGTGTGAGGAAGGAATGAAAGCAGCCGTATTGCGTGAACACAACAAGCCACTTGAGATCGAAGACGTTCAGGTTTCCAAACCGGGCCCGCGAGAGGTTCTGGTGAGGCCGGTGGCCGCTGGCGTCTGTCACAGCGACCTGCATTTCATGGATGGCTCTTACCCTTATATGCTGCCGACGATCCTGGGTCACGAGAGCGCGGGTATCGTTGAAGAGGTCGGTTCCGATGTCACCTACGTCAAGAAAGGCGATCACGTCATCACCTGTCTGTCCGCTTTCTGTGGTCACTGCCCGAAGTGCCTGACCGGCCACCTGTCGATTTGTGACGAAAAAGCACTGCCACCGATAACACGTGCGCCCGAGCAGGAGTCAAGGCTGTTCCAGGGTGACCAGCCGATCCACCAGTTTCTGAACCTGTCCAGCTTCGCCGAACTGATGCTGATCCACGAGCATGCCCTGGTCAAGATTCGTGAAGATATGCCAATGGACCGCGCCGCTTTGATTGGCTGCTCCACCACCACGGGTGTTGGTGCGGTATTCCATACGGCCGGTGTTGAGCCAGGCTCAACCGTTGCCGTTCTCGGCTGCGGCGGTGTAGGTCTTGCTGCCATTAACGGTGCAGCTATTGCCGGTGCGGGCATGATCATCGCTGTCGACATGCTCGACTCCAAGCTGGAAATCGCCAAATCGCTGGGTGCGACCCATACTGTCAATGCCAGCTCTGGCAACGCCGTCGGTGAAGTCATCGAGCTGACCAAAGGCGGCTGTGACTACACCTTCGAGGCAATTGGCCTCAAGGCCACCGCGGAGCAGGCATTCCAGATGCTCTGCAACGGTGGTACTGCAACCGTCATTGGTATGATCCCGGTAGGTACCATGGTCGAGCTGCACGGCGTCGATTTCCTGATGGAGAAAAAGATGCAGGGTTCGAATATGGGTTCCAACCGGTTCCGTATCGACATGCCAAGATTCGTCGACTTCTACCTGTCCGGCAAACTGCACCTGGACCAGATGATTTCCAAGCACATCAAACTGAGTGACGTAAATGAGGCGCTCGACGCGCTGAAAACGGGCCAGGAAGCCCGCCACGTCATCATGTTCGATCAGTAAAGGTGAGCGTCTTCAAGTATGGCCAGAATCGAAGTTACAGCAGAAGTCACCGGCAACGTCTGGAAAATCGAGGCGGCCGTCGGTGACACTGTCGCGGCGGATGACGTCATCATGATCCTGGAATCAATGAAAATGGAGATTCCAGTCGAGACTCCTGCCGCGGGCACGCTGGCGGAGATACTGGTGAAAGAAGAAGACCCGGTCGATGAAGACCAGGTCGTCGCCATCATCGAAACCTGACCCGGCCCGCGTCAGCTGGCGTCGGCCGTGGTCTCCTCTTCTTTCAGCAACTCATCCAGCTTCTTGTTCAGCTGGTTGTAGCTGTATTCACTCACCTTGAACTGCCAGTCTGGCTGGCTGTCGAGGTGCACCCAGTAGCCATCATCGCGGCTCACGCTGCGGACGATGTAGGCATCCCCCGCTGAAGTGACAACTTTTGCGCGGCCAGACTCGGCAAACCCCGCTTCATCGTGAGGCATAACATCTGTCATGCGCAGGTTGATCAGCAACCTCGTCAGGCTGTCTGCTACCGTCGCATATTTCAATTCTGCGCCATACGGCAGGTTAGTGACCTTGATATCGCCAGAGGTCTCGTCTCTTTCAGCCATGATGACAGATGCGCCCGAGCGCACTTCTACCGCCGACACTGACGACGCTTCGACATTTATGATGACAGGGTCAAGCAGCGCCATAGAGGAATCAGGCACATCCAGGGCCTCATTCGCGAGGTAGACCTGGTCTTCTCCCGGCCGGCGCACAAATGCGCCGCGCGCGACTGAACTCTGGCCGATGACCAGCGCGAAAGTCTCAGCCGCTTCAACCTGCACGCGGATCCCGGCACCCTCACCGGCCGACGCCACGCCGAGCTGAGCATGGTTTTCAGGGCGCGCCGTTTTGCGCTCGGCAATCTTCAGTTCCGCCAGCCCACGCAACAGGCGTGACAGGGTTTCGAAATCGGCGGCATAACCGGCCTTTTCCCGTACGCGCCAGGCACTGCCATCACGCTCTGCAGAAGCAACCCAGCCGGCTTCAGGGTCGCTGATCTCAACCCGACTGACGGTATCCAGCTGCGCCGCCAGTTCCGGCAGGAGCAGGTCGGCTTCCTGCGGGTCTGTTTCATTGCTGCCAGACTGCAGTATCAGCAGCGTCGACATCACCGCAATAGCTGCGAGGCCAAGGACTTTTGCATTCATCGCTGCACCTCCTGCCGACGGCCCAGTCCCAGGTACCTGAACGCGAGCAGCAACAGTGTCAGAAGCAGCGGCATCAGCAGGATGTTGATGAACTTCAGCATCGTCCCCAATGCCTCGATGTCCTTGTCGAGCTGGTGCCTGACATCCCGCAGCTGCTTGCGAATATTGAGCTTCTCTTCCTGGAAGCGCACAAGTGCATCTTCCTGCTCTGGCGAGAGCGTCAGCAGACCTTCCTCAACCTGGCTCGACTGCAGCTGGCTCAATTGCTGCTCGGTTTCAGCGAGGCGGGCCTGCAGATCTTCTGCACTTTGCAGGTAGCGGGCCTCAGCTGAGAGCCGCAGCGCTTCGACAACGGTGAAGGGCCGCGAGAACTGACCGCGGGAGCGCACATCAATCAGCGCACTGCTGCCAGACAGGTTCTCAACCAGGTTTGATACCAGGCTGCCATTGTCGGCGAAGGCACTGGCAATCTGGCTGCCAAAGAAACTCTGCACCTGCACCCAGAGCCTGTCTGAGAGCAGGTCCGTGTCAGCGACCATGACCACCTGCAGATCATCGGTGCTGGTCAGCAGCTCACCTTCAAAACCCGCAACGCCTTCAGGAAAGGCTGTCGCAGCACTGCCCGATAATCTTACTGCTGTGATGAATGATTCACCCGCAGGTGTGAAACCCTGCTGCAGCTCAGCTGGGTCAGTCAGGAACTGAAACTGCATTGCAGGCAGAGAGGCAGCATTCTCACTGGATCGAATGAGTGGACTGGCCATGATGCCGTCTACCTCATCCACGTCGAAAATCCCCGCCGTCGACAGGTTGATGCTCTCCAGCGACGCAGTTGTCACATCCTCGCGTGACAGCTGCCGAGGCGTAAAACCCAGAATCCCGAGGTGGCGCACCGGCTGGCCATCGGCACCACTCACCATCAAGGCCACCTCCGGGTCTGCCAGAATCTCGCCCTCACGCAGCTGCACACCCCAGGCCGACGTCAGTTCATTCAAATCCGAGGCATTACCACCCGGCACTGGCATGCCCTGCGACTGCTGAGTCGTATCCAGCTCCGCAGAAGGATCAACAAAAGCCATGAGACGGCCGCCCGCCATGACATGCTGGTCAATGGCAAATAGCTGACTCGCCGTTACTTCCTTCGGGTGAATGATTACCAGCAGGTCTATGCCCGCTATCGAATCCGTCGAGAGATCAGTCAGCATCTCGACCTCGTAAAGTTCACGCAACTGGGTCAGGAACACCCAGGCCGGCGTTGTCTGGTAAGAGCGCGGGTCAATCTGCTGATCAACAGCCAGGCCGGCGTAAATAGCAACGCGCGGCCTGCTCGCGACCGACAGGTTGTGAACCAGTTTGGTTAACTCATATTCGAGGAATTCCTCTCTATCTGGCTGGAAAAACGAGATCACTTCCTGGCCATCAAGTGCGTTGGTTCCAACGAGGCCAAAGAAAAGCTCATCGCCGGACTGGTTTATCGGCACGCTCTGCAGACCAAAGGCAGCGGCCTGGTCCTCTTCTTCTGAGAAGGGTTCAGGGTCAATCACTTCCAGATTGATCTTGCCGTCTGCTGCGAGATAGTACTCTTCCAGCATCTCTTCGACACGGGTGGCATATGCTCGCAGCGAGGTCAGATCTTCACTGACTTTCCCAGAGAAGAAAAAGTAAAAATTAATCGGCTCATCGATCTGGCTGATCACCTCCTTCGTGCCATCGGACAGCGTGTAGAGCTTGCCTTCGGTCAGGTCAAGGCGGGCCCCGCTGAACGTGCCGTGGTTCAACAAGGTAAACAGCAAAAAAGCGGCCACCAGAATGACGAGGCTGATCGTGTCACTCATCTTCATCATCATTCTCCCTTCTTCATGTCGAGCACGATTGACGTTGCGCCCAGCCAGACAGCGATAACCGACAGGAAGTAAAAGAAATCCTGCAGGCTCAGCACGCCACGCGAGACGGCATTGAAGTGCGTAAGAAAACTCAGGGACGCCACTGCATCCAGCACCAGCAATGGCACCCAGCCCTTGAAGGCATCAAGTACGAGGGGGAACCCGGCCATCACGAACAACAGCGAGACGAAGCCACAGAGCACAAAAGCAATCACCTGGCTGCGGGTCAGCGCAGACATACAGGAACCAATCGCCAGAAACCCCCCCGCCATCAACCAGCTACCAAGGTAGCTCGCGAAGATGACGCCATTGTCAGGGTCACCCAGGTAGTTCACCGTCACCCACAGGGGAAATGTCAGCACCAGGGCCAGCCCGGCAAACAACCAGGCCGCCAGAAACTTGCCTATTACAATGTCACGCCGTGACACCGGCAGAGTCATCAGCAGCTCGAGGGTCCCGGTCTTTCTCTCCTCAGACCAGAGCCGCATCGAGATGGCGGGCACGAGAAACAGGTAGAGCCAGGGATGGAAACTGAAAAAGGGAATCAGGTCAGCCTGCTGCCGCTCAAAGAAGTTACCGAGATAAAAAGTAAACACACTCGACAGCACCAGGAAGATCATAATGAAGACATAGGCGATGGGCGTCGCAAAGTAACTGCGCAGCTCGCGCTTGAGGATGACGGTCATGTTCATGCGGCCACCCCCTCGGTGAGCTTGCGGAACACCTCATCGAGCCGGCCCTGCTCGACATGGACAGCGTTCACAGGCCAGTCCTCTGTCTGTGCCATGGAAAATACGGCGCGGAAAAGATGTCCGTGGCCCAGCACCGTGAGCTGGTTATTCTCGACCCGAATGTCGCTGACACCTTCGAGGTCGCGGAGACGGTCACTGATTTCACCGAGGCGGCTGACATCGTTCAGCGTGATGCTGACCGCACCGTGATATTCGCTTTGCGCGAGTAGTTCTGCCGGCGTCGTGTCTGACACGATTCGCCCTCCAGCCAGCACTATCGCTCGATTGCAGACCGCCGCAACTTCCTCAAGGATGTGGGTTGAGACAATAACAATCTTGTCTTTCGAGAGGCCTTTGATCATTTCCCTCACCTGGTGTTTCTGATTAGGGTCGAGACCATCGGTCGGCTCATCAAGAATCAATACATCCGGGTCATGCAGAATCGCCTGGGCGAGGCCAACCCGACGCTTGAAACCCTTGGAGAGGGTTTCAATCTTTTGCTGCAGGACCGGCCCCAGTGACATGGTGTCGACCACCGCCGCAATGGCCTGCTGCCCGGCCTCACCCTGTAACCCCCGGACCTCGGCAATAAATTCAAGGAAGGCCAGCGGTGTCATTTCCTCCCAGGCCGGCGCGCCTTCCGGCAGATAACCGATGCGCTGCTGGGCTGCAATGCTGTCTTCTGCAACATCGTGACCACAGATCCTTACCTGCCCGCTGCTCGGGCGCAGAAACCCCGTCAGCATTTTCATCGTCGTGGATTTACCAGCCCCGTTAGGGCCAAGAAAGCCCAGTATTTCACCGGGTGCCAGTTTGAATGACAGGTCATCAACTGCAGTGAAAGCACCATAGGCCTTCGTCAGATGACTGACTTCAATCATGCGTCTCTCCTTATTTTGACTCGGGTTGTGACCGCCTGCAGGGCGCTAATGGTAGCCAAGGCGCCCAATGGTTTCTATAGACCATGAGGCCCTGGTTTTTCTCCCTTGAACCTATTTAAAGAATTGAGTGATTTCCAGTTGTCACAATTCATGGAAATGATGACAATGCCGGCGTCGAGCGTTGGCGGCAGTTTTTTGTAGCGAGAGTTTGTGGCGAAAGAAAGAACCAGTAAGGCGGATGCGCTGAGCTTCCTTTTGACCTACCTGATTGTGGAGCAGGGTCGATCTATCGAGGTTGATCAGCTGCATCTCTTCCGGCTGAACAGTCTGGCCCAGCGGGCCGCAGACGAGATCAACGCCACCGAGGGCGCGATTCCACACGAAATTATCGAGGCTGTGGCCGCCGAGTACCTGGCTGAAGCATGATTAAACTGCCCATCGACCCCATCGCCTGCGTCTTCGATCTCGACGGCACCCTGCTGGATACCGAGCGGCTATACACCGAAGCGGCGCAAAAAATCCTCGATCCCTTCGGCCACACCTACTCCATCGAACTGAAACGCAAGGTGATGGGCGGTGACTCTATTCGCAGTGCCAGACTCACTATCGAAGAATTTGATCTGCCAATGACTCCGCAGCAGTTTCTCGACGAACGCGAAACCTACCTGGAGGCGCTCTTTCCTGTTGCCGAGGAAATCAAGGGCGCCGGTGATTTCATCCGGCACCTGACCGACATTGGCCTGCGTCAGGGACTCGCAACCAGCTCACACAGCCACCTGTGTGAACTGAAGATCGGTCATCGAGGCTGGAGAGAACAGTTCGCGGCTGTTGTCTGCGGCGATGATGCAGAACTTCAGAACAGCAAACCCTCGCCGGACATCTTTCTGCTGTGTGCCGCAAGGATGGGCGTTGATCCGGCAAGCACGGTCGCCTTCGAGGATTCTCGAAACGGCATCGAGGCAGCAAGGGCGGCGGGTATGTTCGTGATCGGGATTGAAAGCATCTACACGACACCAGAAGACCTGGTTGCTGCAGATCTGACCGTACCGGATTTCTATACGCTGATCTGAAAACTTCCAGGCCGGCGCGGATCGCTACTCGCGATTGCTACCGCCGGGCGGCTTGGTCAGACGACTCCAGAACTCCAGGTTCTGCTCCATGGCGCTCCGCATTAAACCAACTGGATCGACATTACTCAGATCGCGCATGTTGCGACGATAGCGTTCCTGCTGATCGAGAAAGGTCGTGATGCTCTGTTCGATATATTTCCCAAAGACACTCTGCATCGAGTCGCCGTAGAACCGGATCAGCTGCTCCAGCACACGGTTGGTCAGTATGGGCTCGTGCCCTTCAGCTTCCTGCTCCGAGATGATCTGCATCAGCACAGTCCGGGTCAGCTCCTTCTCGGTTTTCGAATCGACGACCGTAATCGACTCACCTTTGAGGATGATCTTGCGAATATCTTCTACCGTCACGTATTTGCTCTCTTCGATATCGTAGAGCCTTCGATTCGGGTATTTCTTGAACTGTCGCATGCAGACTGGGTCTTTTTGTGCAGTGAACAATAGAGTTTCTACAACTTCGAGCAAAGTTGCAAATGCATCGACGCGCTCTATAATCCAGAGATTGTTGCGTCGCAACATGGCCGCAGTCAGACCGAGCGGCACAGACGTCACCTGGAGGGAAACCAATGAAGATCACTGTCGATGTCGATATCACACCGGAAGAACTGCGCCGCTTTCTCGGCCTGCCAAACGTCGAAGGGCTGCAGGAGGAAATGCTGAAAATGGCCCAGACACAGCTCACCGAATCCGGTCAGAACATCCTCAATGATCTGGTCACCGGCGCCGTGCAGCCCATGCTGGCCTACCAGCAGTGGCTGCAGAGCACGATGACAGGCAGCAGCAGTCGGTCCACCAAGGATGACTAGCCATCCGTCACTCTGAGAGCGGGCGCATGAGACGAGGCACCGTACTTATCACTGGCGCATCCTCCGGCATCGGTGAAGCATTCGCTCGACGCTTTGCCGAAGAGGATTTCGACCTGATCCTGACGGCAAGACGGGAAGAACGCCTGCTGGCACTGAAAACGGAGCTGGACCCTGACACCATCACAGTTATCCCTGGCGATCTCTCAACCAGCGAGGGTATCGATGCCCTTTGCGAGAGTCTCGCCGCGCTCGATCTCGAGGTCGACATTCTTATCAACAACGCCGGCGTCCTGTTTGAAGAGACGCTGGAAGCGATGAGCCAGGCGCAGCTTGACGCCATGATGAGCATCAATATGACCGCGCCAGCCAGGTTAATTCACAAGTTACTGCCCGCGATGAAACAACGCGGTTCAGGCCGCATTCTCAATGTTGCCTCGATGGCTGCCTTCCACCCGGTTGCCGGCATGGACCTGTATGCGGCGACCAAGGCATTCCTGCTCTCGCTGTCAGAGTCGTTAGCGGAGAATCTTCGGGGAACCGGGGTTTCTGTCACCGCACTCTGCCCGGGGATTACCCGGACTGAGAGCGTCAACGACAAGATGATGAGCGCGCTGCCCGATATCGCCATCATGAGCCCGGCAGCCGTTGCCGACGCCGGCTTCCAGGCACTGATGCAACGAGAGGCGATTTCTGTACCCGGTGACGCTAACCGCCTTGCCGTGATGGTAGCCCAGCACCAGCCCCGCTGGCTGATGCGCAGCCTGAGCGGCCTTGCCGCCCGCCTGACGCGCTGACCCCGGAAAATCGCGCGCCAGAACAGAGCGGGCTACCAGTTTTCCAGCCCCCGGGAATGTTGTATGGTTTTGGCAGACAATGAGAACAACTCTCCCCCGGATACCAGCCGTTATGAAAAAGCGCCTTTTCGTTCTGCTGCTGCTCATTTCCCCCTTCAGCTACGCTGAAACGAATCGCACAGCCGCTAGCATCGACTGTAATGATCGGGCGAATGAAATCCGGATGTCTGACCAGCTTGATGAAGCGATCAGCGTTCTGGGCGACTGCCTGTCAGAGGAACTGAACCGTGTTGCCCGTACCTACCTGTTGCTGGGCCTTTCGTATTACGGGCAGGAAGAACAGAACAAGGCGATTGCCAACTATTCAAAGGCCATTGAATTCGCGCCGGCCTATGTCACCGCCTACACGAACCGCGGCCTGAGCTACGCCATGCAAGGCAAGGTCAATGAGGCTCTGGCTGACTTCGAGACAGCCATCGACATTGATCCGGAGTATATGCAGGCCTACTACTATCGCGCCTTCACCTATCATCGCGAGGGAGACTATCGTAAAGCCATCGATGACTTTAACATCGCGATGACACTGACTCAGGACCAGTCCGAAACCGCAACGATTTACTACAATCGAGGCCGTGCCTACAAGGAGCTGAATCGTCTTGATGACGCACTCTCTGACTACAGCCAGGCAATTCAGGTCAACCCGAACTATACCGCGGCTTATTTCTCACGTGGCCTGTTGCACCATCAACGCAAAAACGTCGATGAAGCCATCGCCGACTACACGCGCACGATTGCCTTCGATGAAAACCACGCCCGCGCCTTTTTCAATCGCGGGCTACTGCATCGGAAAAACGGTAAAGATCACCTGGCAATGCGGGACTTCGAAGCAGCGACCGACATCGAGCCAAGCTTTGCGCGTGCCCACGCCAACCGCAGCTATACCATGATGGTGCCGGTCATCCCGCTGCTGTTTATCCTCGCACTTGGCTAGACGCAAAAATCCGACCGCAGGTATGACACAGCTCCACCCGGCGTGCTATTTTTAGGAGGTTGAACCCGCTTGAAGCCAGCCGCGTCTATGGACGATCCGAAGTACGATTTACCGGAACAGCTCATTCTTGCCCGCCAGGCAGATCTGCTTCGCACGTTCTATAAATTTACTGCCGGGCTCACCTTTATCGCACTGGTTCTCATTGCCTTTGTGCCGGGGTATGCGACGCAGGAGAACGTGCTGGAGCCTTTCGTCCGCAATGTATTTGTCGCCCTTTCAATTGGGGTACTGTACTGGCTGGTAGAAAAGAACTACGTGATCGAAGCCATTTTTGGCACCATCGCTATCAGCAGTTTCATCGCTACCTACAGCATCTATCAGGAGAGTCCCGGCAACATGCAGATGATGATGCTCATCGTCTTCCCTGTCTGCGTTGCTGGTCTTCTGCCGCGCCGAAGCCAGTTCTGGCTGGTTTTCGTCCTGAATTTTGTACTGATGCTGGTGACATTCTGGCTCATCATCGTAAATCGCGGTGTCGAGGTTGAGCCTCGTTCAATCGTCACCGTTGGCATATTGATGACCCTGATCGCACTGCTAATTGACGTGCTCTCCAGCTCCTACCGGAACAGCCTGACGGTGACATTCAACCAACTGACGGAACTGCAGCAGACGCGCGAGCAACTCGTCAAACTGGATGAGGACCTTGAAGCTGCAGTGAGCGACAAAAAGGCCGCGGAGCACAGGCGCGACGAGATGGCGCAGTCTGGCAGGCCAGCTATGGAAATCGCTGGCGCGAGTGCTGTTGACATCAACACCGCAATCGGAGAAATCGCTATCAGCGAGACGTTCATCAAAGATTGCGGCCTCGCCAGCCACCCACAAACGCTGGACCAACTCTGTGGGTGCCTCCATCCTTCAGAACGAGACCGTTTCAAGACACTGATAGGGCGGAGCCAGAATTCACGGAGCGGGCTGCAGGGAGATTTTCGCATCGACACTGAGCTGCCCGCCTACTGGATGTTCGCTCTGGAAACAATAAACCAGGGCCAGCTGCGCGGCGTTGTCGTTGACGTCACCCATCGAGTACTGGAACAACAGCGCAGCGTCACCGAGGAAAGCCTTCAGCATGAATCGCTGCGGCACGAGAGCCTGCGTCTGCTGGCGGGGTCCGTCGCCCACGACTTCAACAACCGGCTGCACGTCATCACATTGAATGCGGATCTGGCGCGCCACGGCCTGGAACCCGATTCGAAAACCGCAGCCTCCATAGAACGCGTCATAACATCAGCGAGCCGCGCGGCTGAGCTGTGCAATGAACTGCTGGCATACTCGGGTCGAGGTCTGATCGAGGCCGAAACTTTCGACATGAATCACCTGGTCAGCGAGGTGAAAAACCTGCAAAAGACCTCGACGCCTGAGGCTGTCGCAGTCAACATCGATAGCGATGGCTCCAATCCATCAATCCAGGCAGATATTGCAAAAATCCGCCAGGCCCTCGTGCACCTGATTACCAATGCCGGCGAGGCGATCGGCAACCGTTCCGACGGGCAGATCAACATTGTGATCGGAACGCAGAGTGTCGATGCGATTACCATCAGAGAGCGCGGATTCATCGAGGAAGTTACCCCGGGTGAATACCTCAGTATCTGTGTCGAAGACAACGGCGGTGGTCTGGACAACGAGACCCGCTGGCGTATGTTCGATCCCTTTTTCACTACCCGCGATTCCGGACACGGGCTCGGGCTCTCTGCAGTGCTTGGCATTGTCAGGGGCCACAGCGGCACCATCCAGGTCGATTCAGACGGCGAATCTGGCACGCGGATCTCGATCCTGCTGCCAATGCAAGAAGCCGAGGTCACAGTAGCGGTGCCGCAGACGGCAGGGACGGTAACTCATGGTAAAGAGAAAATGATTCTATTCGCCGATGATGCGCCGGAAATCCGAGAGCTGGCGAAAACCGTACTCGAAGACACCGGGTATCGCATTGTTGAAGCAGAAGATGGCGAGCAGGCGATAGATGTCTTCAAGCAACACCACGAGGAACTGCATCTCGTCATTCTTGACCTGATGATGCCCAAGAAGACGGGACTTGAAGCCTACTTCGAGATTTCAGAGATTGATGCCAGCGTGCCGGTCGTCTTTTCCAGTGGATTTAACGAGTCAGATTTGATGCAGCAGCTGCCAGCCAAGACCCGGGCGGTGTTTTTGAAAAAACCCTATCTGGCTAACGACCTCAAACAGTTCGTTGAAGGCCTCCTTGGAGAGCGCCGCTGAAACCAGGCAGCTGACTGATCGCCGCGGCTAGCTCACGATCCTTTTCAGTGACAATATTCCCCGCATCATGTGTCGACAGGCGGATATCCAGCCGATTGTAGACGTTGAACCATTCCGGGTGATGACCATGCGCCTCCGCCAGGTCTGCCACCTGCTGCATAAAACCAAAGGCTTCAAGGAAGTCTTTGAAGACAAGGCCGACTTCCAACCCGTTGTTTTTTTCTACCCACATACTATGGCTGCTTGTCACCTTGGGGTTCCCCTGTTCTGCCGGAAAAGAATACGCCAGTAGCCGTCTCTGGCTGGGCTAAAAATGCAATAATATCGTAAGTTGTTGCGAATAGTCGGACCGGAACAGGTGGAAGAGATGTTGAACAGAATCAAGCAAATGGGACCACTCCGAAATGGTCTGCATGGCGTCGCCTTGACGTTTGCAATGTTAATGCCTTTCGCCCGAGGTCCCGAGTATTCGGCAACATGGGATCTGTTTTTTGGGGGCATTCTGCCTGCCCTTGGTCCGATTGTGGTCATACTGATCGGACTCGACATTATGATGAGTTCTATCTATCGCACCGATGCAGAAGGCGATGAGGTGGCGAGGCTGACGCTGATTATTCGAACCCACTGGGTAATCGGAGCACTGCTGCTCGGGGCCTGGCTGGCGGTGTTTCTGCCCGTCCTGGTCTAGCTTGACAAAAATTAGGTGAATCGGGAAAATTCGCGGCCTGCAGATCCATGGCTACGTAGCTCAGCTGGTTAGAGCACAGCATTCATAATGCTGGGGTCGGTGGTTCAAGTCCACCCGTAGCTACCATTTTTAAAGGCCTGTAGCGAGTCACTCGTCTTCATCATCCTTCAGTGCTACCCCGGTGCTACTTTGAAACTAATGTTTAAAGGCCAACGCCGCTAGTTTGGCTCTACCCACTTAACGGGGGATAGCCTCATCCATTAAACCCCCATTGTCGATTGATAATGCCATCCCACCCACAGTGGGTTAAGACCCTCAATCGATAATTCTCAAAATTCCTAAACCCAAAGGCTCGTCTCGTAATCATCTCCATCTTCGTATGGAAACCTTCGGTGATGCCGTTGTTCTTCTGGAACCGCCACATGGCCAGTATGGGTTCCAGCCAGGACGTCAGCGTCTCTGCCAACCGCTGTAGCGGACTCGCATGCAACTGATCGATGAGTGCCAGGAATCCTGGTAGCTGCTGCCGGGCTGCGCTGGGATTAAGCGCCTTGAGTCGCAGGTAACGCATCAGTTCCTGTTTGGCCTTATACAGGGCGTTGAGTACAGGGAAGTCACTCAGGTAGTCCGACAGGTTCTGACGTTGCTCTTCTGACAAATGCCACGCATGGCGGCGCATCAAACTTAGCAAGCCACGGTTCCTGCGTCCCTCGGGATCGTGTTGCTGCCAGACCTTGAGAAAATGATGATTCACCAGTCGAACCACATGAAACCGGTCAGCCACGATCTGTGCATTCGGAAAGTATCGACGTGCAATGCTGCGGTAGGTCTCCGATAGATCCATGACAATGACTCGCACCTGGTCTTTGCCCGGCAAGCGCCGAAGATACTGCCTCAGGCTCGCTTCAGAGCGCCCCAGTTGCACATCGAAGACCTTGTGGTTCTTCAGATCGACCAGGGTCGTCGCATAGCCTCTCCTGCGAGTGAAGAAATGCTCATCGATCCCCAGCATCTGCGGACACGGGCGGTTCGACATCTCAGATCGCCTCTGTTCTAGAAAGCCCTGATACCAGCGCTCAACCGTCGCAGGACTCGAATTGTGAGTCTGACTCAGTTTGCGCTGGCTGATCCAGACCCAAGTGCTTCAGGATCTTCTGAATAACATCTGGATC
>JAYQAI010000038.1:2606-35602 GCA_038136715.1 Gammaproteobacteria bacterium | reverse complement strand
TATCGGTCTGGCGAAAAATGGCCAGGTTCGGGTTCTCATTCAGATCATCGTCGAGTTCTCGCGCTTCATCCCGGCTGTCGCGGGGCAGGGGGTGCATGATGACCGTATTGGGTTCACAGTTTTCGGTGTAGATCGTCTGGTTGAGGCGGAACAGTCCCCGGTAACGATCAGCCTCTTCCCTGGATGGAAACCGCTCTTCCTGAGTCCGGGTGACGTACAGGATATCCGCATGGGCAATGCCTGCCTGCAGGTCGTCGGACTCAACATACTCGTGGCCATGTTGTTTCATCGCGTCCAGGTAGCTCGCCGGCAGTCTTAGCTCGGGCGGGCTGATCAGTGTGAAGTTGATGTTTTCGTACAAACACAGCAGCTTGCATAGGCTGTGCACGGCACGGCCGTAGCGAAGATCTCCAATGAGCGCGATGCGCAGGTTGTCGACAGCCTTGCCGTGGGCCTGAACCTCTTTCTGGATGGTGTAAAGATCAAGCAGCGCCTGGCTGGGGTGCTCGTTTGAACCATCGCCACCATTGATCACGGGGACGCGGCTGGCTGCGGCAAATTCGCCGACAGAGCCCTCGAGTTGATGCCGCATGACAATGACGTCGCTGTAACCGGAGAGGACACGCGCGGTATCGTAGAAGGATTCCCCCTTTACGATAGAAGAGGATTTCACCTCCGTGGTTTCGCGCACTTCACCACCTAGCAGGTTCCAGGCACAGCCAAAGCTGACCCGGGTCCGGGTGCTTGGCTCGAAAAACATATTGCCCAGAATAGCGCCCTCGAGCACGCGGGTGACCCGTTCACGGTTTGCATAGGGAATCATGGTATCGGCGACGGAAAATACTCTCTCTATGTCGCTCCGCTCGAACTGCGACACTGAAAGGATGTGTGAGCCAATAAAATCCATCGCGGCGACTGGTACTCCTATAATGACGGCTGGTTGATCAGGACTTGCTGTAAACGCTGCCGATCATCTCCCTGATCCAGATGTTGGCCTGGTCACGATCGGTGCTCTCATGCCAGTAAAGGTAAGACTCGAGCGGCGGCACATCAAGCGGAAGTTCGAGATAACGTACAGGCACTGTGCCGATAAGGAAATCCGCGAAAATCTTTGGCACCGTCAGTGCATAGTCAGTCGTCGCTACCAGCTGAGGGGTCGACAGATAGTGCTGGGTGCGCAGCACTACGTCGCGCTTCTTACCCATTTTGCCCAACGCCAGGTCAACATGACCAAGGCCACCACGTCTGGAGGTAATGTGGATATGCTGCAGCTCGAGGTAGGTGTCCAGGTCCAGACTGTCGCCAACCTTGTCATTGTCTTTGTTGAGGACGCAGACATAGGGATGAGAATAAAGCGGCATCTGTTTAATCTGTGGATCTGGCGTCAGCGGTATGTCGATAGCGAGATCGAGATTACCGGACGCCAGTTCAATGTTCATGTCGCGCCGGTGTACCTGGTAGCAATCGACGGAAACCAGGGGGGCTTCATTGTTAACCCGCCGAAACAGTCTCGGTAGCAGGATGGCCTGGCTCAAGTCTGTCATGCTGACCCGGAATCGTTTGTCCGAAACAGTCGGATCGAAAGATTCGCTTTCCTGTACGCTCGACCGGATCAGTCCGAGTGCCTGTCTGACGGAGCCGATAATATTTTGAGCGACCGGTGTTGGCACCATGCCTTCCGCTGTGCGGACAAACAGAGGGTCATCAAACAGGTTGCGCAATCTTGACAAGGAGTTAGAGACAGCTGGCTGAGTAATACCAATGATTTCGCCGGCTCGGGTCAGGTTGCCTTCGGTGTAGATCGCGTCGAAGACAACAAACAGATTCAGATCGATATCACTGAGCTTCATCGGCGAATACCTGTTAAATCATCTATCATCATGTTGAATTAAATGAATCCAAGCGAATAACTTGAGCTTATAGTATGCTCCTTTGGGTCAAGATTGAAGCCCCAAATCGCGTTAGAATCAGGCCTCTTATGGATCACGCAGTCTCACAACCTCTCCCTTACGGGTTCGCCAGGCGGCATGGTGTTGTCGTTGTGCCTGAGGCAGACAGTGCCGGTAGCTCGCTTTTATACCTGGACGGATTGTCCCTCGAAATCCTTGCGGAAGTCCGCCGTGTCAGCAATGGACCACTTCAGCCCCGCCAGGTTGACCGGGCCACTTTCGACAAGGCGCTGTCCGAGAATTACCAGAATGATTCGGATGCTGCGATGCAGATGATCGAGGACCTTGGCGAGGAAGTTGACCTTTCCAGTCTGGCCGAATCGATTCAGGAAACGGGCGACCTGCTGGAGCAGGATGATGATGCGCCCATCATTCGCCTCATCAACAGCCTGCTGACCGAGGCCGTTAAGGTTGGCGCCTCTGACATTCATGTTGAGACCTATGAAACAAGACTGGTTGTGCGCTTTCGGGTGGATGGTGTGCTGCGAGAGATTGTCAGTCCACGCAGGGCCCTCGCACCGTTGCTGGTTTCGCGCATCAAGGTCATGGCGAAGCTGGATATTGCTGAGAAACGTCTACCCCAGGATGGTCGCATATCGGTCCGGGTTGGTGGCAAGGAGGTCGATGTGCGGGTATCGACGATTCCCGCAAGCAACGGTGAACGGGTCGTTATGCGGCTGCTCGACAAGCAGGAAGGGCGGCGGGATCTGTCTCACCTCGGCATGAGCGGTCGGGATATGGCGCGCATGCAGGAGCTGGTGCACCGGCCGCACGGCATTCTGCTGGTTACGGGCCCTACCGGGTCAGGTAAGTCGACCACGCTTTATGCCTGTCTCGATCAATTGAACGATCGTTCCCGTAACATCCTGACAGTGGAAGATCCGATTGAATATGACATTGAAGGTATCGGTCAGACGCAGGTCAATGCCAAGGCTGATATGACCTTTGCCAAAGGGTTACGGGCAATCTTGCGGCAAGATCCTGATGTTGTCATGGTCGGTGAAATTCGAGACTTTGAGACAGCCGACATTTCGGTTCAGGCGAGTCTGACCGGTCACCTGGTTCTGTCGACTATTCATACCAACACGGCCATCGGTGCTGTGACTCGACTGGCCAACATGGGCGTCCAGCCGTACCTGCTGAGTAATTCGCTGATCGGACTTGTTGCCCAGCGTCTGGTCAGAGTGTTGTGCTCAGATTGTCGAGAAGCCTACAGTGCTGATGAATACGAATGTGAGTTCCTGAAAGAGGATGCGACACATCCGCCGACCCTTTATCGCGCTGTTGGTTGCGAATCCTGCTCGCATGAGGGTTACCGGGGCCGGATGGGCATCTATGAGGTTGTTGAGATCGATGATGAGTTGCGTCGAAAAATTCATAGCGGCGCCTCTGAACTTGATATGGAAGCCCATGCACGGCGTTCCACGACGGGCATTCGTGATGATGGCCGTGAACGTATCCTGGAGGGCCTGACAACGATTGATGAAGTGCTCAGGGTAACGATTGAGGACTGATGGCGGCGTTTGAGTATGTCGCGCTCAATCAGCGCGGCAAGGAAGAAAAAGGCATTCTTGAAGCGGACAGTTCGCGCCAGGTACGCCAGCTGCTGCGAGATCGAGGGCTGACGCCGCTCGGCGTGACGCCGACCCGGAAAGAGGAAAAGGGGGGTGCCACGTCATTTCTCGATGGGCTGTTCAAACCGTCTCTGTCTGTCAGCGAACGCGCGCTGGTTACGCGTCAGCTTGCCACCCTGATTGGCGCTGCGTTACCGGTGGAAGAAGCACTGCTGGCGGTTTCCCGCCAGAGCGAAAAATCGGCGATCCAGAGCATGTTGCTGACGGTGCGCTCGAAAGTGATGGAAGGCTTCTCGCTGGCCAATTCTCTGGCCGAATATCCTAGAGCTTTTCCTCCCCTGCACAGGGCAACGGTCGCTGCCGGTGAATCGGCTGGCCACCTTGACCTCGTCTTGAACCGCCTGGCGGACTTTAGTGAAACTCAGCAGGAATCGGCCGCCAAGGTCATGCAGGCATTGATTTACCCTGTCATCCTGTTCGTCCTGACGATAGCGATCCTGGCTGGACTGCTGGGTTACGTTGTTCCAGACATCGTGAAAGTATTCGCGGATTCCGAACAGGAATTGCCGTGGCTGACGACGGCAGTCATTGCGGCCAGTGCGTTCGTGGTTGATTTCGGTCTGGCCATCCTGGTGCTGATTGTCTTGCTGGTGGCTGGGCTTCGGCGCCTGCTGCAGGTACCGTCTTTACGTCTCACCTGGGACCAGCGGTTGCTGTCGTTGCCCCTTGTCGGCAAGCTTTCAAAGGGCACGAATACAGCGCAGTTTGCCAGTACGCTTGCGATTCTGACAGCGAGTGGGGTACCGCTGGTTGACGCCATGAAAATTGCGGGAGAAGTCCTGTCGAATACCTGGCTGCGAAAAGTTGTGGCCGAGGCTACCGTCAAGGTGAGCGAAGGTGCTTCCCTGTCATCCGCCCTGGATCAGAGCCACCAGTTTCCACCGATGATGTTGCATATGATTGCCAGTGGCGAATCCAGTGGTGAGTTGGATGAAATGCTCTCGCGTGTAGCAAAGCATCAGCAGCAGGATGCTGAGCTAATCATGAGCGTACTTCTGTCGCTGTTTGGACCAGTCATGCTGCTGATCATGGGCGGTGCCGTGTTTACGATTGTCATGGCAATTCTGCTGCCAATCATTAATCTCAATCAGCTTGTGGTCTAAATTCGGCTTGAGCGAGGTTGCAGCAGGCGCGACAATGTCACCTCTGCCGGCGCTCAGTCGGCAATGCATTATCGGGGTAGTGATATGAAGCAGTACAACCAGGGATTCACACTCATTGAGATTATGGTGGTGGTCGTGATCCTCGGTATTCTTGGCGCGCTCATTGTGCCGAATATCATTGGTCGGCCAGACGAGGCTCGCGTTGCGGCGGCCCAGCTCAATATCCAGCAGATAGGTAATGCGCTGGAATACTATCGCCTCGACAACGGATTCTATCCAAGCACAGACCAGGGGCTTGACGCACTCGTGACTGAACCGGCCGGGTTTCCCGAGCCGAAGAAATGGAACCCCGACGGATACCTGAAGAGCGTTCCTGAAGATCCCTGGGGCGAACCTTACCTTTATTACAACGAAGATCGCTCCATCGACGTTTATTCCTTTGGCGCAGACAGGCAGGAAGGCGGAGAGGGAATCGATGCAGACATCAGGCTCTCTGACTTGCCGTAAGCAATCCTCGACAGGGTTTACCCTGATCGAGATTCTGGTCGTTCTTCTCCTGATTACCATCCTTACTGGTGTGGCCGTCACGCAGTTGCCTGCCATCGCCCAGAATTCAGATTTCGATACCGAGGCCCGCCGGTTGGAACTGCTGCTGAACATGGCGAAAAACGAAGCGCTGCTGGAATCGATGGAATATGGTTTTGGTCCCACCCGTGATGGCTATGAGTTCCTGCGGTACGACGATATGAGTCAGGAATGGCAACAACTGGATGCGCCATTCAACCCCAGAAAACTCCCGGAAGACATCCGGCTCACGGTTCGTGCAGAGTCCAGCGATTATGGCCTTGAAGGTGAGAATGTGCCGCCTGTACTGCTGCTTTCCAGCGGTGAGACCACACCCGTGACAATGACCCTGCGATCGCGCCGTGGCAGTCTTGAGAGAATTCTTGAGTCAGATGGTTATTCAGCTTTCAGCTGGCAGAACCAGGACTTGGCGCGCAGATGAACCGCGCACGTGGTTTCACTCTGCTTGAAGTGATGGTAGCTCTCGCGGTGTTCGCCATTGTTTCCGTTGCACTTGTCGGCAACGCGTCATCCAGTCTCCGCCAGGCAGGCGCCATCCGCGATCGTACCGTGGCCTGGTGGCTCGCAGAAAATCACATGACATCGTTGCGCATCCAGCCCAGGACAGAAGAAAATTTTCCGCGTGCCGGCACAGGTCGTGAGGTGATCGAGATGGGCGAGGTCGCCTGGGAAATCGAGACCCGGGTGGAAACCACCGAGAACGATTTTGTGCGGCGTATCACCGTAGCAGTTTACCGCGAGCAAGCAGAAGATCCAGTTGCTGAACTTACCGGATTCCTGGGGCGGCACTGATGCAGAACCGACGTGGTCAAGGTTTCACACTGCTTGAACTTCTGGTGGCGATCTCAATCTTCTCGGTGCTGGGGCTGGGTTCTTACCAATTGTTGCAGACCGTGAGTGCGAGCCACGACAGGGTGCGGTCTCACGTCGAGACCTACGGTCGCTTGAACATGGCCATCCAGGTGATACAGCGCGATTTCAACCAGTTTGTGCCGAGGGCAGTGCGTGACGAATACGGTGAACCGCTGCCGCCCCTGCAGTTTGATGATGAAGATTACGTGATCGAACTCAGCCGTTCTGGCTGGACCAACCCGACCGGCAGGCCCCGAAGCGAGATTCAGCGTGTCGCCTATTCCCTGGACTACGATACAGAGGAGTTAACCCGGCACTTCTGGCTGGTGCTGGACCGGGCTGAGGATTCGGAGCCAGTCAAGCAGGTGCTGCTGACCGGAGTCTCTGATTTCAGAGTGATGGGTTTGACGGCCGAGGATGATGATGACGATTTCTCTCTCGACGACGATGAATTCGGCAGCACCTGGCCATTAGCAGTGGAGGTAACGATTGCAACAGAGACCATTGGCGAGGTGACACGTACTTTTCAGCTGGTCGACACGTACGTTGTTGCGGAATCTGCAGCGGCGCCAGAGACTGACGAAGGCTTCGATCCAGAAGATGACGCAGGGCCTGATCTTGAGCCCAATCCCGATCCAATTGACCCAGGCCTGGAAAATTGAAGCAGCAAGGGGTTGCATTGGTTTCAATTCTGCTGATTGTTGCGATCGCTACGATCATGGCTGTCACGATGGTGCGCGAACAACAGTCTGCGATTCAGGCAGCCCGTGGTTACCTGGCGCGCGGTCAGGCCATTCAGTATGCCCTGGGAGGTGAAGAATTAGCGCGGCAGATCCTGTACGAGGATTTCGCTGAGGGAACAGGCCGGGATTATCTGGCCGAAGTCTGGGCCGACCCCGAGTTGCAGTTCGAGTTCGAGGCAGGCCAGGTCAACCTGACGATTACCGATCTGCAGGGCCTGATCAATCTCAACAGCCTGTCGGAAGCAAATCCGGGGCGCGAGCTGAGCCGCCAACGCCTCGTTAACCTGCTGCTGACGGCCAGTATCGACCAGAGCCTGGTGGACCGGCTCGAGGACTGGATTGATACAGATACCGGCAACAGGCCAGCTGGTGCTGAGGACTTCGACTACCTGGCGCTGGATCCGCCGTATCGAACGTCAAATCAGCCGCTTCTCAGCGTGACCGAGCTTCAGCTCATGGGCTTGCCGGCTGAACAGTCAGCGCAACTGCTACCCTGGGTTGCCGCCCTGCCAACACCTGAAGCGCCGTTGAATGTTAATACCGCGCCGCCAGGTGTGTTGCTGTCACTGTCACCGTCACTGACGTTTGCTGTCGCGGAGTCGTTGGCGATGGCACGCGACGAACAGGAAGGCTTTGAGACGGTGGACGCTTTCCTGCAGGCGCCGGAGCTGGCAGGTCTGGGCATCCAGGGTGACGGTCTTGGTGTACAATCTTCCTTTTTTGAAGTGCGCGTGATTGCCAGATACCAGGATAAGTTCAGTTACCTGACCAGCCTCGTCCACCGCAACAGCGTTGATGGCAGTCTGCAGGTGCTGTCCCGCAGTTTCGCCCGCAGTTTCAGACCCGCAGTGACGACACCACGAGAAGATGCCTGAAACAGTTTTCTATCGATTTGTGCCGAAAGGCGTGGAATGGCTGCACTTCAATGTTGCCGGCCAGTTGTTGCGCGGTGCAACGACAACTGAGGAGTCCTTCAGTGCCGACTTTTCGAGCGACACTTTTGGCGGCAGTGCTGTCTGTGTTGCACCCGGTGATGCAGTCCTGCAGACACGCGCCTCGATCCCGTCGCGACAGCAGCGTCAGATTATGCAGGCAGTGCCTTACGTCGTTGAGGAACAGCTCGCGGCGGATCCGGAAGACTGTTTTTTTGCCCTGGGCGGAAGAAACACCGTCGGTGACCTTGAAGTAGCCGTTGTTGAGCTGGAACGCATGGAGACAATGGCGCAACACATCTCGTCAGTGCTGCCTCGCACGTCGGTGCTGGTAACTGAAACTGCCCTGGCACGCACGGAAGCAGAGCTGTCCGCGGTCGTGGATGCTGAGCGTGTTCACATCGGCCTCAGCAATGGCGTCGGGATTACCGCATCAGTGACAGATCTGTCCCTGGCCGTGCTCCTCGCGGGCGGGTCTGAAGACATGGAGCTCTGGGTAGCTGAATCATCCCGCGGTGATATCGAGCTCGCTCTGAACGAGATTGCAGCATCAGAAACCCAGGTCAATGTGCAGGTATCGGCAGAAACCCCATTTGAACGTCTGTGTCGTAACTTTGATGGTAGCGAAATCAATCTGCTGCAGGGGCCCTTCAAGGTTTCGGCCAAGACCAGCCGATCCGGCTCGGTCTGGCGGTCTGCCGCCATGCTTTTTGGGGCCGCGATTCTGTTGCATCTTCTGATCACTGCTGGAGAGAGCTGGTACATGGCACAACGTGCGGCCCAGTTTGAGGCAGAGGCTCAGGCAATCTACAAGAAGCACTTTCCGAATGACCGGAATGTCCGAGACCTGCGCCGCCGCTGGAACGCTCGGCTGGGAGGAGGGGATACCGCTGGCAGTGAGTTTATGGCCCTGTTTGCCCAGTCGAGTCGGGGCCTGATGAGCGCCGGGCTGACGCTGAGCAACGTTAACTTCAATGAAAGTCGTGGCGACCTCATACTTCAGGTCGAAGGTCGACGCAGCGAGGAACTGGTTCAGTACACCCAACAGCTTACAGGGCAGGGCCTCAGTGCAGAGATCGGCACGATCACCCAGGAGAATGATGGCGTCCGCGGTAGCATCAAGGTAAAGGCGGAGGGACAGTCATGAGCGGGGAGGTAATGCCATGAACTGGAAAGTAATGTCATGAACGCATGGATCGCAGAAGTCCAGTCACGTTTCGCCGCACTTGAAAAAAGAGAGCAGCAGGCCCTGCTGGCGTTGGCCGTATTCTTCGTGATGCTCACATTCTATTTTGCTGTCTGGTCGCCGCTGGTCAGTTTCCAGGTCCGTAGTGAACAGGACTATGACCGACATCAGGAACTGTTGGCCTACCTGCGCTCAACAGAAGCCAGTGTCAGTTCAGCTGCTGTTTCACCACAACGCAGTGGCAGCAGCGGCCAGACGATGTTAACGACGGTATCAAGGGCGGCTCAGAGTGTCGGCCTGAAGCCGAGCCGCCTGCAACCGGAGGGCGGCGACGCCGTCAGCGTTTGGTTTGATGCCGTTGGCTTTAACTCCCTCATGCTCTGGGTCGAGCGGCTCGAGAGCAGCAGTATCGTCGTGAAGCAGATCAGTATCGACAGGATAGACGAGCCCGGCCAGGTAGCCGCGAGGGTCGTCCTGCGTAACTAAGCTGACCTCGATGGCTGCGCTCTATATCACCATTAACCATAAAGCTGCGCCAGCAAGAATGCCGACTGTGCGTGGAAAATTGCCGACTTCCGCCTGACGTTGTTTAATCGTTTTCGCTGGCTCCGCGCCATACATCACCTGATTGATAATCGGTAATTCGAATACGCTGACACTGACCGCGATGGCGAAGCCGGTCGCCAGGATCAGGCACTGGCTCCAGGTATCGAGTGGCAGGCCGAAGAACAGCACAATTACCAGCAACCAGTTAGCAACAGGTCCGCCCAGACTCATTGCGATGAACTGGCCCTGGGTGTTGCGATGTTCCTTAAAGGAAAACATAAAAAAGGAGACAGGTTCCTTCATTACGGGTGCGAATGAACCGGACAGTCTGGCGCCAGCGAAGTGTCCCCATTCGTGCAACAGGAAAGCGATCATCGTGCCTGCGAATACTGCATTAAAGAGAGCAATGGTTTCAGCCAGCCACAGGCCGCTACCTGTGGCCCAGTAGTCGGCTGCACCCCAGAGTGTGATCGCAGCGAGCAGCGTGCCGCCGTGACGAATGGCGACACGTTGCAGGCGGGCTCGATCCTTGCTCCGATCAAATGGAGGCGTGATCTGGGCTTCAGTTGCGAAGTCTTCTGTCATAGAGTCAATCTCGGTGATAGGGCTGCTGAAAAGAAAGGGATCATACTCAAATTCTGCTGAATCTGTCACAATCGAGGCGGATATAGAGCAAACATAAGCATGGATTATTTTTCCTACCGTGATAGCCCTTTTCCCGTAAGGGCCGACATCGGCGCAGCTCACCGTGAGTTCTGGCGCCGTCTCGCCGGGCCAGGCAACTGGTGGACGGGTGCCGAACGCGTTGCGATCGCTGCGGAAGCCAGGGCTGCACGCACTTGTGAATACTGCCGGGAGCGCAAGCGAGCCTTGTCAGCCTATACCGGCGAGGAAAGGCACACTGCGGTAAGCGAATTGCCGACGCGGGCCATTGACGCTATTCATCGCATCATGACTGATCAGAACAGGATTACTCGCAGCTGGGTGGAAGACAACGCCGAGAACGGATTGACGAAACCGGGCTATGTTGAGTTAGCGGGTATCGTTGTCGCGTTGCTCAGTATTGACGAATTCAACCGCGCCCTCGGCCTGCCGTTCGAGCTGTTGCCTGAGCCGCAGCCAGGCGAACCAACACGTTATCTGCCGCCGATACTCAGTGAGGACACAGGGTTCGTGCCGATGATCCCGCGTGGCGGTGCCAGTGGTGATGAAGCAGACTTGTTCAGTGGCAGTCGGGGTGCCAACGTGCTGAGAGCCCTCAGTCTGGTGCCGAATGCGTTGCGGGATTGGAAGCTGCTGGCCTCGGCTCAATACTTGTCAATTGAAGGTATGGCAAACCTGGTCGGCCAGGATAATCGCGCGATTGACCGCGCCCAGATGGAGGTGGTTGCCGGCCGGGTATCCGCCTACAACGAGTGCTTTTACTGAACCAGTGCGCATGCCACGATGCTCCGTGTGAGCGCCATGCAGACCGAACGAGATGTTGATCTCGAGCTTATTAACGGGGAGGTTAGCGTCGCGCCCGGTCTTAAATATGCGGCAGAACTAACGGCCTTCGCCGAAGCCGTCGCCAGTATGGAGGAGACAGCCCTGACCGCAGCGCGCGCTCAACTTGAGGCAGTCGCAGGCGCGGCAGTGCTGGTCGATGCGGCGGGAGTTGCCGCAAACTTTCAGCGTATGGTAAGAATTGCTGACGCCATGGGTATTCCCGTGGACGATGCTGACAATGAAATGCAGAACGAAATCAGAGAGAAACTGGATTTGTACCGGTTTAGAAGTTCCGAAAACTCCAGGAGAGCAACGTGAGAAGACTGGAATCGACCACCATTGATGGCGCCTCAGGCACGGCTTATGACATGAATCGATACCCCGCGGATATGCGTTTCAACGACTTTATTGCAGCCGTCTATATTCTGTTTGCCGAAGACAAGGCACTGCACATTGGTCACAGCGACAATATTGACTTTGTGTTGCAGAGCAACAAGGTCGCTGAGTCACTGGCCGGGGACGGACTATCGTCGATTGGCGTGGTCCGAATGGGCAGCCCGAACCGGCGAGAGCAGATCGTGGCCGACCTCAGTGCCGCACTGTTACCCTCGATTGAATCTATTTCTCGGGAATAACCGCTATGGAATACGAAAATATCATCGTCGAACGCAACGGCAACGTCGCTATCGTGCGTCTCAACGCACCCGAGGTATTGAATGCATTGTCTGCCGATATGGTGGCTGAATTGCACCATGCTGTCGTCGGGATCATTGCGAGTGATGCCCGATGTCTGCTGTTAACGGGTGAGGGCAGGGCGTTTTCTGCTGGCGCCAACCTTCAGACGCGCGGCAAGGAAGGCGGGGCGCCGGTGCCCGGCATGGTGCTGGAAACACACTATCATCCGCTGATGACCAAGCTGAAAAACATGGACATCCCCATGGTCACCGCGATCAACGGCCCTGCAGTAGGCGTCGGTATGAGCTTCGCCTGTATGTCAGATTATGCCGTAGCCTCGAATAATGCTTATTTCCTCCAGGCTTTCGCCAATATCGGTCTTGTGCCGGATGGCGGTGCCACCTACATTTTGCCGAGACTGGTTGGCTGGAGACGGGCCATGGAATTGTCGATGATGGCCGAGCGTCTGCCAGCAGAGACCGCGCTGGAGTGGGGACTGATCAACAAGGTCGTCGAACCGGAAGCGCTGATGGACGAGGCTATGAAAGTGGCCCAGAAATTTTCGAACGGACCAATGTCGCTTGGTCTGATTCGGCAAGCTTACTGGGAATCCTGGAACAACAGTTACGCTGAACAGTTCCAGCTTGAAGCTAATTTGCAGATCAAGGCTGGCGCCAGTAAGGACAATGCCGAGGGTGTGGCCGCGTTCCTGGAAAAGCGACCGGCGCAGTTTACCGGCGAGTAGGCGTTAGCCGAAAGCAAAACCCCGGTAGTTGTCTGCCGTAACACTATCGCAGACCTCACGATAGGCGCCGACGCCGCCCGCGTAAGGCATAAAGATGCGTGGTTTGCCAGGCACGTTGGCGCCGAGATACCAGGAGCCACCCTTGGGGAATAGCGTCATGCTGGCAACCTCGTTGACGTGCTCTACCCAAAGCTCTTCGGCTCCAGGGTCAGCTTCGAAAGTGGTTTCGCCGTTTATCTGCATTTTGCCAAGGCAATCAATCATCCAGTCGACATGCTGCTCGATCGAAACCAGCATGTTGCTGAGTACGGACGGGCTGCCGGGCCCGGTAATCATGAACAGGTTCGGAAAGCCGGCGACCGCCATGCCGAGGTAGGTCTTTGGTCCCGCGGCCCACTTGTCGGCGAGCTTGAGTCCGTCCCTGCCTTCAATATTGATCCGCAAAAGGGCGCCGGTCATGGCATCGAAACCCGTGGCAACGACCAGCGAGTCAAGTTCATAATTCTTGCCGTCGACCTGCACTCCCGTTGCTGTAACGCGCTCGACAGGGGTATCTTTAACCGAGACGAGTCTGACGTTGTCGCGGTTATAGGTCTTGTAGTAGTCGATGTCGACGCAGATCCTGCGCGTACCGATTGGGTGATTGGTAGGACACAGCAACTCAGCTGTCGCTGGGTCCTCAACGATCTCGTGGATCTTCCGGTGCACAAACTCAACCGCGAACTGATTGGATGTTTCGTTGAACAACATGTCGCCGATGGCGCTCATAAAAATAGCGCCACCGCGATCCCACTGTGTCTCCAAATGTTCGAGGGCTTCCTCACGACTGAGTCTGGCAAATTCGGTTGGCTCCGGCAGGCCTTCCGCGGGTTCGATGTTGAGATCACCAAACCCCTGGCCAATGCCGTGTTTGTGATTCATGCGATGCGCGCGATAGTGCTGCTTGAAGGCGGCCACCCAGTCCTGATCCAGAGGACCGTTTTTTGCCGGCACACTGAAATTTGGCGTGCGCTGAAATACTGTCAGGTGCTCGGCTTCAGCCGCAATGACGGGGATTGCCTGGATGCCTGATGACCCGGTACCGATAATGCCGACGCGCTCGCCCGCAAAACTTACGGCTTCATGAGGCCACTGACTGGCCTGGTAGAAGTTACCCTTGAAATCCTCTAGGCCGGGAATATCCGGCAGCTGCGGCACTGACAGGCAACCCGTTGCCATGATGCAGTAGCGGGCAATGATGTCATGCCCCTGATCAGTTTCAACGCGCCATGCATTGTTGTCACCCTGGTAGCTTGCTGTTGTAACACGGGTGTTGAAATGGATGTCACGGCGCAGGTCAAAGCGTTCACTGACATGTCGTGCGTAGTCAAGGATCTCAGGTTGAGGTGCGTAGCGTTCTGACCACTCCCATTCCTGTTCCAGTTCGGGCGAAAATGAAAAGGAGTAAGCAAGGCTCTCGGCATCACACCGGGCGCCAGGATATCGATTCCAGTACCAGGTGCCGCCAACGTCGTCACCGGCTTCGAAAACAATCGCTGACAGTTCAAGTTCTCGCAGCCGGTGCAGCATATACATGCCGGCAAACCCGGCGCCGACGATAACAACATCAAATCGCTGGGTCTCAGACATACTCAATCGCCTTAATAGTGACTATTAATCAAACCTTACTTCGGCGCGAAGCGCTGACCCGCGTCTACCCGGATTGTGCCGCCGTTCATCATCGCGTTCTCGTAAATTGAGATCGCCTGGATCGCGTAGTGAATCGGTCGACCCATGCGCTTGGGGAAAGCTGCATCCTTGGTCAGTGCCAGAGCGAACTCATCGGGGATGCCCGCGGTAAGACCGGTTTCAAAAAGGCTCGGCGCGATGGCATTGGCACGAATACCCATGCTGCCGAGATCCCGTGCCATGACGAAGGTCATGCCCGCGATGCCTGCTTTCGCGGCGGAGTAGGCAACCTGGCCTATCTGGCCTTCGAAGGCTGCAATGGAAGCGGTGTTGATGATGACGCCACGTTCGCCTTCTTCGTTGGGTTCATTGGCAGACATTTTCTCTGCGATCAGGCGAGAAATGTTAAACGAGGAGATCAGGTTCAGGTCAATGACGCGCTGAAATTCTTCAAGCGGGTGCGGGCCTTCCTTGGTCAGGGTGCGCTTGGCGAGACCGCCACCGGCCGTGTTGCAGCAGAAATGAACGCTGCCGCCAAGTGCTTCGAGGGCAGCATTCAGTGCGGCCTCGGTGCCTGCGTAATCCATGACGTTGCATTCATGGTAGGTGCCACCCAGCTGTTCGGCGACCGCTGCTCCATCGGAACTGGGCAGGTCAAGAATTGCGACATTACCGCCTCTTTCTTTGAAGAGTTCTGCCGTCGCCCGTGCCATGCCCGATGCACCGCCGACGAATATGCCGTTATGGTCTTTGATTTCCATATTGAATCCTTATCGAAGATTAACTGTATTAAGCGTGAAAATTGAGAGAGCCGCTAGTGTCACCAAAGGTGCGGGCAGGGTCAACTGCAGTCAGCTTGCGTTTCTCAGCGAGCTAAGGAACGAATCACCGTGTTTGAGAGCCGGTAACTCGAAGGCTGTGGCCAGCGTCTGGCCCAAATCTGCGAACGAAGAGCGTCTGCCGAGGTCTGTTGCCGGCAGGCCCTCGCGCCAGGCAAGCAGGGGAACATATTCACGCGTATGGTCCGTGCCTCGCCAGGTTGGGTCGCAGCCATGATCTGACGTCATGAACAATACATCGTCCGGCGACATCGCCGCCTGAATCTCGGGCAGGCGTGAATCGAGGTAGATCAATGCGTCAGCGTAGCCCAGAGGATCACGGCGATGACCGAAGTCCTGGTCGAAATTGACGAGGTTCGTGAAGATCAATGCAGCCTCTTTTTCCTCGTTGATTTGTCTCAGGGTTTCATCGATGAGTGCCGGCAGGCCGGTGGCCTTGGTGGAGTGCGAGATGCCACGATGGGCAAAAATGTCTGATATCTTGCCGATGCCATGGACCTTCAGTCCGGCTTCAGTCATAAGGTCGAGCACGGTCTTGTCCGGGGGCTCGATCGAGTAATCGCGGCGATTACCTGTGCGGGTAAATGAGGCTGAATCCGAGCCGACAAAGGGACGTGCGATCACGCGGCCAATGTTGTCCTTGAACAGTAGCTCACGTGCGGCTTCGCAGAACTCGTAGAGGCGGTCCAGGCCAAAGTGATCCTCATGGCCGGCAACCTGGAAGACACTGTCAGCTGAGGTGTAGCAGATCGGCTTGCCACTTTGCACATGTTCTTCACCCAGTTCGCGGATGATATCGGTGCCGGAAGCATGACATTCGCCTAGCACCCCCGGCGTGCCAGTGACCCTGACCAGTTCATCGATAAACGTCTGCGGGAAGCACCGCTCGACGTGGGGGAAGTAACCCCAGTCAAATAAAACGGGAACACCAGCCATCTCCCAATGCCCCGAGGGTGTGTCCTTGCCGCTTGAAATCTCTGCAGCGGCGGCGTAAGCACCGCCTCTGGCTGCCTTGTTGGCGAGGCTGAGCGTAGCATTACTGACGGCTTCGCAGCAGGCGGCGAGCCCCATGCCGGCAAGATGGGGGAGGGATAACGGTCTGCCATTGGCTGCGAGGTATGTCTCAGCAATATGTCCGAAGGTGTTGGCGCCTGCGTCATCAAAGCGTGCGGCATCGGGCGCACTGCCGATGCCGAAACCGTCGATGACAAGAATAATCGCACGCTTCAATGTTAGACCCCGATTGGCTCCCGCATGAGGGGCGCATTATAGCGCCTATGACTGCTGTCCTCGATATAGTACGCTCCAGCGCTGGTTGTGTCGCAGGGGTTTCAGCATGTTGATCGTTCAAGGGCTTATTGGCATGGCCGCGATTATTCTTGCTGGATTCCTGCTCTGCTCTGACAAAAAGCACATTAACTGGCGTGCCGTCGGTGGTGCTTTTGCAATTCAGCTCACACTTGGAGCGCTGGTGCTTTACTTTCCCCCTGGCAAGGTGGCACTTGAAGCCATCGCCGGTGTCGTCATCAGTATGCTGGGATATGCTCAGGCAGGCATGGATTTCCTTTTTGGCAGTTTTGCGTCAACTGATTATGGGTTTGTGTTTGCCCTGCAGGTCCTGCCCATCATAGTGTTTTTTGCTTCGCTGATTGGTGTGCTTTATCACCTCGGCATTATGGAGCGCATCGTCCAGCTGATTGGCGGGTTCATCCAGCTCGCCCTCGGAACCAGCAAGGCCGAGTCCATGGCGGCCGCTACCAATATTTTTATCGGCCAGTCCGAGGCGCCCATTGCCATCAAGCCCTTTTTGTCAAAGATGAACCGTTCGGAGATGTTTGCGGTCATGGTGGGTGGGATGGCGACAGTCTCAGGCTCAGTTCTGGGTGGATATGCCGCTGCGGGGGTTGAGATGCAATACCTTATCGCAGCCAGTTTTATGGCGGCACCCGCTGGTCTTATGATGGCTAAGCTCATCAAACCGGAAGTTGAGCTGGTCAATTCGGATGCGGCTCAGGTACACGAAGACATCATGGAGCATCGTGCTGTCAATGTGATTGATGCTGCAGCGCAGGGGGCGCTGCAGGGGATGCAACTGGCCTTCGCTATCGGCGCCTTGCTGCTCGCTTTTATTGGTCTGATCGCGATGATGAATGGCATTGTCGGCTGGTTTGGCGGCTTGTTCGGGATTGAAGGATTGACCCTGCAACAGATCCTCGGTTATCTGTTCCAGCCTGTTGCCTGGCTGATCGGTGTTCCGTGGGACGAGACTCGCCAGGTCGGCAGTCTCCTTGGCCAGAAGTTCATGCTGAATGAGTTCATCGCTTACCTGGATTTTGTGGCGAATCACCAGAATTTGAGCCCGCGAACGCAGGCTATTGTGACCTTCGCGCTGTGTGGCTTCGCCTGTCTCTCCTCAATCGCCATAGTCGTCGGTGGTATCGGCGTGTTGGTTCCCGAGCGCCGGGAAGAGATGTCTCAGCTGGGACTGCTTGCGGTAGTCGCCGCCACACTGGCCAATCTCATGAGTGCGACTATCGCCGGCATTATGATTTCGCTGCAGTGAGTCCAGCCTGTGTGCACCAGGTCATTGGTGTACACTTAAGACCCTGCAACACCCAGACCCTGAGAACCTGATAAACGAGCCTTAGATGCCCACGCTCCCAAGAAATGCCGGTGTTGATTATTCGGATGCTCACTTCAAGGACATCCGGATCAACAAGAGTGCTGTCGAACAACGCGCCGGTACTTTAACCAAGCGCCGCAGTGTCAAGAAAGCCAACCAGGCAGCCTGGTTGTTGAAGGCAGTGGCATGTATTGATCTGACCACGCTGTCCGGTGACGACACCCCGGCAAAAGTGTCGAGACTTTGTGCCAAGGCGCGACAACCGGTGAGGTCAGACCTGATCAGCGCACTGGGCGTTGAGGATCTGGCGCTGACGACCGGTGCCGTCTGCGTCTATCACAATATGATTCCACATGCGGTTACTGCCCTGCAGGGCACCGACATACCGATAGCAGCGGTTTCCACGGGCTTTCCTGCAGCACAGGTTTCAGAGCGCATCAAGCTGCAGCAGATCAAGGCTTCTGTCAAAGCCGGTGCAACTGAAATTGACATTGTCATCAGTCGGGAAAAAGTCCTGACTGGCGACTGGCGCGGCCTTTACGCCGAGGTCAGCCGGTTCCGGGAGGCCTGTGGTGATGCCCACCTGAAGGCCATCCTGGCGACAGGCGAACTGAGCACACTGAGCAATGTGGCCCGGGCCAGCTGGGTCTGCATGATGGCCGGCGCCGACTTCATCAAGACCAGCACCGGCAAAGAGTCAGTCAACGCGACATTGCCGGTGACGCTGGTCATGCTGCGGGCTATCAGAGATTTTAAGGACCTGACCGGGTTTAAGGTGGGTTACAAACCCGCAGGTGGCATCAAAACCGCGAAAGAATCGATTGAGTACCTCGCAATGATCAAGGAAGAGCTGGGTGACGAGTGGCTTGATCCACACCTTTTCCGTTTTGGCGCCAGCTCGCTCCTCACAGATATCGAGCGTCAGCTCGAGCACCATGTCACTGGACATTACTCGGCCGACTACCGTCATCCAACAGGATAAAGAAGGGGAATGACCATGTCGGTCAGAAAAGCTTACGATGATATGAATTTTGGCCTGGCCCCGGAAAGCGATGCCCAGGCCCGGGCCTGGATATCGATCCGCGAAGGCCGCTTCGGCCACTTTGTTAATGGCGCCTGGCAACGCGGACGTAGTTACTTTCCAGTCATCTCGCCCGTCAATGGTGAGCGCATCGCCCAGCTGTCCCGGGGTACACCGGGGGACGTCGATGCGGCTGTGAGCGCCGCAGATGCTGCGCAGACTGACTGGGCCGCGCTGAGCTGCCATGCGCGAGCAAAGTACCTGTACGCGATCGCGCGCCTCGTCCAGAAACACGCACGTCTCTTCGCAACATTGGAATCACTGGACAACGGCAAGCCGATTCGTGAGTCTCGAGATATCGATATTCCGCTCGTCGCCCGGCACTTCTACTACCATGCGGGACAGGCAGAGCTGCGTGATGAAACCCACCCGAACCATGTGCCGGTCGGTGTAGTGGGCCAGGTCATCCCGTGGAATTTTCCACTCCTCATGCTCGCCTGGAAAGTCGCCCCGGCACTCGCTATGGGTAACACGGTTGTCTTGAAACCCGCAGAAGATACCTCTTTGACAGCGCTGCTGTTTGCCGAAGTGTGTTTGGAAGCTGGTCTGCCAGCCGGAGTCTTTAACCTGGTGCTCGGCGATGGCCGTACCGGCGAGGCACTGGTTAAACACCCGGGTATCAATAAGGTCGCCTTCACCGGTTCGACCAGTGTCGGCAAAATCATTCGCCAGACCATAGCCGGTTCAGGTAAGAAGCTTTCTCTCGAGCTGGGCGGCAAATCACCTTATATCGTCTTCGAAGATGCCGACATCGACAGTGCCGTCGAAGGGCTGGTGGATGCCATCTGGTTCAACCAGGGGCAGGTCTGCTGTGCTGGATCCAGGCTGCTGATCCAGGAATCGATCGCTGACAGGTTTCTGGCTAAAGTGCGGCGGCGGATGGCAAAGCTGATTGTCGGCGACAGTCTCGACAAGAATTCAGATATCGGCGCCATTGTCAGCGAAGTCCAGCTGAAGCGCATAAAGACATTGGTTAAAGTCAGTGAGGCCGAGGGCTGCGAGGTCTGGCAGCCACCCGGCAAGCTGCCGAAACAGGGTACGTTCTACCCGCCCACGTTGATCACAGGTGTTGAACCCGCTTCAACGGTTGCCCAGGAAGAGATCTTTGGGCCAGTCCTGGTTGCGATGGCTTTCCGCACCCCGAACGAGGCAATCGCGCTCGCGAACAACACACGCTACGGTCTTGCTGCCAATATCTGGACAGAGAATCTCAGCGAGGCCATGCATGTGGCGGCGCAAATAAAGGCTGGCACGGTCTGGGTGAACAGCGCCAACAGTTTTGACGCCAGTGTCGGCTTTGGCGGTTACCGCGAATCTGGTTTCGGACGTGAGGGCGGTCCGGAGGGTATCTCCGAGTATCTTGTTCCTGGAGTTGAGAAAGCGTTGCAAGCGCAGCCCGCTGAATCCCGCCAGCAGAAAAAACGCATGCCTGCGCCCAGCTTTGCGATCGACCGGACGCCCAAGCAGTATATCGGCGGTAAGCAGGCACGACCGGACAGTGGCTATAGTCAACCGTTGCATGATGTTGCCGGCAACCTGATTGCCGAGATGCCGCTCGGCAATCGTAAGGACATTCGCAATGCGGTTGAAGCGGCGCGCTCAGCCCATGGATGGAGCGGTATGACAGGCCATCAACGGGCCCAGGTGCTGTATTTTTTTGCAGAAAACCTCGATTATCGGCGAGTGGAATTCACCACGTTGATTCAAAACCTCTCAGGCAAGTCTGTCCGCCTGGCAACAGAAGAAGTGGAGACAGCTCTGCAGCGTGTCTTTACCTATGCTGCCTGGGCTGACAAGTATGAAGGTACCATTCATCTGCCCGATAAGAACCGGGTTGCCATGGCGATGAAAGAAGCCATGGGTGTCATCGGGATTGCGGCGCCCACTGAAAGTCCACTGCTTGGACTCATCTCAACCTTGCTGCCAGCGATTGCCATGGGCAATCGCGTGGTGCTGGTCCCTGCCGAAGACTACAGTCTGGTAGCGACGCACCTCTACCAGGTGCTGGATACCTCTGATGTGCCCGGTGGCGTGGTTAACATCGTTGCCGGACCACGTGAAGAACTGATTCAGACACTGGCCGGGCATGCTGATGTCGAGGCCCTGTGGTGCTGGGACACAGCAGAGCTTTGTGCCACGGCAGAAGCGCTCGCCGCGGAAAACATGAAGCGCACCTGGCTGTCGAACGGCAGTTATCGTGACTGGCGCAAACAGTCACAAGGCGCCGGGGAAGAATTTCTGCGGCACTGTATTGAGATCAAGAATATCTGGATACCCTATGGCGTCTGAGAACGTCTGGCGAAACCCGTTTATCGAAATTTAAGAGGACTGACTGTGTCGACACCCCATATCGCGGCTGAGAAGGGCGCCTTTGCTGAAACTGTACTTCTGCCTGGTGACCCGCTCCGGGCAAAATTTGTCGCTGAAAACTACCTGCAGGATGTCCAGTGCGTGAACGAGGTCAGAAACATGCTGGGTTTCACCGGTCTCTTCAAGGGTGAACGTATTTCAGTCATGGGGGGCGGCATGGGGATACCCAGCGCTTCGATTTATGCTACCGAGTTGTATCAGTTCTTTGATGTACAGAACATCATCCGAGTCGGCAGCTGCGGTTCGATTCACCCGGATGTTAACCTCGGAGACCTCGTTGTCGCGATGGGCGCCTCAACTGATTCCAGTGTCAATCGGCTCAGGTTTCTGGGTCACGACTTCGCCGCTATCGCTGACTACGGCCTGCTTCGTCGTTGGGTTGAGACCGCCGAGGCGAGAGACGCTGAGGTGACCGTTGGCAATGTCTTCTCGACGGATACTTTTTACCACCTCGATAACACTATCTACGACGTTGCCGCGCGGCTCAAGATCGTCGTTGTCGAGATGGAAGCTGCAGGGCTCTACCGTATCGCGGCGGAACAGGGCCGGCAGGCGCTTTGTGTGCTCACCGTCAGCGACCACATCATTAAGAATGAGCAGCTCAGTGCCGGAGAACGGGAAACGTCGCTCGGTGAGATGATGGAAATTACACTCAACAGCCTCATATGATGGAGTCACCATGAGTTATACGACAGTAGATACAGATCTCAGCGATCGTATCCTGACAATCACGTTGAACCGGCCTGAGGCGATGAATGCCTTTACCGTAGAGATGGCGAACGAGCTGGTTGATCTGTTCAATCAGGCCAGCATGGATGATGACGTGGGTTGCATAATCGTCACCGGCAATGGCCGTGCATTCTGCGCCGGCATGGACCTGTCAGTCGGCGGCAATGTGTTTGGCCTGGATGAAGAGATGGAACCGACGGCCGAGGAGATCCACAAACGCTATAACGATGACGATATGGTGACTGGTGTACGCGACACGGGCGGCAGGGTGTCACTGGCGATCTTTGAATGCCGAAAACCCGTGATCGGCGCAATAAATGGTGCTGCCGTCGGAATTGGTGCCACCATGACGCTGGGTATGGATATTCGTCTGGCTTCAGAGAAAGCCAGAATCGGCTTTGTTTTTGGCAAAATCGGTGTGACACCGGAGGCCTGTTCCACCTGGTTCCTGCCGCGTATTGTCGGTATGCAGCGAGCGCTGGAGTGGGTCTACAGTGCTGATATCCTGACAGCTGAGGACGCGTTAAGCGGAGGGCTGGTCCGCTCAGTGCATCCGCCTGACGAACTCTTGGCTGCCGCACGTGAGCTCGCGACAAAGTTTGTGACTAATCGATCACCCGTTGCCATCGCACTGGCGCGACAGATGATGTACCGCAATTCAGCGGCGCCGTCACCACGGGTAGCCCATGAGATCGATTCCCTGTCGATGTTTTACAGCAGCACCGGTGACGGCAAGGAAGGCGTTGCATCATTCCTGGAGAAACGCGACCCTGCGTTTACCTCAAAAGCATCGGCGATGCCGGATTTCTATCCATGGTGGGAATCAGACCAGTAACACATCGTTCTACCAAGACCAATTGACAAGCAACAAATAGGGAGGACCCATGCCGGTCGAACTCAAGAAAGAAGGCCACCTGGCCATTATTACCCTGAACCGTCCTGAGGCGAGAAATGCCATCAATGGCGAGATGGCCGAAACAATGGAAGCCTGCCTAGATGAATACGAGAGCGATCCGGAACTCTGGTGTGCGATCCTGACAGCCGAGGGTACCGTGTTTTGCGCTGGGGCTGACTTGAAGGAAGTCTCTGCCGGTAACGGTGCTGCGCTCGCGACCAAGAAAGGCGGGTTTGGGGGTATTACTCGACGCGAACGCACAAAGCCGTTGATTGCTGCGATCAAAGGCACCGCGGTAGCAGGGGGCTGTGAGATTTCACTTTCCTGTGACCTGATCGTGGCCTCAACTGAAACAGTGTTTGGCCTGGCTGAGGTCAAGCGCTCTCTGGTCGCTGCAGCAGGTGGTCTCTTCCGTCTGCCTCGAGCTTTGGGGATGGCGACCGCCATGGAAGTGATTATGACTGGCGACCCGCTGCCCGCTCAAAGAGCATATGAACTGGGCATGGTGAACAAAGTCGTCGAGCCCGACAAAGTGATGGATGAAGCGAAAGCGCTGGCTGAGCGAATCCTGGTGAATGCACCGCTGGCTGTCTTCGCCAGTCGCAATGTCGCGGCTCGAGCGAATATGGATGGCGATGACGATCTCTGGCGCGCCAGCGGCAAGGCGATGGCTTCACTCGCCAGCACGGAAGACTATAAGGAAGGCCCGCTCGCCTTCATCGAAAAGCGGGCCCCGGAGTGGAAAGGCCGTTAGGCGCTACTTGCTCGGATTGATCAGGTATTTTTCACCTGTGGCCATTTGACCGTAATCCTTGATGGCATCCAGTGTCAGCGCTTCAGCCAGTGAGACTTCTTTCGTGTAATGACTCGCGAAAGTCGTCTTGATTTCCCGGGCGACGCGCTGACGCAGTTCCTCGGCCGCTACCGGGCCGATCTTCTGCAGGAAAGGCGTCAGCAGCCAGCCACCCAGTCCCCACATCATGCCGTAACTGCGATTCAGTGTCGTTTGTGAGCGATCCAGACCGCCGTAGATATAGACCTGTTTGTGCTGCGTAGAACCGTACCGGGAATATTCAGTTGCAGTCTGCTGTGCAGCGGTTTCCATCGATGCGAGAATTTGATCGGCAAGGACGCCACCGCCTGTAGCATCAAAAGCGACATAAGCGCCTGTCTCGGCGATCGCCTGAGTCAGGTCCTGGCGGAAACTGTCAGCGGATGAGTTGCAGACGTATTTTGCGCCAATACCCCGCAGCAGTTCAGCCTGCTCCTCGCGACGCACAATATTAACAAGGTCAATGCCATCGGCAATGCAGATCTTTTGCAACATTTGACCGAGGTTTGATGCTGCGGCGGTATGACACAGAGCCTGAAATCCTTCTACTTTCATGGTCTCTACCATACCAAGTGCAGTCAGCGGATTCACAAAGCAGGATGCGCTCTCGGCCGAAGTGACACCCTCGGGCATCACCAGGCACTGTTTTGCCTTGAGGCATCGATACTCGCTGTACATGGCACCACCCAGTATGCCAACCGTTTTACCCATCATGGACTGTGCGAGTTCACCAGATCCGGCAGTCACGACGACGCCGCCACCTTCATTACCGACAGGCATCGGTGTTCCCGCCCGGGCTGCAACGGCGGCTCTCAGCTTCTCAGGGACTGGCGCTGTGATTGTCGGTCGTTCTGCGGTACCGCCTTGCTGTGCCGACGACATGTCCGCCATACCAAATAACAAACCGAGGTCGGAAGGGTTGATCGGCGACGCTTCAACCTTTACCAGAACTTCGTCCTCTGCCGGCTCAGGCACCGGTACGCTGGCCAGTGAAAGTTCCAGCATGCCTTCCTTCGTGATCAGTGAATGAATCTGTAGCTGCTCTGCCATGATGTCTTCCTCAACGGGTATAAAGAGTTAATTTGGCGGGCATTGTACAGGTCGAATGCTGAAACAATAGACAGCCACCAGGCATGAATACTACGCCATGCCGCGCTGTTATTCGTTGTCTTTCTCGACCTCGACCCTGAGGTCCCTGAATTCATCGCCGGAAAAAATCTCCTGGATCTTCTCTATCTCGTCAGCTGCCTCTTTCTGTCGACGCCACATGTCGGCATACATGCCCTCGGCCGCCACCAGCTCAGAGTGAGTGCCGCGTTCGGTAATTTCGCCATCGTTTAAGACAAGAATCTCGTCAGCATTAACGATTGTGGACAAGCGGTGCGCGATGACCAGCGTCGTACGGTTCCTGGCAACCTCGGTCAGCGCCGCCTGAATATTGCGCTCGGTCTTGATGTCGAGCGCGGAGGTGGCCTCATCCAGGACCAGCACGGCAGGATTTTTCAGCACAGTCCTGGCGATGGCGACCCGTTGTTTTTCACCGCCAGAGAGCTTCAGGCCACGCTCACCGACCCGGGTCTCATAACCCTGGGGCAGGGAGACGATGAATTCATGGATGCTGGCCAGCTTTGCTGCAGCTTCGACTTCTGCATCGGTCGCAGCAGGGCGTCCATACCGGATGTTGTAGCGGATGGTATCGTTAAACAGCACGGTATCCTGCGGCACAATGCCCACGGCCTGGCGCAGGCTGGCCTGAGTGATGGTTGTTATGTCCTGATTATCAATGGTGATTGCGCCACTGCCCGGTTCATAGAACCGATACAGTAGCCGCGCCAGGGTGGATTTACCGGCGCCACTGGGGCCAACGACAGCGGTCGTGCGACCGTGTTCGATATTGAAGCCCACGTCACGGAGAACCGGTTTCTCTGGTTCGTAGCTGAAGCTCACCTGCTCGAAACGCACTGTACCAGCATTGACCCGAAGTGCCGGCGCGCCAACGCGATCTCGAATCTCGGGTTTGAGGTCGAGCAACTGGAACAGGTATTCCATGTCGACCAGCGATTGCCTGATCATGCGATAGCTGGAGCCGAGGAAGCCAAGCGGGATGAACAGCTGCAGCATAAAGGTGTTCAGCATGACAACTTCCCCGGTTGTCAGGTTGCCGGCAGCGTAATCCTGTACTGCAAGAACAAGAATCATGACCTGGCAGATGACCCGCACCGCCAGCTGACCGCCATTCAGTACGCCTAATGTATTCTGGCTCTTGACCGCGGCTTCCATGTAGCGGAGCAGTGCGTCGTTGTAACGTTCTGCCTCGTAGTTCTCGTTGCCAAAGTATTTCACCGTTTCGAAGTTGAGTAGGCTGTCGATCCCGATGGAAGTGGCACGAGACTCCTGGCTAACCATGTCGCGACGAAAGCGCGTACGCCATTCGGTAAACAGCAAGGTAAAGGCTATGTAGGCCGCTACCGCGAACAGAATGACGGCGACGTATTTGATCGGGTATGCGACCGCTAGATAGATCGATACGAGGCCGATTTCGAACAGTGTTGGCCCGATGTTGAATGCGAAGAGTCCAATAATCTGCTGCAGGGCCCTTGTGCCTCGTTCGATTGCGCGCGAAAGTCCGCCCGTCTGCCGATCGAGATGAAAGCGCATGCTGAGGTCATGCAGGTGGCTGAAGGCTTTGAGGCCAATGACGCGCTGTGCATATTCCGAGACCGGTGTGAACACGGCAGCCCGGATTTCAGTCAGGGCGCCGGGCAGCAGGACCATGAGTCCGTACAGCAGGGCGAGGCCCATCAGCCCGGACAGCGCATCGGATGTGCTGAACGTAGCAGTGGTACCGGCCAGGTTCTGGAGGCCATCGATCAGGTCCTTCAACACAATCGGTCCATAGACGTTGGCAGTGCGGCCCAGCAACAGGCAGCCGAGGGCGATCACGACCCGCACCTGCATATCTCTTCTGTCTCGCGGCCAAAGGAAAGGCAGCACGGTGGCGATTGTCTGCATTGGTGTGCGCTTGTCAGCCCCGTTGAGCGTCAGCGGATCGCTGAAGGCCATAGCATTGCGAAAGTGCTCCATCCGGTGTACCGCTACTTCGCTGTCAGGGTGGCTCGAAAACTGGCTGGATCTGCCAGTATCTGCTGGCGATAAGCTGTTACTTCCTCCCCGGTAAAGGGCCTGAAATCTTCAGGCAGGTCGTCGCCACTGAACACCTGCAACATCCAGTTGATCACCGCTGCCAGTTCCTCATCATTGATGAGCGCCTGGGCCGCGCCGGGCACCTGTACCAGGTAAGCGCGGCCAGCATCTGTGCTCGTGAAGCGCGCCAGTTCAGCGTTCAGAACAGGGACCTCCGGCGGCTGACCGCGACCGTCGGCGAGATGACAACCCATACAGTGAATCATGTAGTGACTTCTGGGGTCTGCGGCAGCCTGGTTAACTGCCAGCAGAAGAAGGAAAATCAGCCAGCGCATCAGCTGTCGTCGACACCTACGACCACAGCCGTTGAGCAGTGATAGGCATTGGTTTTTGTGCCGACGCACCAGTTGATGTCGTTGTTCTTAGGTGGGTAGTAGGTTGGCAGGTCACCCTCGTTACGGTGACAGAAACAGCGACCACAGTCACCCTTGCCACAACAGTCATTGTAGGAAATGACGTAGCGTTTTCCGTCAGCAGGATTAACGCAGGTGCCAACCCAGGTGACAGGTGAAGGTTCTGTGCCAGGTGGGCACTGTGATTCACTCCCGCCACAGCAACTGCAGAGATAGCCATCAATGGCGCAATAACGCCAGTAATCGCAACTTTTTGGATCACCGATTTCAGCCAGGTTCATCTCTGCCTGAGTTTTGCGGGCAACTGGCAGCACCGGCACCAAAGCAGCACCCACCATCAGTTTGCCCAGGCGTGTCAGGAAGTGGCGGCGCGATAATTGACGGGCTGATGTACGCGAGCGACGGGTCACCCAGCGATCAAGGTGGCTCAATAGTGCGTCAGCTTTCATGTTTTTCCTCATCGATGCCAAGATACTCCTGCAGTGAAGAGACGTCCATTTCTGCAGCAGTCAGCAGGCTTTCTACATGTTCCCGGTTGTTCACCAGGCCACGGGCTTTCAATACACCGTCGCTGTCGAGCAGGGCCGCAAATGGCAGTTTATTAACACCCAGTGCCAGGCCCAGCTCGGTTGACAGCACATAACGGGAAGCCGGAATATCCTGTTCTTCTGCGTATCGCTGATGAGTCGCTTCGGTCTCGCCATCGGACGCATAGAGAATCTGTATTGAAGCCTGTTCATCACCTGCAACGGACTGGACGACTGGCAGCAGCGATTTGCAGACCGGGCAGCCTGGCGACAGAAAGTAGATGAGTGTCGGTGTTGTACCAGGGCCGAGCGTGATGCTTTCACCGCTGATGGTCTGCAGTTGGATCGGGTCCAGGGTCTCACCGATTTTGGGGCCATTCATTGGCATCAATGCGCCAACGGGCGCAACCCTTTCGTGCAGCACACCGATCTGTCGTGTCAGGGCGAACACGATCAGCAGGAGAGCGATAACGATCAGCCAGAGGACGATGTTGGAGACGACGAGAGCGGTTGTCATGACTGCCACCAGTTACGCTGATTGAGATGGCTCGTCAGCAACAGATTCGCCGTGATATAGATCAGGATCGCGCCGACGAGCCAGGTGATGATGACAAAGTAGTCGAGCCAGAGAAGGGTACGTGCAGCTGTCGGCAGCAGGGTTAAGGCCAGCAGTCCGGTCATGATCAGATTACGCAGGACGTGAATCCAGCTTATCCCCTCACCAGCTGACCCAAGGCAGCCGCAATCGATGTGAGTCCGGCCGCGAATCAGATTCAGACCAATGCCAAGGGCATAGAGCAGCAGCAGGGCCATACCTATAGCCGCGCCGTATCGGTAGGCCGTGGTAATGAGCAGTGTGGCGGCAACGATTTCCAGGACGATAATGACGTTAGCCAGACTGGTCACGAGGGGTAAAGGCAGCAGGCGATAGTCGGCTACCTGTTGCGCAAACGCAGCGCGGTCGTGGTATTTCTCCATTGCTGACAGGGCGAACATCAGGGCAAATGCACCGAGCAGGCAATATTGAATGACAGGGTCGATCATGTGATTACAGGTTCTGGAGAATGTTGGGAGTGGGGAGGCTCGACAGCGTGTGCCGCAATGTGCCTGTTTTCAGGTCATAGATGTCCAGCGTGTCTGTGATGTAAGAGCCTGCGTAGATTAACGCTGCGTTATCCTGGCTCACCTGAATGCTGGATGCCATCTTATCCAGGGTCAATTCGTGAACCTGCTGACCGGTGGCAAGGTCGTAGTACCAGATGTGTGTGCCAGGGTCCTTGTGAGTGTCATCTCCACCCGCATGCACCAGCGCCAGCAGCAGGTTGGCGCTTTGATGGTAAGCGAGCGGCTGCATCCCGCCAATACGCCACTCTCCGGCAGCTGCTGGTGCAGCGATATTGAAAAGCTTTTGCGCTGAGACTTTGGTCGCAGAAGCGCTGATGCGAAACACCTGGCCCTTGAAGGTATTAAAGACCCAGCCTGAAGGGGTTCGAACGCCTTTCTCCATCAGAGGGTCTTCAGTCAGTTCAAAGAAGCTGTCTGATCGTATCCGGGCGTTTTCACTGCCATCAGGATTCAGGCCGATGAGCTGGGCTGTACCGTCGCCACAAAGCTGAAGAAACTTAAGGCCATCAAGCGGATAAATCAGACCGCAGCCGGCGGTGTTAATTTCCCTGAGGAATTCCCCTGCGGTCAGGTCGATAACTGAGACCGACACGGCGGGCGTGATATTAACCACAAGCATCAGTTCGGTGGTGCCGTCAGTCAACAGACCCGAGTAATGTCGCATGGGTGAACCCGACGCATGTTTGGGAGGTATCTCGATCTCGTTAATGGCGGATAGCGTCCTGATGTCGTAAGTCGTGATGACATCGGTTCGTGTACCCCGGGTATGTCGGCTGAGATAGGTTTCGGCCGCATAAATTAGGCCCTTGCTGCGGTCCACTTCCAGCGCGTTAACGCCTATGCCGGTAGAAAGGGTGCCAAGGACCTTGCCGGCAGCTGCATCGTAGATCAGCACCTGGTCGTTGAAAGTGTTGATGGCCAGGGTGTGGGGCGGGACTGTATCCAGCGTCAATACACCGTAGGTTTCTATTTCGACATCTGCCTGCAGGCTGCTGGTTGCGACCAGCGCCAGCAGAATGAAGACGATTGCTCTTTTCATCGATGCAGCTTCCTTCGTTTCACCTAGTGTCATATTTTGCTGAGGGTGATGCAATGCTAGCGAAAATCCCGCGAGCGCAGCGAGAAATGCTCGAGGTAGTGGCTCAGGTCTTCGACGTGCCCGGCAATCACGTGAATCACTGAAGCCTCTCGTTCCAACACGCCCTTTACCTTGAGCAGACGTCCCTGGACGACGGCGGAACGAAAGGTCTCCAGCACCCGCGTCCAGATCACGACATTGATGTTATTGGTTTCATCTTCCAGTGTGAGAAAGATCACCCCTGAGGCAGAAGCCGGCCGCTGGCGCCCGGTGACAATGCCAGCGACCTGAACGAAGCGGCCATGGTTAATGACCTCCAGCTCACTGGCCCGCTTGCAGCGGTAAAACGGTGAATCCGGCTGCTCCCTGAGCAGCGCCATGGGGTGACGTCCCAGCGTCAGACCGAGGCTGGTGTAATCTGCTCTTAGGTCATCAGATTCCAGCGGGGGCGGTAGAATGACAGGGGTCTCCCTCGCGTAGGCTGCAGCAGGTTCGGCGACGTTCGCCAGTACCGGGTTTGTCTCACCGTCCAGCAGCGGCGATTCGGGCAGCAGGCCGCCAACCTCCCAGTGCGCCTGGTAGCGATGACCGGTGAGTGACTTAAAGGCGCCGCCTTCCGTCAAACGACCAAGGTCGCCCTTGTCGAGCCGGGCCCGGCGGGCGATGTCCTGAATGCTGCGGATGGGCTGCCGGCGTCTTGTCTCTATGATGCGCAGCGCGGCATCTTCCTTCAGGCCCTTGATGCGCTGGAAACCGAGACGGATCGCCGGCTGGCTTGAGGCGATTTCACCCATGCGCAGAGGTTTTTCCAGGGTGGATTCCCACTCGCTCTGGTTGACGTCGACCGGTCTGACCTCGATGTCGTGGCGCCTTGCATCCTGTACCAGTTGGGAGGGCGAGTAGAAGCCCATGGGCTGGCTGTTCAGCAGACCACAGTAGAAGGCCGCCGGCTCATGCCGTTTCAACCAGGCTGAAATGTAGACCAGCAGCGCAAAACTCGCTGCGTGGGATTCCGGGAAGCCATAATCGCCAAAGCCTTTGATTTGCTCGAAGATGCGCTCGGCAAACTCACGGTCGTGGCCTCGTGCCAGCATGCCGTCAATCAACTTTTGCTGAAAATGATCGAGCCCGCCACGACGTTTCCAGGCAGCCATGGCCCGTCTTAGCTGGTCGGCCTCACCAGGGGTAAACCCGGCAGCGACGACAGCCAGCTTGATCACCTGCTCCTGGAAGATGGGCACGCCCAGGGTACGTTCAAGAACACCGCGTATGGCATCGTTGGCATAGGTGACGACTTCTTCACCGTTACGCCGCTTCAGGTAGGGGTGAACCATCTTGCCCTGGATCGGGCCGGGCCTGACGATGGCAACTTCAATCACCAGGTCATAGAAATTCGCCGGTTTCAGCCGCGGCAGCATTGAGATTTGCGCCCGTGACTCCACCTGAAACACCCCGATGCTGTCACCCTGCTGCAGCATGTGGTAGGTGAGCGGGTCTTCCGGAGGAATGCTGGCGAGATCGAGAGCCATACTGCGATAGTTGTTTACCATGTCGAGGCTTTTGCGGATGGACGTCAGCATGCCGAGTGCCAGCACATCCACCTTGAGCAGACCGAGGGATTCAAGATCGTCCTTGTCCCACTGAATAATAGTCCGGTCGACCATGGCGGCATTTTCCACCGGTACCAGCTGTGCCAGCGGTCCGCTGGAAATGACGAAACCGCCGACGTGCTGCGATAAGTGGCGCGGGAAGCCGAGAATGGCGTTCACCAGTGTCAGAAACTGGTCAATCAGCATACTGCGAGGATTGATGCCAGCCTCTTCAAAGCGTTGCTGCAGGGCTTCACGCCGGTCCCACCAGGACAGGGATTTCGCCAGGTGTTCCACCAGTTGCAGGTCCAGCCCCAGCGCTTTGCCAACATCGCGAATCGCACTTTTGGGGCGATAGGTGACGACCGTGGCAGCAAGAGCAGCGCGGTGCCGACCATACTTCTTGTAGATGTACTGGATCACTTCCTCACGCCGCTCGTGCTCAAAGTCGACATCGATATCGGGCGGCTCGTTGCGTTCCTTCGAGATGAACCGCTCAAACAGCAGGTTGATGCGCGCCGGGTCGACTTCCGTGATCTCGAGACAGTAACAGACCGCGCTGTTGGCCGCCGAACCGCGACCCTGGCAAAGAATCTGCTCGCTCTTCGCAAACTGGACAATGTCGAACACGGTCAGAAAGTAGTACTCGTAATGCATCTCGCCAATGAGTCCGAGTTCTTTCTCGACCAGGTCGAGCACGTATTTCGGCGCACCATCGGGCCAGCGCTTCTCTATGCCGCTGTAGGTCAGCTGACGCAGGTAGGCTGAAGGTGTGAGGCCAGGCGGTACCAGTTCCTCGGGATATTCATAGCGCAGCTCGTCCAGCGAGAAGTGACAGAGATCAGCTATATCGCAGCTGGCCTCGAGCAGGCCGGCAGGGTATAGCGCTTCAAGCAGGGGCAGGGGACGCAGATATTTCTCGCGGTTGGCAAACAAAAGTCTCCCTGCCAGCTGGATCGACTGACGCATGCGAACAGCCGAGACCACGTCCAGCAGCGGTTTGCGATCAGGGTGATGCATGTGGACGCCGCCGCTCGCTACCATGGGTAGCTCAAGCAGGCGGGCAAGAGTAAACACCTGGTCATAACGCCCGACGGTCTTGCCATCCGGGAAGGCCTCAAGGCCCAGCCAGAGGCGATTGTCGAAAATATCCTTTAACTGGCTGCCATGTTGCTCTTGAGGCGACATCTCGCGGCCGGGCACCGGGTCTCGAGGTATCCAGATAGCCAGGCACTGGTCGGTCGCAAACTCGAGATCACGCAGAGACAGCCGGTATTCACCCTTGTCGGCCCGACGTCGGGCAATGGTGATGAGATTGCAGATCTGGCCATAACCGACCCGGTTCGGTGCCAGCAGTACCAGCAGCAGTTCCTCGTCCAGCATGAACTCGCTGCCGACAATCAGTTTGATACCGTGTTCCCTGGCCGCCACATGTGCCTTGACGACGCCGGCCATGGTACATTCGTCTGTTATGGCAATAGCGTGATAGCCCAGGCTGGCAGCCTGGTGAACCAGTTCTTCAGGGTGAGATGCACCTCTTAAAAAGGAATAGTTACTTATACAATGCAGCTCTGTATAAGGCATTGTTTGTATAAGGCTTTGTTCGTATAAGACATTGTTCGTATAAGAAATTGTTCGTATAAGA
>JAYQAI010000038.1:0-2506 GCA_038136715.1 Gammaproteobacteria bacterium | reverse complement strand
ATTGTTCGTATAAGAAATTGTTCGTATAAGACACGGCTAGTTCGGATAGCCGTTTTCAATAACTGTATATATATACAGTATTATATGTGTGTGCAGCAATCAACTGCCGTCAGGATTTCAGGAGTCAGTTTTGCCCATTGAGAAGAATCAGGTCGTCGCGTTTCACTATGTGTTAAAGAATGCTGAGGGTGAAGAAATAGAACGTAGTGATGCCGAAGACCCCATGGTGTACCTGCATGGTAACTACCGTAACCTCTTGCCCATGCTGGAAGCTCAGCTGACTGGCAAAGAGAAAGGTGAAGCGCTTTCCGTCACCCTGCAGCCTGAACACGCCTACGGCAACCGGGTTGAGAGCTCTGTCCAGCGCATACCCATCAAACACCTCCTCGGCAAAAAGAAACGTCTGCAGCCCGGCATGGCGGTTAAAGTGAACACGAAAGACGGACCAAGAGACGTGGTTGTGACGAAAGTCGGTAAATTCAATGTTGATGTTGATACCAACCACCCCCTCGCCGGCCAGACGGTAACGTTCGACATTAAGATTGAAGACATGCGTGATGCCACGCCTGAAGAGATCAGCCATGGTCATAGTCACGGCTGGGTACCAGTCGCCCACTGACAGTTGACTTGAACGATGCAGTTTTTTAACGAGAGAGGAAAAGTATGAGCGTTTATCTGATCGCGCAGATCAATATCGCCGATCGTGAGCGTTACTCGGTTTACGAAAGTGGTTTTATGGACATCTTTGCACAGTTTGATGGCAAGTTGCTCTCAGTCGATGAGTCACCCGACATTCTTGAAGGTGAGTACGCATTTACCCGTACGGTCCTCATTGAATTTCCTTCGAAGACTGCTGCTGATGCCTGGTATCGCTCCGAGGCTTACCAGGCGCTGGCACAACATCGGTTTGCTGCGTCTGAGGGAAATATCGTCATGATCAAGGGTTTAGGGTGAGTTTGCCATCATCGATGCCATCGAGTCTCACGCGGCCAGAACTCAGGGCGTTGAAACTGGGCTCCGGCACCATGCTTGACTGAGTATCCGACACTATCGATGAGAGGCCTGTGGTCGCATGGGACAATCAACGCGGCCCTGAGGGAGTCTCGAGATCTCGAGATCCCGACATCGGACAGCAACAGGTCTCACATACCCGGTTAAGCGCTCAGGTAATTGAGCCATCTGCTGGCCGACGTCGGAAAATCAAGTGGCTCAGTAGCTGAATCGCAGGCCGACCCGGATATTCTTACCGGGTTCAGGCGCGTAGTTCTTCAGCAGTGACGCATGATTGCGTATCTGGTCGTCGAACATGTTGCTGCCCTGGACGAAAAGCTTAAGTTCGCCGGTTTTGCCGATGGGCCAGTGATAGTCGCCGTATAGCGACACCCTCGTGTACCCGTCAGTTGACAGTTCGAATGCTCCAACATCATCCTGCTCGAAGACTCGGGTCACGCCAAGGTGCGCACTCCAGCGGCTCCCATAGAAAGCAGCTTTCGTACCGACCTTACCAGGCGCAATTCTGGGAATGTCACCACCATCGTCGAATTTGGCTCGCACTGTGTCACCGAAGATCGACCAGTCCAGTGTGAGATCATCTGTTTCCAGGACACTGAACTCGAATCTGGCCTCTACGCCCGCAAAACTTGCATCTTCGCTGGCATAGGTGGCGATCATCTGTTCATCAACTTCCTGGCCCGTCAGGTTCAGATAGATGTAATCACTAATCTCGTTGTAGTAGACGTTGACCTCCGCGCGGAAATTTCCGCTGTGTTTGCGCCAACCGAACTCGACATTGGTTGCGGTCTCTTTATCCAGATTGGGGTTGCCGATTTCCAACAGGTCGGTTGCGGCATGCAGGACGAGATCTTCATCATCTGCGGGCCGTGAACAGCCTGCACCTATATTCGAGTAAAGTTCCTCGACGCTGGGCGCGCGCTCAGAGCGAGAGATACCGAGCAACACGTTGCTCTCTGTATCGAGCTCGTACAATACGCTGCCACTGGCTGAGACAGACGTTTCATTGAAGTCGCAGGTGCCGTCAGTGGGATCTAACTTGTTACGTTCGGTACGGATACCTAATTCAGTACTGAATCGCTCAGCCTCGTAGGCTGCGACGAAAAACAGACCATTAGCGTCGATGTCAGTCTCAGGGATGTAAGCTTCTTCGCCGGTTGCACTAAACTCGGTTGCGGAGAACTGAGTGCCCAGAACGGCTGACCAGGCGCCTGGAAGAGAGAGGTCCAGGGTTGCCCGGCCTTCAAAGCCGTCGTTTTCGAATAGCGTACCAACTTCGCTCGTACCGTCTTCAAAAAACTCGACTTCGCCGTGTTCATAGTCCGTGCGACCCAGTGAAAACTTCAGGGTTTTCAATATGTCTGTGTCGAATCGATACTCACCGCGCAGATCAATGCGCTTTTTCTCCATACCGATCCGCACGAACTCGACATCACCATGTTCATCGCCATGACCTTCATCATGATCGTCATCGTGGTCGTCGTCATGATCGTCA
>JAYQAI010000037.1:28527-35732 GCA_038136715.1 Gammaproteobacteria bacterium | reverse complement strand
AAAGCCGGAAACAATGTCGTCATTACCGGTGGTGCCAATGGCATCGGCCTTGCTGCCGCTACCCGCTATCTCGAGCTAGGCCTGAATGTGCTCATCGCCGATGTGAACGAGGATGCGATGAACGCGGCTTTGGACTCGCTGCCGCGGGGTGGCGGTGAACTGGCGGGTGCGCTCTGCGATGTTGCTGATTTTGAGCAGGTGGAGAAACTCAAAGACACGGCCTATGCGACTTTCGGTGAGGTGCACTGTGTAATGAATAATGCAGGCGCGGGATTTCCGCCTTGTGCGCCGTGGGAGAATCTCGAGACCTGGAAGAAGCAGGTCGATATCAACCTCTGGGGTATCGTGCACGGCTGCCAGGCGTTTATACCGGCAATGCTGGCGAGTGGTGTGACAGGTGCCATTATCAACACCGGCTCAAAACAGGGGATCACCAATCCACCGGGCGGCTACGCATACAATCTTTCCAAGGCGGGCGTGCTTGCCTACACACAAAGCGTTGCGCACGCGCTGCGACAGGAAAACGCCGGGCTCTCGGCTCACCTGCTGGTACCTGGCTTTACTTACTCGAATATGATCGCGCGTTTCATGCCAGAGAAACCTGCTGGCGCCTGGACCACCGACCAGGTCATCGACTTTATGCTTGCGTCACTGGCGCAGGGCGATTTCTATATTCTTTGCCCGGACAACGATACGCCGAGAGAGCTCGACGAAAAACGCATCCAGTGGAATGCGGACGATCTCATCAAGAATCGCCCCGCGCTGTCCCGCTGGCACCCGGATTTTGAGTCTGAGTACAACGCGTTCACCGACTAGTGCATCAGAGGTTACGCTGCAACAGGTCGTGAACGCGCTCCCAGTGTCGCTCTGATGCCTCGCGGTCGTAGCGCTCGCCCCCGGGCGGAGCAAAACCGTGAACAGCGCCCCGCATGAGATCAATGCGTGATGTTACGCCCGCTGCTGCCAGCGCTGCCTCCATGATGTGCATTTCCTCGATCGTCGCGGTCGGGTCCTCGTCCGCCCAGGCGAAATACACCTCTGCCCTGATCTGGTCGAGCTGCAGGTGGGGGGAGTCGGGTTTATCGGTGACGACCCAGGCCCCGTGTACCGAGGCGATAGCACCCACTTGTTCGGGTAGTCGCTGTGCCATCGCCAGCACCAGGGGGCCGCTCATACAGAAGCCCACGGCACCAATCTTTCGGCTCAGGTCGGCTTTGTCATTGGTGGCGGCGTGGCCGAGCATGGCTTCGACATCGACCATGGCTTTGTCACGGGTGACATTCAGCATGAGCGTGCGGCGTTCATGCATTTCCTCGTCAGAAAGCCCAAATTCCCTGTAAGGCGTATCGCGGTAGTAAAGAAAGGGCAAGAGGACATAATAGCCGGAAGTCGCCAGGCGTGAGGCCATGTCGCGCAGCGCCGGTCGAATACTGGGTGCGTCCATCATATAAAGTACGACCGGGAAGGGACCGCCCTCTTCCGGATGAAATTCGAAGGTGGTCATGCTGCCGTCTGGCGTGGCGATCTCGATCTGCTGTTCAATCATGGTGTTAATCCCATTTCAAAGTGTCTCCGTCTGGCTCGCTTGCAGCGGCGCCAGGAAGGCCCGATCTCGTCCGGCTCCGGTTTTCTTTCTCATTGGCTGGATCTCCCGGATCGTTTCGCGTTCATATTTGATGAGTAAGGGCCAAAGATCTAGGTATTCAACTTCCTGGTGCGAGCTGTCGGCTCTGCCTGCATCGGATCATCTGGCCAGGGGTGCTTGGGGTAGACCCCTTTCATGTCTTTCTTCACGTCAGGGTAGACGTCACGCCAGAAGGTATGAAGTGACTGGGTTACCTGTAGTGGCCGGCCGGCTGGTGACAACAGGTGGATCATGAGGGGCAGTTTGCCGCTCAGGATCGCCGGTGTCGTCTCGCAGCCGAACATGGTTTGCAGCTTGGTCGCGAGCACGGGTGGATCCTGTGAGTAGTCGATGCGAATCCTGTCACCGGAAGGTACCTCAACCCGCTCCGGCGCCAGGGTCTCAACTTGTTGCTGCTGCTCCCAGTCCAAGCGGTTCTTCAGGATAGAATTGATATCCAGTTTTTTTAGATCGGTCAATCGCGAAATGTCAGCCAGGTAGGGCGCAAGCCATTCATTAAGGTTGGCAAGCAGCGTTGCATCAGAGAGATCTGGTAGCTCCGGTTTTTCCCGACGGGCAAGCGTCACCCGAGCCTGCCAGGCCCGAGCAGCGGGGGTGAAATTCAGGCGCCCAAGCCCCTCTGAATGAATCATGGTGATGAGCGCTGCGGTCTTGTCTGCAAGCGGAACATTCTCAATCGGTGTTTTCGCAAGAATCAACTGGCCGACCTGCTGGCGGCGTTCAGCGAGAAACCGATCCGCTTTTTTGTCCCAGTTGAGTATTGTCCTTTCGCTGACGAGTTCTGCCAGCGCGCCTTCGAAGAGTTTGGGTTTCAAGGGTGTGGCGGTGCGAATAGTATCGCCTCGAGATCGCGCCGTCCCGGTCACCTCGGCTACGGCGAGCCAGGTGTGTTTTTCCAATAAATGCTTCTCTGTAAATGAGACACTGCGGCCGTTGGCGAGCTGGTAGCTGCCTTTCAAGCGTTTACGAGCGACCCGGTCCGGGTAAGCGCAGGCCAGCAGATAGCCTGGCAGGTCTGTCGCCGGCAGGATCATGGTGCGCTCGACGGACTGAACCTGCTGTTGCATTTGTGCGGCGAGATGGCGGGTTCGCTTATGCCAGCCGCGATAACGGTTAGGGCAGGGCTTCTCTCCATTCAATATGTCGAGGTGGTTCGTCAGATCCGGGTCCTCTGCTGCAGGCGGAATCCGGTCGGACAACATGGCCGCCATGAGTGCGGCGGTTTCCGGGTGGCCTGCCTCAGCGCCCCTGATCAGCAGGTGGGCGAGGCGAGGGTGTGCAGGCACGGTCGCCATTAGCTCGCCATGGTTTGTCAGGCTGCGCCCATCTGCCTTTACCGCACCGAGCGCTTGCAGCAGATCGACGGCCTGCTGCCAGGCGCTGGCGGCCGGTGGATCAATAAAGTCGAGTTCAGAGGGCGAGTGAAAACCCCAGCCCAGCAGCTGCAGGGCGAAGCCGGTGAGGTCGGCTTGCAGGATCTCGGGGGTGATATGCGGTGCAAGATGGTCCTGCTGTTGCTTGGACCAGAGGCGATAACATCGGCCGGGCTGCAGTCGACCAGCTCGCCCGGCCCGCTGGGTTGCCGAAGCGGCAGAGATTTTCACGGTGTGGAGTCGGCTCATACCGGTGCCGGGATCAAAGCTGGGTTCCCTGGCGAGGCCGGAATCGATGACAACATCCACGCCATCAATAGTCAGGCTGGTTTCGGCAATGTTGGTGGCGAGAACGATCTTACGACCCTTGGCCGGTGGATCAATCGCTGCCTGCTGTTCAGCCAGGGTCAAATTGCCGTACAGGGGATGAATGCTGATCCCGGATTCGATCTTGTCCTGCAGACGTGTATTAACCTGGGTAATCTCACCCTGTCCCGGCAGGAAAACCAGCAGGTTGCTGTCCGGGTTGTCGCGTAACGCCTCGAGCGTGGTCGCGGTGACCCGATCGACGATTCGATCGCGCGGCTGACTGGCTTTACCCTGGATGATATCGACGGGATGCATACGACCCTCACTGCGCACGATGGGCGCCTGCATGATTTCAAGCAGCCTTGAGCTGTCGAGGGTTGCGGACATGGCGACGAGACGCAGCGGATCTTCTGCCCGGAAGATGTCCCGCATCTTCAGACAGACCGCGAGGGCCAGGTCACTGTCGAGGTTGCGCTCATGAAACTCATCAAAGATGACGAGGCCGGTGTCCTCCAGCGAGGGGTCGTCCTGCAGCATGCGCGTGAACACCCCCTCGGTTACCACTTCAATCTTGGTGTACTCACTGACTCGGGTCTCAAGCCGCATGCGATAGCCAACCGTCTGGCCGGCAGATTCCCCGATGAGTGATGCCATACGGTGAGCGGCTGTGCGAGCGGCGAGTCGCCTGGGTTCCAGCATGATGATCTTGCGATAACCGAGCCAGGCCTGGTCCATCAGTGCGAGTGGCACGATGGTGGTCTTGCCGGCACCGGGCGGTGCCTCGATGATCAGGCCGGTTTCATTGTTGAGCGCGGTCTTGATGTCATCCAGCACGTCATTAATAGGCAGATCGGGGAAATTCATGACGGCAGGATTATGAGGGTTCTGCCCGTGTTTGTCGGTCTTTTATTTCTCTAAGGATACCAGCGTGGTCGGCTCTCGAGATGTTGTAGAAGGTGATGCAGCCGATCGCCATGGCCGTCATGATCAGAACGGACGGCCCAAGGGCCCAGCCAAAACGGGCCACTGCCTCGGGTGCAACGGTCGACGGGTCAGCGCCCTGGGGGATGCCGGCGAAATCGATGATCAGGCCCGCCAGAATGGCGCCGGAGCCTCCAATGGCCTTGCCGGCAAATGAAGCCGCAGCATAGTAGATGCCTTCCTGTCGGTTGCCATAACGACGTTCATGTTCATCGGTGATATCGGCAATCATCGAAGCGCCAAGCGGTATCGCCACACCGAGGCCGATGCCGGAGATTGTGCCGCTGATGATATAGAGCGGTGCGATCATTGGGTGGCCGTTGTCTGGCAACAGGTCCAGCAGGCGCAGAATAATGACGTAGGAATTGAACAGCGCGTACCAGGCGTAGCCCAGGATGTAGAGGTTGCGTTTTTCTCGAACAAAGTTGGACAGCGGTCGGGTCAGGGCGCTGCCTGTCACAACACCAACGACGCCGCCGGCAAACTGAAAGGTCAGCTGCGTCGGTGTCAGCTCAAAAAAGTAGGTTGAGGTATAGATAATCAGTGCCTGCAGCATACCCTGGTTCATGCCGGCGATGATCGAGGCACTGACGACGGCGCTGAATGCGCGAATCTTGAATGCCTGGATGAGATCTTTGACGACACCGAGCGGTGAGAACCGCGCATCTTCTGCTGCCTGCGGCAGGTACTTGATATGGCTGTGGGTGCCGAGTGCGGACAGCCAGACGCCAATCACCATGACGAAGAAGGCCGCTAGCGCAAACGGTGGATAGGCATCAGGATTGAGCTGGCCGTTATCGAACTCCTCGGTGGCACCAAAGAAGAGTATCGGACCGCCAATCAAGACGCCGAACATGCCGACCAGCTGCAGCACCATCCGCAGTGACGACAGCAGTGTGCGTTCGTCGTAGTCGCTGGTCAGTTCCGCACCGAGCGACATGTGTGGCACAGAGTAGAAGGTCATGAAGGTCCGGGTCAGGATCGAGAATATCGTCAGCCACCAGAACAGACCCATCTCAGACAGACCGTCCATCGGTACAAACAGGAAATAGAATGACAGCGCAAATGGTATTGCCGACGCGTACATGTAGGGGTGACGTCGACCCCAGCGGCTGCGAGTCGAATCTGAGAGTGCGCCGACCATAGGGTCGCTGACCGCGTCCACGAGCATCGCAATGAAGATAGCGATACCTGACAAGGTGCCTGATAACCCCAGCACCTGGTTGTAATAGAACAACAGGAAGAAGCCGAAGGCGGCTGACTTTATCCCTTCCGGCAGCTGACCGACGCCGAATGCCAGGCGAATACGCCACGAAACCTGATTCATGAATGCAGTAAATCACAATGTGACGGACAACGGTGTAGGAAATTTTCTGCCGCGCGGTTGCACTTGATCTTTACCCGCTAAGTGGGCGACCCTGATGAAAACCAATGTCAGACAGGAGTACCGATGAGCATGATCAAACTTTATGGCGTCCCCTTTTCGCAGCCGGTGCGCGCCGTTATGTGGGTAATGCTGATGAAGAAGATGCCATTTGAGATGGTCATGACCAACCCGGGTTCGAAAGGTGAGAACGGCACGAGGCACCCTGATTACCTGGCCAAGAATCCGGGCGGTACTATTCCCTGTATCGAGGAACCTGAATCCGGTTTCACGCTGGGAGAGGCCCACGCCATCATGACCTACCTCGCCCGCACCCAGGGCTGGACTGATCTCTACCCCGAGGATGAGCACCAGCGGGCAAAGATTGACCAGTACCTGCACTACCATCACCGCAATGTGCGGGATGCCTCGCCAGGGCTGATTGCGCCCAAGGTTCGCAAAGATCTCAACATCCCCGAGTCTTTCCAGCAGTCTGCACGGGCAACGCTGACCTCGGCGCTGAAAACCCTGGAAGCCAGTTACCTCGCCGACAATGACTACCTGATGGGTGACAGCGTCACCCTGGCTGACATTGCGGCTTACGTTGAGATCGGCCAGTTGAAGCCTGAATTCACCAATGTCTACGACTTCTCTGACTTCCCGAAGATCCAGGCCTGGCTCGACCGGATGTCGAAAGTTGATGGCCACGATGATGTGCACGTCGTCATGGCTGAGATGGGCGATATCAGCGAGGAGGCGCCCGACATGGAGCGGATTCGCGGCGCCAATGTCAAGGCGCTGCAGGTGCTGAAAGAGTGCCTTGCCGTATTGGCGTAAATCGGAAGTAAGCCATGAAGCCGAATATCTTGCTGATTACTGCGGACCAGTGGCGCGGTGACTGTCTCTCAAGTCGGGGGCATCCGGTGGTGCAGACGCCGCACCTCGACGCGCTCGCGCAGGAGAGCGTGCAGTTCACGCGGCACTATACCAACGTCGTGCCCTGTGGGCCGAGCCGGGCGAGTCTGCACACGGGCCTTTACCTGCACAACCACCGTTCCGGGACCAATGGGACGCCCCTCGACAGCCGCTTCACTAACTGGGCAGTCGAGACCCGGGCGCTGGGCTATGACCCGGTGCTGTTTGGCTATACCCACACGGCGATGGACCCGAGAGGTGTACCGCTCGAACATCCCGCGCTTGGCAATGATGAAGGTATATTGCCCGGCATCCGACCCATTATCGATATGGGCACGCTGTGCCCGGACTGGCGTGAGTACTTGCGGTCGCAGGGATACGAACTACCCGAGATCGATGGCGCTACTTACAGCCTGCGCAATCCTGGCGAGGCAACAGAGACAACGCCAGCACCCCTCGCCATTGCCCCGGAACACTCCGACACACACTTCCTGGTAGATCGTGCGCTGGAACATATCGATCAGCATGATGACGGTGAAACCGGCTGGTGCGTGCACTTGTCATTGAGGGCGCCGCATCCACCCTGGGTTGCGCCCGCGCCTTATCATACTCGTTACCC
>JAYQAI010000037.1:0-28427 GCA_038136715.1 Gammaproteobacteria bacterium | reverse complement strand
CATGGCGAGCAGATGGGGGATCACTGGTTCTATGGCAAGGCAGGTTTCTTTGACCAGTCCTTCCACATTCCTTTAATTGTGCACGCGCCCGGCGTTTCGCCGAGCGTTTGCGATGCCTTCACCGAACACGTCGATATTTTTCCGACGATTATGGAGCTCCTAGGGCAGGCGATTCCCAGGCAGTGCGATGGTCGGTCGCTGGTATCGCAACTGACCTCAGGCTGGCTCGATAACTGGCGGGAGGCAGCGCATTTCGAGTACGACTTTCGCCACAGTGATGCCGAAAACGTGTTGGGTCTCGATATGGAGCATGCGTGTCTGAACGTCATCCGTGATACGCGCTACAAGTATGTCCACTTCGCCGATCTGCCCGAGCTGTTGTTTGATTTAGAGGCAGACCCCTACGAATTGCGTAACATTGCGCGTGAGCGCCCTGACCTCGTGGCGGTCTATGCCAAGAAACTGCTCAGCTGGCGCATGAAGACGACCGACAAGACACTGTCGCACTATCAGATCAGTCGTGAGCATGGATTGCGGGATATGCTGCAGGAAGCAAGGGAACATTAGGGTACGAGGCTTTGATTGGATAAGCGTCTGCGCGAAAGCGATGTTGCTTCGCTATTTGGGTTACAATGCTGGACGACAATAAGAATTCAGCCAACGAGTCAAAATGAGCGATTCTGCTGACAGCACCAACTCCTCGAACATGAAACTATTGGGCACCCGGTCAGAGGGCCTGCGATTGTTTCGCAAGGTCTTCATCTATCATTTTGTTCTGGTGATGACGGTCCTGAGCATTGCTGCGGCTTTCCCGCAGTTCATCGACTACCTGCCTGTCGGCGGTGTGACAAAGCTTGCTGAGGGGGGTGAACTGAGTGTTTCCGGCATCTCCGGGTTTGATGAGGACGAGTACGAGGATGAGATCGTCAGCTCGATTATCAAAGCCACCAGCTCTTTCGATCGCCTGGGAGTCGCGCGGGATCTGATCATCGTGCTGATTTCTGTCTGGCTGCTGGCGTTGCCGGTTTCCTGGGTCCACAAAGGTATTCATACCGAAACCGGTGATCACTCGCTGGATGAAACAATGCTTATTCTGCCCGGTATTGTTGCCACGATTGTTCTCGTAGTGCAGCACTCGCTGGCGCTGGCCTTCAGTCTTGCCGGCATTGTTGCCGGCGTCCAGTTCAGGCGGGCGCTGCAGGACACCTTTGATGCCCTGTTTATTCTTGTCGCCATCGGCACCGGACTTTCAGCCGGCATCGGCGCTCTAGAGATCACGACAGTCCTGACGATTTTTTTCTGCTATTCAACGCTTTATGTCTACTATTTGGGCGATGGGCTCGAGTCTGATCACGCGGCTGTCCGGGCAGCAGAGAAAAAGGCGGAGAAGCGGCGCCAGAAGCAGTCTGAGAAAACCGCTGACCTGCCTGACGATTAGTTCAGGCCAACCTGACGCGTGTAATTCCGCGCCGGGACTAAAATTGTTCTCGTTTGGCTGGTTCATCTTTTATCATTGCCTGTCAGGGTGAGCCGCCAGGCTTCGCTTTTTTCCGGGAGACATTCATGCAGAACAAGGCTGACCCCCCCCAACCACTCAAGGCGGTGGACGCGTCCGGGCATGATGCAAAGAACCCATCCCTTGGCGATCAGCCCTACCCCTACAAGAAGAAACTCAGTTGGGAAAAATACGAGAAACAGAAGGTGGCACTGCAGGTTGAACTGCTTAAAGTGCAAAACTGGGTGCGCCAGACAGGGCAGAAAATTGTAATTCTGTTTGAAGGCCGGGATGCCGCGGGTAAAGGGGGTACGATCAAGCGCTTCACTGAACACCTGAATCCCCGGGGTGCCCGCGTCATCGCCCTTGAAAAGCCTTCTGAGCAGGAGAAGGGCCAGTGGTACTTTCAGCGTTACATCAAGCATCTGCCAACAGACGGTGAGATATTGCTGTTTGACCGCTCCTGGTACAACCGGGCCGGGGTGGAACGGGTGATGGGGTTCTGTACACCTGAAGAATATCTCGAGTTCATGCGGCAGACGCCTCAGCTGGAACGTATGCTCGTCAACAGTGGCATTCGACTCTATAAATACTGGTTTTCGGTCAGCCGCGAGGAGCAGCTGCGACGCTTCCACAGGCGTAAATCAGACCCGTTGAAGCAGTGGAAGCTGAGCCCGGTGGACATCGCCTCTCTCGATAAATGGGATGAGTACACTGCCGCCAAGGAGGCAACATTCTTTCACACGGATACTGCTGATGCCCCCTGGACCGTCATCAAATCTGATGACAAGAAGCGGGCGCGGCTCAACTGTATCAAACACTTTCTGCACACCCTGCCGTACGACGGCAAGAACGAAGACATTGCCTGCGCGCCGGATGAGCTGCTCGTGGGAAGAGCATCAGACATGTATGCCAACGGTGATCCAAACTTTAAGATCACAGGCCAGGGGTTCTAAGTGGGCGAAGCGCTGCACCGGCTCTTGTTGCTCAGACATGCCAAGTCTTCGCACAAGGACCAGACCCTGCGCGACTTTGAGCGCCCGCTGAACAAGCGAGGCAGGAAGGACTGTCGTCGTATTGGCAAATGGCTTAAATCAGAAGAGATGATGCCTGATCTCGTTATCAGCTCGCCCGCCGTCAGGGCCAAAGAGACCTCGTTGCGGGTTTGTAAACGCATGGGCTATGCGGCAGACAACATCCAGTGGGAAGAAAGCCTTTACGACGCCAATGCCAGAACGCTGCTAAAGCTGTTGGTGGATGTACCAGAAGAAACACACACAGTCATGCTGGTTGGCCATCATGAGGGCCTCGAAACCATGATCCTGCGCATGAGTCGCTGGGCTGACATTCCGGCAGAGCCGAAATTGATTCCGACCTCTGCCGTTGCGCACCTCGATATCAACGGGCGTTGGTCTGAGGTAAAGAAGTGTGACGCCAGACTGAGGTCGATTACGCGGCCGCGCGAGCTAGCTGCCAGAAAGTCCGGGCCTGCTCCCTGAGTCGGCATCCCTGATTAGCGTCGCTGCCGATGATCATTTGGAAGCTGTTGTAGCCAAGATCGACGGCGGCTATTTCGTTTCGGTCGTTGCTGCTCACCTTTTCCTTCGACATGGTGCTAAATCATGACGCACAAGTTCTGTGAATAACTGAGTCTAACTCTCGACGCGCCAGAAATCGCTGACTAATATCCATGTACCTCATTGCTGTTGTCATAAGAGAGTCTCCTTGCCTGAACAATCTATAGATAAACAGGTCAGTCTATCGACCAAGCTGTACTATGGTTTTGGTGCGGTAGCGAATGGGGCCAAGAGCAATGGCTTCAACTACCTCCTACTTTTTTATTACAGTCAGGTGATTGGCCTGCGCGCCGACCTTGTGTCGCTGGGCATCCTGATCGCGCTCGTCTTTGACGCTGTGTCGGATCCGATGGTGGGCTACATCTCCGATAATTTTCATTCGAAACTCGGACGCAGGCACCCCTTTATGTACGCCGCCGGCCTGCCCGTTGCGGTTGCTTACTACTTTCTCTGGGCGCCGCCGGCCTGGGACGAAAACGCGCTGTTCCTTTACTTCGTCTGCATGGCAGTAATGATCAGAACCCTGATCACGTTTTACGAGATCCCTTCAACCGCTCTGGTAGCGGAGTTGACCGAGGATTATGACGTCCGCACCGAGATGATGAGTTATCGCTATTTCTTCGCCTGGTGGGGTGGGCTAACGATGGCGGTGCTCAATTACCTGGTCTTTCTGCCCGAGGAAAAGGGCGGTCTTGAATACGTCGAAGGCTGGACCAACTACGGATTAACCGCCTCGATTATCATCTTCCTCTCGATCTATATCTCCGCGGCGGGCACGCACCGGCACATCCCGTATTTGAAGCGACCGCCGGTCAAAGAAAGTTTCAGTCTTGAGAGGACAGCGAATGAGTTGAAGGAAACCCTCGCTAACCGATCTTTCTTTGCGCTGTTTCTGTCTGCGCTGCTGATGGCTGTTGCAGCAGGGGTTTCAACTTCACTCAGCATCTATTTCAGTCGTCACTTCTGGGAACTCACCAGCTCACAGATTGGCTACATGAATCTGCCTTACTTTTTCTCAGCGTTTCTCGCGCTGTTCATCGCGCCCACAGTGTCTCGCATCATGGGCAAGAAGCGGGGTGGTATGACAGTGTTCGGTGTCGCTTTTGCCATGGCGCCGATGCCATACATTTTGCGGATTCTTGGCTATTTTCCAGAAAATGGCACCAGTGAATTGTTCTGGGTCCTGCTGGTGTTCAATACGATTGAGGTGACACTGATTATCACGGCATCGTCACTCATTGCGGCGATGATTGCGGATGTGGTTGAGGACAGTGAGGTGAAAACCGGCAGACGCTCGGAAGGCATCTTTTTTGCGGCTAACAGCTTTGCGCAGAAGGCGGTCAATGGCCTTGGCGTTGTTGTCGCCGGCCAGATTCTGGCTTATATCCAGTTCCCAACCCAGGCCAAGCCGGGCGAGATTCCTGACAGCACACTGATGGACCTGGCGTATATTTATATCCCGGTTCTGTTGTTCTTCTACCTGCTGGCTTTGTCAGCGCTCGGGCTCTACCGGATCAATCGTGATGATCATTCCGCTAACCTGCGGCGTCTGTCCGATGATGACAAGACGGCCGATGTCACCCGTCGGTGATAAGTACACCAGGGGCTGGTCGCTAAGGTAAGTCCTTTTCGCTATTCTTGGCTGGATCAAAGTTTTGAGTGGGACTATGCCGATATTCCGTACGTTGACCGCCGCAGTGCTGTTGCTGGCAGTGCTGCAGGTATCTGCCGAATCCGTCTATGAGAATGTCGGCAGGATCGTCGCGGTGGGCGATCTGCATGGTGATTATGAGCAGTATCTGCAGGTGCTGCGTGACAATGATCTCATCGATAAGCGGCTGCGCTGGCAGGGTGGTGATACTCACTTTGTGCAGATGGGGGATGTGACCGACCGTGGGCCGGATTCACTGAAAATTATCCGGCACCTCATGAGACTCGAGAAGCAGGCACAGAAAGCAGGGGGCAGAGTCCATGTACTGATTGGTAATCATGAGGCCATGAATATTCAGACCGACCTGAGGTATGTGCACCCGGGTGAATACCTGGCCTTCAAGTCGAACAAGTCCAGGCAACGCCAGAAACAATATGTTGATGCGGTGTTCCGCTCAATGTTGCAGCGGCAGCCGGACCTGATGACCCAGGAAAAAGAGAAACGTGCTGACCTCGAAGATCGATACCCACTCGGCTATGTCGAGCATCGTATGCACTGGGAGCCCGGTAGAGAACTTGCCAATTGGTATGCCGGCCAGGACACGGTCATTCGTATCAATGACAGCATCTTCATTCATGGTGGGCTTGATCCACATGCCTCGAGTTTCCCGAGCCTCGATGACATCAACGAAGCTGTGCGCGCGGAGCTGCAACCCGGAGCTCAGCCTGCGTTGACGCGGGATCAGCGTGGCCCGCTTTGGTACAGGGGCCTGGCGCGGCACTCGGCGGAAGAGGAACTGGCACCGCTGGAGGCCATGCTGGCGCATTATCAGGCCCGCAGAATCTTCGTGGCGCATTCGACAACGCAGGGTGCGGTCATTCCTCGCTTTAACGCTAAAGTGGTGTTGTCTGATGTCGGTATTTCAGCTCACTACGGTGCCTCAATGGCGAATGTCGTAATTGATGGTGACTCGGTGAAAGTCCGGCATCGCGGCAAGCTGCTGAATCTGCCCGTAACGGACGATTTGAAGCCTTACCTCAGAGAAGTTGCTGCGCTAGAACCTGAGGGGTCGCGCCTGGTGAAGTACGTCAACTCGCTCGAATCCCCGGAGGATTAGTCGATACCCTTCTCTTCCAGTTGGTCGAGTGACTGGTACTGACTCACGCGCGAGATGCCGTCACGGTTGTCCTCTACCAGGACAAAGGAACCATCCGGCATCACTGCCAGGCCTTCCACCTGCTGATGCAGGCTTTTCTTCAATTTGAATGTGCGGGTCTGTCGACTTTGCTTGTCGATCAGCACCAGGCGATTGGCGGCAACGATGTAGTAATGATTGTCGGTCGCATCAATCGCGGTCAGATTGAGCTTTTTGATACCAGGTATCGCGGGTTTGGGTATTTTGATCAGTGTCGAGAGTCGGCCGCTGTTCAACTCGTAAGCCAGCACAATCAGGTGACCCTTGTCGCCGGGTGTCAGCACGGTCTTGCAGGGCAACAGGAGGATGCCAGCCTCGTAATGCAGGCCTTCGATTTCACAGTAGCGGCCGGCGCCGGTTGACAGGCGCCTGGCGTTGACGATGTGTTTCTCAGTCGTTGCCGGACTCAGCACGGCGGGCTCATCAATGATGTAAAGCATGCCCTTGCTGGTGATGAGAAATACGCGGCTGCCGTCCGCAGTGATACCTTCAAAGTCATCACGAACGGCTGGTTTACCGATTGCTGCAACCTGCGCGACTGTCTCAGTCTCGAGATCGAGGCGGTAGATCTTGCCTCTCTCGTCGTTGTGCGCCAGCAGCATGTGCTCGCTGATCACATCGAGTCCAGAGGCTTCACGCAGGTATTTCGGCAGCGCCCACTGGTGGGGTGGCGGTTCTGCTACCGAAGTGCCGGTGAATGCAGCCAGCCAGAGTGCGGAACATCGAAATTGACGGGCGAGAGATTTCATACCCATTGAGTATAACGAAGGCTGGATGAATGAATGCTAAACTTTTGCCAAGGACGGAAACCCCTGGGAGGGAGAGATGGAACTGGTTGTTATTGTCATGATGCTGGCACTGGTTGAATTTATGGTCTTCGGCATGCAGGTCGGTATGGCCCGAGGCCGGACCGGGGTCGAGGCGCCTGCTGTTGCCGGCAACGAGGAATTCGAGCGTTATTTCCGGGTGCACTACAACACGATGGAGCAGCTGATTCTGTTTATTCCAGGCGTGTGGTTTTTTGCCCAGACTGTGCATGTCTATGGTGCGGTTGGCCTGGGTGTTGTCTATCTCATCGGGCGTGCCATTTACGCGATCAGCTACGTCAAAGATCCGGCCACAAGGACCGCAGGTACGCTGCTGTCTATGTTCCCCTGCTGGATCCTGGTGCTTGGCGCTCTGGGCGGCGCCGCCTGGAACCTTATCTCTGGATAGAGATAGAGCGGAGAGCCCTCAGCGTTACTTGGCAAGATATGATTGGGACCTGTTCAAGGCCTGCGAGTAATGCCGCCGAGTAGATGTCCATAAAACCGCTAGGTTTGCGTCGCGAGCGGTAAAGCAGTCGAGTACTTTATCTCAGTCACGGCAATGTGCGAGTGCACCTCGCCGATGTGGGCGAGCCGGGTCAGTTTGTCGCGCACAAACTGCTCATAGTGGCGGATATCCCTGACGACGATTTTCAGCATGTAGTCCCAGGTACCTGCCATGGTGTAGCACTCCGTGACCTCTGGCAGGACGACGACCTCCTTTTCAAATTCCTCGAGATTGCCTCTGCCCTGGGTCGTCAGGTTGACTGTCGCAAAGACGACAACCTCCATGCCGAGCTTTTCGCGGTTCAACAGCGATACCTTGCGGTCGATCAGCCCTGCGGATTCAAGTCGGTTGATGCGACGCCAGGCCGGTGACTGGGAAATGTTGATGCGCTCGGCAATCTGTTGGGTCGAGAGACTGCTGTCACGCTGCAGGGTATCGAGAATTTGCAGGTCGGTGCTGGTCAGTTCGGTCATTGCGTAAGATATGCATTAAATATCCAATATTATCCCAAAAAACCGGTAAAAATATCCAATTAAATCGCATAAATCTGCATAGAAAGCATAAATACTGCTCACCCTGCTGTCTAAACTACTACTCCGGATCGCAAATGAGAGAGCGGTATGGCTGACAGCGCAACACCACTGAGAAAAGTTTCCCTGGACGACAAGTACGCGCTCGACGCAACGCGGGCTTACATGACGGGCATCGAAGCGCTGGTCAGGCTCCCCATGCTTCAGCATCAGCGCGATCTTGAACGCGGTCTGAATACGGCGGGCTTCGTTTCAGGTTATCGGGGTTCACCGCTGGGCGGCGTCGACCAGGCGATGTGGGCGGCGTCGAAATTCCTCAATGAACACAATATCAAGTTTCAGCCGGGTGTTAATGAAGACCTTGCTGCGACAGCCGTCTGGGGCAGCCAGCAGGTCAACCTGTTTGAAGGTGCGAAGTATGACGGCGTTTTCGGTATGTGGTACGGCAAGGGCCCGGGTGTCGACCGTTCCATGGATGTGATTCGCCACGCCAATGCTTTTGGTACTTCAAGGTACGGTGGTGTGCTCGCCGTGGCCGGTGACGACCACGCAGCGAAATCCTCCACGCTGCCTCACCAGTCTGAGCATATGTTTATCGGTGCCTCTATCCCGGTATTGAACCCTGCCAATGTGCAGGAAGTTCTCGACCTCGGCATCTACGGTTGGGAACTATCACGTTACTGCGGTGCCTGGGTCGCGTTGAAGGCCATCACCGAGAATATGGACTCCGCAATCTCGGCCGAAATCGATCCGGATAGAGTCAATATCGTTATCCCCGAGGACTTCGTGCTGCCCGAAGAGGGAGTTCATGCCCGCTGGCCAGACACAGCCCTTGAACAGGAACGTCGTCTCAATAAGTTCAAAATTTACGCTGCGCGCGAGTTTGCCCGGGTTAACCGACTGAACCAAATTGTGCTCGACAGCAGCAACGCCCGGCTCGGCATCATCACCACGGGTAAAGCCTATCTGGATGTCATGCAGGCGCTCGAAGATCTGGGTATTGATGAACGCAAGGCCGGCCAGATTGGCCTCAGGGTATTCAAGGTCGGGATGAGCTGGCCGCTTGAACCGTTCTCGACTCATGCGTTTGCCCAGGGTCTGAACGAGATCCTGGTCGTTGAAGAGAAGCGCTCGATTATCGAGGACCAGCTGACAGGTCAGCTCTACAACTGGCCGGTTGACCGCCGGCCGCGCGTTTATGGTGAATTCGATGAAGAGGGCAGGGACCTTCTGCCGAATGTCTCGGAACTTACCCCCGCCATGGTGGCGCGGGCGATCTCGTCACGCATTGCCCGGTTTTACCAGGATGACCTGATCGAGCGCCGGCTCAAGTTCTACGATCGTAAAGAGACGGTGCTGTCATCACCGCGCGAAACCCTGCAGCGGATCCCGCACTATTGCTCCGGCTGCCCGCATAGCACATCAACGCGGGTTCCTGAGGGATCAAGGGCACTGGGTGGCATCGGCTGCCACTACATGGGCGTGATGGAAGTTGGCGACCGCCAGGCCAAAACCTTTACCCAGATGGGTGGAGAAGGTGTGACCTGGGTAGGCCAGGCGCCCTTTACGGACACAAAGCATGTGTTTCAGAACCTGGGTGATGGTACCTACTTTCATTCCGGGCTGCTGGCGATACGCCAGGCAATTGCGGCCGGCATCAACATTACCTACAAGATTCTCTACAACGATGCGGTAGCCATGACGGGTGGCCAGCCGGTGGACGGTGCACTCACCGTTGAGCAGATGATCATGCAGCTGAGAGGTGAGGGTGTAGACCGGATCGCGCTGATTTCTGATGACCCGGGTCGTCACGCCCATGTCAAACGCGTTGCCGGGCTGACGGTTGATCACCGGGATGACCTGCTCGCCATTGAAACTGAGCTGAGGGATACAGCGGGTACCACGATCCTGATCTACGAGCAGACCTGTGCTGCTGAGAAGCGCCGGCGGCGTAAGAAAGGCGAATTGGTGGATCCCAAGGTGCGGGTGGTGATTAACCCCGAAGTCTGCGAAGGCTGTGGCGACTGTGGGATTGCGTCCAACTGCCTGTCGGTGCTGCCGCTGGAAACTGAACTGGGTCGTAAGCGTCAGATAGACCAGAGTGCCTGCAATAAGGATTACAGCTGCCTGAAGGGCTTCTGCCCCAGCCTCGTTACTGTCACGGGTGAACTGAAGAAAGAAAAGGCGGGCACGATGTTCAAGGTACCGGCGTTGCCCGAACCTGCGGTTGCTGCGATTGATGCCAGACCCTGGAATATCGTCGTCACCGGTGTAGGGGGTACGGGAGTACTGACGATTGCAGCAGTTGTCGCCATGGCGGCACACCTGGAGGGCAAAGGCTGCGCCACCATGAATCAGACCGGCCTTGCCCAGAAGTTTGGTGCGGTGGTCAGTCATGTGCGAGTTGGTGTCAGCCAGCAGTCGATTCATGCGGTGCGGATTCCGGCAGGTGATGCGGATCTTTTGTTGGGCTGCGATCTCGTGGTTTCGGCTGGCGATGAAGCGATTGCCAAGGTCAATGTTGATCGCTCGCATGCAGTCGTGAATGCCTACGCGTCCTCAACCGCTGAGTTCGTCAATGACCCGGATGCTACGGTGCCTGTAGAAGCCATGCAGTCATTGATCACGACGGAAGTCGGTAAAGATAAAGTGAGCTTCTTACAGGCAACGGATCTGGCGACACGCCTGATGGGTGACTCTATCGCCAGCAACATGTTCCTGCTGGGTTACGCTCTGCAGCAGGGTTTGCTGCCGATATCGCGGGAAGCGCTCGAAGAGGCCATTCGTCTCAACGGCGTCGCGGTTGAGCTTAACCTCAGCGCCCTCGACTGGGGCCGCTATGCCGCTGTCGATCTGCGGGCAGTGGCACAGGCCGCCGGTGTCGTGCAGGTGTTTGAGCCGCTAACAGATTTTGATGAGATTGTTACCGATCGCGTTCAGCGTCTGACGGAATACGCCTCTGCTGCTTACGCGGAAGAGTACCGCCAGCTGGTCATCAAGGTAAGAGAGGCTGAGCAGAAGCAGAACCTCGGTGATGATTTAAGCCGTGCCGTTGCCCGCTCGCTCTTCAAGCTGATGGCAATCAAGGATGAATACGAAGTCGCCAGGCTGTACACCGATGGCCGCTTCGCAGCGCAGCTCGATGGCATGTTCGAAGGGGGCTTCAAGCTGAACTACCACCTGGCACCACCGCTTTTCTCAAAGCGCGACAAGATCACGGGGCACCCTCGAAAGATGCGCTATCCACAGTTGACGAGCCTGGTCTTCCACACGCTCGCTGCGCTGAAGTTTCTGCGTGGCTCGTTTATTGACCCCTTCAATTACCTGGCAGAACGAAGAGAAGAACGCGAGACACTGCAAGAATACAGAGCGTTGTTTGCAACGCTGGCGGCAGATCTCACTGGCGACAATCACACAGCGGCAGTCTCACTCGCTGAGCTGCCGATGGACATTCGCGGCTATGGCCACGTGAAGGCAGCGAATCTCGTGAAAGTGCGCGCGCGCAAAGACATTCTGTTACGGCAATTCAAAGGCGAGCTGCTGGCCGTTGCCGTTGACGTTAGCAAGGCAGCTTAGGTTGTAGAGGTTAAAGAGAAGAGATGAACAAGAGAGAAATTCAACACCACGCGGACTTTGATCAGCACGAATTGGTGGAGTTCTGCGGCAACGGCAGGCTGACCGCTATCATCGCGGTACATAATTCCAACCTGGGACCGGCGGTAGGCGGGTGTCGCATGTACCCCTATTTGAGCCAAGAGGAGGCTCTGACAGATGTGTTGCGTCTGTCTCGGGGTATGACTTACAAGTCGGCGCTTGCTGGCCTGCCGCTCGGTGGTGGCAAGTCTGTGATAATCGGTAACCCGAGGACTGACAAGACCCGGGATCTGTTGCTGGCGATGGGTGAGTTCGTCGACAGTCTCAATGGTCGTTATATCACCGCTGAGGATTCCGGTACGTCTGTTGCGGATATGGCGGTCATGGCTGAACGCACGCAGCATGTCTCAGGCTTGCTGGCGGATGATCAGTACGGCGGCGACCCTTCGCCCTATACAGCCTATGGTGTGCTCGTCGGTATTCGAGAGGCCGTGCAGTACCGCTGCGAATCGGACCTTAAGGGTATTCGGGTTGCCGTTCAGGGCGCAGGTAACGTTGGCTATCACCTGACACGTATGTTGCTTGAAGATGGCGCAAAGGTCTTTGTTGCCGATGTCAGCGCGGCCAATCTCGAGCGGGCCGCAGCGCTCGGTGCGGAAGTGATGCCGGTCGCGGACATCCTCAGGGCAGAAGTCGATGTTCTGGCGCCCTGTGCGATGGGTGCAGTCATCAACGAAGACGCGGTCCGGGACATACGCGCTGGCATCGTCGCCGGGGCGGCAAATAATCAACTGGCAACCGAGGCTATGGGTCACGTGTTGCTTGATCGTGGCATCCTCTACGCGCCTGACTATGTTATCAACGCCGGTGGCATCATTGATGTGTACTATCAGCAGCGTGGTGAGCGCAGTGAGAAGGTGGTTGCCCATGTCGAAAGGATTGGTGAAACGCTCGGGAATATCTTCAGGGAATCAGACCTGTCGCGGCGCAGCACCCATGAAGTGGCTGATCGCATGGCTGAAGCTGTTTTCGTGCCGGCAGCAAGGGAAGTTGCCTGAGCCTGAATCAGGTACCAATGCTGTTTCAAAGGCCGCTTTCGGACGGTGAAACGACAGCGGCATCGGCTCAGAGAAGGCTGAGGCAATCCATACTTTTCAGGGCGGACAGTGACCGGGTCAGCATCACCCTGCCGAGTGTCATACCTCGCTCATTGCCAGGGTCAAGCATGCCGCAGACTGCCACGGGTGTAATCATGACGATCAGCAGGTTGAGCTGGTAGTCGCGCAGGCAGTCTTCAAAGCTGTAGTCAGTAACGCCGCCCTCGACGAGGGTGGCGTGGTAGTGGCGTAAGGCGTTCATTTCAACCTCACCGCGTACATCATCGCCGCAGCTTTGTGAGCTGAAGTAGGCAATATCGTGAGCACCGTTGCCGCTCATGGTGTTCTGCCAGTCGACGGCAACGATCCGAGGCCCAGGGAAGATCATCATATTGTCAGTTCGGTAATCGCCGTGGACGATGGTCTGGGGTCCTTCCATGGCGCGATTGAAGATGTCGAAAAACTGATCACCAATGGCTCTGATGCCGTCTGCCATTTCCGGACTGATCAGATCCGGAAACATGGAAAGCGTCGGTTCGACCCCGGGTTTGTAAATCGATTCCTGCCGAAACAGGGTGGTCTCGTCATTAATCTGGCTGCGCAGGAAGGCGAACTGGTCGATGTTATTCCAGTATTTCGCGTGTAGCCTGGCGGCACGAGTGAATGCCTCTTCCATTACCTCCCGCGGGCAGTCTGTCAGCTGGTCACCGGCATGTTCACTGCCCAGGTCATCCAGGATCAGCAGAAAATCCTGGGTCTCACCGTCAATTTCTGAATACAGGCAGGGCGGACTTTCGATGGGGCACTCCGCCGCAAGGTAGCGGTAAAAGTTGGTCTCATTTGTATAGAAATTCAGACCCTTTGAAATCTCACTGTTTTCATTCTGCGCGATACACTTGACCACGACGCGCTTCTCACCCTGATCGGTTTCGAGGATGGCGCGCGCGATGGATGACATCAGGCCGACACCTTCGCCCAGGGACTGAAGCTCAACTGAGTGAATCGCACCGAACTGATCACCCAGAACTTCATTGGCGACGTCGACGGTGAACTGGCTGCAGCTGGTAAGGACGCGGGGCATATCAGAAATCTCCTGGCAGGGTTGTTGTTCGGCTTCTTGTTTTTCCGGAAAGTGTAAATGCCGCCATCTTCAAGACGTCAGCTGTATCCGATGTGACGGGCGTATTGTATGTCATGGATGTACTGTCCGGCTCGCTGCCATCGAGGGTATAACGGATAACAAGACCAGGGAAAGCCGTGCAGGCCTCGATCTTGTCCGCCACGATATCGGCACCCGGTGGCGGTACTCGAAAGGGGATGTTGAGTGATTCGAGATAACTAAGTTCGCGCTTCCCAAGGGCGCTGGCGAACCCTGACCAGTTGCGAGTGCTGTTCTCTGTAGCCCAGGCTCTCTCGGCAACACTGAGCAGGCGCGGGAACAGGTGATAGAACATGCGCTCTTCGCTGTAAATCGTCTCTGACCAGAGCTGTGCCTGTAGTCCCAGCACCTGGTCCCGTTGTCCCTCAGTGATCGCCCAGTTCGCCAGTGGGGAGAAATGATAGATCAGTGATTCATCGATGTAGGCCGCCCAGGGCAGGCCCGGTTCTTCGCTGCTGAGCGTATACGGCATATCGAGGTAGAGGAAGCTGGCATTAGCGATGACGAGCCGCTGCCCGCGATCCAGTACAGCTTCCACCAGGTCCCGATCACCTGTCTCCGTTGTCCAGCCAGTGACATAAGTGTCTGCATCGGCCGGCAGCGCTGGACTCATCTCGTGCCAGAAGCCGAGTTTGACGCCAGGCATGATGGCAGCAGCGAGCTTCGTGATTTCGCTGGCGTAATGCTGGCTCAGGGCTTGGGTTGCCGCAGCTCGGTCAGCCTCGTTGTCGAGTTGCCAGCGGGTATCCCAGATCGACGATTGGCGGACGACGGGTGAATCGAGCCAGGCACCTGCCGGTACCTCATCACCGCCAAGATGCAGAGCGCGCAGCGGGACACCTGCCTGCTTGTAGTAACCCGCGATAGTTTCGAGAATATCCGCGGCGAGGGCATAGGTCCCCGGCAGGCAGACGTTCATGACATTGTGGGTATAACCCTGGGCCGAGCGGTGTATCGATTTATCCTCCGGGTCCAGCACCTGGTAGCGGCCGGAAGCCGCCATGGCGCGGATCATGGCATTCGCATGCCCCGGCAGGTTGAGTTCCAGAATAATGTTGACGTGATGCTCAGCAGCAAGCCTGAGGAGCTGCACGAATTCCTCGCCCGACAGAAAGCCCTGGATTTCTTCTGGTCCGTCACCCCAGGCAGGGTAGAGCGCGCGGGGCCTGCCATCCTCGCTGTTCGCGTGAAATGAACGTCTGGCAGCCACGTGGGTCAATTCCGGGATACCGGGGATCTCCAGGCGGAAACCTTCGTCATTCGAGATGCCAAGCTGCAGGACATTCATCTTGTAGGCAGACATCGCACGGATTACCTGCCGGATCGCCGCTGGTGAGACAGCGTGACGGGCGAGGTCCAGAAAAAGTCCGCGATGCGTAAAAGCGGGTGAATCGATGATGTCACCACAGGGCACGCTGATGCCCTCACTGCCACCGCTGGTTGCTGAGTCGATCAGCTGCCGCAGGCTTTGCGCGGCATAAAAAACGCCTGCCTCTGAGCCTGCCGTAATATTGATACTTTCAGTAGTGATCTGCAGGCGGTAGGCTTCCGGCGGCTTGCTAGTCTCAATCTGAACCTGCACAGGGATGCCATCCGGTGTAAAGAATGCGGCGAGAGATGACAGCAGGTTCTGATCTGACGGGTTCAGCCCGCTGCCTTTCACCCTGGCAGTTTCGATCTGTGATTTTGCGGGCATCGGGATGATGACCTGGGGCGCCGCGCTCGCGTCGATCGCTGAACGCCTGCGCCAGCGGTCTGATGCTGTATCCGGCGCAACATCGCAGCTGGGAGACATGTCTCTGATCCAGCTGTTTGGTAGAGTTTCAATCGGCAGTAGTGATGGGGCCAGCGTGACGGGCAGCGCTGGTTCCGGTCGGTTATCACCAGCGCTGGCAAAGACAAAATGAAACCCCTGTTGCGAGCGCAGCGGCATGCCGTTGAAAAGCCAGTTTTCAATTGGAATGTCGATCGCATCCCCTGGTGCAAGCGGTTCCCATGATTCGGTCGGTGCGAGGTAACCGTAGCGTCCCTCCACCCTGACCTGTTGCACACGTTGCTCTTCAGCCCTCGGTGTCAGGCCGAGTGAATAGTAGAGCCGCCAGCCCTGATCGAGTGATTCTTCACTGTTGTTGGTGATGCGAAGGCAGGCATCGATGCTCGAACGACCTGAAGGCCTCATCGCTTTCCGCTCAACGACCTGCAGGCTGATGTCACTGGCTGCGATAGACATGAGTGAGGGCTAATGGCCGCCGATTGCGTGGCAGATCAGTGGAAGTCTTCCATATTTTTCAGCATATGTGCTGCACCATAGCTGCTGTTGATGGACGGATTCTCACCGTAGATGGCCTCCTTCATGCGGCCGTAGACCTTGCGATTAGCGCCGAGGTGCGCCAGTTCACCAGCGCGACGCAACGCAGCGTCCATAAGGCCCTCTGCGGCAGCTGTCTGCTGCACAACGCCTGCACTGAGGGCATCCGGACCAGTCCAGCGCCTGGCCAGTTGAACGGTTTCAAAGAAGGTGTTCATTGGCAGCTTGTGGCGAAACAGCGCGAGCTCGGGGTTGGGGATGACCATGCCAATCTCGACCTCGTTAGCGCAGGCAAAGCCGCGATCCTCGCGCATGATACGAACGTCATGACAAAGTGCGCACATCAGGCCAGCACCAAAGGCATGACCGTTGATGGCGGCAACGGAGGGCAGTGGCAGTGTAATGAGGCGACCCATGAGCGTCATGAATTCGGCACCGAACGCGTCCCTGTCGCCCCCGCGGTGTTCACCCTCGGACATCCGCCATTCGAGATCGAGACCGTTCGAGAAGAACTTGGTGTCTGACGAAGTTGTGACGAGCGCCGCTGGCCCCTCAGAGCTTTCGATCTCATCCAGCGCTTCGGCGATGGCGCGAACGAAGGTGGTATTCCAGCGGTTCTCGCCGTCGTCCATTGTCAGAACGAAAACATCGTCTTGTCGGTCAAGTTTTATCATGGGTTTTCCCGTCGCAATCAGTTAGTGGATGAATTGTATCAGCCAAGACGCCGCCAGTTGTCAGGGCCAACGAAGCGTTAGATCTCGTCGCTCTCTGGAAACGAGTTAAGCCTAGCGCTTTTTTTGAACTTTCACATTCTATCCAGGGTAGCTTTTTTGCTAACCTGACTGTATGAGTTTGAATCAATTCAGGTTGATGTTTATCCCGCTGCTGGCGACGCTGATCATGGCGGGTTTTGTCACAACCATCGGATTGCTGACCGAGCCGGCAGCGAATCACTTCGGCGTACCCATCACTGAGGTTGCCTCGCAGTTTTCCTGGCTGGCCGGTGGCGTATTCGTCGGCGGTATCGTCGCCTTCTTCATTTACGATCATGGCTCCATCAAGACGGTCATCACCTGGAGTTACCTCATTGCATTGGTTTCTATCCTGCTCCTGCACTTTTACAGCAGCTATTGGTTAGTACCGGTGCTGCTGGCGGTGATCGGGACACTCATGGCGGTGGTGGGGTGCGGCGGCGTGACTGTCATCACACAGCAGTGGTTGGGTCGACGCCGGCAGTCGATCATGGTGGCACAGGATGCCATGTTCAATGGTGGCGGTATTATGTTCTCGGCGCTCGCCACCTGGTTCGTGGTCAATCACTTTGGCTGGTCATCTGTCTACCTGATCGTGACGGTGCTGATGGGCATTGTTGTCCTCCTGGCTGTAACGTCCGATTTCACGCCTGTTGTTGAGGTAGAAGAAGAGGGGCTGGGCGGCGGTGTTGGCAGCTGGAACACAGGTATCATCCTTGTTGGCTTTAGTCTGCTGCTGTTCATGACAGCCAAGATCGCCATTTTCGTCTGGGCGCCTCAGTTCATTCAGCAAAATTTCGGCACTGGCCCTGAGGCCGGTGGTCAGTTCATGGCAAACGTTTTTCTTGCCGCTTTCGTGGGCTCTATCTTCGGTACCTGGGCCGCGACGCGGTTCGAGGTGAAGTACCTGCTCTACACGTTTGTGTTGATCTCGCTGGTCTCGGTCTTCGCCATGACAGCGGTGAACTCGACCACGGTAGTGCTGTTGCTGGGTTACGGTTATGGGATCTCGGTATCGGCGACCTACAACTCTTATGTCGCTTTCGGGCTGTCATTCATGGAACAGCCGTCACACAAGAATGTGGTTTACCTGCAGCTCATGAGCGGTCTGGGTTCCACCATTGCACCTTTCGTCAGCAGTAAGATTGTTGAATGGACCGGTGAAACCAGCAGCGCCATTTTTTTCTGCGCTGTGATGCTGGCGATCGTGGCTGTCACGCTGATCGCCTGTGAGGTCCTGCACAGGCGGAGTGAAATACTGCGAATCCAGCCAGCCTGACGCGCTCTGCGTCGGCTTCGATTTATACTTTTTCATTGTCAGACCTGGTCAGAACGCGCAAGGCCAATGTGCTTTGGTTGTCGCTGCGCCGAGGTCTCGCTACGATGGCGACTCCACTTTGCAGGACGACGCCATGACCGAAAAAACCATCAGCCGATACCCGATTCCCGCGCTCGAAGATTTGCCGGAAGACATCAGGTCCCTGATGCTGACCGTGCAGGAGAAAACGGGGTTCATTCCGAATGTATTCCTGACGCTGGCGCATCGGCCGGAAGAATTTCGGGCTTTCATGGCCTACCACGATGCCCTCATGGAGAAGGATAGCGGTCTGTCAAAAGCCGAGCGGGAGATGATCGTCGTTGCAACCTCGGGTGATAACGACTGCCAGTATTGCGTTATCGCCCACGGTGCCATCCTGCGGATTCGCGCCAGGGACCCTCTGATCGCTGACCAGGTGGCGGTGAATCACCGCAAGGCGGACATCTCTCCGAGGCAGCGCGCCATGCTGGATTTTGCGCTGAAAGTCTCCCGGGATGCCCGCGCGATTGACGATACTGACTTTGCGCTGTTGCACGACCACGGCTTTGACGATGAGGATATCTGGGATATCGCTGGGATTACCTCGTTTTTCGCGCTCTCCAACCGCATGGCGAACTTTACGTCAATGCGGCCCAACGATGAGTTTTATGCCATGGGGCGGGGGTGAGGGCACGGCATCATTGCTCTTGTCGGGCCACCAGCCTAAAGGCATTGGCTGAGGCGAACGACGTAGTGTCGATCTCGTAGTCATATTTCGTTTTATACGCAGCGGCGAGTCGATTCATCTCCTCGACTTCCGTCACTTTCTCTGCCCGCAGCGCATAGAGCATTCCCTCAATGCGGACCCGCACACGGTCGTCCGCCCTGATATGCGCGAGCCACCTGGCATTTTCGGTTGCCAGGTACAGGTTGCCTGATTCCACCAGGGCCCAGATATTGACGGAGTAAGGATCATCCGGGCGGGTTTCGAGCTGAATCACGTCGGGCACGCTGCTCCAGCTGGCCGGAGCAGCGGTCGGCTCGCCTTTCAGTTTGCCGCCGGGCACGGAAATCAATGGGTCAGTACAACCGGCCAGTGTGAGCAAGAGGGCTAGCTGAGTCAGGGAGATGAGTCTGGACATGCGGTTTCCTTGTTCCGAGGGTACAGTTTCTTTTTATTTCTGTATTCGATGTTATTCTACGCGCCGTTCGATGAGGAAGCGCCATGACTGACGAAATTCAAAAGCTGCTTGACCAGAACAAGGCCTGGGCGGCCGCGATGAAAGAAGAAGATCCTGAGTTTTTCGCTCGGCTGGCCGATCAGCAGGCGCCGAAATACCTCTGGATTGGCTGTTCTGACAGCCGGGTACCGGCTAATCAGATCACCGGTCTGCTGCCGGGTGAAGTGTTTGTTCACCGCAATGTCGCCAATGTGGTCATGCAGACAGATATCAACTGCATGTCAGTCATCGAATTTGCCATTCGTGTGATCAAGGTGCGCCACATTATTGTCTGCGGCCATTATGGCTGTGCCGGTGTGAAAGCTGCCATGCACAACAGTGCTGATGGTGTCATCGGGGCCTGGATCTCAGGTATCCGAAAGCTTTGGTCGGATCACAAGGCGGAACTTTCCCAGCTCGAAGAGTCAGATGCGCTGGCGAAACTCTGTGAATACAATGTCAGACGCCAGGTGAAGTCGGTCTGCAGCACCACTGTATTGCAGGACACCTGGGATCAGGGTGGTGAGGTCGATGTCCACGGCTGGATATACAGCGTCGGCGACGGGATCATCAAGGACCTGGGCTACGGGATTGCTGCAAGAGAGGACGTTGCCAGGCTGGAGGCCGACTGACTGCCCGACTGACGCCGGGCAGTTACAACGGCTGATTTGTCAGGCGTTTGCCAGAGGAATGACGTTTTCGCCGAATTCAGCCAGCTTGTCGAGGCCGTCCGGTCCCGCGAAAAAGAATGCCGGGACCATGATGCGGTCCACACCCAGCGCCTTCATCTGCTCGACACCGTTCACTGGGTCCATCATCTGCACGCCAAACATCGTATTGATCTCAATGCTGGCGGGGTCGCGACCTCGCTCCTCGGCCTTGTTCCGCAGGCGCTCCAGCAGCTTCGCCAACCGTTCATTGTCACCTTCACCGGGGAAATAACCATCCGCGAGTTTGACTGCCCTGTTCAGTGCGGCCTCTGAGTCACCGCCGACAATCACCGGGATGTTGCCGTTGACCGGGCGTGGACTGCAGGTCACTGGTTGGAAGTCGACGAAGTCGCCGTGGAATTCCGCATGGGGACCCGCCCAGAGTTTGCGCATGGCCTCGATGTATTCATCGTTACGGGCGCCGCGGCGTTCCCAGGGAACGCCCAGGGCCTCAAACTCTTCTTTCATCCAGCCGACGCCCAGGCCAAGTTCGACTCGTCCCCCTGAGAGCTGATCTAGTGTTGCCAGCTCTTTGGCAAGGATCAGCGGGTTACGCTGCGGCACGATGAGGATGCAGGTGCCAAGTCGCAGGCTGGGCGCTGCGGCAGCGGCAAAGCCAAGCCAGACCAGGGGATCCGGGATAGGGGTTTCTGGCTCTGCAGGTATCTTGCCGTCGGGCGTGTAAGGGTATGCGGAATCGATGGTGTCGGGCATGATGACGTGCTCGCCGCACCAGATGGATTCAAAGCCCGCCGTCTCGGCTGCCTTACAGAGGTTGAGTGATTGATCGCCGTCAATGGCGATGCTGCTGCCAAATGCCAGTCCTACCTTCATAGGTTTTCCCTTCCATTTTGTTGCTCGGTCAGCCTAATCGTACATGAACGGGTGGCAACGAAGCACCCCGGCTTGTCGATCAACCTGAATGATGCAGCACCATGTCAGGGGTTTTCATGTCATCGGCCAAACTGAGAAAATATAAGACCTTTGAAGAGATGCGTTCGGGTTGGACAAGATGGAACATTACGACGTGATCATCATTGGCGCCGGTATCTCCGGGGTCAGCGTGGCCGTTCACCTGCAGAAAAACTGCCCCGGCAAGACTTTCACGATTCTCGAGGGCCGTGAAGCCATTGGCGGCACCTGGGATCTGTTTCGTTACCCCGGTATCCGTTCTGACAGCGATATGCATACACTCGGTTTTTCCTTCAAGCCCTGGACTGAGGCCAAGGCCATCGCAGACGGCCCGGCGATTCTAAAATATGTCAATGAGGCAGCAGATGAGTTTGATCTGCGCAACCATATTCAGCTCGGGCACAAGGTGACGAAGGCAGAGTGGTCATCAGCGGAGGCGAGCTGGGTGGTGTCAGTGGTTACTGCTGATGGGGCTGAAAAGCAGCTGAGTGGCGGTTTTGTCTCGATGTGTGGCGGTTACTACAACTACGATGAGCCGCATGACGCCGGGTTTACCAACATGGAAGACTTCAAGGGTGAGATTGTGCATCCGCAGTTCTGGCCGGAAGACATGTCATACGAAGGTAAGCGTGTTGTTGTGATTGGCAGTGGCGCTACGGCGATGACTGTCGTACCTGCCATGGCTGACCGCGGTGCCCATGTCACCATGGTGCAGCGGACGCCAACCTACGTGGTGTCCCGGCCGGCTGAAGACAAGATTGCTAATTTCCTGCGGCGTATCCTGCCCGAAAAATGGGCCTATGCACTGACTCGATTCAAGAACACCCAGTTGCAGGGCTACTTTTATCGCCGCACTCGCTTTGCGCCGGGCATGATTAAGAACCGTCTGCTGAATGAGCTGAAGAAGTGGTTTGACGATGACTACGTGGCGAAGCACTTTACCCCCAGTTACAACCCCTGGGACCAGCGTCTCTGCCTGATTCCGGATGCGGACCTCTACAGGGCGATCAAGCGCGGTGATGTCGAGGTCAGGACCGAGCACATCGATACCTTCGTCGATGATGGCCTGCGGCTGGAATCCGGTGAGGTGCTTCCGGCTGATGTTATTGTGACGGCAACAGGTCTGAAGCTGATTGTGTTGTCCGGAGTCGATTTTGTCGTTGATGGTGAGGCGGTCGATGTGTCAGAGGCCTTCACCTACAAAGGCATGATGTATTCGGGTATTCCCAACATGGCGCAGACGTTCGGCTATATTAATGCCTCTTGGACGCTTCGCGCTGACCTGACATCCGAGTATATCTGTCGTCTGCTTAATCACATGGATGAGAATGGCGCTAAGATTGTCACGCCAACCCTGCGCGAAGAAGACGCCGGCATGGAACCACGGCCCTGGATCACGGATTTTCCCGCAGGTTACATGATGCGCTCAATGCATCTCTTCCCGAAACAGGGCGAAGGCCCCTGGCGCAACACGCAGGACTTTGCGGCTGACAAAAAGATGGTGCGGCATGCACCGCTCGAGGACGGCGCTCTGCAGTTCAGCAACCCGTCAGTCGCTGTCGCGGCGAAGCCGCCGATGGAAGAAGCGGCGGCCTGATCACACCGCGTTTGCGGGGACGGTTTCAGCCTGAACGTTTTTTCCAGATTGCCTGGAACTGCTCGGTGGTGTTCGTCCGCGGGTATTCTGTGTCAGGTGCCGGCACGGAGAGAAACTTGCAGAGTGGATCCCAGCCCATCTTCGCATCGAACACCAGCAGCTTTTCCGGAGGCAGCTCGTCGATGACAGCCTGGTTGTGTTGGTTGAAAACGTCGATGACATGATCCTTGTCGTCCATACGACCATCAAACAGCCGGTCCCAGATAATCTCGAAAGCCCATCGGCCATGTGCCTGAGTGGCTGGATCTTCGGCGTCCTTCGCCGCTTTCGATGAGCGGTAGATCGTATTCATGACACTGGCATACCAGGCTTCCGGATCCCTTAGGGACAGGATCACTTTAGCATCCGGGTAATGCGCCAGCTGTTCCCGCCAGAGATTACAGGAGGGCCAGTCAACGGTGGCCGCGTAACCCTCGAACAGGGCGTCCCAGTCTACCGCTTCGCCACGGTGCCCAGCCAGCCAGGCTGATCTATGCGAAGGGTTCTGCATCACCTCCATCATGTGATAGCACTTGTCGAAGCCTAGCTGCTCAAGGGCGGCCTTGAGCGAGAGGGTGCCGGTGCGGCCGAATCCCGCACCAATGACTTTAATAGACATGTTCAGGCCTGCTCCAAGAAGGAAGCGGTAATATATTTTGGTGCCTGTTGCAGCGCAAGGATTGAGAGGCCTGCGTGTGGGCCGCAGCACGAGACCGGGGCTCGATTCCAGCGGCCAAAGCGCATTAAATGTAATTGCGAATCATTCTCATTAAGTTTATTATTCCCGCTTTTCGGTCCTTGGGGGTTTCATGGGTTCAGGGAATCAAACCAACCTTATCGCTTTTGCACTGGCGCTGGCCCTAGCTTTTGGCGTCAGCTTGTCCGGTGTTGTGCTGGCAGACGAGATGCCGCTGGACGAAATTGTCGTTGAGGGCAAGTACCTGTCGATCGACAAAGTGAACTCTGTTAAAACGCCGACGCCCATCCTCGATGTACCCCAGAGCCTGACAATCCTGACAGCGGAGCAGATGGAAAAGCAGGCATTCCAAAACCTGGGTGATGTGGTCCGATATACGCCCGGGCTGTCAGTCAGCCAGGGTGAAGGGCACCGTGACTCGATTATTATTCGCGGTATCCAGACCACAGCTGACTTTTTCGTCGATGGCATGCGTGACGATGTGCAGTACTACCGTCCGCTCTACAACGCCCAGCAGATTGAAGTATTGCGTGGCCCCAATGCGTTACTGTTCGGCCGCGGCGGTGGTGGTGGCATCGTCAACCGGGTGCAAAAAAAGGCTGAACTGGGAGAAAGCTTCACCCAGTTGAATGCCAGCTTCGATACCTTTGAGGCCTATTCGCTGGGTGTTGACACTAACGTCGAGCTGGCGGACGACATTGCGCTGCGACTGAATGCGTATTACCAGGAACTCGGTAACCACCGTGATTTCTATGAGGGCGAGAGCTACGCGATTAATCCCACGCTCACGTTTCGTTTCAGTGATGCCACCACGGCGTCGGTTTCTTACGAATATGTTGATGATGACCGTACGGTTGACCGCGGCGTGCCCTCGGTGGCCATTGCAGGTGCTGTCAACGAGCCGCTTGAGAATTATGAAGAGACTTTCTTTGGCTCAGCAGATGAAAACCTGACCACGCTTGAAGCCCATCTGCTGCGAGCGCGACTGGATCACACATTTTCGGACCAGCTGCGAGGTAACGTGACCTTTCAGTACGCTGACTATGACAAACGCTATCAAAACCTCTACCCGAGTGAATCAGTCCTGCTGACCGGGGGGGTATTCCCCGAGGTGGAGCTTGACGGTTACCTCGACACAACAAATCGTGAGAATCTGATCTTGCAGGCAAACCTGATAGGTGAGTTCAGGACCGGCAGCATCGATCACACGATGCTGTTTGGCCTCGAGCTTGGCCATCAGCAGACCGAGAATGCGCGCCAGGACAATGTCTTCGCGCTGAACGGGGACGATCAGCTAAAGATTCCATTCTTTGATCCGCTGGTTATCCCTGCCTTTGCTTTCACGAAACCAGTCCGCGACCGTGAATCAGAAGTGGACTTTACTTCCGTTTATTTCCAGAACCAGATGGCGCTGACCGATGAGTTCATGCTGCTTCTCGGTGTCCGCTATGACGAGTTCGATATCGACGTCCTTGACCTGATTGAACAGTACGACGGTGATGCCAGTGACGGTCGATTTGAACGCGAAGACAGCGAGGTTACACCGCGCCTCGGTCTGATCTACAAACCGGTTGAGAATGTGTCGGTTTATGCCAGCTACAGTGAGACCTTCCTGCCGCGTTCCGGGGAGCAGTTTCTTACGCTGAACCTGGATGCCGAGAGTACAAGTCCCCAGTTCTTTGAAAACCGGGAAGTCGGTTTGAAATGGGATTTCCGCTCTGACCTCAGCCTGACCTTTTCTGCCTTCAGCCTGCAGCGCGAAAGTTACACTTCCGTCGACCCTGAGGATCCGGCACAACTGATTGTGATTGAGGGCTCTGAGATTGACGGCTGGGAGCTGCAGCTGTCGGGCCGAATCACTGACAACTGGTCAATCATCGCTGGATACGCTGATCTCGACGGCAAGGTAGACCGTGCTGATCGTCGCGGTAATGATGGTAACGTGACCCGCCAGACCCCTGACCGTATGTTTTCGCTCTGGAACAACTTTCAGGTGACAGAAAGACTGAGTCTTGGCCTTGGCCTCAGTTACCAGGATTCCTTCTTTGTCCGGGAAGATAATGCCGTCGAAGTACCGGATTTCACCCGGGTCGATGCGGCGGCTTTCTATCAGCTGACCGAGCGGGTTCGCCTGCAACTCAACATTGAAAATGTGACAGACGAAGAATATTTCCCGGACGCTCACAGCAATAACAATATCACCACCGGGGAACCACTGAACGCTCGCTTATCCTTTATCATGGAGCTGTAACTAACCTAGGCCCAAGGGTCAACTCGCAGTTTGAGCCCATCTCCCCACTATCGCTGGTACATTGTCGCGCTGACCCTGGTTAACCAGGCGCTGGCGCTGGGTGTACTTGTCTACAGCTTTGCCTTGTTCGTCGTACCCTGGCTGGATGAGTTCGAGGTCTCGCGCAGCAAAGTCATGCTGGCGATCCTGTCATTCCAGATCGTCACCGGACTGCTCAGCCCTGTGCTGGGCAGGTACATGGATCAATTTGCCATGCGCCTGCTGGTGTTGAGTGGTGCCCTCGCGATGTCCCTGGGTTTATTCCTGCTGTCGCTGGCCACTGAGTTCTGGCAGATTGTGGCGCTGCATGTCACTTTGCTGCCGGTCGGGATGATCCTGACCGGTACGCTGGCATCGCAAACCATGGTGAGTAAGTGGTTCACCGAGAAACGCGGCCTGGCGATCGGCTTGTCTTCAATGGGTACCTCTCTTGGCGGCCTCTCAGTACCGCTTGTGACTGCCTGGTTGATTGGTGAGCAAGGCTGGCAGGGTGCTTACCTCGTTCTAGCCATGCTGTCGCTGATACTTCTGGTGCCTCTCAACTATCTCGTGCTGCGACACGATCCGCCGATCCTGCGCCTGCAGGCTTCAGAGACCTCAGGTGTTGAGATGAAAACCTGGACGACGAGACAGATTCTTGAATCATGGGCTTTCTGGATACCGGTGCTGGCGCTGATACCTATCAACGCGGCGTTCGGCGGGACTCAATTCAACCTGGGCGCCTACATGTCGGACCTTGGCTTTGGCCAGGCGGTTGCGGCGCAGCTGATTGCTATCACGTCGGGGGCCATGATTGTTGGCAAGCTGTTTTTCGGCAGCCTGGGTGACCGGGTTGATCACCGAAAGCTTTACTGGTTGATGGCAGGCATGCTCCTGGTCTCAATGTATTTCTACGAGGGTAGCCCCGGTCGTCCGGCGCTGTTCCTGGCAGCGAGTCTTCAGGGGTTTGCCACCGGCGGCGTGATGCCGATGATGGGCATCATGTATTCGAGTCGCTTTGGGACGCTCTCCTTTGGCCGCGTGCTGGGACTCGTCAACCTCTTCTTGATGATTGGCAGCTTTGGCTCGATTCTATCGGGCTGGATATTCGACCTGACACAGTCCTATGATGCGGCATTCCAGGTTTTTGCGTTGCTGTTGCTGCCAGGCACTATCGTCATGTACTTTCTGCCGGCAAAGGCAACGAACCACTAACTAACGATATGAGGAAGGGGAGACGATGACTGAAGTTGTCATTGAAGACAGGGGTGCGGTGCGCTGGCTCACGCTAAACAGGCCGGAGGTCATGAATGCAATCACAGGAGAGATGCTGGCGCAGCTGAACGACGAACTGAAAAAAGCCGATGATGATAGTGGCGTGCGGGTCCTTGTCATCACCGGTGCCGGGCGTGGTTTCTGTACCGGCCTCGACCTAAAACAGGCGGCGGCAGGCGAAGGCATTGGCGGATCAGGGCTCGCCAGTGCCGGTGCACGGCACTATTCCACCCGCGAGATCTGCACCGTGACCATGCAGCGCATGGATACGCCGGTCATCGCGGCGATCAACGGACCTGCTGCCGGTTATGGGCTCGATCTGGCCCTGGGTGCAGATATTCGCCTGATGTCTGATGCCGCCATGCTCATGCCAGGCTTTGCCCGTATGGGCGTCGTGCCTGAAAGTGGTGGTACCTGGTACCTGCCGCGGCTGCTGGGCTGGGCCAAGGCCTGTGAGGTGTCGATGCTGGGAGATAATCTGAATGGAGAAGCTGCGGAAGACTATGGACTGGTCAACAAGGTTGTTCCGGCGGACGAATTTGAAGCCACTGTAACGGCCTGGGCAGAAAAGATTGCCGCTAATGCACCGCTGGCGATTCAGGAGATGAAGCGCCTGTTCCGCCATGGTCTGACCCAGGATTTCGAGTCGCACTCCCATCACGTTCTGATGTCGGTGATGAACCTGTTCAAATCGGAAGACTTCAAGGAAGGCGTGACTGCCTTTGCGACCCGCAGAGCACCTGAATTCAAGGGTCGGTAGCGGGGTATCAAGATGACCCGGACACAGTTGGGCGGGTGCCTCCTGTTTGCCGCAGCACTGGGGGCTTTTATCGTCCTGCTGCCGATGCTGCAGCAGCAGGATGGATTGGTTGAGCCAGGTGAGCCAGAGAGAAAAGAGGCTGCACTGCCGCCCGCCGAGAAAGACCCCGCCGCCGCTCCGGGCTCCGCAGCCGGCCTTGCCCTGACAGCGGCTGAGGTGCCAGCCAGGGAAGGCGACCAGGGAATCGAGATAACGCTGGTCGACCTTGGCGGTTTTGCTGAGGGTGATGTTGTCAGGCTCTTCATTCCGCAGGAAGGTCAGCGCTACGAAGGCCCGGTGCAGGAAGTCATGACAACCGGTGCCGGCAACCGGGTTCTGACCGGCTTTCTTGGATCGCCTGAACAGCGCCAGCGCTTCATCTTTACGGTGGGTGAGTCCCAGACTTTTGGCACGATTCAGACGGCACAAGGTCGTTATCAACTGGAAACCCGAGGTGCCAGCGGCAGAATTATCTCGGTGTCAAAAATCAACGAAAAGCTCGATTTCAGCCAGCCCGATTACGTGATACCAGAGCGACAAGAACAGAGGCCTGCAAACCCGGGGAGCTGAGCTCGCCGTGCGGCACAATTATAGCCGCTTATGGGCGACAAGAGCCCTCAGCGGGTATAAGAGCCCTCAGCGAGTTAGGAGCCTTCAGCGAGTAAAAGAGCCCTCAGCGGGTAAAAGAGCCCTAATGCTGGGGTCGGTGGTTCAAGTCCACCCGTAGCTACCAACTCATTTTCAGCGCAAGGCGCTGAAAAGGTGAGCCTTCAAGCCCCCCAGAGCGACAGCGAATTTGTGACGGTCCGACGCATCGGGCAAAATCGCGATAGCGTCCCTTTAGAATGTCGTGCCCAAACCGTGCCCAACTTGCGCCCAAAGGTCACACTTTCTTTAGCAACTCACCCGGCTCAATCTCAAAGTAGTCACACAACGCACT
>JAYQAI010000036.1:0-36386 GCA_038136715.1 Gammaproteobacteria bacterium | reverse complement strand
TCCTGGGCGCTGTCTTCCCGGCCACCGTTGGGCAGGCCAAACCAGCTGTGCCAGTTTTCAATAAAACCGTCGAGAGACCCGCCGCTGTGCCGGATATAGGGCAGGTCGATGCCAAGCTCCCAGCGTTCACTCAGCCCGTAGCGCAGAGAAAGGTTCGTGCGATGGGTTTCGCCGTCGAGACGAATGCGCTCGTTGCCGCTCAGGCTGTCGGTAAAGTTGTTGGCGACATCCAGCTGCAAGCCCACTTCCAGCTTGCCAGCCGTGGTCAGCTGCGCAGAGCGGGTCTGCGGCACGCCGTGCAGGCGCGTGAACGGATTCATGTTGGCGGTCGTAAAGGGTTCGAAAATGTCAGCCGCGGCTGACTGTGTCGCCAGGCCGACGGCCAGGACCAGGACGGTGAATGCTGATTTCACAATTGTGTTCCGGGTTGAGTGCGTACAGCATACGGAACCGCTGTCGATTGTCGAACCTGATTCGTCGCTTGTTCCGGACACAGACAGGAATGCCCGCGGCAGGAAACTGCTATGGCTAATTTTCGACAAAGCGGCTGACCTCAGCGCAGCGTCACCAGCGCCGGCACGCCGGCGTCATCGAGCCAGACATAAGCATTCTGTTCAAACTGGAGGGCGAGCTCGCTCGCATCCTGTCGGTCGATACCCAGAATCAGGTAGCTGTATTCCCGCCATTCGCCGCGCTCGCCATAACCGACGAGATAGTTCAGGCGCCGCGCCTCAATTTCTGACAGCAGCTCCATCTGCCGGTCAAGATTTTCATCTTCGCTGAGCTTTTCGCTGCGTGGATTCCAGGCGGTCAGGAAGGCTGCAGTGGTAACGCCAAAACTGGCCAGCAGGATGCGGGCGTCGTCGTTCTGCTCTGCGACGTGTAACACCAGCGGCGGATCGTCCGAGACGATGTAGTCCGTCTCTGCATAGGCCCTTAACAGCTCGGGGTCCAGTTTTGACGTCACTTTTGGCTGCTTTGTGGTGTACTTTTCTTCTGCATCGCTGCGCGATCATACAGCGGATCGTCGGGCTTGCGCGCACCGAGGATCATCGCGCTGCCGATAAACCAGTCATCTGCGGCGGCCTCTTCCCGGACCCAGTCAACCAGCTCACTGCGGTAAGCAATTTTCCAGGTGCCCTCACGGCGTTCGTAGCGATCAACGTAGCGACCGGAAATAAACAAATCCCGGTCCTCGCCAGCCTCATTCCTGGTTCGATGGAAAGCCTGGTAATAGACCTCACCCCAGGCCTCATCTCCGTCAAGGTCAATATTGATCTGGCCGAGAAAGTGATGGTTGGCGGCGTGTGTCTTCAGCGCCATCATGCAGAACTCGACAAAATCATCAGGGCCGCCCTCATAAGTGCCGTAACTGCACCAGGCGTCGTCCCAGAACACCGACCGCTCCAGTTCTCCATCCAGGCGGTCGAGACCGCGCATGTAGTTGGAAGAGAGATCGATGATCTCCAGTTTGTCTGCCGCGGCCTCGAGTCTTGCGCTGGTCATGACAGGATCAGGAAAATTCGAGGACGGAACGAGCAACCTCGCCGGCTTTCATAGAGCGGAAGGCTTCATTCACATCCTCCAGCTGGAGCCGACGTGAAACCAGGCTGGTCAGGTCGAGCTTGTCCTGCAGGAACAGGTCGATCAGCTTTGGCATATGCTCGCGGAACCGGGTTGAACCGTACATGCAGCCAACCAGTTTCTTTTCCTGCAGAAAGGCAGGGCCCGGCACGGCAATTTCAGAACCCAGCGGGTGCATACCGACGACGACTGCAGTACCACCGGGGCGGGTGATGTTGAATGCCTGGGTCGCAGCGGCAGGGACGCCAATCGCTTCAAAAGCGTACTCGACACCATTGCCGTCCGTCAGTTCCTGGATCGCTTCCTCCAGGTTGTCGATGCTGCTGGAATTGATCGTGTGGGTCGCTCCGAACTGACTGGCCATTTCGAGTTTGGAATCGATGATGTCGATAGCGATGATCTTGGCAGCGCCGGCGATCCGACAACCCTGGATGATGTTAAGACCAATGCCGCCGCAACCGATCACGGCAACGTCAGCACCGCCGGGTACCTGTGCTGTATAGAGCGCTGCGCCGACACCCGTCATCACACCACAACCGATCAGAGCAGCTTCTGCCATCGGCATCTCATCAGGAATTTTGACGATACCGTTTTCGCTGGTGACCATCATTTCTGCAAACGAGCCGACCGAAGCGAACTGCATAATCGGCTGGCCTTTCCACTGTAAACGGTTCAGTGATGCCGCAGAGATACTTGGGTCGTTACAGAGATTCGGGCGACCACCCAGGCAGTAGTAGCAGGTGCCGCAGAATGGACGGAAACTCATGATGACCCGGTCACCCGGCTTGACGTAGGTGACACCTTCGCCGATCGCTTCGACGACGCCGGCGGCTTCGTGTCCGAGTACGCAGGACATGGGCAGCTGCCAGAGGCCGTCGACAAAGTGCAGGTCAGAATGGCAGACGCCCGAGCAGCTGGTTCGAACCAGCACCTCGCCCGCGCGTGGATCTACGATATCAACATCTTCAATAGTGAGCGGCTTGTTGGCTTCCTGGAATACGGCAGCTTTCATGATCTTCCCTCGCAGTTATTAATTCTTGTGGTTGCGCCGATTGTAGCCATGATGCTCATCGGAACACAACGAAACGCTATTTGCCGTTGAGCCTGTCAACGACCGGTGCGAAGGCCTCCATGTTGTCCTTGCCAACCGTGATGTAAGAAATGCCATGCAGTTCCCGCCGGCGTTCCAGCTCTTCGCAAATGGTGTCTACGGAGCCAAACAGGGCATGTGGGTGGGTACGCATGTCGTCCTCTGACATGCCAAACATCTGGGCAAACTGGCCCAGTACCGGAGTTGGATCATCCATCACGAAGGTGAAGTAGGCACCAATCTCGATTTCAAGATCATTAAACCGGTCGCCGGCACCTTCACGGATCCATTTCACTTTCTTCTGGGTCTCGGCCTCAGTGGAAAGTCCGACGCCGTCAGGGCCAATCATGCCGGAGCGGTTGTTGAAGTTGAGGCTGACGATGTCCGCTTCGCGGCCGGCCAGACGCAGCACCCGCGGTGAGCCGCCGCCAACCATGATGGGCGGCTTCGAGACTGGTTTCGGTACGCCCGAGAAGTCCTTCCAGTTCAACGTGTCATTCTGGATATCCGCAGGCCCGTCACCGCGAAACGCCTTGACGCCCTGGATGACGTCATCGAGCCGATCAATCCTGACCCTGGGTTCATCCTTTTTGATGCCCAGAGCTTCGTACTCCTCGGTGATCCAGCCGGCACCGAGACCCAGCTCAAGTCGCCCGGCTGAGAGTTTGTCGATGGTCATGGCCGACTTGATAAGGACAACCGGCAGGTGGTAGTCGACGCAGAAGACGCGGCAGCCGATATGGATCTTGTTGGTCACGGCAGCGGCATACGCCATGGCAGGAATGGCTGCAAGGTTCTGCTCGGGATGATTGGCTTTCTCCAGTGCAGGTCCCGGTCCGAGTATGTGGTCGGCGAGGTGGAACGCGGAGTAGCCAAGTTCTTCAGCTCTTTGTACCTGTGAAGTCCAGTCCTCAGCTGACTCAGCATTAAAGGACTGAACGCCGAATCGAAATGGCTTGCTCATGTTGGCTCCGGATTAAGAAATGTTCTAACGAAAATAGCCTGCTGTATGCGCGATATCAAATACAAGCAACAGGGGCTGGGTGATCCTTTGGATTGAGTGCTCAGCCGAATTCTTTGCCCAGTGTGCTTTCTTCGAATGCCTTGTTGGCGAGGATGTGCAGGTGCAGATGGAAAACCGTCTGGCCCGCGCCCGCGCCGTTGTTAATCACCAGGCGAAAAGCCTCATCAACGCCCAGCTGCCTCGCGACCTTGCCAGCAACCAGCAGCAAGTGCCCGAGCAGCTGTTCGTGGCTTGCGTTTGCATCGACCAGTCGTGGAATCTCCGTGCTCCGCGGGATGATCAGCACGTGGGTGGGTGCCTGCGGGTTGATATCCTGAATCACAATGCAGTGCTCATCCTCGTAAAGCTTCTCTGATGGCAGCTCGCCGTCGACGATTTTCGCAAAAATGGTCTTCTCTTCAGTCATGGATATTCCTTCGTTACTGTCTAATCGTGTTTACCGGCGAGCCAGCCGTGCTGGCCAAGTGCCTCGGCTGCAAAGTGTTTCGGGTGCGACTCCAGCGTCGTCGCCATCGTGTCGTTCCAGCGGTTGAGGAAACCGAAGAGTGATATCACGGCGACAATCTCGACACACTGTTTGTCTGAATAGTGCTGGCGCAGTTCCGCCGTGTGCTCGGCAGTGACTGCATTCGGCACCATGCCGGCGTGCAGGGCAATACGCAGGGCGGCACGCTCGGCGGGCGTGAAGAGTTCACTGGTCTCGAATTCAAATGCCGCCTGCAGCTTCTCTGCAGTCACGCCCTGGCGTGAAGCGTTGTGCGAGGTGTGTGCCTGGCAATAGCGGCAGCCGGCGGCGTTGCTGACGATGAAAGCCAACAACTGCTTCAGGCCCGCATCAATCTCGCCACCGCCGATCACGGTACCGGCGAATCCGCTGAAGGCTGGCACCAGTTCCGGCCAGTGGGCCATGGTCAACATGCTGTTCGGGACAAAGCCCATGCTGTCTTCCACCATCTGGAAAATGGGTTCCAGTTCGGGCAGATCAGCTCGCTCTAATTCAGGTATCTGGGTCATGTCTTTTCCGTCAGGTCGTTGTCTGGTCAGTTGTTCAGTGCGGCAGCATAGCGGGCGGCTGTTTCGCCGGCGAGCTTGCCAAACACGAGACATGGCCCAAAAGAACCGCCTCCGCCGATGTAGCGATCGCCATGCAGGTTGCCGACGGTTTCTCCGGCCGCAAACAGCCCCGGGATGGCCTGCTCAGCGTTGCTCAGTACCCGGGTATCCGGATCAATGCGCAAACCAGTGCCCGTCCAGCAGACAATGGCCGGCCTGACTTCGGCAGCATAAAACGGCGGTTCAACAATGGCATGCAGTTCGGCCTGCTTAAAAAAAGCGGTGTCCTTGCCTGCATTCACATCGTGGTTGTAGCGGCCAATGGTCCCAGCAAGTGCCTCAGCGTTGATACCGGTCTGCGCAGACAGTTGCTCGAGGCTCTCTGCCCGGTGAATGCGACCTTCATCAGCCTTGCGGTCCAGCACTTCATCAACCCAGTAGGCCTGTGACATGGGTCCGGGTCTGGCGCTTGTTCGTGCGGCTTCATCAAAGATGGCCCAGGCACTGCCACCCTGCTGCTGGATCAGGCCGCCCAGGACGGTGTAGGGCGCGGATTCGTTGGCAAAGCGACGACCCTGCTGATTGACCAGGATCAGCCAGCCCGGCAGCAACACTTCCAGATCGTGACTGAAACCGGGTGTCACGAGCAGCAGACCGCGATTATGCCCGGTCACTGTTGCGCCTACGGTTTCGCCCAGCGTGATGCCATCACCCTGTGCACCGTCGGTGCCGATGTACCAGCGCCAGTCGCCGGTAGCGGCGGCGTCGGGGTAGTACTTTTCAATCATTTCCGGATTGGCGCCGAAACCGCCCGTGGCCATGACGACGGCGGCTGCGGTGGCCTTGTCCTCTCCGATGCTGACGCCGCAGACCGCGCCATCTTCATCCCTGATCAGGGCATCGACGCGTGCGTTCAGAACAATGTCCACCTGTTTGTGACTCCGATGGCCATCGAGCACGTTGACGACTTCCTCGCCGCCGCCCTCTGGCTGGTGCCCGCGCGGAGTTGAGCCGACGCCGGAACAGTAAACCCCTTCCTTCGGAAACCTGACACCCAGCTCCCGCACCCACTCAAAGGTGGGGGCGCTGAGATCGCAGTAGCGCCTGACGATGGCCGGGTCCACCAGCCACTGGTTCAGGGTCATGTAGTGTTCAAACATCGCATCTGCGCTGTCATCGTTGACGCCGGCTGCATGCTGCACGGACGTGTTGGCTGCGTAGAAATGGCCGCCGCTCAGGCGGGATGAACCACCGACTCGCGAGTCGGCCTCAACGATCAGAACGCTGGCACCGGCGTCGGCGGCGGCAACCGCCGCAGCCAGTCCGGCGGCACCGGAGCCAATGACAATAACGTCGTAGTCTCTGCTCATGGTTCGAGTATAGCGCCTCCCTGTCTGGTTCCGGAAAGTCTGCGGTCAGAAAACCCTTTATTAGAAGACCCCATATCAGAAAAGAAGGTAGCCTGAGTCCTGCTCGCGAAACCATTTGGTCACCACCCATTTCTGGCCAGCCATCACCGGGTCACCGCTATGCAGACTCCGTGGGTCGGGCTGACCCGATGCATCACAATTGCGAAACCACAGGGTACTGCCCTGCTGCGGGGGGACGGTGATGTTGAGGTCCGGAAAACTCGTACTGCCTCCCTGCCCAGGCTGCGAAAGGTAAGTGACCGCAGAGGCAAGCCGCTGGCCGCCGTCGTCGAGATGCTTCTGGCTGACGGCGAGGTTGGGGCTGAAGTAGTCATAGTGTGGTTGGTAGTACTCGCCAGGGGCGTAGCACAGGATTGACATGGGCTCTGAACGGGCCAGATCACCGTCAACGGCATGAACGAGCTTCCGCTCTATGTAACGACCGATGAAATCCACCTGCGCGTAGCCGAGAAAGGTCGACAGATTGGTTCGGACCTGGGACGAGACGCCTGCTTTACTGCCGTCCGGGTCAATAACGTCGGCACGTTGCAGGTGTGGTTGGGCCAGTCTGGCGAGATGCTCACCGTCTTGTGGTGTCAGTACGTTGTGATACAGCCGGATCACAGGATCTTCCGACAAGGTTTCATGATCAGCGGCCGAGGCCGGGAAGAGCTGCAGCGCACTCGTGTCTGCCGCGCTGAGTCCCTGGTCACGGGCGAGGTAGTTAATCACAGCGGTCGCACGGGGCTGGCCTGCGCCGGTAGCGGAGAACAGGAGTTCGCGAATCGCAGCGTCACTGGCCTCAGCGTCGCGGCACTTATAGAGCAGCTGCGCTTTGTGGAATTTCGCCTGCTCCGATCCGGCAACGATGGCGCGGTCATAAGCAGTCAGTGCCGGTGCAAACTGCTGCGGTACACCGCGGCCAACCTCGTGGCAGAAGCCCAGCGCCTCCGAGGCCTCGCGCAGTCCTGTCGCATCAGCCTGTTCCAGCCAGTAAATCATCTGGCCGAGATCGCCCTGCTTAAAACAGTGCTGGCTCAGCAGGAACTGGGCTTTCGGATGGCCGCCACGGGCATCCCTTTCAAGTTGTGACGGGTCTGGCAGCTGTGTCACGCGTCATCCAGGTCGAGGTACTATCGCATCCGAGTATAGGCTATGCTCGAGACAGTTTCGCGAGGGTTGAATATGACTGATCCATTTCGTCTGGATGGAAAGCGCGCTGTGGTTACCGGCGCGGGCAAGGGTATTGGGCGTGGTATTGCCCGGCAGCTGGCGGCAGCGGGCGCCGATGTGGTGATCAGCTCGAGGACTCAGGCTGATCTGGACAGCCTGGCAGAAGAGATCGAGGCACTGGGGCGAAAGGCGACCAAGGTTGTCTGTGACGTTACCAGCAGCGATCAACTGAATGACCTGGCTGCGCAGGCCATCGCTGATGGCGGCATTGATGTCTGGGTTAATAATGCCGGTGGGTTGCCGGATGCGACACCACGCTATCTGACGCGAACCCCGGAGGATCGCTGGGATGCGCAGATGGATCTGAATCTCAAAGCCGTTTTCCTGGCTTGCCAGGTGGCCGCGGATAACATGGAAGAGGGTGCCATCATCAACATTTCCTCGAGCTCAGCCAAAGCACAGGGCAGTTTGAAGAACGGTCCTTACGGGGCATCGAAGGCCGCGGTCAACAGTCTGACCCAGACGTTTGCGCTGGAGCTGAGCCCGAAGATTCGGGTCAATGCGGTGGCGCCCGGGCCGGTACCAACCCAGAATTTCAATGAGTCGACTAACTTCCCGGAAGATCAGCCGATCGAAAAACTGCTGCGGGTGCCGCTGGGACGACTCGGGACCCCCGACGATATCGGACATGCTGTGGTTTTCATGGCCGCACCAGCCTCCAGCTGGATCACCGGCCAGTGTCTCTACGTCACCGGGGGGCTTTAACCGGACGTCTACTTTGCGGCATTAGCCGTTTAGTTTGATCAGGTCCCATTGGCGCTTCACCAAGTAACGCTCAAGGCTGTCAGCCCGATCTCTGCTCTTCGGCGGCGAGCTGGTAGTAGTCGAACTTTGAGCTGGTGACGAATTCCTCGAGCTTCTGAATCTCGCGCTCAACTTCCTCCTGGCTGGCAGCATCCTCTGCTGCCTGCAGCCGCGTAATCTTGTCGCGCGCTGCCTCGAGGTTTTCGCGGGTTTCGACGAGTGCCGGGTCGATCTTCTCCCAGTTGACAGCGGATAAGATCGTCACGAGATTGTCGGTGCGCTCATTCAGGCGCGCCAACTCGTCCTGGGTCTGCTGGTGGCCGGTGAGTTCCTCCATCTTGCGTTTCTCCCAGTCCTTGCCGCCGACATAGACATGAAAGGCGTGTGAAATGAGACCGATACCCCAGGCGAACAGGGGGTAGACGAACCAGATGTCGTCGCCATGGCGCAGGTTGATCATGTTGACCACGAACAGAAACAGGTTCGTACCAATAAAGGCGCCGAGGTGGCCGTAGAAGCCCTTCAGTTCCTTGATTCGTTTTCTTGCCTGCTGTTCTTTCATAGGGCTCATACCTTAAGTGTAATGGTCTTCTATCCTCTTAAGTCAGCAACAACTATGCCATTGGATAAATACAATAAAAACAATGAGATAAAAATCAGCACAAGCCAGGGTTTAGTTTTTTTCACCAGCTTATCGTCAATTCTGTCAACCGATCAGTGCCTGCAACGTTGTATCTCTGCCGGAAGAAAGAATTTCAATTTATGCAGCTTGTCGAGTCATTGAATTTGTATACTGAGCCAGAGCGCGAAAATACGCAGGCGGCTGTGCACGACAGAAACGAGGATCTGGACCGCTTTCTGGCTTCGGTAGAAAAGCAGGCTTTTCGCACCGCTGTGATTTCGACACGGAATGAAGATGACGCCTTCGATATCGTGCAGGATGCCATGATCAAGCTGGTTGAGAAGTATGCGCACAAACCCGAGGTCGAATGGCGCCCGCTGTTCTTTACGATCCTGCATTCTCGCATTACTGACTATCATCGCCGGCGAACGCTGACATCAAGGCTGTTCAGCTGGCTCGGGCCGGAAGAAGACGAGCAGGTGGGTGATTGGGGTGAGTCGCTCGACGGGCCAATTGAAAAACTGCTGGAAGCGCTCACGATTGACCGCTTGCAGACAGCGGTCGACAGCCTTTCCCCGCGTCAGCAGCAGGTTTTTCTGCTGCGCACCTGGCAGGGATTCAGCGTCGCTGAAACGGCGAAAATACTGAAGTGCAGTGAGGGCTCCATAAAGACGCATCTGGCCCGGGCCATGAGCGCGGTGATGCAATCGATTAATCTGGATGACGAACATGAGTAGAGAATCTGGAAAAAAAGCTGACATGAATGACGAGATCGCGGATCGCGTTAAAAACCTGCTGGACGAAGAAGTGACAGCGACGTCAGGTGCGACGGCATCGCGCCTGCATCGAATGCGCAGCGAAGCTCTGGCGCGTCGCAATCGTGGGCCGGTCTGGATCAGTTGGGCAGGTGCCGGCGCTGCAGCCGCGGGTGTTGCTGCTGTCACGCTCTACTTCAATCTGGCGGCGCCGGAGCCGCTGCCGGTGATTTACGAAGATCCGATCCAGCAGGCGGCTGCGTCTGAAATGGAGTTGATGGATGACCTGGACTTTGTCGCGTGGCTGGTCTTGCAGGAAGGTGATAACACAGATGCGAGTGATCAGACTTAGGTGGGCCGTGGTGATGCTTGGTATGTGCTTGGTCTACAACAGTTTCGCAGAGGAGGTGGCGGATGCGCCTCCGCTCGAGCTGCTGGAGTTTCTCGGCATGATGGTTGAGGAGGGTGACGGGCTGATTGGGCCAGCAGATCTGGATGATGAACCCGAACCTTTTCCGGATTCGATCCTGGTCGATGACACCCCATCGGTCGAGCAGCAGGGAGGCGCCCATGATTAGTCGCCTGTTGTTGATGTTTCTGCTGGTTGGTGCAGGCGCGAAGGCCTCTGCCATTGAATGGGATGAGCTTGATGCTGGCCAGAAAGCTGTACTCGGTCCTTACAAACAGGCCTGGTCGGAACTCAGTGAAGACAAACGACAGCACTATGCCAATGGTGCCCGGCGCTGGGCCGAGATGAGTAGTGATGGTCGGGTGCAGATGCAGCGACGTTTTCAGCGCTGGCAGGCATTGCCGGAATCGCGTCGCAGGGCACTGGTAAAGCAGTTTGAAGCCTTTCGGCAATTGTCACCGGAAAACCAGCAGCGACTGCGCCGGAAGCAGCGCGAGTTTCAACAGTTGCCGCGAGACGAGCGGCAGCGCCTGCGTCGCCGCTACGAAAATCAGAAGGGTCGTGCGGGCAAGGGCGCGTTCGAGAAATTCAAAAAGCGAAAACAACGCCCTTTTCGTCCAGGTGCCGAGAAGCGGCCCTCACGGCCGCGTCCGCCCGGGGGTGGTTGAACGCTGGCAGAAAAAGTTAATGCGTGGTGTCAACGCTCGGGCAGTTTTCCCGTTGTTTGATTAACACACGCGGAATCGCCGCGAGTGAGAAACAGATTAAGGAGATAGTCCGATGAGTTATCAGCTCCCCTCAGCAAAAAAGTTAACTTCATCTATCATCGTGTTGTCGGCCGGTATGGCAGTAACAGCAGCGCTTGCAGCACCAGGCGGCTTCGGTCCGCGCAAAGGCCATGAACGCGGTCATAAGATGAAAAATCCGGAAGTCCGGGCAGAGAAAATGTTTGAGCGACTCGATGCGGATGGCAGTGGTGTCATCACCATTGATGAGTTCATCGCGCGGCCGGGTGATCGGGCAGAACGTCACTTTGAACGACTCGATACGAATGAAGACAGCAGTCTTTCGCTGGAAGAATTCCTCGATCGACCGCCGCGTCCTGACACCGATATCGATCGTGAAGCTGTCCGGGCCTGCGTTGAAGAGGCCCTGGGCGAGGAGCTGCCGGCGCGACCTGAACCTGAAACCGTATTCGCCGATATGGACGCTAATGGCGACGGCGCCGTGAGTCAGGATGAATTCCTGAGCGCAGCTGAAGCACGCGCCAGCGATCGGTTTGCGACCGTCGACAGTGATGCTGATGGCGGCGTTACGCTGGAGGAGCTGCGTGCTTCGGTTGAAACCGGCACCAGCCGTCACGAAACCGGCAGACAGTGCGTTGCAGAGCAGCGCGCTGCAGATGAGCTGACCGGCGGCTGATCAGCCTGCGGCACGGCAGGTAGGGTGTCCCCCCCCCCCGGGCTGCTGTGCCGCATAGAAGTACCGAATAGCGCTCAGGCCAGCGCGTGATCCAGGGCAAGCAGGAAGCTGGCCGTGATTCTGCGGCTGACCCGGGCATCCGGCACGAACGATTCCGCGGCATGGTACAGGCCCGGGAATACCGCCAGTTCAGTGGGTACGTGGGCGTCCATCAGGCGTTGGGCGTACTCGATGTCCTCATCACAGAATAGATCAGCGGTACCAACACAAACATAAGCAGGCGGCAGGCCGCTGAGATCCGTCGCGCGAGTTGCGGCCGCATAGGGCGATGCATCCTCGCCGGGGGTTCCATCCAGATACATCTCCCAGGCATTGAAAGAGGTTTCCTGCTTCCAGACCGGGTGGTTGGTGACCTTGCCCGACGGGGTGGCATGCAGGTTGTCGATCATCGGGTACAGGAGCAGTTGCAGGCACAGCGGGAAGTTATCTCGGTCCCGGTTCATAAGTACCACGCCGGCCGCCATGCCGGCGCCGGCACTGGCGCCGCCGACGGCAACCCGACCCAGATCCAGGTCATAACCGCTTTCCCCCGACATTACCCAGGCGAGGGTTGCATAGCAGTCCTCCGGACCCGCAGGAAAGGGATGCTCCGGCGCCAGCCGATAGTCGACCGAGAATACGGTGCAGTCGCAGTGATCAGCGATGACCTCTGCGCGAAGGTCTTCTGCAGAACCCAGGACATAACCGCCGCCATGAATCCAGATGACCGCAGGCTGCTGCGGGCGATCAGATTTGCGGTAGATGTAGACGTCGACCTCGCCCTCGGCCGTGGCAATGGTTGCCTTGTCTTTCTCGACCTGGACGTCGGAAGGCGCGGCTGGCTGTTCGGCCAGCAGCTGGCGGATCTCTTTGATGTTGTCGCGGGTGATATCGAGATTGGGCAGGGTCTCGATTGCCGGCAGCAGTTCATCATCAATTCTGTTGTAATCAAGTTCCATTGTTCTTACTCCGCTTCTATGGCAGGCAGGCGTGCCCGCAGTTCGTTTTTAGCGACTTTCTCCAGCGTCGAGCGTGGCAGCGCATCAACGCGGAAAACGTCCCTGACCACCTTGAAGTCGGCCAGGTTGACCTCGCAATGGTCGATAATCTGTTGTGTGAAAGCTTCTTCGTCAAGTTCGCGGCCGGCGCTGGTTGGAATAACGAAGGCCACGGGGACTTCATCGAGCATGAAGTGTTTGCGGGCAACGACGGCGCATTCATCGGCGAGGCCCGTCTGCATGATCACGGTCTCAATCTCAGATGCGGCGACATTTTCAGCGCCGACCTTGAGCATGTCTTTTTCTCTGTCACTGAAATACAGCCAGCCATCCTCATCCCGTCGGACGATATCGCCGGTATCAAACCAGCCGCCGGCATCGAAGGCCTGCTTATTTGCTTCGGGGTTGCGGTAGTACTCCTTGAACATCGACACCCCGCGGACACCGCGGATATGTAGCACGCCTTTTTCTCCCGGGGCGGCAAGACTGCCATCTGCCCGGCGAATCTGGATCTCGTACTCAGGCGCGGCCCGACCCAGCGTACCATGGGGGCCTGGGTGATCGGCATCGGTGACGATGCCCTGGGTCAGGGTTTCCGTCATACCCCACCAACCAATGGTTTCGACGTTGAAGTGCGCACCGATCGCGGGCAGGCTGGCAGGGCCGCCCCAGAAGCGCTGGCCATGGTCGGGGACCGGTTGCGACATCAGCGCCTTGAAACTGAACGGGATCATAGACACCCAGGTGACGCCATGGCGCAGGCAGGTGTCCCAGAATCGGGAGGCAGAGAACTTAGGTTGAACGACCACCGTGCCGCCAGACCAGTGCGTCGACAGCATCGAGTAGCCCTGGGCATTGGTATGGAATAGCGGCATGTACACGAGGGTGACATCATCGCGCTGCAGCCGCATGTGTATGGCCGAGACCTTGCCAGCCCAGAGGCCATTGGCATGCGTCCAGAGTACGGCCTTCGGTCTCGAGGTTGTGCCGGACGTGAACTGCACGCTCAGGTTGCGCTGCGGATCCGCCTTAAGTTCTGGCAGGGTCGAATCCGAGAAGAGTGATCGCCAGGCTTCGCCATTGATTGCCGAGATGATCTCATTGGCATCTTCTCGCGCCGCACCGGCATCGTTGTCGGTGACTGCAATAAACCGGAGGCCTTCACAGGCCTCAGCGATCATCTCGGCGAAAGCAGGCTGGGTAATCGCACAGACCGCCTCAGTCACCTCAGCGAAGTAAGACATGTCGCGTGCGACTGAATGCGTGTTGGTCGAAACCGCGACTGCGCCCCGTAGCGCGCAACCATACCAGGCGAGAATAAACTCGGGTGAGTTTTCGAGGTGGATAATGACGAAGTCACCCGCCGTGACGCCGCGGTCGTGCAGGCCTGCTGCGACACTTGTTGCCTCTTGCAGGAGTTCAGCATAAGTCCATGAGGCCTCGTCGCCGCTGACCGGGCACCAGGTCACCGCGGTTTTGTCAGGTTGACGCTCTGACCACTGCTGCAGCATCCACGGGATATCGAGACCATCGAATGCCTCAGCACGGCTGCGGTCGATTTCTGTCTTCAAATCCATGCCACAAAACTCTGAGAAGCGATGCCTGAACCATACTGCAGCTTGTCAGGCAGGTCGACTCGCTGTGGGGCAGTATTCGTCAAACTCATTCAGCTTCAGTCGCCGTGGCGTGCTGGCTAGACTTCATCGCTTTTAATTGCCCTGTCGGTTTCACGCTAGGAAGAGGAAACACAGCCAATGAATGTCGACCCAAAATCCGCCGGTTTCTCGGAGGCGCGCCTTGAGCGCATCACCACCCATCTTGAAGAAAACTACATGACGCCAGGCAAAATCACGGGATGCCAGGTGATGGTGGCTCGAGGCGGTGTGCCGGCTTATTTTCGGTCGTTTGGACAGATGGACCGGGAGCGTGGCAAGACAGTTGAAGACGATACGATCTTTCGCATCTACAGCATGACGAAACCGATTACGTCGGTGGCATTGATGATGCTTTTTGAGGAAGGCCGATTTCAACTCACCGACCCGGTGTCGCGCTTTATTCCTGCCTGGTCAGATCAACGTGTGTGGCTCGAGGGTGAGGGCGACGAGATGAAAACACGCGAGGCCGCCAGGCCGATGACCATGCGCGATGTGCTCTGTCACACTGCGGGCCTGACCTACGGCGGTGCACTGTTCCCGGGGCCGCTGCATCCGGTTGACCAGGTTTACAAGGCGCTGGGAGTGAACCGCAGTGAGGGCGAGACCTACCAGACATTTACGGACAAGCTGGCGCAGGTGCCGCTGCGCTACGAGCCCGGCAGAGCCTGGATGTATTCGCTTGCTACCGATGTCTGCGGCATCCTGGTGGAGATCATTTCAGGTATGCCTTTTGCTGAATTCCTGAAGACGCGAATCTTCGACCCGTTGGGTATGACCGACACCGCTTTCACAGTGCCGGATGACAAGCTCGAACGTTTTGCGGCCAACTACGGTCGTGCCCCCGACAAGTCGCTAAAGCTGATCGATGACCCGGAGCAGAGTACCTATAGGCAGCAGCCGACTTTTGCGTCAGGTGGCGGCGGCCTCGTTGGCACGACAGCTGACTATGCCCGCTTTGCCGATATGCTGCGTTGTGGTGGCGAACTCGATGGCGTGCGTATTATTGGCAGCCGCACACTGCGGTTGATGCGGATGAATCATCTGCCTGAGGGGGCTGACCTTGCATCTGTTGCGATTGGCGGGTTCTCTGAAACCGCCTACGAAGGGGTGGGCTTTGGGCTTGGCTTTGCTTCAACGCTGGATGAGGTGACGGCCGGCAATATCTCAGCGGGTGACTTCTACTGGGGTGGTGCGGCTTCGACGATCTTTTGGGTAGACCCGGTGGAAGACCTGTATGCGATCTTCATGACCCAGCTGATGCCGTCGGGCACCTTCAACTTCCGCGGCCAGCTGAAAAATATCATCTACAGCGCGTTTAAGGATTAAAGAGCCGGCAGCCGGAAAGCAACTACCCGGCATGCTCCGCCAGGAACGCCCGAGTCGCGTCGATAAACTGATCAAACTGATCGTGATGCAGCCAGTGACCGGCCTCATCGATATCGATCAGCGTACCTTGACGGAAGAATCTCAATGAGCCGTCCTGACCAGTGCGATGTTCCAGGCCCTGTTTCGCGTTCAGCAGCAGGGTAGGGCAGCTGATGGCCTCGTGCACCTGGTTGCTTTCGTCATAAGACAGGCCGAACGGAGACCAGGCATGGGTGTAGTTGTCGAACTTCCAGCTGTAGGAGCCATCCTCATTGCGGTGGCTGCCATGAACTGTCAGGTGCTCGGCATGTTCATCGCTGAGGTGCGGGTTCGAGGTCTTCATCCGCTCCAGTGCATCCGGCAGCTCGTTATAGCGCCGGGGAATCCGCGCTGCGATGGTGCGGGATTGCTCAACCCATTCCCGTGTGCGACTCGTTGGTGACGCTTCACCGTGCAGTTTCTGCCAATAGCTACCGACGCCCTCGACAGAAATCAGCGAGGCAACTTTCTCGGGGAAGGTGCCCGCGAACAGGCAGGCGATCATGCCGCCCAGGGAGTGGCCGATAATGTTGACGGGATCAAGCTGCTCCTGCTCGACCAGCTGGGCGATATCGTAAATGAACTCGAGACTGCCATAGGATGAACCCCTGGCCCATTCTGAGTCACCATGGCCGCGCAGGTCAGGGGCGATCACGTGGTATTCCTGGGCCAGTGCCTCCGCTGTCCAATCCCAGCTCCGACAATGATCCTGCACGCCATGGATCAGCAGCACATGGGGTTTGTCGGTGTCACCCCACTCAAGGTAGTGCAGTTTGAGGCGCTGCGAAAAGTAGCTGTGGGATGTCGGGCGCAGGATCGGGTTATGCATGGCTTGGCTTTGGCTGCAGGAGTTTTTACTCTATATGAAAATAACGCTCGGCAATACGTCACCGGGCAGCGAAGGACAGAGTCAATGTGGCAGATGACATTAAAGCAGCGCAGGCGGCACCGCGAACTGGTGGCGGAGTTTGACCGTCTGAAACAGAGCCCTTACCTGCAAGTGGCCGAAGATTATGAAGTCGGCAAGGACCCAGAAGAGGACGAGAAATACCGGGCTGTGATTGAAGCGTTCAATGCCGTGGTTAACGAAATGCATGAAATCGAAGAGGCGGCGCGCCAGCGCACCTGAACGGGAGCTGGTGTAGAGCCCTCAGCTCATATAGAGCCCTCAGCTCATATAGAGCCCTCAGCTCATATAGAGCCCTCAGCTCATATAGAGCCCTCAGCTAATGTAGAGCCCTCAGCTAATGTAGAGCCCTCGATAGCTTCCCACGATACTGCCGCGTCAGTGGGTCACTATTACCGAGCACCTCGAACAGATCGATCATGGCCTTGCGGGCAGCGCCGTCATTCCATTGCGGATCTTTTGTCACAGCAGCAAGCAGCGCCTCCAGGGCCTGCTCCGATTCACCCTGGCCACCCAGGGCAAGGCCATAGCTGATCATGGCATCCAGATCACCGCTCTCCGCGGCACTAGCCAGCTGTTCGAGGTCAGTCCCGGCGGCTGACTTGAGCTTTGCCTGGGCGATCAGTCTGGCGACTTCATCATGACCATCGGAGGGAATCTTCGACAGCAACGCTATGGCATCCTCGTACTTTTCCTGTGCCATCAGCAGGCTGCCACGGCAAAACACGATCGCCTGGTGTTTCGGGTCAATCGCTTCAGCCTCAGCCAGCAGCGCTGCCGCGGTCTCGAGGTCGTCGGCCTGAATGGCATTGCCCGCAGCGACGACGAGTTGCTCGAGTGCCGAGGGGATCACCTCATCAAGGAACTGTCGGATCGCCTGTGGTGGCTGGGCGCCAACAAACTGGCTGACGATCTGCCCGTCACGAATGCCAATCACCAGCGGAATACTTTGGGCCCGCAGTGCCGTTGCCACCTGTGGGTTTTCATCGATGTTGATTTTGACGAGCTCGAACTTGCCATTGTATTCGGCTTCCAGATTGTCGAGCACTGGCCCGAGCTGGCGGCAGGGGCCGCACCAGGGCGCCCAGAGATCGACAACCACGGGTACTTCCTTCGAGCGTTCGACGACCCTGGTTTCAAACTCGGCATCGGTAACATCAATTGGCATAGCGGGACTCCTTCCTTACAGCGTGAAATATGGGCGACACAGCGGCTTTTCAAGCAGGGTCAATTGGCACACCGGCCGCCATTTGCTAACGTCCCGCCTGTTCTTTACTTCGCCCCCTGAGGAAATCAGCCATGCGCGCACTCTGGATCAAGATCCACCTCTATATCGCCGCCTTCTTTTCACCCATGCTGCTCATGATGGCAGTGTCAGGCGGGCTCTACCTGCTGGGCATCAAAGGGACGGTCGAGAAGACGCCGGTCGAAGTGATGATCATGCAGCCGATAGACGTCAAGGCAGAGACATTGAAGCAGGATGTCGACGGCTTGTTGCAGGCGAATGGCGTGGTGCATGTGTTTGAGTACGTCAAAGTCAGCGGCAAGACGCTGATCACGCGGCCAACATCAGAGCCTTACTATGAAATCAATATCGGTGAATCGCCTGCAATCACCTATGTCGAGCCTGACCTGGTCAAGCAGCTGGTTGAACTGCACAAGGGACATGGCCCTGGCATCTTCAAAAATCTGCAGAAGATCATGGCGGCCGGGCTGTTGATTGTGCTGCTGAGTGGTCTCTGGCTGGGGCTCAGTTCGCAGCCCCTGATGCGGCAGACACTGGGCATCAGTGGCGCCGGGCTGGTTGTGTTTGTGCTGGCAGGCTTTATTCTCTGACGTCGAACTGACCCATGTTTGAACAGCAGGACCTGGTCAGGATTGCTAATCAGACGATGCCTTTCGGTCGCTTTAAAGGCCGGGCCCTGATTGACCTCCCCGAGGAATACCTGCTCTGGTTTGTCGACCGCGGTTTCCCGGCGGGGCAGTTGGGCGATCTGATGCAGCTCACCCTTGAGATCAAGATCAATGGCCTGGAGAAGCTGATCTACCCATTGAAGATGGCGGATGATGCAGCGCCCAGGGTCAGGCAGTCTTTCAATTTCGGGGCTGACGAGGAAGACTGATCATTCCGCAAGGAATGGCAGGCGTGTGTCCTCGAATACATCGAATGTTGGCGTATAGTCTTCCGGGGTATCGAGACTGCCCAGGGTAATGTCGATAATTTCCGGGTGGGTCCGGTTGATACAGGCGATGGGTGTACCGCAGGCATCACAGAAATATCGGGTGCCGTCGTCGGACGACTGCAGTTGTTTCGGTTCACCCTGTGTGTAGCTGAAGCTGTCGATCGGCACCACCAGCCAGGTTACAAAGGGCGCACCGCTGGCACGGCGACACATGCTGCAGTGACAGTTGGCCACAGGCACGTCGGCTTTAGCGAACTCATAGCGGATGGCGCTGCAGAAGCAGCCGCCTTTGACAGTGTCAGTCATCTCGATCTACCTCTTTGAAGACACGCAGGAAATTGTTACCCCAGATCTTGCCGATCTGTTCGGCCGTGTAACCCCGCTCAGCCAGTCCCCGGGTTACATTCATGGCCTCGCTCGCGTCCTTGAAACCTTCGATGCCGCTGCCGTGGTTGAAGTCAGTGCCAATACCAACATGATCGATACCCACCCGGGCCACGATGTAGTCGATATGATCGAGCATGGCATTGACGCTGCCCGGCCCGAGTAGATCGCTAACGCCGGTCAGGAATCGCTGCTGAACTGTCGGGTCATCCAGCTCCCAGTAAAGCTCGAACGGATACAAGTAGCCTTCTTTCAGGCCGGCCTCGCGGCGCACCGTTCGAATCGCCGCATCCAGCGCCTGGTTGCTGGAGTCAAACAGGTAGCCGCGAAACGGTGCGACATGAATCACGCCACCGCCGCGAGCAATCGCATCGATCTCTTCATCGGAAAGGTTCCGACTCACGTCCGACAGGCGCTGCACATTGGAGTGGCTGGCAATCACGGGAGCAGAAGAACGTGAGACAACCTCGAGGGTGGCAGCCCTTGAGAGCTGAGACACATCGATGATGCCGCCAAGTTCGTTAATTCGCGCGACGGCTTCCTGACCCAGTTGACTCAGCCCGCCGTGCTCTTCGGTTGGCTCGTGCTGTCCGAGTTCGGCGATAAAGATGGGCCGTGAGGAGTCCGCGTAATCATTGTGACCCATATGCGTGAGGGCGAAGACCCTGACGCCTGCCTCGTAGTACTGATCAATGTTCGAAAGATCGCTGCCGAAAATGCGGGCGTTCTGCAGGCCGAGAATCAGGGCGAGGTTACCCGCTGCTTGGGCAGTTGCCAGTTCATCTGCATTGCGTGCCAGGACCAGGTCGTCATCGGGATCAGCGGTCATGGTGAGGATTGCATTCAGCTCTTCATCGGCCCGTGCCTTCGCCGCGGCGTGACCCGCCTCATCGCGTGGGCCTGGGCCGACGGCAACTGCCATGACAACGGCATCTACGCCGCCAGCCCGCATCTTGTCGGGGGCGACCTGTGACCTGCCATCATCACCGACATAGCGGCTTTCCTTGCCAGGGATCTCAACGTCGGCGTGAGCATCGAGTACCAGTGCTGCCTGGTGAGCAGCAGCGATATCGGTGACGGTTTGCTTTGGTTGTTTCAGCGGCAGGCGGTTGCGCAGGAAGCGCCGCACGTTTTCACCCATCACCTGGCGAATCTCGTGTTCGGTAAAGCCGGTATCGATCATGGTCTGCGTCAGGATCGCGAGTTCCGAGGTATCGATGAGTACCGCGGTAGCGCCGTCATAGTCCGAGCCGAGGGCAACGTGATCGACGCCCAGCAGGTCAATGGCATAGCGGATGCTTTTGACGATCCCGGCAGGTGAGGGATCACAGACCGCACCCTCCCAGTAACCAATACCGATCAGGCCGCCCTCACTGGCAACCCTTTTCATCAGTGCATCATCCAGATTCCTGCCCTGGTCGCAGACGGCTTTGACGCCGCCGTGCGACAGGATCACCGGCCTGTCGGTCGCATCAAGAATATCGGCCACCATCTGCGGCGAGGCATGGGCGATATCAATGATGATGCCGAGCTCATCCATGCGCTGCAGCGCGGCCTGGCCGAACTCGGACAACCCGGCCTTGCTGGTGCCGTGCAGGGAGCCACCCAGTTCATTGTCGAAGAAGTGGGTGAAGCCAGAGATAGCGAGGCCCTGTGCCGCCAGCTTGTCGAGGTTGTCGACACTGCCCTCGAGCGGGTGTGCGCCTTCAATCAGGTAGAGTGCACCGGTGACGTTTTCACCGGCATCGCGCCGCGCAAGAAAGGCCTCGAGTTCCTCACGATATTGGATCACGACCAGCTCGCCGTCGCTCCTTTCGGCAAATGCATGCAGCTTCTCAAGCTGGTACACGGCCCGCTCGTAAATGCTGTTCCAGGTGCGCATGGGCCAGAACATGCCCATGGCGAGCCAGGTGATACGGTCAGAGTCGCCGGTGTTCTGCCGGTAGTTCTGGCCTTCAGGACTCTTGGTCGTGGCCGAAAACACCTGCAGGGCGACGTTGCCGCGCTGCAGGCGCGGCAAGTCCATATGGCCGATCTCGGATTCCTGCAACAGGTCGCGCTTCCAGAGCAGGGAGTCGCTGTGCAGGTCGGCAATGAACAGTGAGTCGTGCAGCTTCTGCACCTCCGGGCGGATCACATAGTCATCGTGGGGCAGGTTGACGTTGGTGCCGTCCTCGACGATGCCAGGCACGACAAAGTGCAGCGCAGATACCGCGACGATCAGGAGCAGGGCCACGCCGGTTAGCAGCCACTTGAGCAGGGAGTTCACGGGATCGAATCCTTTCTTGTTGTTTTGCGCCGACCTTAGCCTGAATACCGGGCAGCGTCGAGCAGTCGGACGGTCAAGCAATTAGTGGTTAAATAGCACCATGATTGAAGAAAAAGATTACTCGAAAATTGATTCACTGCTGCAGGTGATGGCGCGACTGCGCAACCCCGATGGCGGCTGCCCCTGGGATCTCGAGCAGAACTTCCGTTCCATTGCGCCCTTTACGCTGGAAGAAGCCTACGAGGTAGTGGATGCCATCGAACGTGATGACATGGCCCATCTCGAAGATGAACTGGGGGACCTCTTGCTACAGGTGGTCTTTCATGCCCAGATGGCGAAGGAAGCAGGCGAGTTTGAGTTCGGTCATGTTGTCGCCGGTATCGTCGCCAAGATGATCCGGCGCCACCCTCATGTGTTCGCCGACGAGGTACACGAAACCCCTGGCGACGTGCTGACCCGCTGGGATGAGATCAAGGCAGCCGAGAAAGCCGCACGAGGTGATGCCGGCGGCAGCAGCCCGCTGGATGATATTCCCGCCAACCTGCCGGGCCTGATGCAGGCGCAGAAACTGCAGAAGAAGGCACACAAAAATGGCATGCCCCAGGCCAGGGCCGATGAGACCCTGGGTCAGCTGACAAAACTGCTAAAAACAGATCAGTGGCAGGGGGACGCCAGCAGCGAGATGGTCGGTGACTTGCTCTTTGCCTGCGTTAACCTGGCGCGGCAGTTCGATGTCGATGCGGATGCTGCGTTGCGCGAGGCCAACCAGCGGTTTCGGGATCAGTACGCGGCGGCGACCAGCCATGCTGACACGTAAACAGAGTTACCTGCAGCATCTTGATGGGGCGTCAGCGCCGCCCGCCAGCGCGCAGTTGGAAGCTGAAGGTTACGTTCTGCTGAAATCGGTGTTTACGGCGGCTGAAGTGGAACAATTGAAATTCGAGATTAACAGGGTCTTTGATGCCCTGCCGCCTGATGGTCGCACCAGGCAGCGTTCACTCGAGGATGATGCGGAATTTCGCTACGAGATGTTCAATCGCAGCGCTGCCTGCCAGCGGGCCGTTGCGCATCGCGGCATCCTCGATGTCATTGAACCGCTGCTTGGTGAAGATTGTCATATCATCGCCAATACCGCCTGGAAGAATGGCGCGGCGCATGCGTCTGAACACGGCGGCGGCGTCTGGCACATCGATGCCGGCCCACATGTGCCGCTGCCACCGGGCACCGAGTGGCCCGCTGAGATCCCGCACCCTGTGTTTGCAGTCGGCGTGCACATCTACCTGCAGGACTGCGACATTGATGATGGTCCAACCGGTGTGATTCCGGGCAGTCACGTCTCGGGCGGTTTCCCGCCGCTGGACCAGTTGTGGGATAAAGACCTGTCCTGGAACGGGCAGGGCGTTGTGCCCCTGCTTGCCGAGGCCGGTGATGTCGGCGCGTTTGTCTCAGACGTCTGGCACCGGCGCATGCCGCAGGGTCCAAACGACCAGGGACGTTTCTTCCTGCAGGTGCATTATGGTCGCCGCGATGTCGCGCAGCGCGTCAGGACCACGGCCGAGGTCAACCACCTGAGTGACGAAGCCTTGGCCAGGATAGAGAGTCGCCGCGAGCGCCGACTGTTCGGCCTGCACTCGCCGCACTTTTACGACGGCTGAGCCACAACAAGAACCACAACAAGATTGACAACAAGAACAAAGAGAGAGGGGATAACAATGCGTGACTCTTTTGTCGCAGGCGACACACAGCAGGCAGACCGAGGCCAGCTGGCCCAGCCGGATGCGATTGCCCACAGCGAGCGGCTTGTCAGAAAACTCTATCCGTTGGGCGACAAGGCGTGGTCACTGGTAGGTAACGGTCTCTCGAACCAGACTTTTGTCGAGGGTCCTGAGGGCCTGATCGTCATTGACACGGGTGAGTGTAATGAAGAGATGGCCGCGGCGCTGGCCGAGGTCAGGCAGCACACCGATGCGCCGGTGGTGGCCTGCATCTACACACATTTCCACTATGTTGGCGGCACTCGCGTACTCGTAGATGAGAATCCGGACCTGCCTATCTGGGGGCACAGTGGCATCGAGGCCAACCTCAATCGCTTCGGCGGTGAGATCTCGCCGCGGGTGACGCGGGGACTGGTGCAACAGTTTGCGATTGCCATGCCCACCGAGGGACCAGATGGCGTCGTCAATGTCGGCCTCGGAAATTTCTTCCGCAATCCGGATCACTCGCCCTTTACCCATGGCCATGTGCCGGCACAGCACACGTTTGACACGCCGACCAGCGCGACCATTGCCGGGCTCGACGTCGAGTTCTACCCGGCGCCTTCAGATGCAACGGACTCTGTCACGATCTGGTTTCCTGAACTGGATCTTGCCGTGAATAACCTGCTTTGGCCCGCGCTGTTTAATGTGTTTGCGATTCGCGGCGAAGAATATCGGGACCCGCGCATCCTGCTGCGCGGGCTGGATCAGCTCGGCGGACTTGATGCTGAGTACCTTGCCGGCGCGCACGGCCCACCGCTTGCGGGCAAGGATGTGATTCGTCAGTGCGTGATCGACTATCGGGATACCATACAGTTTATGTGGGATCAGACGGTGCGCTGCGCCAATCTTGGTCTGACCCTGAACGAGGCCATTGCTGCGATCGAACTGCCCGAGTACTTCAAGGGCCATTACACGACCCGCCAGCTCTACGGCCTGGTGGAGCATCATGTACGCCAGATCTACACCGGCCTGTTTGGCTGGTTCGATGAGGATGAGGCCCACCTGTTCCCGGTGCCCGCACCGGAACGCGCGCAAAAACTGATCGAAGGCTTCGGTGGTATTGAGAAGGTGCGCGAGGCTGTCGATGCCGCGATGGCAGACAACGATTATCGCTGGGCTATTGAACTGGCGTCCTGGCTGGTGCGCTCTGATGTGAATGCGCAGGGCCGGGCGGATGCCGGTACGCCGGAAGACCGGGGCCGACTGGCAGAGGCCCTGCGGCAGGTTGCCCAGTCAACGACCTCCGCCAACGTCAGGAACTGGTGCATCACCCGCGCACTGGAGCTTGAAGAGAAGATCGACCTCACCCGGTTTCGTGTCCACCGTCTGCAGAAAAGTGAGATCCTGCGGCGGCCCGCGGTTGAATCCCTCGCGCTGCTGCGAGTGCTGCTGGTACCGGCGCAGTCGGAAGGTTTCTCGGATGAGCTGAGGGTTCAGTTTAGTGACGGCTCGGCGGGTGGTCTGGCTGTGCGCCATTCGGTTGCTGTGCCGGTGGAAGGGACGGCTGCAACGCTGACCCTGGCCGTCAGTCATTCAGACTGGGCGGAACTGCTGGCAGGTAAACTTGCCCTCAGTGATGGCCTCGCCTCAGGCCAGGTTGAAACCAGCGACGCCCAGCGTTTACAGCGTTTCTTCGCCTGCTTTGACGTCAAATCCCTCAACAGCTGAGAACGGTCATGAGCGACATCCCGAAGCAGACCCCACCCTTCGAGGGCAGAATCGAGCGCCTTTACCAGGACGCTGCAGCGCGCCGCCTGCCGCTCAACAAGCAGGCCGCCGGAGCACCGAATATCCTGCTGGTTATGCTCGATGATGTGGGCTTCGGCACCTGCAGTACTTTTGGTGGGCCGATACCCACTCCGGGTGTCGACAAAGTGGCCGAGGCAGGCCTCAAGTACAACCAGTTTCATACGACGGCACTGTGTTCTCCAACCCGTGCATCGCTGTTGACGGGCCGTAATCATCACAGTGTGCACATGGGTGGCATTACAGAAATTGCCAACAGCTTCCCCGCCTATGACAGTGCCATACCGCCAGAGACCGCGACAATCGCCGAGATCCTGAAGCAGAATGGCTATTCCACCGGTTGCTTCGGTAAATGGCACCTGACGCCCTCATGGGAACAGAACCCGGCGGGCCCTTTCGATCGCTGGCCGACCGGCATGGGGTTCGAACGTTTCTACGGCATCATCGGCGCTGAGGCCTCGCACTGGGAGCCGCCGGTCTATGACCAGACGACGCCAGTCGAGCCTCATCTTGGCCGTGACGATTATCATCTGACGGAAGATCTGGCAGAGAAAGCGATTGAATGGATCTCGCGGCAGCAGGTGTCGGCACCCGACAAACCCTTCTTCTGTTACTTCGCGCCGGCGGCCGTGCATGCGCCCCATCATGTCGCGCCGGAATGGAGTGATCGCTTCAAAGGTGCGTTCGACCAGGGCTGGGATGTGCTGCGCGAGGAAATCTACCAGCGTCAGCTGGCACTGGGCGTGATCCCGGCCGGTACCGCGCTGACGCAAAGGCCGGAGCAGGTGCCCTCATGGGAAGAGTACCCCGACCGTTACAAACCCGTGGCGTCACGCCTGATGGAAGTCTTCGCCGGTTTTATGGCGCATACCGATGCCCAGGTTGAAAAGGTCATTGATTACCTGGTGCAGTCCGGTGTTTTTGACAACACCCTGGTGGTCTATCTCACCGGGGATAACGGCGCTTCGGCAGAAGGCACCGTGCACGGCGCCTGGAGCGCGCCTTCGTTCCAGAACGGCGTGCATGAAGACCCTGAGTGGTTGCTGGAACACATGGACGACTTCGGCACCGACCGCTGCGAAAACCATTTCAATGTCGGCTGGGCCTGGGCGCTGGATTCACCCTTCCAGTGGATGAAACAGGTCGCCTCGCACTTTGGTGGTACCCGCAACGCGCTGGCGCTGTCCTGGCCAAAGGGGATCGAAGCGGCAGGGGGACTGCGGGATCAGTTTCATCATGTTATTGACCTGTTCCCGACACTGCTGGAAGTGACCGGTGTTCAAATGCCGCAGCGCGTCAATGGCATCGAGCAGGCAGAAGTGCACGGCCAGAGCATGGCCTACAGCTTCAAGGATGCATCAGCACCAAGTAACCACACCACTCAGTATTTCGAGATCCTCGGTAACCGTGCTATCTACCACGATGGCTGGATGGCATCCTGTTTTCACGGCCGGCTGCCCTGGATCCGGTTTGCGGGTTACGAGTTTGATGGTGAACAGGAAGTCTGGGAGCTCTATCACATTGCGGATGACTTCTCGCAGAGCCTTGACCTGGCGGCCAGGCACCCGGAAAAGCTGGCAGAGCTGCGCGCGCTGTTCGAGGCTGAAGCCGAGAAACATGGTGTCTACCCGCTGCGTGATGCCTCGGCCCGGCGCGGTGGAGACTATGCCGTACCGCACTCGCTGGAGGGTCACAGCAAGATCACCTATGGGCGCCGTCATGTGCGTCTGCCCGAACATGGCGTCGTTAACCTGAAGAATACGTCCTTCCGAATTTCAGCTGCGATATCGATTGAAGATGAGGCCGAAGGCGTGATCGCCTGCCAGGGTGGGAATATGGCAGGCTGGAGTCTCTATTTTGATGCCGAAGGCCGTCCGACCTACGTTTATAACTGGTTCGGCCATGAGTTCACGACACTGCAAGGTGCACCGCTCGCTGCTGGCGATCACCACCTCGTGGTCGAGTATGACCATGATGGCGGCTTCGCCGCCGGTGGTGATGTCAGGTTACGGGTTAACGATATCGAGGTGGCTGCCGACAGAATTGAGCGGACGGTGCCCGTTATTTTTTCTATGAGCGGTGAAACGTTTGACGTAGGGCGCGACACGGGGTCACCGGTCGGCAAGTATCCGCACGACTACGCCTTCACCGGCGCGATTCATGGTGTCACCCTTGAGCGCCTGGCAGAACCGTCTGCTGACGTAAAACGGCAGGAACAGAAAGGACGCTTTAATGCGAGCCTGAGCTCACAGTAGTTCGGCCTGACCGGCAGACCGGAAAGGCGCGCGTAAGATATGCGTTTGGCGTTCAGTTGGCGCGGGCCTGTTGTTTCTTTGATGGCGTCACACCGGCAGCACTAAAGTAGGCCTGCATATCCCAGTCGGGCCAGCGTGCCTGACTTAACTTCAGTGTGCGTTCAGTCCAGTAGTCAGAGCCCGGGCTGGGGATGCCCAGACGGCTCAGCTGCTCTGGCGTCGCGTTTGCGAAGATGGGCGACCAGTCGCGGCCTTCTGAGTCCTGCCAGACGTTGTAACCAATCATGTCGTTGCCCGCCGATTTGTAGCCGACGGTCATTGTGAAACGGTGACCGCCAGGTGCCGTGAGATTGGTGCCACGGTGAAAGGTGTCAATGCTGTGGGCAACGACGGTGCCGGCAGGCCCGGCGGCCGACTTCTCAACCGCTTTGAGTGCAGCCTGCTGATCCGGTTCGGCCGCATAGATCGCGCCCTGTCGAAGCAGGTGGTCACTGTCCTTTTTAGATACGTAGTGCAGCGCGCCGTGAGCATCCGTCACGTCGGTGATGTAGATGATGATGTCGACCGTGCGTTGTTGCGGGTTATCGGAGGGCACCAGCAGGGTATGGTTCGGGAAGTCGCAGTGGTGTTTCTGGTCGTAGTCTGTCTCACCGGTGTATTTTGCCCAGGTATGGCATTGGTACATATGCACGGCGGATGAATTCAGCAGGCTTTCGGCCAGTGCGATCAACTGCGGATGCAGACAGAGAAGGTTCATCTCTGCACTGGCCTTATAGGGGAAGGTATCGATGTTGGTGAACTGCTCTTGCCGAAAATCGCCGAATGCATCAGCGGTTTTCAGGTTGAGTTCTTCTCCCTTGCCGGTGCCGCGGGTGCCATAGATGCGCTCGTACTCGCTGCGAATCGGGGCGATTTCAGAGTCACTGAAAAAGGCAGGAATCACGGTAAAACCCGTCTGCTCCCACGCCTCAATGTGTTGCTCAGTAAACCTTTGTTTCAACTCTCTCGCCCGACAAAAACAAACCTTAATGATCGCCTAACAGCGAGCCCTGGTACAGTCGCAGATGCAGCCAGATCGTCACTTTAGTCTGGCCGCCAGAGCCAGCGCAGGCTGTCAGCAAGCAGTGAGCCGCCGTGGTTCAGGCTGTGGCCGCCCTGGCCGAATTCGAAGTGATAGTCATAGCCGGCGAACGCCAGCGCACTGGCCATGGCCTGGTTGGCAAAGGCCCAGTTGCCGAAGGGCGTGTTGGCATCATTCTCGCCGCTCTGCAGGTAAGCTCGGATCGGTTTGCGGGGCTGTTGGCGAATCAGTGAGGGGTAATTGTGGCCACCCCAGATGTCGGTGTAGGAACCACAATGACTGAGCACCCGCCGGCACTGATCGGGGTGATACCAGGCTGCGTTGAAGGCCGCGATGCCGCCACTGCTGATACCACAGACGGTGCGACGCGTCGGATCAGAGGAGACTTTCAAACTCAGTTTCTGCTCCAGCAGTGGCAGCATTTCTGTAAACAGAAATTCACCGTAGCGTGGTGTGAGCTGGTCGTACTCCAGGCTGCGCTGCGCTTCCAGCGGGCTGTAGGATGCAATGGGTGGCGTGACGTCGTGATCCGGCAGACCCGGGGCGATGAAGATTGCTGCAGTCGGCTCGACCTCATCGCGGTCATGCAGCGAGTCCAGCACCTGTGCGGCGCGTGCCGGACCTTTTCGCGCCAGGTAGAAAGGGCCGTCGTTGAAAACGATCAGATTCAGCGGGTCACTGGCAGTCACAGCGGGTCGGTAAAGCCAGATATTTCGGGTTGTCCCTGGGTAAATCTCTGACTCATTCCAGTCTTCGAGTTTGGTGACTTCACCGGCTGGCACTGAATCGTCAGGGAATGCCTCAGGACACGGGGTGTAGCCTGCGTCCCAGGCGGGGTCATTGTTGACGCCATTGCGTCTGCCATTCACCTCGGTAGGTATGGTCTGGTTCAGGCCTAAAGAGACAAGTAGTTCGGGGTCGAAGGGCATAGGTTTGGATCAGCCTGCATTGATCGGTCGTTGGGGTTTCGCCAGCGCGTGGCCCGCGGGAGATTGTACTGTAAATATCTGCGCTCTAACCCGAGAGCCATTGAGAGTTTTTTCGGTTCGTGTAAGCATATACTCAAACTCGTAATGACTTTGTATTTTTTGCAAATTCAGAAATAGACAGCATTCCGAGTTGCATTTAGGGTTGCAGAACGCAACGAGGGAGCGCCAGAAACAGGCATTCCCTAAAGATTGCGCCATACGGAAGGCCTGCTGTTGCAACAATGACAGTCGGGCTAGTGAGATTAATAAAAAAAATGAAGGACTACAGAATGCGAAAAGTTTTGCTAGCTGCACTCGTCATCGCTTTGATGCCGCTCTCAGCGTTTTCTGCTGCTGAGAAAAAGCGTGTATGGATTGCATATAAAGAGGGTGGCCGCTCCGTCGCGGAAGCAGCCTTGAAGAATTCAGCTGCTGAAATTCACTACGACATGAGGCAGAGAAATGCCGTTGTCGCGACGCTGCCCAGCAAGGCGATCGAGAATCTGAGTCGGAAATCGAAAATCGAATTCATCGAAGATGATGTGAAACGCTATCCGATGGCAGAGGTTTCGCCCTACGGTATTGCCATGGTGCAGGCGAACCTGGTGGACGACAACCTGGCGGGCAACAGAACAGTTTGTATCATCGACTCCGGTTACGACCTTAATCACGAGGACCTGCCGACCACTACCGTCAGCGGTACTGACGACCCTGGAACGGGCAGCTGGGCAACGGACGAGAGCGGACACGGCACCCATGTTGCGGGGACCATCGCCGCTGTCGCTAACAACAACAAAGGTGTTGTTGGTGTGATGCCGAACGGCACCGTTGGTTTGCATATCATTAAAGTCTTTGGTGCCTCGGGCTGGGCCTACTCTTCGAGTCTCGTTGCAGCACTGGACGCGTGTGAAGCAAGCGGCGCAAATGTGGTCAGCATGAGTCTGGGCGGCAGCTTCAAGAGCCGTTCGGAAGATCGAGCCTTTGCCGCAGCAGACGGCAGGGGTGTGCTGTCAATTGCTGCAGCCGGCAATGATGGCAATACGCGGAAGAGTTACCCTGCGAGTTATAGCTCTGTGGTTTCTGTTGCTGCCATTGACAGTAACAAGGCGCTCGCAGACTTTTCGCAGCGCAATGACCAGGTTGAGTTGTCCGGACCCGGTGTCGCAGTGAAATCAACGGTCCCGATGGGTACCGGCAGTGACGTTCAAACCAGTGTCGCTGGTGCCAGCTATGAAGCGCTTGCAATGGATGGTTCGGCCCAGGGCTCTGCCAGCGGGGCGTTGGTTGACTGCGGTACGGCTGAGGGTGTTTGCGCGGCGAGTCAGTCGGTCTGTTTGATTGAGCGTGGTGTCATCAGCTTTGCTGACAAAGTGCTCAACTGCCAGGCAGGTGGTGGCGTCGCGGCCATTATCTATAACAATGAGGCTGGCGCGCTCTCTGGCACCCTGGGTGGTGTCGCTACGACAATCCCTTCCGTTGGTGTGACAGACACGGATGGCGCCGCGATGTTGTCAGCTCTTGGGGCTGCAAGTTCTGTCGTCGTGCAGACCGGTAACTACTCGATATACGATGGTACATCCATGGCAACGCCACATGTCTCGGCAGTTGCTGCGCTGGTCTGGAGTCACCATGAGAATTGCGACAACCAGGCCATCAGAAATGCGCTGATTGCCACTGCGGAGGATCTGGGTGATGCCGGTCGCGATACGAGTTATGGCTACGGTCTGGTCCAGGCCAGCGACGCTTTGAACTATCTCTCCACCAATGGATGCGACGGTGGTGGCGGTGGTGGCGGTGGCGGTGGCGGTCCACAGCAGTGTGAACTGTTGCCGAAGGGTGCCAGTTGCACGAGCGATGCCGATTGTTGCTCCAATAGCTGCAAAGGCAAGCGCGACGCTAAGACCTGCAAGTAGCCGTCAGAAATTCAAACTTTATGCCCCGGGCACCGATGGTGCCCGGGGTTTCTTTTTCTTCAGACATTAAACTAATCTCGAAATACTCAGCCTGAGACCGATGACAAACCTGGTCAGCGATTCACCAAGACAATTGGCAGACGACATCAGCGTTGGCCCGCTGGGTTATGGCTGCTGGCGACTAATCAATATGAGCGTTGGCGATGCGCGCGGGTGCATCGAAGCTGCGCTTGGCAACGGCATGAACCTGATCGATACCGCCGATGTCTATGGGCTCGACTGGGGTGGGACCGCCTTTGGCTCGGGTGAAGAACTCCTGGGGCAGGTATTGAACGATGCACCAGCGTTGCGTGATCGGATGGTGCTGGCGTCAAAAGGCGGAATCATACCCGGTGTACCCTACGATTCTGCCTACCTTGAAACCGCGTGCGAAGCCTCTCTGCGGCGACTCGGTGTAGAGCAACTCGACCTTTACCTGATACACCGGCCCGACATGCTGACGCATCCAGAGGAAACGGCCCGCGTGCTGCAGAACCTCAAGCAGAGCGGCAAGGTGAGGACGCTTGGGGTATCTAACTATTTGCCGAGCCAGACTGAAGCGTTGATGTCGTATTTGCCGGGTGAAATTGTCTGCCAGCAACCGGAATTCTCTGCTCTGCACCTTGATCCATTGTTTGATGGAACCTTTGACCAATGCATGCAGCACAAGCAACTGGTCACGGCCTGGAGTCCGCTCGCCGGAGGGAAACTGGCCGCCAGCCAGGACTTACCTGCTGCATTGGTGGAAGTTCTGCAGTCACTTGCGGAACGCGAAGGTGTCGACCAGGCGACCATCAGCCTGGCGTTTGTCCTTGCCCACCCTGCGAAGCCAGTTGCTCTCGTTGGCAGTATTGATCGTGATCGGATCGCGCAGGCAAAGCAGGCCCTCGATGTGACGCTGGAGCGGAAGGATGTCTACCAGATCATCGAAGCGTCAATGGGCGAATCACTGCCCTGATCATTGGTCTACGCACTATCGAGTCGGGTTGATGACTGCCAGATTACGACGATATTTAGCGCCCCCAGTCCTTGTCAAACTTTCGCTTCTTATGGTGGTAATTGAACTGGCTGTCGACGTTCACGCAAAGTGCGAACCATCGACACTGCCGCTGACTTGGCCCGTAGAGGGCGAAATTGGAAAAGATTGGACGACAACCAATTTCTTTGACCTCGATTCGAGGAGTAACTTCACTTTGGATTACGAAGGCGGGCAGCGCACCTATGACGGACACAATGCTATCGACATCGTAATCACATCATTTAGAACGATGGTGCAGGGTGTGCAAGTGCTTGCGGCTGCTGAAGGTGTTGTCAGCCAATATGAAGACGGGCATTCAAGCAGGTCGCTGAAATCGAATCGTGATCGACCTCCTGGCGAGTTTGAGCGAGCCAACTACATTGCCATATATCATGAAAATGGAATGCTTACCCGGTACCTGCATTTGCGCAAGGATTCTGCCCTGGTCCGTGTTGGTGACAGGGTTAGAGCCGGCCAACCAATCGGGCTTATCGGGAGCTCGGGCAGCTCAACTTGGCCGCATCTGCATTTCGAGGTCTTAGGCTGTGATGGCGTCGCTATTTCGTCGATGGAGAATGATATGTTTCTGGACCCGCCACCTTACCAAATGCCTTTCGTTCTGTAGGATTTAGTCATTAGGGCGGGTAACTTGCCGGAAGATCAGACAGAAAGAAAACGTATCATCATCGACGAACAACCAAATCTAACGGCCGTCGCTCATGGCAATGACCTAGTGGTGGGTGTACTGATCGCCGGCGGCTTACCAGGGGACACGCTGCGTGTCACCCTGCGCTACCCGAATGGTCGTACCTACCGCACCCGATCTCTCGGCTTAAACCATCTGATGGCAAAATCCTACTACATTTTTTGGTGGAGCTTGAAACCTGTCGCACAAGAAATCGACGTTGTCGTATTCTTGAATGACGCAGAAGCAAGGTCAGAGCGCATTAAGGTTATTCATTGAGAAACTTCCTTCACCGACTCAGAAGTGTCAAGCAACATACAAGCAGCCAATTTAAAAAGGAGACAGTTCCGAAGCGTCTGCTGTCCAGGAATAGCAGCAATAATATTTGAAGCACCACTATCACCCTGCGGAATATCGGCAGCGTAGCATCTGCTAAAAAGTCGTTACTTCCGATCAAGTATTGATGCTTGACTGTCGTGGAGCAATAAGCCGCAAAATGACGTAGTCTTCAGCTTGTCTCCTGAGTGCAATTTCTTGTCCCACAACTTAACCCCATCCACATCTGACTTCTGGTTCCTGCCGCTTGGCGGCTGTGGCGAAATCGGCATGAACCTTAACCTCTACGGCCATCGCGGTGGCTGGTTGATGGTGGACTGCGGCGTCATGTTTGACGGTGATGACGTGATGATGGCGGACCCCCAGTTCATCACCGAACGGCGCGAGCAACTGGCCGGCATCATCGTTACTCATGCGCATCAGGACCACATTGGTGCTGTGGTGGAAGTCTGGAATCGATGCCGCGTGCCGATCTACACGACACCATTTTCTGCCTTTCTTCTGCGTCGCAGCTTTGCCGAGGCTGGGTTTAGCGAGGTGCCGATAGTCACCGTGAACAGTCGAGAGACGCTTGATATTGGTCCGTTTACGGTGCGCTGGTTGCCCATCACTCACTCAACCCCTGAAACACATGCCCTCCTGATTTCAACTCAGGCGGCCACGGTATTACACACGGCAGACTGGAAGATAGATCGCTACCCCGTGGTGGAACCAGGCTTCGATCACGACCAATTTGCCCTGTTGGGTCAGGTTGATGCGGTGGTCTGCGACTCAACCAACGCAATCTCACCGGGCACATCAGTTTCAGAGGGGGATGTGCGTGGCGGATTGCAGCAGGTAGTCCAGCAAGCCGCCGGACGCGTCGTTGTCAGCTGTTTCGCAAGCAATGTGGCGCGCCTGCAGACGCTCGGCAGTATCGCCGCTCGCTGTGGCCGATACATCGGTGTCATTGGACGGTCGCTCAACACCATGGCTCAGGCTGGTCGAGCTTGCGGGTACCTCGATGATGACTTCCGGCCGATCAGTGTGAACGATCTTGGCTACCTGCCGCGAAACGAGGTGCTGGCCATTGCCTCAGGGAGCCAGGGTGAACCTGGTGCTGCGTTAAGCCGACTTGTTAACGATAGTCATCCAGGACTTAACCTCGATGCAGGAGACCTTGTCGTATTCAGCGCCCGCACTATCCCGGGGAATGAAAGAGCAATAGCCGCGCTGGTGTCCCGGTTTCGTGATCGCGGCATCCTCGTGATTCATGCTGACAATTACGAATTACCCGTGCATGCATCTGGTCACGCCTGCCAGGACGAGTTGGCTAGTCTGTATCGATGGGTGAAACCCGCGATTGCGATACCGGTGCATGGTGAAGCCGAGCACATCGCGCAGAATGCGGCCATCGCAAAGCGCTCCGGCGTGCCGGTGCAACTGCAGGGTCGCAATGGAGACTTGTTTGTTATCGCCGGTGCGGGTGGACCTTTGGTCAGATCACAAGTCGTCGACACGGGCCGCATATCCCGCATTGACTGAGTTCTGCAGTCAGAGGGGGATCGTGCGTCCCGTGCCCTGAACCTTGTGTTTACCGCGTCCCTTTATCGGCAATTTTGACTACCGATAGTTACAATTTGTAACTATCGGTAACTGGCAATTTTGCTGGTATTTATTCAGGATTATTGTAATTTTTCCTTGATGCGGTCCATTATAGGGTCAGCCTAACATCATCAGTGTGTGCTGTAGGAGGAACGCGTGAAAAACAAAGATCTCCTTAAAACGGTCTGCTTGGCGATAATTTGCTGCCTGGCGCTGCCACGAGCCACGTACGCCGATAACGAATGGTCAGTGGCCTATGAAGTTGTCGCGAAAGGCAACTATGCTGCAGATTATGATTCGGGGAACCTTGGCTTCCTCTATTCTACGGGGATAGACGCACGTAAGGTTTTCGTTGGTGAGCGAAGCAATATAGCGACTGCCAATGTCCAACTGGATGTCTGGTGCACGGATAACCAGATAATGCCTGCACCCATTTTCGAAAAAGACCATGATTGTGAGGGGGTCGCGCGGAACCTCTCCCTAAACTTCCACGTCTCGGGTGATGGTCGGTTCAATGTGATGGTGGGGCATACCGAGCTTCCCTTTGGGCTTGAGGTGCCAGTAACGACCTCAAAGAGCCTGAGATCACTGCTGACGCCCAGAGACCTGGCATTGAAGGTTGACTGGGGTGTGGGTGTCAATGGAACCGTGTCTGGAATTTCCTATGCCACGTTGCTTTCAAGAGGCAGTGGCCTCGAATACCGGGACAGGAACAGCCCCTGGGCATTCAGTGGCAGAATCGGCACAGCATTTAACAGGCAACGATTACTGCCAAATGCCGGATTTGGCTTGTCGTTTTTCAAGGGTGACGTACTTCTGGGTAACGGCAATCTCTCGCCCCGCAAACGCATTGCTCTAGATGGTTCAGCTTATCTGGGAAGATTCGGGCTCCTGGGTCAACTATCTGCCGGGGAAACGGGTAGCAATGATGCCTGGAATGGACTGGTCGAGCTGAACTGGTCAAATGTCGACGAATCACGCATTGGTTACGTGCAAATTAAGGCCTTTAACGAGGAGCGGGAGCGAAAATGGCAGCGTGACATCAAACTGACTCTGGGTTGGCGCTTCGGTTTTGTCGAGGGATTCACCTGGGGTCTGCAATATTCTAGGCAGTTTCGGTCCTTCGCGAGCGATGACGACCAGGATTTCCTAGAGTTCCAACTAAAGTATAGGTGGGAGTAATAGAATGCGAACTATTTTTGATAAACACAAAGCAACGCTGCGAGGCTTTGCGCTGTTCTCGCTTACGATTTTGTTGCCGTTACAAGCCAGTGCTATCGCTTTTTGCGCGATTCGTGAACCCGTGGAGTCCATTCAGCAATTTTTCCCGGATTTTACCTCCTACAAAACCCTGGACGGCGTGATCAGCGACACAGTAAGGTTCAGCGTGCAGCAGAAACTATCAACAAAAACCTTCGACGAGGCCGGCAGGCATAACCTGTATGTGGTCTTTGGGTCAGATGGTGTCGCGGGTTTTGTCCACGCCAGAACAGAAAAAGGCGTATACGGGCTAGATGAAATCATCTGGTCCATCAACCAGAATTTAAGTATTAAAGGTTTCGCGTATCAGCGGCAACGCGGTACGCGCATGAATCCAGCGCAATTAGAACATTACAACGCACTTGTTTCTGGCCACACCGCAGAGTCACTCGAGAAATTACTTTTCGATGAGAAAAAACTAACAACGCCAGAGATCAAGTTGTTTGAGTCGGCACTCAAAGCACTGCTTGTCACGCAAGGTATCTGGGGAGGCGAGATTTCAGAGCTGTGAAGGCCTACAACAGCGAGAAGATTTGACATTAACTCCTGGAGTTAAAAAC
>JAYQAI010000035.1:0-37062 GCA_038136715.1 Gammaproteobacteria bacterium | reverse complement strand
TTTGAATATGGTGCCGAAGAGAGGACTTGAACCTCCACGGGATTTCTCCCACTACCCCCTCAAGATAGCGTGTCTACCAATTCCACCACTTCGGCGTAAAAAAATCTAACCTTCCGGAATCTCCGAATCTGAGCTGTCTTCAAAGGCAGGCAGTTCGCCCGACTCTTCCTGAACAGCGGGCAGCTCCTCTCGTTGCTCAACCACCGGGATGCCCAGGTCCCTTGCGGCCACTGATTTTTCCTTGGCAAAAAACGCCAGACCAAAACTGGTCAGGAAGAACGCGATGACAATACCCGTGGTCAGGCGCGTCATAAAGTTGCCGGCGCCGCCGCTGCCGAAAACTGTCGTGCTGGCCCCTGAACCAAACCCAGAGCCCATGTCAGCACCTTTGCCATGCTGAATTAATACCAGGCCAATAATCGCCAATGCGGCAAGCACGTGCAGGACCAGAACCAGGGTTTCTATATTTTCCATTTTCGTCTTTACACTGATGCATCTGCGAACCGGCAGATGTCTACAAAACTTTGACCTTTAAGTGATGCACCGCCAACAAGGGCACCGTCTACATTCTTCATCGCAAACAACGTCTGCGCATTATCAGCGTTTACGCTGCCACCATAAAGCAGCCTTATCGCCTCGCCAATGGCAGGGTCTGACGACACCAATCTGTCGCGGAGCGCGCTGTGTACTTCCTCAGCCTGCTCCGGCGTCGCAGATAGCCCGGTGCCAATGGCCCAAACCGGCTCGTAGGCCACCATGCCGGCGCCGATGCCCGCCATGCCGACCCGTTCAACCACCGCCTGCAGCTGCCGGATCACTACATCAAGCGTTTGCTCCGCTTCGCGCTCCGCCAGCGTTTCACCGACACAAAGGATCGGCGTCAATCCTGCTTCTACGCACCGGGCGTACTTTTCTGCCACGGTGTGGTCATCTTCTCCGAAAAACGTTCGTCTTTCGGAATGGCCAACCAGCGCGTGGGTACAGCCTATATCGCGGACCATGCTGGCTGATACCGCACCCGTGAAAGCACCCTCGGAACGACTGTCGACATCCTGTGCACCCGAAGCTACCGCATGGTCGGTCAGTCGGCTGACGACCTCGCTGAGATAAACGTGCGTCGGAAAAACGAGCACTTCACAGTGGTGACACTTTGCCGCATCGAGCTCTACAAGCATCTCGTCCAGCAGGCTGGCGATGCTGGCTCGATCGCCGTTCATCTTCCAGTTTCCCGCAACCAGAGGCTTTCTAATCGGCCTCATCGGCCCCTCCTGGCTCGTTTTCCAGAGCCCTGCGGCAAAAGGCGGCAAATCTTAACGACTTTGACTGTAAGATTCAAACTGCCTGGCATCTCTATCCGAGCTCCCTCGCAACGACTTCAGCGAGATCACGCGCGAGCTCGCGGACTTTGTCTTCTTCCGGTCCTTCTACCATCACCCGCACCACGGGCTCAGTACCCGAAGGCCGGAGCAACACCCGCCCTTTACCCTCGAGTTGTCGCTCCGTATCAGCAATCGCATCCGCGAGTGGAGTGCCGGATTGCAGGACGACATCGCCACTGCAGGCAACGTTAATCATGTGCTGCGGGTATTTTTTCATGCCTGATTTCAATGACTGCAGCGACTTGCCGGAGCGACGCACCGCGGCCAGCACCTGCAGGGCGGAAATAACGCCATCACCCGTAGACGTGACATCGAGGCAAAGAATATGACCCGAACTTTCACCGCCCAACTGCCAGCCCTTTGCGGCAAGTTCAGCCAGGACGTATCGATCCCCGACTTTGGCGCGAGTAAAAGGAACATCATCGGCAGCCAGTGCCTCTTCCAGGCCGAAATTACTCATTTGGGTACCCACAACACCACCGTGCAGCAGATCCCGTTGCTTCCTGTCGTCCGCAATCACAAACAACAGTTCGTCACCGTCAACGACTACCCCCTCGTGATCAACCATGATGACCCGATCACCGTCGCCATCGAGTGCAATACCGAGATCAGCAGACGTCTCGACCACGCGCGCGCTGATGGTGCCGGGATACGTCGAACCAACCTCAGCATTGATATTGAAGCCATCAGGTTCAGCACCCAGGGTGAGGACTTCGGCACCCAGTTCCGACAGCACACTGGGAGCAATGTGGTAGGTGGCACCATGGGCACAATCGACGACAATCTTCAGGCCACGCAGATTGAGGTCTGCTGGAAAGCAGCTTTTGCAAAACTCGATGTATCGGCCCGCGGCATCGTCGACGCGAGAGACCTTGCCAATCTGATCTGACGAAACCATTTCCATATCATTTTCGAGTTCCGCCTCAATCGCATGTTCAACGTCATCATCCAGTTTGGCACCATCACTAGAAAAAAATTTGATGCCGTTGTCATGAAAGGCATTATGAGAAGCACTGATGACGATGCCTGCACTGGCATTGAAGGTGCGTGTGAGGTATGCGATGGCAGGTGTCGGCATCGGGCCCAGCAGAAGCACATCGATACCAGCTGAGACGAGTCCCGCTTCAAGCGCCGACTCGAACATATAACCGCTGACCCGTGTATCCTTGCCAATAATAATGCGACCCCGGCCTTCCCGCGCGAAAACTTTACCGGCGGCCCAGCCGAGACGAAGCATAAAGTCGGCTGTGATAGGGTGCTCACCGACCCTGCCTCTGATGCCATCTGTGCCGAAATACTTCTTGGCCATCTGTCTATCGCCCGCCTTTACCGCTGGATTACTCTGGAATCGATTCATCCCTGATAGCAGCACGAATGCGCAATGCGTGTACCGTGGCCGCCACGTCATGCACGCGAACCATTCTGGCACCTTCTTCGACTGCCAGCAGCGCGCCGGCAATGCTGCCGATCAGTCGATCAGGAACGATGCTGCCAATGGTACTCTTTCTCGAAAGCCCAACCAACAAAGGCAGATCAAGGTCGGCAAAGGCTGCCAGGCGGTTAATCAACTGCAGGTTGTGTGTGGGCGTTTTACCGAAACCAAAACCTACATCCAGGATCAGACGCGAACGCCGTATACCGGCCGATTCGCACGCCGCAATCCGTTCGGCGAAAAAGGCTTTTATCTCTTCGATAAGATCTGCGTATTGCGGATCTTGCTGCATCGTGCGCGGCTCACCCTGCATGTGCATCAGGCAAACCGGCAGATCCGCGGCGGCGGCAGCGGCCAGCGCGCCAGGATTACGCAGGGCATAGACATCGTTGATCAGATCGACACCGGCTGCTGCAGCAGCGGTCATCACGGCAGCTTTGCTGGTATCAATAGAAATGGGGACCTCAGAGACAGCGCGCAGCGCCTCAATAACTGGCATGACCCTCGCTAGTTCCTGCTCGGCAGTGACGGCAGACGCCCCTGGGCGAGTGGATTCACCACCGATATCGATGATGTCAGCCCCCTCGCTAATCATCTCAAGTGCACGGGTAACTGCTGCATCGACGGCGATGTATTCACCGCCGTCGGAAAATGAATCCGGGGTGACATTGAGTATGCCCATGACGACGGGGCGGCCGGAATCCAGCAGCCCCGCGATACGTGTCATGAAACCGCCTTAGTGATCGTGAGCGGGATCGCCGAATTCGCCTGGCTCAGCCGGGCCGGCGTCTTTCTCCGAGCCGTCTACAGCGGGAGGTGTACCAGGGTCTGAGTCATCCCAGCTGGATGGGGGGCTCGGCTTCTTACCAGCCATGATGTCATCGATCTGCTGACGGTCGATGGTTTCGTACTCGAGCAACGCTTCTGCCATGGTCTCGAGCTTGTCACGATTCTCTTCTAGCAGGCGCTGCGCGGTGGTATAGCAGTCGTCGACAATTGCACGGATCTCGTCGTCGATCTGTTTCGCGGTTTCATCTGAAACATGGGACTGCGGTGTGCCGGCCGACATGCCAAGGAACACTTCTTCGTTCTCCTGGTCGTACATCAGCGGGCCCATCTGTTCAGACAACCCCCACTTGGTCACCATCGCTCGCGCCATCTTCGTCGCCCGCTCGATGTCGTTGGATGCCCCGGTGGTGATGCCGTCAGGACCCAGCGTCATCTCCTCGGCAATACGGCCGCCAAACAACGAGCAGATCTGGCTGTGGATCGAACGTTTGCTCATGGAGTAGCGATCTTCTTCCGGTAGAAACATCGTCACACCCAATGCCCGGCCGCGCGGAATGATCGACACTTTGTAGCTCGGATCATGTTCCGGCACCAGATAACCCACGATGCAATGTCCCGCTTCGTGGTACGCAGTGTTCTTCTTCTCTTTCTCTGACATGACCATGGACTTGCGTTCCGCACCCATCATGATCTTGTCCTTCGCCTGCTCAAACTGTGTCATAGAGACCGTGCGCTTGTCCTGGCGGGCCGCAAACAGTGCTGCTTCATTCACCAGATTAGCGAGGTCTGCACCAGAGAAACCTGGCGTACCACGGGCTATGACTGCTGCATCGACATCAGCGGCCAGTGGCACCTTACGCATGTGCACCTTCAGGATCTGTTCCCGCCCACGTATGTCAGGCAATGGCACGACCACCTGACGATCGAATCGACCCGGGCGCAGCAATGCCGGATCGAGCACATCAGGTCGGTTAGTGGAAGCGATGACGATGATGCCTTCATTGCCATCGAAACCATCCATCTCGACCAGCAGCTGGTTAAGCGTCTGCTCTCTCTCATCGTGGCCCCCGCCGAGACCGGCGCCACGGTGTCGACCTACAGCGTCGATCTCGTCTATGAATATGATGCAGGGCGTCTGTTTCTTCGCCTGGTCAAACATGTCACGGACCCGGGAGGCGCCCACACCAACGAACATCTCGACAAAGTCGGACCCGGAAATACTGAAAAACGGCACTTTAGCCTCACCGGCGATCGCCTTGGCCAGAAGCGTCTTGCCGGTACCAGGCTGACCGACCATCAAAATACCTCGAGGAATCCTGCCGCCGAGCTTCTGGAACTTACTTGGGTCCTGCAGGAAGTCGACCAGCTCCTGCACGTCTTCTTTCGCTTCATCGACGCCTGCGACATCAGCGAAGGTGGTTTTTATCTGGTCTTCACCGAGCAGCTTGGCTTTGCTCTTGCCGAAAGTCAGCGGGCCACCACGGCTACCCGAGCCACCTTGCATCTGGCGCATGAAGAACATGAACACGGCGATAATCACGAGGATCGGAAAACTCGCCACCAGCAGCTGGGTCCAGATGCTTTGTTGTTCGGGGCGGTTGCCCTTGAAATCAACATTGTGGTCAAGCATGTCGCCGATCAGAGCGCTGTCGGTGATCTGTGGTTGAATCGTTTCGAAACGCTGGCCATCGTAGCGCTCACCGTTGATGGTGAGCCCGTCTATCTCAACTGACTTCACCTGATTCTGGTTCACCAGTTCTAGAAAATCGGAATAGGCAATTTCCTCAGTCGTCGGCCGAACATTGAAGTTCTGAAACACCGTCAGCAGGACTGCTGCGATGATCAGCCAGAGTAGTAAATTTTTGCCCATGTCATTCAATGTTCAACATCCCTCGGCGATCTGTCGCCGCGCTTTGGTTTTCCCGCAACCGTTGTGCGGCCGACCATTATACTGTTTTTAGGGGCTCAAAAATGCTCAATTAGCGCCCTTGTACCCTCGTCCCAGAAGGTATATTTCTCTCGATTTGTTACGAGATGCCTTCGGTTTCAGATTATTTAACTGCCTGAAATCCCTGCGGATTAACGCCCGCAGGTCATCAATACCTTCACCTTCGAAGCACTTCGCGAGAAACATCCCACCCGGTCGCAGGACCGACTGGGCAAAATCTATCGCCAGTTCAACGAGATAGGTCGCCCGCGGCTGATCAATATCCCTGGTACCACTTAGATTGGGGGCCATATCGGAAATTACAAGGTCTACCGGCCGGCCGTCGAGTTTCTCCATAAGCAGTTGCAGCGAACCATCCTCGGTGAAGTCACCTTGAATAAACTCAACGCCTTCGAGCGGCTCCATATCGAGCAGGTCCAGACCCACGACAAAGCCGCTGGCCCCCACTTTCTGCCTCGCGACCTGGCTCCAGCCGCCGGGCGCAGCGCCAAGGTCTACCACTGCCAAACCGGGCCGCAGCAGGCCATAACGCTCATCGAGCTCGAGCAGCTTGTAGCAGGCACGAGAACGATAGCCTTCGCGCCGGGCCCGAAGGACGTACTCGTCTTTCTCGTGATCTTCGATCCAGCGCCGGCTGGAGGACTTTTTCTTCGCCATATCGCAAGTATCGCGAAAAATCCCCGGCATATCTCAACTAATTCCGACCCGAGACCCTTTATTCGTGTACAATCGCCGCCCCAAATCCAAGGGCTGGACTCCACATTCACCTGTGAACTCAAAACAGAAAAAGAAATTTCGGGCCATCGGTCACTCACTCAACCCCGCTGTCACAATCGCTGGCAACGGACTGTCTGAAGCTGTGATGAATGAACTGAACCGGGCGCTGGATGATCATGAGTTGATCAAGGTGAAAATTGTCGGCGACCGTGAGGAACGCCAGGCGATTGTAGAGAAACTAGCCCGGTTTCGAGCCACCGAGGTCATCCAGGTCGTCGGCGGAATTGCCTTGATCTATCGCCCGGCCAGAGAACCTAACCCCGCACTTTCCAATATCACCCGCGCCGGTCTGCTCTGAGCCCTCTATCGACTGACCTCGATCAGATGTGCCGGACTTCGCAGACTTCATACTCGACGTCACCACCGGGCGTCTGCACAACCACCGCATCGTCAACCTCTTTGCCGATAAGTGCTCGAGCGATCGGCGAGTAGACCGAAATCTTGTTCTCCTTGATGTCAGCCTCGTCATCACCCACGATCTTGTAGGTTACTTCTTCGTCGGTTTCAACATTCAGCAGGACGACGGTGGTGCCAAAGATGACTTTCCCGGAAGGAGGAATCTGGCTGACATCGATCACCTGGGCGTTGGACAGTTTGCCTTCGATTTCCTGGATCCGCCCTTCAATAAAACCCTGCTCCTCCTTGGCGTACTGGTATTCGGCGTTTTCACGCAAATCGCCTTGCGCCCGCGCCTCGGCAATAGCCTGGACGATTCGCGGCCGCTCCGTTGACTTCAACTGATCCAGTTCCTGTCGAAGGGCCTGTTCGCCCTCCACTGTCATAGGGATCTTATCCATTAGCTCCTGCCTGAATGGGCTTAAACCGAGTAAAAAATATAGTGTCGAGAAGAAATTAGAAATTGTCCAGTTGATTCGGGGCAGTGGTCTGAACGCACCCAATCAACAAAAACAGAATCACTCCGGCCGGGGCAGCCCCTGAAGGCTATGCACCGTAGTATCCTCGCCATGCCGCAGTGCTGCGACACTGGCGCGACCACCTGCCATGGTGGTCGTGTAACAGACCTTGTTTTGCAACGCTGTACGCCGAATCGCGAAGGAGTCGGCGATCGCCTGTTTACCCTCGGTGGTATTGATAATGAAGTCGATTTCTTTGTTCTTCAACATATCGACGATGTGTGGTCGGCCCTCCGCAACTTTGTTCACGACCTCAACATCCATACCCGCATCGCCAATAACTGCAGCACTGCCACGGGTCGCAACCACCTTGAAACCAAGCGCGATAAGGTCCGCAGCCAGCGCAGGCAACTGCGCCTTGTCAGCATCACGGACACTCAGAAACACCCTGCCACTGGCCGGAATCTTGTCGTCAGCAGCGATCTGGGCTTTGCCATAAGCCTCACCGAAACTCGTTCCGGCACCCATGACCTCACCCGTCGACTTCATCTCAGGCCCAAGGATCGGATCAACACCGGGGAACTTACCGAACGGAAATACGGCTTCTTTGACGCTAAAAAATTCCGGCACGATCTCTTTGGTAAAGCCCTGTTCTTCCAGTGACACGCCTACCATGCAGCGCGCCGCAACTTTGGCAAGACTGACGCCGATACACTTGGAAACAAATGGCACCGTTCGCGACGCGCGAGGATTCACTTCAAGGATGAAGACATCATCGCCCTGCAGCGCAAGCTGCACGTTCATCAAGCCAACAACGCCGAGTTCCAGTGCCATCCGTTTTACCTGGTCACGCATCTCATCAACGAGCGCAGCATCGAGACTATAGGGCGGCAACGAGCAGGCAGAGTCACCGGAGTGCACGCCCGCCTGTTCGATATGCTGCATCACCGAGCCGATAACAACGTGACTGCCATCTGACACTGCATCGATATCAACCTCAATTGCCTGGTCAAGGAAACGGTCCAGCAGAATCGGTGAGTCTTCTGACACCTGCACAGCTTCCCGCATGTACGTCTGCAGTTCATCCTGATCGTAAACAATTTCCATGGCACGACCGCCGAGGACGTAAGAAGGTCTTACCACCAGGGGAAAACCGATCTCATCGGCCGCCGCTACGGCTTCTTCCTGGGTTTTGACGGTTCTGTTTGGTGGCTGCTTTAACCCGAGTTTTTCAATCAGCTGCTGGAAGCGTTCCCGGTCCTCCGCCTCGTCGATCGCATCCGGTGAAGTGCCAATGATAGGGACGCCGGCATCCTGCAAACGGTTAGCAAGCTTCAGCGGTGTCTGACCACCGAACTGAACGATCACACCATGGGGCTGCTCGATGTCGACAACCGACATAACATCCTCGAAAGTCAGCGGTTCGAAGTAGAGTCGATCAGAGGTGTCATAGTCAGTCGATACCGTCTCCGGGTTGCAGTTAATCATGATGGACTCATAGCCATCATCGCGCATGGCGAGCGCAGCATGCACACAGCAATAGTCGAATTCGATGCCCTGGCCGATACGGTTGGGTCCGCCACCCAGCACGATAATTTTCTTGCGGTCAGACGGCGCTGCCTCGCACTCTTCCTCGTAGGTTGAGTACATATAGGCAGTGGAAGATTGAAACTCCGCAGCACAGGTGTCGACCCGGCGGTAAACAGGACGCACACCGTGCTCGAGCCGGTGTGCCCGCACGTCGGCCTCCTGGCAATCGAGCAGACTCGCGAGGCGTGAATCTGAAAAACCTTTCTGCTTCAGACGAAACAGTTCCTTTTTTTCCACGTCGGCAATCGATCGACCCACAAGGCTGTTCTCATGCGCAATGAGGTCCTGCATCTGAACCAGAAACCAGGGGTCGATACCGGTCAGCTCGTAAAGCTCTTCGAGCTCGAAGCCAAAGCGGATGGCATCTGCCAGGTAGCGGATGCGTTCTGAGGTCGGCACACGGATCTCGCGCCGCAAGCGACTGCCGGCATCTTTCGCAGCCAGGTCCTGAATGGGCGTCAGGCCATCGATGCCAATCTCGAGACCGCGGAGTGCTTTCTGCAGGGATTCCTGAAACGTGCGACCAATAGCCATCACCTCGCCCACCGACTTCATCTGCGTGGTCAGCAGGTTTTCCGCCTGAGGAAATTTCTCAAACGTGAAACGGGGAATCTTGGTTACGATGTAGTCAATGGACGGCTCGAATGAGGCTGGCGTCACACCACCGGTTATCTCGTTCGACAGCTCATCCAGCGTGTACCCCACAGCCAGCTTTGCCGCCACCTTGGCGATAGGGAAGCCCGTCGCTTTCGAGGCGAGCGCGGACGAGCGCGACACCCTGGGATTCATTTCAATCACGACCAACCGGCCCGTGTCGGGCTCAATCGCAAACTGGACGTTGGATCCGCCGGTCTCGACACCAATCTCTCGCAAGACATCAATCGATGCGTTGCGGAGTATCTGGTACTCCTTGTCAGTCAGGGTCTGTGCCGGCGCAATGGTGATGGAATCCCCGGTGTGGACACCCATCGGATCGAGGTTTTCAATCGAGCAGACGATGATGCAGTTGTCATTCTTGTCGCGGACAACCTCCATTTCATATTCTTTCCAACCCAGCAGTGATTCATCGATCAGCAGTTCACTGGTGGGTGAGAGATCAAGACCGCGCAGGCAGATCTCTTCAAAGTCTTCCTGGTTGTAGGCAATACCTCCGCCGGAGCCACCCAGGGTGAATGAGGGCCGAATCACGCAAGGGAAGCCGAGCATCGACTGGACCTGCTTGGCTTCTTCGAGAGAATGCGCAATCGCACTGCGTGGTGTTTCAAGTCCGATGGACTTCATCGCGACGTCGAACTGCTGACGGTCTTCTGCCTTGTCGATCGCCTCCTTGCTGGCGCCAATGAGTTCGACATCGTACTTTTCGAGAATACCTTCTCGGGCCAGATCCAGCGCGCAGTTGAGCGCTGTCTGCCCACCCATCGTAGGCAGGATCGCATCAGGTTTTTCCTTCGCGATAATATTCTCAACGTGACGCCAGTTAACCGGTTCAATGTATGTTGCGTCCGCCATCTCGGGGTCGGTCATAATCGTGGCGGGATTCGAGTTCACCAGAATGACGCGATAACCCTCTTCTCTCAGCGCCTTACACGCCTGGGCCCCGGAGTAGTCGAACTCACAAGCCTGGCCAATAACGATGGGGCCTGCACCTATGATCAGGATGCTGTTGATATCTGTTCGCTTAGGCATCGTTACTTCCTTGCTTGCATCAGTTCGATGAAATGATCGAACAGCGGACTGGCGTCATGGGGACCAGGGCTGGCTTCTGGATGCCCCTGAAAACCGAAGGCGGGCCGATCAACCAGGTGGATACCCTGAATCGTATTATCGAACAGCGACCGATGAGTGACACGCACACTGTTCGGCAGCCGGGTTTCATCGATACAGAAGCCGTGGTTCTGACTCGTGATCAGCACCGTGCCATCCTCAAGGTTCTTCACCGGGTGATTAGCACCGTGGTGACCGTGATTCATCTTGTTGGTTTCCATTCCCGCTGCCAGGCCGAGCAGCTGCAGACCGAGGCAGATACCAAACACCGGGATATCGGTTTCCAGAATCTCTGCAATCGCAGCGATCGCATAATCACAGGGGTCGGGATCACCGGGGCCATTCGACAGGAAGACGCCATCAGGCGCCATCCCCAGGACTTCTGCTGCCGGTGTCTGAGCGGGCACGACTGTCAGCCTGCAGCCCCGGTCCACCAGCATCCGCAGGATGTTGCGCTTGACACCAAAATCATAGGCCACGACATGGAAGTCGCCGCTTTCATGGACCGGATGGCCCTCTCCCAGGACCCAGGAACCCTCGTCCCAGCTGTACTTTTCCGCGACGGTCACTTCCTTCGCCAGGTCCATACCCTCTAAGCCTTCAAAGCCGCGGGCTGCTTCCAGCGCCTCACTAATATCGCCTTCAGAGAGATTGTCCCCGGCGACAATGGCGCCGTTCTGCGAACCCTCGTCACGCAACACTCGCGTCAGCTTACGGGTGTCGATCTCTGCAATCGCAACAATGCCCTGGTCAGTCAGATAATCCTGCAGCGACTGCTGGTTACGCCAGTTACTGGCCATGAGCGGCAGATCCCGAATCACGAGACCGGAAGACCAGATGCCCCGGGATTCTTCGTCTTCCTTATTGACGCCGGTATTACCAATGTGAGGATGCGTCAGTGTCACAATCTGGCGAGCATAGGAAGGATCGGTCAGGATCTCCTGATAGCCCGTTATCGAAGTATTGAATACGACTTCACCTACTGACAGTCCGGCAGCGCCAATGGCAGTGCCCTCGAAGATCATGCCATTCTCGAGTGCAAGTACTGCTCTACTCATCTGGGGTCGGTCTCCGTTTAGATGCTGCGTGCAGACACTTTCTGCACACCGGGTCTAAGGGTCTGCGAAAGGCCTGCAGCGGGGTTAAAGCGTTTGTCAGAAGACCAAAAAAAATCCGAAAAAAAACGAGAGGGAATCGGGTTCCGTCTCGTTTTCAATGATTTAGATTGAGGCAGGTCATTCTAAGCGCCGCATTGTAATGGAGGTGGTCTCCTGAATCCAGCGCCCGGGCAAAATTTAGCGGTTTTTCAGCCCAAGCACGTCGAGCATGTCGTAGACACCTGCGGGCTGATTTGTCACCCAGGCTGCGGCACGCAGCGCGCCCTCGGCAAAGTTAGTCCGACTTTGAGCGCGGTGGGTAATTTCGACGCGCTCACCGCCAGCAATGAACATCACCGTATGCTCACCGACGATCTCCCCGCCGCGAATGGCATGAAAACCTATCGTGTCCCGCGCGCGAGCACCGGTCATGCCATGCCTGCCATGCACCTCAACCTCAGCGAGGTTACGGTCCAGGCCCCGGGCGACGTGTTCGCCCAGACTGATCGCGGTACCGGAGGGTGCATCGACCTTGTGACGGTGATGACTCTCCACAATTTCAACATCGACGGAATCGCCGAAGATCTGTGCCGCCATCTCAACCAGCTGGAACGTCGCATTGACGCCGACACTGTAGTTGCTCGCGTAGACCAGAGGTAGACGCGCACCAACTTCAAGAATCCGCGCCTGAGTTTCCTCGCCCAAACCCGTTGTACCAATGATCATCGGCGTGCCAGCCGCAGCACAGATTTCAAGGTTCGTCGCCGTCGCCGGCGCGACGGTGAAATCGATTAACACATCGACATCGGCCAGCACCGCAGCCAGGTCATCCGCAATCGGCACATCCAGCCTGCCGATACCCGCAATTTCACCCGAATCATTACCAACAAAAGATGAGCCGGCCTGTTCAACCGCGCCGGCCAGAATGAGCTGATCAGATGCCTGAATCAGCGAAACGAGCGTGCGGCCCATTTTGCCGGCCGCACCGACGACTGCAGTTTTAATCATGCTTGACCTTCCGCTGGATGAGTAGCAACAGCCACGACTGGCGAGGAATTGTATCTCACAACCCTGAACGATGCCCGGGCAGGCGCTCAATCCGTCAGGGCGTCAATAAAGCGCTTCACGCCCTCGAACCAGCTGTGTTGCTGTGGCCGATTCTTCTCACTGGACTCACCCGCGAATTGACGCAGCAGGTCTTTCTGCCGGTCTGAAAGGTTTACCGGCGTCTCGACAACGATATCGCAGTAAAGATCACCGATACCGCCGCCCCTCACCTGACTGACATCAACACCCTTGCCACGCAGCCTGAAACGCTTCCCGGTCTGGGTTTCCGGCGGAATCTTCAGATTGACCCGACCATCCAGGGTCGGGACCTCAAGTTCGCCACCCAGGGCGGCATCAATAAAGCTTATCGGTACCTCGCAGTACAGGTGCTCGCTGTGACGGGTGAAGATATCGTGTTCCCGGACTTCTACCTGGACGTAAAGGTCACCAGAAGGACCACCGCGCGTTCCCGCTTCACCCTGGCCCGCGAGCCGAATCCGGTCACCGGTGTCGACACCAGCCGGTACTTTCACCGACAGCGTCTTCTGCTCCTGGGTTCGACCCTGGCCGTGACAGCTCTCACAGGGGTCGGATATTACTTTACCCTGACCACGACAGCGCGGGCAGGTCTGCTGAATTGAGAAGATCCCCTGACGTGCTGTGACCTGGCCAACACCACCACACTGAACACAATCCATCGGGGATGAGCCTTTCTTCGCACCGGAGCCCAGGCATTCCATGCATTCGACGAGCGTCGGTACCTTGATCTTCGGGTTGCAGCCTTTCACCGCCTGCTCGAGATCCAGGGTCAGGACATAGCGCAGGTCTGCACCGCGATTCGGGCCGGCCTGGCGTCGACCGCCGCCGCTGCCGCCGAAAATGTCTCCAAACACATCTTCGAAGATGCTGCTGAAGCTGCCACTACCGCCACCGCCAAATCCACCGAAACCACCAGCGCCACCGCCGCCTTCAAAGGCGGCGTGACCGAACTGGTCGTAGGTCGCGCGCTTTTCAGAATCAGTCAGGACCTCAGCTGCTTCACTGGCTTCCTTAAACTTCTCTTCGGCGCCGGCGTCATCGGGGTTTCTATCCGGGTGATACTTCATGGCAAGGCGACGGTAAGCCTTCTTGATGTCCTTCTCGGAAGCATCACGGCCTACACCCAGTACTTCGTAATAGTCTCGCTTTGCCATGTTTTCAGTTACTTCAGGTTCTTATTGCTGTTTCCGGATCGCGCCTGATCCGGCCCTGCTGTCCCTGGAAAAACCCTGAGCGGGTTCTTCCAGGTTGACAGTGCTACTTGTCGTCTTTGACTTCTTCGAACTCAGCGTCAACCGCATCCGGGTCAGCGCCACTGTCGGCAGAAGCAGCACCGGGTTCAGCCTGGGCATCAGCCTGCTGCGCTTCAGCATACATACGCTGTGCCAGGTTGCCTGAAACTTCCGTCAGTTTCTGCGTCTTGGCTTCGATGTCAGCCTTGTCGTCCGTCTTCAGGGCTGCTTCGAGATCAGCGATGGCTGATTCGATGCTGTCCTTTTCGTCTGCTTCGACCGTGTCACCCGCTTCTTCCAGCGTCTTTCTGGTCGCATGAATCATGCCGTCAGCCATGTTGCGGGCAGCGACCAGCTCTTCGAACTTACGATCTTCTTCCGCATGGGATTCAGCATCCCTCACCATCTTCTCAATTTCGTCGTCAGAGAGGCCACTTGATGCCTTGATCACGATCGACTGCTCTTTCCCTGTTGCCTTGTCTTTAGCAGACACTGACAGGATGCCGTTAGCATCGAGGTCAAAAGACACTTCAATCTGCGGTGTGCCGCGCGGCGCCGGTGGAATGTCCGCCAGGTCAAACTGACCGAGAGACTTGTTTTCACGCGCCTGCTTGCGCTCTCCCTGCAGCACATGAATCGTCACCGCAGGCTGGTTATCGTCTGCTGTTGAAAAAACATTGTTCTTCTGGGTCGGGATCGTCGTGTTCTTTTCGATCAGGGTCGTCATGACACCACCCATGGTCTCGATCCCGAGTGACAGTGGTGTCACATCGAGTAGCAGCACGTCCTTGACGTCACCTGACAGCACTGCCGCCTGGATGGACGCACCCATGGCAACCGCCTCGTCCGGGTTGACGTCCTTGCGTGGCTCCTTGCCGAAGAACTCTTTCACTTTCGTCTGCACCAGCGGCATGCGAGTCTGGCCGCCTACCAGGATGATGTCATCCACCGAAGACACACTGACATCGGCGTCCTTCAGAGCGATGCGAACTGGCTCCAGCGTCCGCTCGACAAGATCTTCCACCAGCGACTCCAGTTTGGCCTGGGTCACCTTAATCACAAGGTGCTTGGGTCCGTTGCTGTCGGCTGTGATGTAAGGCAGATTGACTTCAGTCTGGCCACTGTTTGAAAGTTCAATCTTGGCTTTCTCGGCAGCTTCCTTCAGACGCTGCAGCGCCAGCGGATCGTTGTGCAGATCCATGCCCTGTTCTTTCTTGAACTCTTCAGCCAGGTAATCGATCAAGCGAAGATCAAAGTCTTCACCACCCAGGAACGTATCGCCGTTCGTTGAAAGCACTTCAAACTGCTTCTCACCGTCAACATCGGCAATCTCGATGATCGAGATATCAAAGGTACCACCACCGAGGTCATACACAGCGATGGTGGAGTCACCGGTAGCTTTGTCCATGCCATAGGCCAGCGCCGCTGCTGTCGGCTCGTTGATGATACGCTTCACATCAAGGCCCGCTATCTTGCCGGCATCTTTGGTCGCCTGACGCTGTGAATCGTTAAAGTAAGCGGGCACCGTGATCACGGCTTCAGTCACCGTTTCACCCAGGTAGTCTTCAGCGGTTTTTTTCATCTTCGCCAATACCTGCGCAGACACCTGTGGCGGCGCCATCTTTTCACCTTTGACTTCGACCCAGGCATCGCCGTTGTCGGCCTTGGCGATCGTGTAAGGCACCATCTTGATGTCTCGCTGAACCACGTCATCGTCAAACTGACGACCAATGAGTCGCTTCACCGCGAACAGGGTATTTGTTGGATTTGTTACCGCCTGGCGCTTGGCTGCCTGACCGACCAGGATTTCATCGTCATCGGTATAGCCCACGATAGATGGCGTCGTGCGATCGCCTTCCGAGTTTTCAATGATCTTGGCTTCTGATCCTTCCATGAGTGCGACGCATGAGTTGGTCGTACCCAGGTCAATTCCGATAATTTTGCCCATTTTCTGGTTCTCCAATGTTGGCGGGGCCACTGCCCCACTGATTCAATTCTGCCTGGTCTCTATATTGATGCTGCTTTGGCGAATTCAAGGTCTCGCCGTGCTCAGGCTTCGTCACCGCCACTTTCGGCGGCTGCAGCAGGGGCCTTGGTCACCATCACCATGGCGGCTCTGACCAGGCGGCCATTGAGCTTGTAGCCTTTCTGAACTACCGCAAATACAGAATTCGGCTCCATATTGGGGTTCTCGACCATTGACATAGCCTGATGTTCATTGGGATCAAACGGCTCACCAATGGGGTCGATGACTTCGACATTCTCTCTCGCCATGACATCGATCAGCAGCTTGTGACAAAGCCTGACGCCTTCAGCAATCGCGTTTTCCGCGTCGCCGGATGAGGCCTGTTCGGCCGATTCAATCGCTTTCTCCAGGCTGTCGGCGACGGGCAGGAGGTTCTGCAGAAATTTCTCAATGCCGAATTTGTGCGCGTTTTCAACATCGCGGGCGGTGCGCCGCTGCATGTTCTGCATTTCGGCCTCGGCACGCAGGGCCGCATCCCGATATTTCGCGACTTCCTCTAACGCAGCCTCAAGCGCCTGCTCTGGGGTTGGTTCAGCAGCAGCTTCTGGCGCTTCGGTTTCTACCGCAGCTTCGCCTTCTGCTTCGCTTTCCGGGGCTTCGGCGGTGGTTTCTTCAGGATCCTGCTTCGCCTCTTCTTCCGGGCTGGCCATACTTCTTCCCTGCACTAAAAATACACGTACAGGCTATATGGGGATGCCACTCGCTCCATTCAAGGGTGTGTAACTATCAGCAGTTCGCAAGGTACGCGGGATGCAGAAATGTAGTGGAGATCCGTAAAGAGCCTATCTTCGGGAGGAATCAAGGGCAGCACTCAGCAGCCGAGCCGTCGCATCCACAATCGGTATGACCCGATCATAGGCCATACGGGTCGGGCCGATCACGCCGAGAACACCCACCAGCTCCCCCTCTACATGGTAGGGCGAGGTGACAACCGAGCACTCGTCAAGCACCTCGTAGCCGGATTCGTTGCCGATAAAGAGCTGCACGCCTTCCGAATCCATGCACCTGTCAAGCAGATGCAGAATGTCACCTTTCATGGAGATCGCCTGCAGCAGCTGGCGGATGTCATCCAGCGCCTGGTCGGATTCCAGCAGGTTCTCCTGGCCCCGCACCACGAAATCACTGACTTCCTCGCGGTCGAAGGCCTTGTCTGCGACTTCCAGCGTCATCTGCATCAGCGAATTCATCGAATCTCGGTCATGTCGCATTGAAGCGACCAGGCGGTCGTGGATATTGCCCAGTGCCTCACCGGTGAAGTTCTGATTAATGAAATTTGAGGCTTCGCGCAGCTGAATTTCAGAGTAGGCCTGCTTGGTGTAGATCACGCGGTTCTGGACCTCATGATCATCCAGCACCAGAATGACCAGCACCCGGTTCCCTTCCAGGCTGAGAAATTCAACATGACGAAGCGTGATCTGATCTCGCTTCGGAATCGTGACGAGACCTGCCATGCGGGTGAATTCGGATAAAATGTCTGACGCCGACTCAACCAGCTCTTTGGCCGATTTGTCCGGGTCAAGATTCCTGTTAAGGCTGGCCAGGTCATAGGTATCGATCGGGTCGACCTTGATCAGGGTATCGACGAAAAGTCGGTAACCCTGCGAGGTCGGCACCCGCCCTGCAGAGGTGTGCGGCGACCTGACATAACCCATGTCCTCGAGGTCAGACATGATATTCCTGACGGTCGCCGGACTGACGGACACGCTCGCTGAATCAGCCAGCGATCTGGAGGCAATTGGCTGTCCTTCCTGAATGTACTGCTCAACCAGGTTTTTGAGCAGTAGTCTCGATTTCTCGTTAAGTGCTTCTGAACTCATAGGTTAATTAAGATACGGATCCAATCCCGAGTCTCTGGTGGATCATACGCAAAATCCTGACTAAGGTCTCACGCAAACTCAAAGCGACTGACGGCGCCTGAATCAGCCATTGATGGATTGCCTGCACATGCGGGGCGGGTTTAAATAGTCCCGTGCTGAATCACCTGTCCATAACCAGTTTAACCCTCGTCGACCAGCTTGAACTCGAGTTCAGTCATGGCATGAGCGTCATTACAGGCGAAACCGGCGCGGGCAAGTCGATTATGCTGGGCGCCCTTGGGCTTGCCCTGGGCGATCGGGCCGACTCATCACTGGTTGCGAAGGATGCCGCGAAAGCAGAAATCTGCGCAAGTTTTGACCTGGCCCAGTCACCCGCAGCGAAGAACTGGCTGGAAGCCAAAGCGCTGCTGGATGCCGATAGCTGCATTCTGCGACGCGTGGTTGGCAAAGACGGGCGCTCTCGGGCCTTCGTCAACGGCAGCGCCGTAACGCTGACAGAGCTGCGGGAACTGAGCGAGATGCTGCTTGATATTCATTCACAGCATGAGCACCAGTCACTGCTAAAGAGGGAAACCCATCGTCGCCTGCTGGACGAATACGGCGGTCTCGGTGAGGTCGTTATCAAACTGGCCAGCCAGTTCGATCGGATGAAATCGATTCGTGACGAACTCAACCAGCTCAAGGCCGATGCCGAGGAACAATCAGCCCGGGTCCAGTTGCTCAGTTACCAGGCTGAAGAACTCAACAATCTCGCCCTGATAGAGGGCGAAATTGTTCAGCTCGAAGCTGACCAGAAACGCCTGAACAGTGCCGAAGAATCACACCAGGCGCTCTCAGCAGTGATCGACCTTTGCAGCAAAGAAAGCGATGCCAGCGCCTCCTCCCTGGCGGCCAGGGGGCTAACGCTGCTGAACAGCATTGACGATGATGCACTGGTATCTGCTCGAGAACTGCTCGAATCAGCTGTGATTCAGCTGGACGAGGCCATGCACGATCTATCCTTGAGTCTCGAACGCTACGAGGCTGATCCGGAGCAGCTCCGCCAGATCGATTCACGCCTCAACAGCATCTACGAGATCGCGCGAAAACATCGGGTGACACCTGAACAGCTGCCTGCGCTGGCCCAGGACCTGCAGGCAGAACTGGAACAAATCATCAACGTCGATGGCCGGATTGAGGAACTCGCCGCAGAACTCAACGAAGCAACAAGCGCCTACAGGTCGCTGGCTGAAAAGCTGTCCGATTCCAGGCAGAAAACCGCCCAGGCGCTGCAGGAAGAGGTGACCGCACAACTGCAGGCCCTCGGTATGAGCGGTTCAGCCTTCCGCATTGCAATCACCGAAGCCGGCGGTCCTTCCCGGTTCGGCATCGACGATATCGAATTTCAGATCGCTACAATCCCCGGCAGTGATCCCGGCCCTTTGTCCAGAATCGCCTCCGGGGGCGAGCTGTCCCGCATTTCGCTGGCTATCCAGGTGGTGACTGCCGTTACCTCTGACACACCCACGCTGGTTTTCGATGAGGTTGACGTCGGCGTCGGCGGCGCTACGGCCGAGGTCGTCGGCGGTCTGCTGCGCAAGCTCGGTGGCTCGACCCAGGTCATCTGTGTAACTCACCTGCCGCAGGTCGCGGCCCAGGGTCATCACCACTTTGTCGTCAGAAAAGAGACCAGCAAGTCAGGGGCCGAGACGTCAGTGCTGCGTCTGAACGAGGAAGAAAAAGTGGATGAAATCGCCCGCATGCTGGGTGGCGTAGAGCGTACCAGTGAATCACTCGCCCATGCGCAATCGATGCTGGCAACCAAACCCTGAGGGGAAACCCTGACTATCGACAGTCAGGACAAAGACCGTACATATTCAAGTTGTGATCGGTCAGCTCGAAGCCAAGACGATCAGCCACGACCTGCTGGCGCTTCTCAATCTCTTCATCAGTAAATTCCTCGACCCGGCCGCAGCGCACACAGACGATATGATCGTGGTGTTTTTCTGATGACATTTCAAAGACGGAATGTCCGCCTTCGAAGTTGTGACGAACCACCAGGCCGGCCTGTTCGAACTGGGTCAGTACGCGGTAAACCGTAGCCAGGCCAATTTCTTCGCCGTTGTTCAGCAGTATTTTGTAGACATCCTCGGCACTGACGTGGTGTACTTCCGCGCTGTCGAGGATCTGCAGGATCTTGATTCGGGGCAGCGTGATCTTGAGACCCGCGTCTTTCAATTCCTGGGATTCTTCAGCCATAACAATGGGTTTTCTGCTCGTGAGGGTGGGAAATCAGATAAAATCAAGTATGTTAAATTTCAATCTCAATTGAAATAGCGGCACCTTTACCCGGTAGAAAATTTTGCTTCGACTCAGCCTCATTCTCTTGCTCTCACTGGTCCTGACCGCCTGTTCCTCACTGCGGTTCCCTGGGGTACACCGCATCACGATCCAGCAGGGCAACGTCATCACCCAGCAGATGATCGACAAGCTGCGGCCGGGCATGACGCGCAGCCAGGTCAGATTTGTCCTTGGCAACGCCGTCATCGACGACAGCCTCAACATTGATCGGTGGGACTACGTTTACACGATCCAGATTCCCGGCAGAGCGCAGATTCGGAAAGTCCTGAGCGTCTACTTTGTCGAAGACCGACTCAGTTACTTCATCGGCGATTTTCTGCCGACTGAGGACTACCAGGAACTGAATACAGCGAGTCTGTAACTATCTGGTAAATTGTCGTACCTGCCTTCACGCAGCTACTTCTTTTGCTTTTTCGTCTGTTGCGCCCGCTCCCGCCTCGCCTGCATGGGCGCTCGACTTAGCGGGCGGTAAATTTCCACCCGATCGCCAGCGCCGACGATTTGCGTCACCGGCTTTCTCTCGCCCCAGATTCCCTTCGGCAGGGATTCAAAGTCAAACTCGGGAAAATCGTCAGCCAGCCCCGATGCAGTGATCACTTCCGCGATCGTTGTTCCGCTGGGTACGCTGAGTTCGACCGTCTTCTGGTACGCAGGCGCAGCGAAAGCCACCTCTACCTTGATCAACTCAGCCATAGAGGTCATCCGCCCGTTCACAGAAAGCCTGCACCAGAGTGTCCGCTGCTTTTTCAAACACCTTGCCGAGGACCATCCCCGCCAGTTTCGAGTCCATTTCAAAACGCAGATTCATCTCGACACGGCAACCCGCGTCACCCAGCGCGGTGAACTGCCAGTCGCCCTCGAGCAACCGGAAGGGCCCTTCCTCCAGCTCAAGATGCATATGTGCCGGCCGCTGCAGTTGATTGCGCGTACTGAAGGCCTGCTGCACCCCACCTTTCGACAGCCACAGCCGGGCAATCAGCATCGTGTTCGTCGCTTCGAGAATTTCAGTGCGATCGCACCAGGGCAGAAACTCCGGGTAAGCCGTCACGTCGTTCACCACATCGAACATCTGTTCTGCAGAGTAAGGCAGGAGCGCAGACCGCTCGACGTGTTTCACCTACATGAAACTCATAACGAAGACGAAAAAGACACCGGCAGGCGCCAGGAACCGGATCAGCACCAGCAGCAGGTTTCGGAATGCCGCTGGCGTGTCTGACAACTGCTCATGAAACACCGCCTTGTCGAGAAACCAGCCCGTGAACAGCGCTATCAGCACGCCGCCTACCGGCAGGATGATGTTATTTGAAACGTAATCCATTGTGTCGAAGAACGTCTTGCCTGGCAGCAGGGTCACATCAGACCAGATATTGAACGAGAAAGCGCTGCCAAGCCCAACCAGCCAGGCCAAGCCACCCACCGTCACAGCTGCGGTCGCGCGACTCACGCGCATCTTCTCAACGACCCAGGCGACCGCAGGTTCAATAATAGAGATGGCGGAGGTAATGGCCGCAAATCCGACCAGCAGGAAGAAGAGCGTGCCAAAGACCTGACCACCTTCCATCTGCCCGAAGGCCAGGGGCAGCGTAATAAACATCAGGCCCGGCCCCGCACCTGCTGCCAGGTCATTGGCAAAGACAATGGGGAATATCACCATGCCAGCGAGCAGGGCCACCGCGGTGTCCAGCAGCGCAATCATCGTGGCTGATCCAGTGATGGAGGCATCCTTTGGCAGATAGGCGCCGTAGGCCATAATCGCACCCATGCCAAGGCTAAGGGTGAAAAATGCCTGCCCCATGGCACTCAATATGGATTCCTGCGTGAATTGATCTGTCTTAAATGAAAACAGGAAAGCGACACCCTGCGCGAAATGACCCGAGGCAAATGCGGCCCAGGCCACCAGGGCCAGCAGCAGGATAAAGAGTGTCGGCATCAGATATTTGACCGTCATCTCCAGCCCCTTGCCCACGCCCCGTGCTGCAATGAAGATCGTCGCCGCCATAAAGATGGTATGCCAGCCGACAACAGTACCTGCACTGCCGGTTAGTCCGTCAAACGCTTGCGCTGCGGACTCCCCGTCGATCCCGACAAAGGCACCACTGACCATTTCAACCAGATAGGCAAGTACGAACCCTGCAATGACGGCATAGAACGACAGGATCATGAAACCTGCCAGTGCGCCCATCCAGCCAATCACCTGCCAGTGGCTGGATGCACCTGAGCTTGCCGCCAGATCCTGCATTGAATTGATCGGGCTTTTTCGCCCTGCCCTGCCAAGCGTAATCTCTGCCACCATGATCGGTATACCAATCAGAAAAATGCAGGCCAGGTAAGTCAGGACGAAGACTCCACCCCCGCTTTCACCAGCGACATAGGGGAACCGCCAGATATTTCCCAGCCCCACGGCGGAGCCCGCAGCGGCAAGAACAAACATGATCCGCGAGGACCACATACCATGCATGGATTCAGACACAGGCCAGCCTTATCGTTTGTGGTTACTCACATTCTAATAGGGACGATGTAAAGGGCAATGCTGCTCTCAGCTGTTAAGCATCGCCCCCTTTGGATCGAGGCCAAGCAGAACACGTCCACCATCTTCGATATGGTGGCCGGCCACCGTCAGATGCTGGCGGACGACCCGCACATCACGGCTGATACGTTCAAGCGGATGTGACTTGAAATTCGCTGTAGTGCCGGCGGCATCAGCAACGCGATCAACGACTTCAACTGCGCCACGGGCTGCATCGGAACAGGCTATGTGGAACATCGCCCGGTCTTTAAGAGTGATGTCATCACCCGCTACCACCCGATCCCACATTGCCTCGACCAGCTCAAACACCAGCGCTCTCGAGGCCCGCAATCTCACTTCAGACTCAGCAATCGCTATCTGCGCCGTCGGGCGCTCTCGCAGGGAACGCGAGGTAAACCTCGGTATCTTGCCTTCTGCCAGCTCGACAAAATGGTCAAGCGCTGCCCGCGCGAGGCCAAAGCTGATCGCAACTTTGTTATACGCCAGCCTAGCTCCCAGGGGGAATCGCACCAGAGGTGAATCTGACGCGACCTGCCCCAGCGGGGCTACGATTTGATTATCCGGCACCCAGACGTTATCCAGATGGACATCGTGAGACCCGGAGCCCCGCATGCCCGACACATTCCAGTTCTCGACAATCTCAAACAAATCCGTCAGTGCGTAAACATTTCCGCCCAGCTGCTCACCTTCGTCATAACGGCGCACCATGGCGCAGAAAACGGCAGCATTGTGGCATCCTGAAACAAACTGCCATTGCCCGCTGACACGGTAGCCCGCCCCGTCACGTTCGGCTCTGCCAATTGCTGCGGTTGAGCTGCACATGATCATCGCAGGGTCTTCCAGCAGGTGGCGGCAGGCGCCGCAGCCGGGGGCAATCAGCCCAAAGTTTTCGATTCCGATCATGAGATTCCAGGCGGCACTGCCATCAGCAGCAGCGATGAGTTCAATGGTCTGGATCTGCGTCATTGGATCGGCTTCTTCGCCGCCGAACTCTGCCGGCGCGGCCAGGCGCATCAGGCCGCTGTCCGCCAGCGCATGAGCAACCTCTTGTGACAAATGACAGTTGCGCTCAGCCTCGTCTGCATGCGCCAGGACCAGCGGAACAAGCGCCTGCGCACGGGTCAGTGGGCCACCCTTCTTCTGCAAATTGGCATTCATGTTTTGATCATAACATCTATAATGGCGCCCCCCGGGGGACATCATGGCTAAAGCCAAAAAGAAAGCGAAGCCGGTCTCCAGCACAATCGCCACTAACAAACGTGCCCGATTCGACTATTACCTGCATGACAAGTTTGAGGCAGGGCTGGCGCTGGAGGGCTGGGAGGTTAAATCACTGAGGGCAGGCAAATGCCAGCTCCTGGATACCTATGTGCTGCTGAAAAGCGGCGAGGCATTCCTGCTCGGCTGCACAATCACCCCCATGGTGTCCGCCTCCACCCATATCAATCCCGAACCCATGCGGACGCGCAAGCTGTTGTTGCACAAGAAAGAAATCGCACGCCTGATCGGCGCCACACAGCAGAAGGGCCAGACCTGTATCCCGGTCTCGCTCTATTGGAAGAACAACAGGGTCAAGTGCGAGATCGCACTGGCAACCGGCAAGAAAGAACACGACAAGCGTGCGACGATTAAAGAGCGGGACTGGAACCGCGATAAGTCGCGGATGTTGAAACACACGAACTAGGCAGCGCCTGCGACCTGGCTGTTTTGACCTTGAATATTGGAATATCCGGCGCAAATAGTCGTGTAGAATGTAAGTGTTGGTGAGAGCGAATCGCGAATCGGCCATTGGCTTTCGCGATTTCCCTTCGGGAAAGCGCTTTCGCTATTAGCTTTTGCGACTTCACTTGTGAAGTCGCTTACGCTGGATAGACAATCGTTTCACAATTTTCGATCCCTGGGGGCGACATGGCTTCGACGCCGGTTGCGAAACCTGAGGTGCATGCCGAGAGGGTAGTGACTCTCGTTAATCAATCGCTGTAACTTTTATAGTTGCCAACGACGAAAACTACGCACTCGCCGCTTAAAAGCTCTTAACGAGCCGATAGGCTAAGCGAAACCCGGGGCGGATGTGCCCATGTATTCAATCCGGGTGCTCGACTCATGGGATCGCTGCCAGACCCCGCTTGTGGTTGAAGCAGTCAGATTTAAAGCAAGCTCGCCTTACGATCCCTGTCTGTCGGGCCAGCGGAAGGTTAAATAGTAGACAGAATATGCATGTAGAGCCGATGGCGGAGAACTGACGGACGCGGGTTCAATTCCCGCCGCCTCCACCATTTTTCATCTGTGACACATTCGCAGTGTCAAAGCCGCGCACGAAAAGCTACGGTCGCAGCGATCAACCAAGAATGTGCGTCGGAGCGTCAAACACTTCCAGAGTGAAGCACCCGTGAAACTGGTGGGGCACATGATGCTTCAGCTTCGCAACACAAATGCAGTCGCGCAAATCCTGCGCCCGGTAGATCTGCAGCTCGCTGACGTGATCAAACCCGTTATAGACCACTTCCAGCAGGTAGCCATCTTCTTCACTCGCAGCATCAACACTCGGCACAAACAGGGGTTCAGAACCGTAGTAGCCCGGGGGTAGCGGCAGCACCTGGGCGTCGCCATCGAAAGTTACCCGTGAAATACCATTGAAAAAGCTGTTGGCACCGTTGTCGACGGAACACGCCGCCCAGGTTACGCCGTTACGTCTGCCGCCATAGGCCGGGTTGAAGGTCGGGAACTCAGATTCAGTATCGTGCACCTGCTCACGCCTTAACTCACCCGTTTTCATATTGAGGTAATAGCGCATGTACCAGCCACCGCTAAAACTGAGGTCAGGATTAAAGACGTCGGTCAGCTTTTCATTGGCAGCAAAATTATCCTGGAACATGCCATCGATAATGATTTCATCACCTTCCTCGAAAGCGTTACCGAAATGAATGATGGCACCCGGGTCGGTCTCAAATCGCCGGACCTCTGTGAAGGTATCAAGGTCGACCACCACGATCTGCATCGGAATCGATTCATCAAAGGTGACCTGATCAGAAATCGTGCGAGAGCCCAGAATCACCGGCAGCATATTGCCAAACACGATGGAACCGAGAAAAAAGATCGCATACTTGTCGCTGAGGGCAAAGTCATGGCAGAACGGGAACGTTTCCAGCGGCACCTGGGCCTTTCTGAACAGTCTGCCCTTCGGGCTGATGCGATACATGTTGAGACAGGGCTTGGGCCCTCTGAGTCCGACGCCAGAGACACCGGCACCGAAGTTGATGTAATCACCCGTTGACTGATGCACTTTGCCATGGGCGCTGAAGACCATGGATGGTTCCAGTTCGCCGTCGTAATTAAACTCCCCGATCGTCTCAAGTGACCCCGGGGCGAGTTCCCAGGGTTTACCGCCTTCATTCAGCGCCAGCAAGTGCCCGCCGTGATAGATCGAACTCGTATTCGCAGGATTCGCCGGCAGTTTCAGGAGGTTTTTCATGAGCCCACCAGGAATCTGGGTGCCAAAACCGCGATATAGGATTTCCTGCGCAGCGGTCTCCTCGAGGTACTTGGGCGTGCGCACGTAACGATTCCGGAAATGCGCCCGGCCGCTGTCAAACAAGAAGGCGCACAGCATGCCGTCACCATCAAACCAGTGACCGTACTTTTTACCACCGATCGTCTGCCGGCCCGGGCCATTGCGAAAGAATGTACCTTGCAGATCCGCTGGGATTTCACCCTCGAGATCGGTCAACGGGTAATCGTACTCCGCATCCAGATTCTCCAGGCCGCCATGACAGGTTGGGATCCCGCTGGCACCTTCGCTCTGTGCACTCATCGGCTGTTCCTGATGAAAAAATTAGTCAAACGCCATTTATAACTCACAAACAATTACAGGCGGAAGGGCTCAAGCGGAACCGAATCCGACAGGGACACGCGTTCCCCATACCTGGCATAGCCGACGTAATCACGGATCGCCTGATGCTGTACGCTGCGGTTATCCCACATCACAAGAGTATTCGGCGTCCATTTGACGCGACACTGAATCCGCGCATTCGCAGCAACGTAGTCATAGAGGCCTTCTAGCAGCATGCGACTTTCCCACATCGGCAGAGTCTCAATGTGGGAAGTGAAGCTTCGGTTCACGAACAACACCGGCAAGGTGGTCTCAGGATGCCTGATGACAACAGGATGTGTCGCAGTCGGGTAGGTCTGGCCGGGCTTTAACCTGAAGCCATAGTTCCTGAGGTCAATCTCGCCATCGTGGAACGCCATCTTGCCATCGAGCATCTGCTTCAGTGGCTCGGAAAGCTCGGCATAAGCCGCCGCCATATCGGCAAACATGGTGTCGCCGCCACCGTTCTCGGGCACCTGGGTTATATACAGCAACGAAGCGATAGGAGGCACCGTCTCGCAGCTGACATCTGAATGCCAGGCCTCACCATTACTCTGCTTCGCATCAGCTTTGGTATCAATAATGAAGAGTTCCGGATCATCGTGTCGGTTCATGCCGGCCCGATGTGAGGGATGAATATGAAGGTCACCAAAACAGCGTCCAAATGCCTTGTGCTGATCCCGCGACAATCGCTGATCCCGAAATATCAGCACTTTACGATCGAGCCAAACCTGACGCAGGCAATCAACCGTTGCTGCATCCAGCGGAACCGACAGATCAATGCCTGCGATTTCTGCGCCCAGCGTCGGTGTCACGTTGGTTATCTGCACGAATAAACTCCCCCCAGTGTCGCGGTATTAAATCACGTTACAACGGCTGGGATTAAATCCGGCTACGGCAACTGCGCGTAAATGCCAGTGATACCACCCGCTCGCCTGCAGCTAACGCTTTCGAGCTGACACCGGTGTGACGCACCGCTAGACTGACCCCCTGATCATAAAGACAATCGCCGTGAACAAGAAAAATGCTGCCGTCATTCTCGTCAACCTCGGCACACCGGATCGGCCAGACGAAGATTCGATCCGCCGGTACCTGAAACAATTTCTCTCAGACCCACGCGTCGTTGACCTGCCGCGCTGGCTCTGGCTGCCAATTCTCAGTCAGATTATCCTCCGTTTCCGGCCTCCCAAACTGGTCGAGAAATACGAAATGATCTGGGGAACCCACGACGGTCCCATTCGCAGTATTACCCAGGCGCTGGCCAATCGGGCCCAATCACTTATGCCCGAGATACCGGTTCATGTCGCCATGACTTACGGCAGGCCTTCAATCCCGGAGGTTCTGGAAAAGGTCAAAGAACATGAGGAACTCATTGTGCTGCCGCTGTATCCGCAATATGCCGGAGCCACCACGGGCTCCGTCATGGATGCATTCAGCCACGCAACAGCAGCGCATGAAGACCGATGGCAAATTCAGTACATCGAGGACTACAGTATCGATGCCGGCTACATTGAAGCCCTTGCAGATTCGGTGCGCCGATCAAAAGCTTTCCGTGCAAGAGAACCTTACGTGGTCTTTTCGTTTCACGGTATTCCACAGGCCCAGGCAGACAGAGGGGACCCCTACCCTCAGCGATGCGAAGCCACCGCCGCACTCGTCGCTGCCAGCCTTGGGCTGCCCGCGGAGCGCTGGCAGCTGACCTTTCAATCGCGCTTTGGACCTGCGGCGTGGCTGCAGCCTTACACCGACAAGACCATGGAGGCGCTGCCGGAAAAAGGGATCAAGGATGTTCTGGTGGTATGCCCGGGATTCTCGGTTGATTGCCTCGAGACGATTGAAGAGATCAAGGAACAAAACCATGAGATTTTCCTTGAGGCCGGCGGCGAACAGTTCGGCTACGTCAAGGCGCTTAACGCCTCCTGGTCACATGCAAAGGCGCTCACCGACATTCTCCGGCAAAAGCTGGATGAACCCGACTGATCAGCTCTCAGCTGTTTCTGCCGCGGTTTCTTCGGGCGGTTTGTAGTTAAAGCCGGCAACGCGGTCCCGGCCCTGCTCGACGGCAAACTCGAGCGCTTTGCTGGCATGGGCAAGCAGATCACCAACGGATTCAGTGCCGTGGTAACAGGTGATGCCACCTGACGCCGTAACTTTCATCTCTTCATCACCCTGCACGCTGATCTGACTGATCAGCTGACTGACTCGATGAATAATCATCACAGCATCGTCTTCAGAGGCACCCGACAGCAGGAGCCCAAAAATATCCGGCCCGAGGCGAGCGACGACATCGACTTCTCGAAGCGCTGCTTTGACGATCCGGGAGAACAGCTGCAGCGTCTCGTTACCGCTCGCCAGGCCGTGCTGGTCGACAATCTCGGTAAACTGGTCTACCTGGACAACAGCGAGCGTGAACTCATAACTGCCCCGTGCGCTCATTGCGCTGTGCTGCAACAGCACTTCCTTAAAGTGCTGCTCGTTAAAACAGCCGGTGAGTTCGTCCAGTGTCGTGACGGAGGCAAACTTCTCTTTCAACTCAGCCAGTTCAGATCTGACAGCCCCAAGATCCGCTTCGGCTTCGTGCGCCCGACTCTCAAGCGAATTGAGGGCGTTGTTGATCACGACGATCGGCGCCACCATCATCACTGCCATGGCGACGCCAATAACCACCCACTGCTGTAGGCTGCCTTCCGGCATCAGGAACAGGATCAGACCGTAGATCAACAGGGTGTTGGCCCCAATCAGTAACTGAATTCGAATCTTGTTCATGTTTGACTAAGGATGGGCTGGCGATTGCCTCTGACGGGAAACCCGATGATAAGATAATCGCCCTTAAGCTGAAAGCGTGCCCAGATTACATACCTCTACCATGTCTATGTTGTTTTTTCTCTTTTCCCTCGTCGTCGGCTGGCAGGCCTGGAATCTCTATCACCCGAATTTCACGCAGCCAAGATGGTCAGCAGCAAGCTTTCTTGCCGGCTGGCTTACGGGTGAACTCGCGCTTCATGTCATCTTCTGGCAGGTATTGATAACCGCCTTTTTCGTCCTCACGGGCGCAGTCTCGGGTTTCTTTGGCGCCATTGGCTTCCTGCTCTGTACCACTGCCTGGGTGACGATGGCTTACTACTACTACGAATCGACCTACGCGGAAGCAGAGGTAACGCTGGCACTGCATGACGGTCTCGGCGCCGGGTTTGAGTCCGAGATCGACGCAAGCAGGCGAGCACAGTTCCCGGATGAGCCCGACAGAAATCTGATGAGGCACCCTTTCAAGCTGCGAGATCCGGAAGTCGAAACCATTAAGGACATACCTTACGGCGAATATCGCCAGACCCTCGACATTCGTCGCGGTCGATTCAATGACGACACCAAGCGCCCCGTGCTGCTGCAGATTCACGGCGGCGCCTGGACATGGGGAAGCAAAAACGAACAGGGGCTGCCACTCATGAACCACATGGCGAAGCGCGGTTGGGTCTGCGTCGCCAACGCCTATCGCCTGAGCCCCGCGGCGACATTCCCAGAGCACATTATCGACTGCAAACAGGCCCTGCTCTGGGTGAAAGACCACATTGCGGAATATGGCGGCGACCCTGACTTTATCATCGTGACTGGCGGTTCGGCCGGCGGCCACCTTTCATCGCTGCTCACACTTAGCGCCAACTTCCCCGAGTTTCAGCCGGGCGCTGAGCATCGCGATACCAGCGTGCAAGGCTGCGTGCCCTTCTATGGCGTCTATGACTTTACCGATGCTGCAGGCCACTACCATCACAAGGGCCTCATCAAGCTGCTGCAGGACAGCATCATGAAGCTCCGGCTTACCAGCAACGAGGAAAGCTTCAAAGAAGCATCACCTGTACACCACATCAACGAGGCGGCGCCGCCATTCATGGTGGTCCATGGCGATATGGATACCCTCGTGCCTGTAGAATCCGGTCGCGCATTCGCTGACCAGCTGCGAGGTGTGTCCAGTAACCCGGTTGTCTACCTGGAGCTAGCGGGGGCACAGCACGCCTTTGATGTACTGCCATCGATGCGCAGCGAGTTGGTGAAACACGGTGTCGAGAAATTCCTTGCCTGGAATTACAGCCGTTATCTCGCAGGCAAGGCGTCGACTAGCTGAACTTGAAGTCAGTCTGCGGTGTACTGACCGCCAGCTCCTTGTCGGTAATGAATTCCAGCAACGCGGCCTGGCCCTTCTGTGTTGCTTCTATACCGCGCTGCAGGGCCGCGACAATGTCATTCGGGTCTGTGACGCGCTCACCATAACCGCCAAAAGCCTTGGCCATATCCGCATAGTGACCGGAAATGTCTGTGCTCCGATATTTCTCTGTCGCGACCTGCATAATCGGCAGTTCGATCGCCATGGAAAAGTTATTGAACAGAATAGACAGTATGGGCAGCCGCTCGCGGACCGCTGTTTCAAAGTCCATCCCGGTGAAGCCAATCGCTGCATCACCCCAGACATTGATACAAAGCGCTTCAGGCCGGGCGAGTTTCGCGCCCATAGCGAGCCCGAGGCCATAACCGAGCTGCGTTGTCTTACCCCAGCCGATATAACTGAGGGGCGTTGTGCTTTCCCAGAAGGGTGAAATCTGATCCCGCGGACTGCCGGCATCATGGGTGATGACTGTATTGTCCTTGTCGACCAGTCTGTTCAATTCCCAGATAACACGATAAGGCGAAATCGGCGCTTCATTGTTTTCCAGCTTTGGCTGCCAGTCTGCAAGCCAGGCAGTTTTTTTCGCCGCGATCTTTTCGGCGACCGCTGCACGTGCCTCGGCATTCGTCCGCACCCTGCCATCGAGCGCAGCATTGAGCGCTGCCAGGGTCAGCTGGGCATCCCCCACCAGCGTGTACTTCGCCGGCACATCTTTATTGAGATCTATCGGGTCGAGCGTGGCATGGATAATAGTCTTGCCTTTGGGCATCTGCACTCCAAAGCCGGTCAGCGCGAAGCTGCAGCCGATACCCAGGATGACATCAGATTCCGCCAGGAAGTCATGCACCGCCCGCGGCAGTGCGCGGCCGCCGGAACCCAGTGATAGTGGGTGATCTTCCGGGAAGGCACTTTTGCCCTCAAGGCTGGTGGTGACCGGGATATTCCAGTCTTCCGCCAGCGATTTCAGTTCGTCCCAGGCTTTGGCGTAGTGCACACCCTGGCCGGCATAGATGACCGGGTTCTGCGCTGTCGAAAGCACCTCAGCGACCCGTTCGACATCAACCGGGTCAGGGCCACTACGGGACTTGAAGCTCGGGACATAGACAAAGTCGTCGGGCACCTCCTCGCGAAATACATCGAGCGGGACTTCGACCAGCACAGGCCCCCCTCGACCATTTCTCAGCTGCGAGAACGCCCGCCGCATAACTTCCGGCAATGTACGCCCCATGGTCACGGGTTCTGCCCACTTCGTAATGTGCTGCATGTTCAGCGTGGAGTTGAAGTTGGGGAAGTAGTTAGCAATCCGGCGCTGGTATCCCGCCGGCATGACCAGGATAGGCACAGATTCACTGAAGGCCTGGGCTACACCGCCAAAAGCATTTTCCGCACCTGGTCCATGCTGCATGACAAAGACACCAATATCATCGCCCGAGCTCAATCGGCTGACAGCATCAGCCATGTGCAGGCCGACGCGTTCCTGGCGGACGATGATAGTTCTGATATCTGCTTCAGCGGCTGCCTCAATAATGGGATTCACAGGATACCCAATAATGAACTTGACGTTCTCCCGCTTCAGGATTTCTGCAATTGCGCTCGTAACATTCATCAGCGATTCGGTCCTCGTTCCATCGGGAAAGGTTGCCAGCGTTCCAGCTCGACCCGCGGCAGCACGGTGGGGTTGACGCAACTCATGGGCCACTTGCCCTTGAGCACCAGGGCGACTTCACGAGCTGCCCGCCGGCGCGTTTCCGGCCGCATACGTGTTGTCGCAGACGCTGCATGGGGTGTGATGATGACATTGTCCATCTGCAGCAGCGGGTTATCCGCAGCCGGCGGTTCGTGCTCCAGCACGTCCAGGCCTGCGGCCGCAATTTCACTTTTCTGAAGGGCGCGGATCAGCGCAGACTCGTCAATCACCGGGCCTCGACCACAATTGATAACAACCGCTGAATCTTTCATGGCAGCGAACTGCGCATCACTCAACATACCGCGGGAAGAATCATTCAGACCCGGATGCACAGAGACATAGTCCGAACGCGCCAGCAGTTCTTCAAAGCTGACCGGCTCGACGCCCTCTGCCGTCATTTTCAGCTCCGTCACATACGGATCGCAGGCGATGATATGCATGCCGAAAGGTTTCGCCCGCCGGGCGACAGCGGTCGCAACATTACCGAAGGAGATCAGCCCCAGGGTCTGGCCCCAGAGCCGCGGGATTTCGTTCAACACGGGACGCCCTTTGTACCAGTCGCCGGATGAGACCATTTTGTCCATGATCTTGACGCGACGGGCGCAGGCCAAAAGCAGCATCAGGGTGTGATCCGCTACTTCTTCGATAAAGATGTCCGGCGTATTGGTCACAACGATGCCTGCGTCAGTCGCAGCATCAACATCGACCATATCGACACCAACGCTGCCCACCCCTACGATCGCGCACTGCTGCAGATTGTCGATGACTTCCTGATCAATGCGGACGCCCCAGGAGGTCAGAATGGCGTCCGCATCGCGGGCCGCATCGATAAAGGCTTCTTTCGACGTGCCTTCAACTTCAACAAGCTCTGCCACATCATGCAGCGCTTCCAATTCCAGCGAATAGCGCTCTTCCACCGGTGCTTCCCGTGCCACAGCAGGCAGCTGCACAACCACCTTCTTCTTCATTTTGAATCCTCCTTCAATCCCCGCCGTTGAATAACGGCCTGTCGAGTCGCAAGATACCGTAAATTAAAAGGGCACGCATACCATGCAGTTTAGGATCGGCAGCACGACAGTGACACGTATCGAAGAAATGATCGGTCCGCTGTTTAACCCCACCCAGTTTTTCCCAGATTTTGACCCTGCTGTGTTTGAACAGCATCGTGCCTGGCTCTATCCCGATCACGTCGATGCAGCCAGCGGCAGGATTATTGCCAGCATGCACTCGTGGCTGATTGAAACATCACATCACAAAATTCTGATCGATACCTGTATCGGGGATAACAAAGAGCGCATGCCGTACCGCGACTGGCATAGAATGCAGACACCCTGGTGGTCCAACCTGAAGGCAGCAGGCGTCAATCCTGAGGACATTGATTTCGTCATGTGCACGCACCTGCATATCGATCATGTCGGCTGGAATACTCGCCTCAACGATGGCCAGTGGGTACCCACTTTCCCCAACGCGAAATACATCTTTGCGGAACAAGAGTACAACTTCTTCAAACAAGAACGGGATGCGCCCGCCGCCGACGACTTCAAGGCGGTCGGCCACCAGGTATTTGATGACAGTGTTGCCCCCATCATGCACCTCGCCGAACTCATTGAGGGAGAGACCGAGCTGATCAGCGACCTGGTCCGCATCAGGCCCGCACCGGGGCATACACCTGGGAGTATTACGATCGAACTGACAGACGGGCCGGCGCGCGGCCTCTTCACTGGCGACATCTGCCATCATCCTGTTCAGGTCGTACGGCCCGCCTGGAACAGTGCCTACTGCGAACTCGCCGACGAGGCCCGGGCGACCCGTGCCTCTGTCCTGGCTCACTGCTGCGATCACGACGCTGTCATGTTCCCTGCCCACTTTGGCGGAACTCACGCAGGGTATGTACGCAGTGACGGCGAGAATTACTCGTTCGAGTTCCGCAAGCCCTGATAAGACGCCAACGGTCGTCAGTCGTGCCCTGTCCACTCAGGGTCAATGGCTGAAAAGAACAGCTCAAGCATTCGGTAGGTCAAGCCCCAGACAATCTCATCACCGACACCAAACCCAGGGTAGGAGACGGTTTCACCTGAGACCACGAACCGGCCCATGGTATGAGCGTCACCGGAGTGCATATCGCCAAGCGAACCCCAGAGCACATCAGCCACCTCGTAGTTAGGCTTAAAGGCGACCTCTGGCTGGTGCAGCGCGAATACAAAAGGTGTAACCACCATATCGAGATTGCGGCCGCGCGGGTTCGCCGAGACCGGGTCAATCTGTCCGATGAATTCTCCGTGCGCACCCAGGTCGAGGCCTATTTCCTCAAGCGTTTCACGGACGGCGGTATGTTGCAGTGACGAATCCTGAGACTCACGGTGTCCACCGGGAAATGCCATATGGCCCGACCAGGGGTCACCTTCCTGCTTGGCCCGCAAGATAAACAGCGCCTCGGTATCTTCTCCTGTATCTCTCAGCACCACCGAGACAGCAGCGTGCCTGGTGTCGGCACGGGTAAGCACCGATCTGGGTGAGTGCTGCGCGATCGCATCTCTGATGGCATCAATCGTGAGGCGGGACATGAAGCTCGAAGGAACAAATTTCTACATCAGCGTCCATTGTAACAAGTAAACTGGGTGGGTTTTCTGCCGGAGCAAAACGATGAGATTCTCTCTTCGAACCGCACTTCTAATCTGCTTTATCGGGCTGCTGGCTTCGGGCTGCGCGACCAACCCTGTGACGGGCAAGACCGAACTCACCCTGGTCAGCGAGGCTGAAGAGATCGCCATCGGGCAGCAGCAATACCTGCCGGCCCAGCAGGCCCAGGGCGGTCAATACAAGGTTGATGAGAAACTCACACGCTATGTGAATACCGTGGTGGAGCGCCTCGCTGCAGTCAGCGACCGGCCGCTGCCTTATGAAATTGTCGTGATCAACGACTCGACACCGAATGCCTGGGCCCTGCCCGGTGGAAAGATGGCGATCAACCGGGGGCTTCTACTCGAACTCGAGAACGAGGCCGAGCTGGCGGCGGTTCTGGGTCACGAGATTATCCATGCCGCTGCCCGCCACGGTGCCAAATCTGTTGAACGCTCAATGCTGTTGCAGGGCGCCATCATGCTCACGGCCATCGGCAGTCAGGATGCTGAGTACGGCAACTATATCGTCGGAGCTGCCGGTCTCGGCGCACAGTTAATCGCACAAAAATACGGCCGCAATGCCGAACTCGAGGCAGACCTCTATGGGATGGAGTACATGGCCAGGGCCGGTTACGACCCGGCTGCGGCGATCAGCCTGCAGGAAAAATTTGTCGCACTGAGTAAAGGCAGGCAGACCGGTTGGCTGCAGGGGTTGTTTGCCAGTCATCCGCCCTCGGCGGAACGCGTCCAGCAGAACCGGCAAACCGCCGCTAGGATCAAAGCCGAAAACCTGCGGGACTGGGAGATCGGTGAGGTACGCTATCGAAATGCCCTCACCTATCTTGCCAGCAAGGCAGATGCCTACCAGGCCTTCGACCAGGCCAGGACCCTGGTCAGCAATAAGTCGCTCGATGTCGCAGCCGGCCGCGTTAACCAGGCAATTAGACAGGAGCCAAAAGAAGCTCGATTCTATGGTTTGAAAGCCGATATCCTGATGCGTCAGGACAGTTTCGACGAAGCCATTGCCACCTACAGCAGAGCACTGGCCGCTGACAGTAGCTACTATGAATACTACCTTGGCAGAGGCCTAGCATATGCCAGAAAAGGCGAAAGAACGAAGGCACGAGCGGACCTTGAATCCAGTAATCAACTGCTGCCCACTGCGATGGCAACGAATGAGCTCGGCAACCTGGCGCTGGCAACGGGAAATCGCAGCGCGGCCAAGGGGTATTTTGCCGAGGTCGCACAATCTGGCGGCCCTCTGGCGCAGTCAGCACGTCTAGCCTATGTCAGGCTCGACCTGCCCGAAAATCCAGCGCCCTATTTCAGCACCAGCTCAGGCCTGCGCAGTGGTAATTTCTATGCCGTCATTAGTAATCAGTCCGGCCTGGCGCTGGGGGCAGTCACTGTGTTGATTTCAGCCCGTATCAACGGTGAGCTGAAATCTGCGCGGCGTCAGCTCGGCCCCATGTCCGCAGGCAGCACAAAGTCCGTGTATCCGGGTTGGAAGATCGCCAGCGACGATGTCATTGGTGCCGTTGATATAAGCTTAACTAAGGTTTCGCTCTGAACCTCAAGCTCATCTTCGGAATAAGACCAAAACAAGTCGTCAAACCTCTATATAATAGATTTTTGTGCTCATTTCGCTGCAGGTCACCAGTTGTCGAATACGAAGACAATAAATTTTAACGACCATCTGGCCTATCGACGCTTGATCGATATTGGGCTGGCCATGTCAGCGACCCGGGACCTCAAGTCCCTGCTCAATAAGATCCTTAAAGAGGCGAAGGACCTGACGCGATCCGATGGCGGCACCATCTACCTGGCGGCCGACGACAGGACACTCAGGTTTGCTGTGCTGATGAACGACACGCTTGAGATGCACCAGATCGCCGAGCCGGGCAGCGGTATTGATCTCCCCGATGTACCGCTGAACAAAGCCAACGGCGAGATGAATCTGAGCAACGTCGCGGCGGCCTCCGCAAACCTCGGCCAGACGATCATCATTGATGACGTTTACCTGAATGAATCTTATGATTTCACCGGTACGCGCACCTTCGACGAGATGCTGA
>JAYQAI010000034.1:36501-37793 GCA_038136715.1 Gammaproteobacteria bacterium | reverse complement strand
CCAGAGCACCATCCTGCGCATGGATAGAGCACGGCAGCGGTGAGCCCTCTATCAGATTCCTGAAGTTGGATTCTGCCAGTCCCAGGGACTGCGTCGTACCTCGGAGATAGGTGAGACCGAAACTCGTTGCCGCTGCCAGAATCATCAGGAACAATCCGGTGATCGCGGATTCCTGCAGTGTTTCCTCGTTCAGGGCCAGCTGTTCTGTCAGGTCAATTTCAAAATAAATACCTCCCAGTACCTCGCTCTCAATGCGGATGGCGCCGACAAAGCTGATGTGTTCTGCGCTGATCCGGTACAGAACATCGTCCCGGGTTAAAACGAGGTCCAGCTGCTCCGCCTCTATGAAACCGCTGGGAATGCCTCGCTGCCGCGAGTCTGTCAAAAAACGGCCAGCCTCGGTAAAGACTGCCATGGTCTGAACATTACCCCGACCAACAATGTTCTCGGCGTCTTCCCTGATTTGCTCTATGTTGTTGAAATAGAGTGCATTTGAAATCTGCGTACTGCTTGTGGCAAAGAGAAGCCTGCCCTCGCGTATGCTGTCGTCGATGGTGTTACGTTCAAGAAGGATTGTCTCGTAGAGAAGAAACAGGGCTACGGCCAGAGCCACTATCAATGGGGCGAAAATGGCGTTGAAGTGCGGCAAGTTAGCCTCGAGCGTGCGCATGCTGATATGGCTAGTCAAGACCGCTCCCCAGCGGCACGATGTCCATCATCTCTTCGATAGTATTCATGTCCGCGACCAACGAGGTGTCCAGCGTTTCAAAATCCCAGTCCCAGCCGCGTGCCTGCATATAAGCCCGGTCAACCTCGTCGATTTGCAGCAGCAGCTGAAGCAAGTCCCGTCGAGGCAGCGTGTCAAACCCGGGGCGCAGTGAAACCAGTTTGCGCGGTGCACGTTGGGTAACCGCTAGGACATGGAGCTCGTCCCGGACCACAGGGTCCAGTGATTCGAAGTCAGGTGAAGAGATAGCGCCAGCAGCGACGATGCGTTTTCTCAACAGTGCCAGCGTGTTTTCCTCGTCGCCTGAGAAAATAAAACCCACCCGGTCGACTGCCGGCTTGACGGCAGGGCCGGCGAGAGCCTGTAGATTGATGCCTGAATTCAGCAGCAGCACTGCCGGCAGCAGATACCCTGATGTTGAATAACGCTCCTGAAAGGCAATGGTCTGTCCTTTCAGTTGATCAACTGAGTTGAGGGGCGGCGTTTTCATGGCAATGATCTTGGCATCGTAAGTGCGCTCACCGAGGATCCTCGATAACAGCACAATCTCGGACCCTGAGGCCCG
>JAYQAI010000034.1:0-36401 GCA_038136715.1 Gammaproteobacteria bacterium | reverse complement strand
GCGACCCCACGGTATGGTGGGGCCCGACAATTTCGAATATGCAGAGCAGCCTATCCCAAGTCCGGGTGAGGGCGAGGTCCTGGTCAGAAATCTTTTTCTTTCCTTTGATCCAACCCAGCGGGGCTGGATGGAAGATCGGGAAAGTTACCTGCCGCCGGTGCAACTGGGTGAACCGATGCGGGCAGGTTCAATTGGACAGGTGCAGGAATCACGTCACCCGGAATTTGCGCCTGGCGACATCGTTCAGACCACGGGCGGCTGGCAGGATTTCGTGATAGCGGCGCCCGGTCAGGGAGTGCTGGGGCTGTCGAAAGTGCCTGAGGGCGTTCCGCCGGAACTGATGATGTCCGTCCTTGGTGTGACCGGCCTTACGGCCTATTTTGGCCTGCTGGATCTCGGTGAACCGAAAGCGGGCGAAACGGTTCTGGTTTCCGGCGCTGCCGGGGCGACGGGTTCGGTTGCCGGGCAGATCGCCCGTATCAAGGGTTGCAGGGTCGTTGGCATCGCCGGCGGTGAGGAGAAATGCAACTGGCTGCGCGATGAGGCTGGTTTCGACGACGTCATTGATTACAAGAACGACAACGTCAATGATCGTATTGGTGCTACCTGCCCTGACAAGCTCGATGTTTTCTTCGACAATGTTGGCGGCGATATTCTCGAGGCGGCGCTTAATCACATCAACCTCAAGGCGCGGGTCGTGCTGTGTGGCGGCATCTCTGGCTATAACGCCACTGAGCCTGTGCCGGGCCCGAGCAACCTGATGAACCTGGTGGTCATGCGGGCTCGTATGGAAGGTTTTATCATCATTGATTACATGGACCGAGCCGGCGAGGCCATCCAGGATCTGATGGGCTGGATTCAGTCCGGAGAATTGAAGTACCAGGTCGATATCCAGGAAGGCTTCGAAAACATTCCGGCGACGCTGCAACGCCTGTTTACCGGCCAGAATGTTGGTAAGCAGCTGCTGAAGATCGCCGACCCGGGATAGAGCCGGTTCACGCCATACTGCTTTGCAGGTTATCTGAACAGGCGGACGAGAGCAGTCAAAGTCAGCACGACCAGGGCGACCAGCATCAGCAGGCCGCCCCAGCTGAATTCAGTGAGATGGCGAAACAGGTCAACCGAGAATTCCTGCATGATCCGCTGGGACTGGCCCAATGCCTGGTTCAACAGATTGGTTTCTGCCGGCCTGAACTCATTTTCTAATGCGGGCCATAGCAGCGTGACCCAGATGGCAATTGCCGGGATCAGGCAGAGCCTCTCTCGCCCGGCAATGATCAGAAATGGCACGATCATGGTCATGGCGATAATGACATAGGTCTCAACCTCCGCGATGCCGTAGTAGCTGATGCGTCCCAGCACGGGCAACTCTGCCAGCGGCAAAAACATGCTGACGGCCAGTGATGCCGCTGCCAGATACATGAGAAGGTTAATCGTACGATGACTCATACGGCAAATATTCCTGTGTCAGCCCTGATTCACTCTGCACATTCTAGGTTGATGGCAAGCCATGCGAAAGCAGTGCGAGCCTTGATGCCTGGGCTATGCCGGGTCTGCGACGTGAATCATTCGCTTGCCACGGTTTTCTCCGGCCAGTAGTCCGATCAATCCACCGGGTGCGCTCTCGAGCCCTTCGAGGATATCTTCAACGACCTTGAGCTCGCCCTGCCGCGCCCACAGTGACAGATCATGGTAGGCGTCCGTGTCAAATTGACGATAGTCAGAGACGATAAAACCCTGCATGGTCAAACGCTTCGTGACCAGCAGGCCGGGGACACCGAATGGCCCGGGTGAGGGTTTGCCGTCATACATTGAAACAGCGCCGCAGCAGGAGATGCATCCGTTCATTTTCATTGCGAACAGGGCTGCCTGCAGAATGTCCCCGCCGGTATTGTCGAAATAAACATCAATACCCTCGGGTGCGGCTTCTGCCAGTTGGTTTCGCAGTGGGGCCGAGGTGTCTTTGTAATCGAGACAGGCATCAAAGCCGAGTTCCTCAGTGACCCATCGGCACTTTTCCGGCCCGCCGGCAATGCCGATGACTTTCGCGCCTTTGATTCTGCCAATCTGGCCGACGATAGACCCGACCGAACCGCCTGCGGCAGAGACCAGAAGGGTTTCGCCAGCATGAATACCGGGTACATTGATCAGGCCATGGTAGGCCGTCAGCCCGGCGACCCCGAGCAGGGACAGGTTATGACTGATGGGCCCGTCGTGGGCAGTTACCCGCCCGAGCTGGTTGGCAGGCAGCACAGCATATTCCTGCCAGCCGAGATCGCCGGAGACCAGTTCGCCGGGTTCAAACTTCGCGTCGCCGGACTCTATGACCTGGCCGATACCACCGCTGCTCATGACCTGGCCCGACTCTAGTGCGCTGCGGTAAGTCGCGCCCTGCATCCAGGCGCGATTGGCTGCGTCCTGCGAGAGGATGAGGGTCTTGACCAGCACTTCGCCTGAAGTGGGTGCTGGCGTGTCAACCTCGTCATGACTGAAGTTCGCTTCGGTAAGTTTTCCTGTCGGAATTTCGCTTAAGAGGATGCGTCGGTTTTTCGGCATGATTGCTGTGTCCTGTACGTGTCTGAATGGTGTAGGGTATATCACCAGCAACAGGGGGATAAGGAAAATGTTGGAAATAGTGCCTTCCGGGCAGGCTTGCGGTGCGACGGTCACGGGTGTTGACCTCTCGATGCCGTTGGAAGAGTCCGTGCGTCGTCAAATCCGCCGTGCCTGGGTGGACCATCACGTGCTGGCTTTCCCTGATCAGTCGCTAACCGACGAAGCCCTCGAAGCCGTAACCCTGCAGTTCGGCAGCTTCGGTCGCGAACCTTTTTTCCTGCCGATTGATGGCAGCGAACACGTCGTGGCCCTGACCCGCCGGGCAGACGAAAAAGCCCCATTGTTCGCCGAAACCTGGCATGCGGACTGGAGCTTCGAAGCTGATCCGCCCATCGGCACCTGCCTTTACAGTCTGACTATTCCACCAGTGGGGGGTGACACCTGTTTTGTCAATCAGCAGAAGGCACTGGCTGAAATGCCGGCCACACTCCGCCAGCGCATCGAAGACCGGATCGCCGTGCACTCGGCCAGGGGTGCCTACGCACCAGATGGTTTCTATGGTGACAACGATCAGGAGGCGGATCGCAGCATGCGCATTCGTTATTCTGACGAAGCCTATGAGACGCAGACCCATCCTTTCATCATGACGCACCCCGAGTCGGGTCGTGAGACGTTATATGGGTGCCTCGGCTACATCATCGCTGTTGAAGGTATGCAGCAGGAGGAGGCAGAGAACCTGGTGCAGGAACTCTATGCCTGGCAGATCCGCGAGGAATTCCAGTACCGTCATCAGTGGCAGGAAAATATGTTTGTCATCTGGGACAACCGCTCTGTTCTGCACCGCGCCAATGGCGGCTATGACGGCTATGACAGAGTGTTACACCGCACGACCGTGAGGCGTGATCCAGCATTATTCGTTGCACCTTGACCAAATTACACCGTGGGTGTAATTTCGGTTTGACGAATCTGATTATCACTCACTATGGCCTCGGTTCAGGCGCGTGCCTACAACTCCCCAAGACTTGTTGCGAGACACGCGGCAATACTCGCCGCCGCCCGGGCGGAACTGGCTGATCGAGGGTTTCAGGGTGTCACCATGAACCGGCTGGCTGAGCGGGCCGGGGTGACCAAGAAAACGCTATACAATATCTACCAGAGCAAAGAGGCCCTGCTGGCAGCGGCCATTTCGGAGGTCATTGGTACCTACCGCGAGGCGCCCGGTACTACAGACGAGGGCGCAGCCGCGATCATTGCCAGTCGCCGGGCAGCGATTGCGCAGGTCAGGTCAGCACCGGACTATGCCATGGCGATGATGACGGCCCTCGTGCAAGAGGAATCTGGTGCGCTGTTGACGAAGTTGCTGCTGCAGGATTCCGTTGCGTCACAGGTGCATCACCTGGCGGCTGAAATACGGCAGGGCGGTCTGTGCGCAGGCACTGATACTGAGGCCCTGGCGCTGCAGCTGACAGGTCAGGCCTGGGGCCAGGTGCTGTTGCTGCATCGGGGGCTGATTGACCTGGAAAATTATGCGCGTGGTTCGATCGAAGGAGCGTTGCTGTTGCTGAAGGCCTGTGCCGAAGAACCGCTGGCTGCGTGGATTGATGCTGAGTGGCAATCAGTTGAATGAAACAAATAAGAGCGTGATTAAGGAGAGGGAAGATGGAACAGAAAGATATCGATAACCTGAGAATGCTGATGGAATACGAGGCAGCAAGGACCGCGCCACCAGCATCGTTCCCAACACTGCCTGACATACCGGCGGGTCGCTATACGGATGAGCGTTTCTACCAGCTTGAGAAGGAACACATCTGGATGAAGTCGTGGTTGTTTGCTGCTCACATCGACGAAATTCCGGAGCCTGGCAGTTTCAAACTGTGGGATAACACGGGCGAACCGATTGTTTTGACCCATGATGAAGACGGCGAAATCCACGCTTTCTACAATACCTGCCGACACCGCGGTGCCGCAGTAGTGACTGATCCCGCCGGGAAAAAGATTCGCCTGACCTGCATCTATCACGGTTGGACCTATGACCTGAAGGGTGCGTTGGTGAATGTCCGTGACTCCGAGGATTTCCGTAACCTTGACCTGTCTTCCCGTGGTCTGAAGGAGATTCGCTGCGAGCGGTTCGGGAACCTGATTTACATTAACTTCGATAGCAATGCCCCGACGCTGCTCGAATGGCTGGGGCCGGTTGCCGATGAGTGGAGAGAGTTTCAGTTTGAAAACAGTCGTCTTGTTGGCCGGCAGTCATTTGAGCTTGCCTGTAACTGGAAGGTTGCGATGGAGGCTAATGCCGAGGTCTATCACGTCAAGGGAATTCACCCGGCAACTGTGGCGCCGATGTTGGATGATCGAAGAAACGTGAACAGTTTTTATGCGAACGGCCATGGACGTATGGTTGCCCCCAATAAGATCGTGATCGAGGAACGCGAGGAGGATGGACGCAAGCTGTTTCCCGAGATTGAAACGGTGAGTGAGATAGGGCGGACCTGTACCCAGTCTTACGGCATCTTCCCGAACTGGGTCTCTCCTTTATCTCATCGCACGCTGCCGCCATTGTTATTTTGGCCTACCAGTATCAACACGACACGATTCGAAGTTCTGACGATGTGCAAGGACTGGGGCGACGGGCCGATGCCGGAAGGTTACAAGAACATGTGGACAAATGAAGACGACACTGAACTCGGTGCCGTTTTGCAGGAAGACACGCTATTTGGCCCCTGGATTCAGCGCTCGATGGAATCGCACGGCTTCGAAGGTGTGCCGCTGAGCTACCAGGAAGCGCGGATCTACCACTGGAATCAGTGGGCAGATCGGCTGATCGGGATTGAGAATATCCCGGCAGAGCTTCGTGTTGAGCAGGTCATGGGTGACGAGTGGCTGATGCCAAATGATCCGCGCCTGGAAGAAGCGGGTATCAACGCCGCCGCATCCTGACCCCATGGCGCCACGCCAGGCTGCATCTCCGCTACAATCTGTGCCTTCAGACTATTCGGGGAGCAGCCATGGCACACGGCACACACGACTACGAGGTAGACCCTCGTAACGAAGACATCCAGATCAACATCAATGGCGAACTCTTGCATCGCAGTCGCGCCATGGTGTCGGTGTTTGATTCAGGATATATCCTCGGTGATGGTGTCTGGGAGGGCCTGCGACTGCATAACGGCACGATTTTCCAGCTTGATCGACACCTCGATCGGCTTTACGAAGGTGCCAAGGCGCTCGACATGGATATCGGGATCGATGCGGCGGCGATGACCCGGCGGCTGTATGAGACCTGTGAAGCTAATGGCATGCGTGATGGTGTGCATATCCGCCTGATGGTCACGCGAGGCATTAAGGCAACACCGTACCAGGACCCGCGGGTAACGATTTCGCCAGCGACGATTGTCATTATCCCTGAATTCAAGGCGCCTGTAGAGGCGACACTAAGCCAGGGTATTCGCCTCTTCACTGTGCATGTGCGCCGGGGCTACCCGGATGTGCAGGACCCCAAGCTCAACAGCCACTCGAAACTGAACTGTATAACCGCCTGTATCCAGGCGGCCAAGGCCGGCGCCGATGAGGCGCTGATGCTGGACCCGCATGGCTTCGTTGCCACCTGTAATTCCACCCACTTTTTTATTGTTCGCAAAGGAGAAGTTTGGACCTCCTCTGGTGATTACTGTCTTGGCGGCATTACCCGGGCCACACTCATTGAGCTCTGCCGGGAGAACGACATCCCGGTCTTCGAGAAAAATTTCTCGCTGACGGATGTCTATGGTGCGGAAGAGGCCTTTGTGACCGGCACCTTTGCCGGGGTTGCGCCAGTGACCGAGGTGGATGGCCGGATCCTTGGGCAGGGTACACGCGGCCCGGTGGTTGAGCGTTTGCAGGCGCTCTACCTGGATCTGCTCGATGAGGCCTGTGCGTGACAGTGCGACTTGCCATGTGGTCAGGGCCCCGGAATATCTCCACCGCAATGATGCGTGCATGGGAAAACCGCCCGGATACAATCGTGGTCGATGAGCCGTTCTACGCTTGTTACCTCGCGGCGACCGGCATCGAGCATCCGATGGGCGAGGCGGTCATGGCAAGCCAGTCGACTGATTCGGCAGATGTGGCTGCTCGGCTTTCGACAGACCCTGTGGCCGCGGCAATCTTCTACCAGAAGCACATGACTCACCACATGCTGCCAGGTGTTGACCTCCGCTGGACCGCCGAGTTACAGCATTGTTTTCTGGTCCGAAATCCGTTCGAGGTCGTCAATTCCTACCGACAGAAACGTGATGGGGTGACGCTGGACGATATTGGTATTGTCCGCCAGCTATCGCTTTACGAAGAAATCTGTGCCATCAGCGGACAGTCAATTCCTGTCATCGATGCCCGTGATGTTCTCATCGATCCGCATCGGGTCCTGGGCAATCTCTGTCAGCGACTCGGCATCATGTTTTATCCAGAGATGCTGGCATGGCCGCCTGGACGGCGTGCGAGTGACGGCGTCTGGGCACCGCATTGGTATGGTGCGGTGGAACAGAGCACGGGTTTTGCCCCCTATCAACCAAGAGAGATGAAGCTCTCAGTTGAAGAGGCCAGGGTAGCCGAAGCCAGTATGGAGGCTTACGAGCGCCTGCTGACCCTGGGGCACGAGGCTATTTGAAGTCAGCGGCGCTGTGGCGCTCGGGCACACGGGTTTCTTCAGGTCCCCAGGGACGATTCACCCGCCGGCCGCGGTCGACAGCCGGTCGGGCCTCAATTTCTTTCGCCCAGCGGATCACGTTTTCGTAGCTGCTGACATCAAGGAACTCGGCTGCATCGTAAATATTGTGAAGCACAAGGGCACCGAACCAGGCATAGTTCGCCATATCTGAGATGTTGTAATCATCGCCGCAAAGATACTGGCGTTCGGTCAGGTTACGTTCGAGGACATCGAGCAGACGCTTCGCTTCCATGGTGTAGCGGTTAATCGGGTACTCCCACTTCTCGGGCGCATAAGCGTAGAAGTGACCGAAGCCGCCGCCAATGTAAGGGGCGCTGCCCATCTGCCAGAACAGCCAGGACATGCATTCTGCCCGCACTGACGGTTCTTCCGGCAGGAAAGCTCCGAATTTTTCTGCAAGGTAGACCAGAATCGCGCCTGATTCGAACACCCGGGTGCCCGGGTCGGTGCTGCGATCCAGCAGCGCAGGAATTTTTGAATTGGGATTGATATCAACAAAGCCGCTGCTGAACTGATCGCCGTCGCCGATGTTGATCAGCCAGGCATCGTATTCTGCGTCTTTGCCAATCGCCAGAAGTTCCTCAAGCAGGATGGTCACTTTGACGCCATTGGGCGTTGCCAGGGAATGCAGCTGTAAGGGATGCTCACCGACCGGTAAGTCTTTGTCGTGTGTGGGGCCGGCGATCGGACGGTTGATATTGGCAAACCGGCCGCCGCTGTCCGTATCCCAGGTCCAGACTTTCGGTGGTGTGTATTCGCTCATGGGACTCCTTGCATCAGATAATATCGAACCCAGCGATCATACACTGCCTTCACGCTTCTTGGACAAATAACCATTTTTCAGAGGCTGGCACAGGTTAAAACAGTCAGCTATGATTGTTTTTTTTAGAGGAGAGAATCATGGTTGAAACCAAGACAGAATCCGGTATTTCCAGCGGTATTTCCTATAATGACCTCTTAAAAGGTGACACTGTGCCACCCCCGGCTGTGTACCTTGAGGACTCTCCCTTTCCCGCCGGGGTGACGAAGGTGCCTGCCCACGTCTACTTCAGCCAGGAACAGCATGACCTTGAAGTTGAGAGGCTCTGGAAACGGGTTTGGCAGATGGCCTGTCATGAATCGGATGTTGCCAACGTTGGCGATGTTCACGTGTACGACATTGCGGAGCTTTCGTACATGGTGGTGCGGGTCTCGGAAAACGAAATCAAGTGCTACCCGAATGCCTGCCTGCACCGTGGTCGAGCGCTGTGTGACAATCATCGCAAGGAACTGAAGGTCTTTCGCTGCCCGTTCCACGGCTGGTCCTGGCATCTCGACGGTCGCCTGAAAGAAGTGCCGGCTCACTGGGATTTTCCTGAGGTGACTGAAGAAGGCTATTCCCTCACGGAAGTCAATGTTGGACTCTGGGGGGGCTTCGTCTTCATTAACCCGGACCCGGACTGCGAGCCTCTGGAAGATTTTCTCGGTGACATTGATCGTCACTTCGGTATTCCATTTGAACGCCGCTACAAAGCCGCCCACCTGATCAAGCGTCTGCCGTGTAACTGGAAAGTGGCGCAGGAAGCGTTTATGGAGTCATACCACGTGGTGGCTACACACCCCGAGTTGCTGGGTTATTTTGGCGATACCAACTCCAAGTACGATGTCTTCGGTAACCTTTCGCGGGCAATTTCGCCGTCAGGACCACCGAGTCCGCATACAGGTCTGGATAATCCCGACATGTCGGCCTACCCAGACAAAAAGGCTTTCACCAGCATGAAGCATATGTTGAGCGGGCATATCTATCGCAGGCTGGAAGAAAACAGGGTTGAGGTGACAACACCGGATGGTCGAACCGGTATATTTGACGAGCGCGCTGAATATGTGGAAGGCGAGGTCAAATCTGCCGACATCCAGATGTGTAGCTGGGTGGGCGGTAAAATCTGCGCCGGTGAAGAAGACACGCCGATGGAGTACAGCACGGAATCACCCCACGCTTATCGTGACCAGGTCGCAGCCGCGCGCCGGGAGATGATGCGGCCGCAGTGGGGAGACGAAGTTGATAAGTTTTCCGATGCAGACCTGGTCGATGCCATCTATTACTCAGTGTTCCCGAATATCAGCCCCTGGGGAGACTTCAATCCGATCTTCTATCGCTTCCGTCCCGATGGTTCCAACCCTGAGCAATGCTTGCATGAAGTCATGTACATGATTGCGCTGCCGGAAGGTGTACCACATCCGGAACCGGCGAAGTGTACCTTCCTGGAAATGGATGATGACTACACGCTGGCGGCAGAGATTGGCAGTTCGCTGGCCAAGATCTTCAACCAGGATGGCGTCAATCATCGCCAGGTGCAGAAAGGCCTGCATTATGTCCCCACGGGAGAGACCGTCTACGCCAGCTATCAGGAAACCAAGATCAGGCACTTCCATGCGACGCTAGACAAGTGGCTCACGAGTGAGGCTGCGCCGAAGAGCCAGTAGTGCCGCTCAGCAGCCCGGCTTCGCCTGGCGGCCAGCATCGCCGTCGGGTTGCCCTTTACTGGTCCTTTGCTAGCCCTTAGCGCCAAAGGTCCGTAAATGCCGATAAAAAGCAGTATTGAACGCGCAGAAAAGGGTACAATATTAAGGTTATGTGCTCTCAAGGTGGACGCAAATGAAACTCTACACACTGATTTTCGTCGGCATGCTGCTGTTACCAACGGCCTGGGCCCAAAACGAGAGCGGCGACGGCCAATTAGAAAAATCGCTTGTTTCGATCGTGACTGCGACTACAGAAAGCCGATTCGAGGCATTGAATAAAGCGATCGTTGACTTACCGCTGGATACGCAGCAATTTGTTGCGACAGGACTGGAAGCCGGCTATCCCCTGCAAGACGTTCTGGACCAGTGTAAAGCGGGTATTGGCGATGACCCGATTAAAGTCCTGATACGGACCCTGATTCAGGACGGCGCTGATATGGAACGGATCATGGCTGCCTGTCTGCCTTACGTCACACCTATGGCGATTGCGGACATCATGGTTATGCTGTTCCAGGAAGTATCGCCGGTGATGCTGGAATCTACCGCGCAGATAGCGTTGGATATCCTGGCCGAAAGCGATGTCGACGCTCGCGCCATTCTCGTCAGTTCACTGGCTGAAAGCGGCGTGCTGAGCGTTGACGGTTACGAGTGTGGCCCTTCATGTCTGTCGGCCTTTGCGGATAACCTGCTGCAAACCCCCGCAGGTGTTGACGGGGTGATCGAGAACGGGGTGCAAGAGCCAGCGTTGAGCGGCAGCTAGTTCCCCCGGGGCTGCGCAGCCGCGTTCCTCTCTAACCACAGCAGCAGACTAAACCCGGGGGGCATGTGCCAGACGACCTGATTGTTCAATCGCTTGAGATCGCCGCTGAAAACGGTGACATCACGGAGCAGATTTACCAGCGGTACTACGAGAAAAGTCCTGAGTCCGCGGAGTTGATGCTTTACGTCGATGACAATGTCAAAGGTAAGATGATGGACGAAGTCTATCGTCTGCTCATGGTTGAGGACTATGCTGAAGAGTCTGCCTACCTCAATTGGGAAGTTGACAATCATGAGATGGCTTACAGTGTCCTGCCGCACATGTATCGCGACCTGTTTGATGCGATTTATGAAACGCTGGAAGCCTGCCTGGGCGATAACTGGACTGACGCCTATGTGACTGCCTGGCACGAACGGTTGGGGTCGTTGCAGCAGGAAGTGCTTGCCCGGTTCTCGAAGGCGCCCTGAGAAACCTCACTGCACACGAGTTCGCCCACTGCTTATTTTTTGTAGTAGAGTACATAAAATAATAACTGGCTGCGGGTGGGTTACAACATGACTGATTTGAAGGGAAAGAACGCCATCGTCACTGGTGCGGCGGTGGGGCTGGGCAGTGCCTATGCCAGGGCTTTAGCCCAGGAGGGTGTAAATGTCGCGGTTTGCGATCTGCGCGATGAAGTCCATGAGCTGGTCGCCGAGCTTACTGACCTGGGCGTCAAGGCGCAGGGCTGGCAGGGCGACGTGTCAGATCCCGCCCACGTTCGACAAGTCGTTGATGAGACCCGGACGGCCTTCGGCAGTATCGACATTCTGGTTAACAATGCCGGTGTCTGGGGTGCTTCGGTAGCCGACGACGATCTGGATAAGTCACTCGAAGATTATGAGCGTATTGTCGGTACTAACCTGAAAGGCGAGTATCTATTCGGACGTGCTGTGATCCCTGTCATGATTGAGCAGGGTGCAGGCGGTGAAATTGTCAATATTGCCACCGATCATATGGTGACCTGCGGCACGCCTTACTTCTGTTGCCCATCACTTGAGAGTTGTCCCTGGGGCGATGCGCCGCGACCGACCGGGGGTGGCGATGCTATGGATCTCTATGATGCGGCGAAATGGGGATTAAATGGTTTCCTTTATGCCTGGGCGAAAGCGCTTGTACCTCACGGCATTCGGGTCAATGCACTCTGCATGGGGGCAACAGATTCTTACATGCTGCGATCGTTCCATAATTTCGATCCTTCCGAGGAAGAAGTCGCATCCTGGATGAAAGCGGAGGACAACGCCCAGGCGCTGGTCGACCTGCTGAAGGAAGGGCCTGCTGGCAGGAATGCCCAGAACATCAATTTCTGCATGGGACGCCCGGTGCTGCTGGAGCCGGCGCATGATCATGTTTATGTCGTGGCAGATCACGTGAAGTTGGGAGAAGGCGCATGAACAACTCAGGTAAAGTGGCGATTGTCAGCGGTGCTGCTCAGGGGCTGGGCCGGGCCTTTGCCGAGCGGTTAGTGGAAGAGGGTTATCAGGTCCTTGCTTTCGATGTGCAGGCGGCGATTGAAGGCCTAGATGGGGCGAGAGGCGTTGTTGCAGATGTCTCAAAGCGGGATGACGTTGAGCGCATTGTTGCCCTGGCTGCCGAAATGGGCACGATTGAGGTACTAGTCAATAATGCAGGCGCCTGGAAGAAAACCCCGGTCGACAGTAGCTGGGAGCAGGCACTGGCGGACTGGGATGAAATCATGGATACCAATTTGAAGGGAGTGTTGATGCTCTCTCGTGCCGTCGTCCCCCACATGAAACCGGCTGGCGGTCACATCCTCAATATCTCTACCTACTATGTCCTGCCAGCCAAAAGCGATGGTACAAATCCACCCGACACTGATCTGTATGGCGCTTCAAAATGGGCATTGAACGGTTTTACCGATGCCTGGGCGAAGTATCTGGAAGCTGAGAATATCAAGGTGAACGGACTTTGCATGGGGGCGGTTGACACGCCGATGCTGAGTGGTCTGTTTGCTGATGGGCAGTTGCCGTCTGAACTTGCTGATAAGGTCATGCAGCCATCGGAGCTGGCACAGCTCATGATGGACGTCATGGCGAGCGGGCGAACCGGCGAGAATATCGGTGCGTGGGTCGGTGAGCCGGTCCAATTGAACGAGCAGCCTCCGTTGCATAAGCGGATAACCGGATAGCGGCACGGTATCGGCAGCCCTGTCCGGGATATTGTAGTAGCATACACTTTTTAATCGCGGGAGAGATTTAGTGAGCATTATTGACAGGTTCAGTCTAGAGGGGCAGGTCGCTGTGGTAACCGGTGGCGGCCGCGGCATTGGTGAAGCGATCGCCCTGGGAATGGCGGAAGCGGGCGCTGACATTGTTGTCGCTGCCCGGCGGACTCATGAGATCGAGGCGGTGGCAGACAAGGTTCGAGCTATTGGACGACGCGCCCTGGCCGTGACAACGGATATGATGGACATTGAACAGGTTCAGGCGCTGGCGCAAAAAACTTTTGATGAAATGGGAGCGCTGACCTGTTGGATCAGTAACGCCGGCGGGGCAGACGATCGAGTGCCGAGGACCTTTCTTGAGATGCCGGAGCGACAGTGGGATTTCCAAATGAACCTGAACCTCAAAGCGGTCTGGACCGGTGCGCAGGCTGCGGGCAACATCATGAAAGATAATGGTGGCGGCACTATCATCAATATCTCGTCCCAGGCTGCGAATCGGGCGTCCCCATTCAACGGGCCCTATGCTGTCGCGAAAAGCGGCGTTAACAACCTCACACAGACTCTGGCTGCTGAAATGGCGCCACTGGGTATTCGGGTTAATTCCGTCTCACCCGGTCCCATTCCCACAGAAGTGTTCCTGGAATTTACCGGCATGTCTGAGGACGACATTCCTGAAATGGGTAAGACATTCAACGTCCCGCTGGGCCGCATCGGCCGACCCGATGACATTTCACCAGCCTGCGTCTATCTCGCCTCTGACGCCTCCAGCTGGATGACTGGCCACGACATCATGATCAACGGCGGTCTGTAAACAGAGACTGGGGCGCGTTACCCGCTCAGGTTTGGTTGAGTAAACCTGAGCTGCGCCCCTTCGTCCCGACCGTCAAAAACGTCCCGACCGCCAAAAACGCAGTGGTGAAAAACTTCCCCGTTCTCAATCTCAGGCAGGCGTGAATTTAAGGTTGAGCTCGAGGGTGCCGAGCATGATACCAGGCTGGTGCATGAAGCTGTTGCCCGCACCGTATTCAAACTTCTCGATGCGATCGAAGATAGCTTCCCAGGTACACATCTGCTCGACCCGTGACAGGCTCGCGCCGGGGCAGACGCGGGCGCCTTGAGAGAAGGTCAGGTGGCGTGTGCCGGCCTTGCGGTCGAGTTTGATTTCGTTGGCATCCTCCCATTCATCGGGGTCAATGTTGGCAGCCGCCCAGCGCAGGTGCAGGTGTGACCCTTTGGGTACTTTTACGCCCTGGAATACTTCATCCTGCGACGTGATTCGAGTGGATAGCCCCTGGGTCGGAGAGCGAAGCCGCATGCCCTCCTCAGTGAAGGCGCGAAGCTTGCTTCGGTCGGCCTTGATCTCGTCCCAGACCTGTGGTCGTTCGACCAATAGTTGCACCTGTTCTGCAATCGCGTATTGAGTGGTTTCGAGGCCACCGATCACCATGGCATAGACAATGCCGTTGATTTCGAAGTCTTCCAGCTTTCTGCCGAGGGGTGAGTACTCGACCTGGGTCAGGAACGAAATCATGTCTTCCTGCGGGTTTCGCCGTTTCGCCTGGATCAGATCGTTGGTGTACTGCTTGAATTCCTCGAGTATTTCGAATTGCGTCTTTATTTCATCCTCTGGTAGCTGGTTGTTGTGCTTCGAGCCATAGACGAAAGGTTTCACGGTGCCGTCACCGAAGTACTTGAGCAGCTTCAGGTCGGACAGCGGCCAGCCGAGGATATTCGCCATGACCGTCTGCGGTACGGGCTGGGCAAACTCCGAGATCCATTCGACTTTGCCGCGCTCGATCCAGTTGTCGATGTGATCATTCACCACCTGTTTAACCATGGGTTCATTGCGAGATGCCCCGGGACCAACCCAGGGGTCGGTCAGTTCCTGACGGTGCGAGCGCCACATGTCGGGATTGGGGCGGAGCGTTAGCATCGAGCCAATAAGCGTCGTAATACCGGGCGTGTTCTTTGGATCGGTGTCAGCTTCCAGCAGGGATTTCACTGCCATACTGCCGAGTACGGGAAAACGCTCCTCGTCGCGCACAACCAAAGCGATGTCTTCATGCTTGCTCAGAATGAAGGCATCGGTCCCGGGTTCAAAGCCTTCGCCGGGTATCCGGTGCACAGGTGCCTGCTTGTGGAGGATGTCATAACACTCATACCAGTGCTCGGGCGCTCCTGCAGAGAACAGGTCCACATCCTCGAGACTATGGGGACATTTCATCGGGCTGAGTTCGTGATTCGGAGTCTTTCCCGCCATTGGCAACCACCTGCTTTTTTGTAGTAGAGTTCAAAAATACCCTGAGCGTAAGGCCACGTAAAGCATCTATCGTAGGCGGGCTCTAATTTAAGAGGGCAGGTGTTTGGAGAATTGGAGTCCGTTTAACCCCGAGGTCATGGCCGACCCGGCTGCCGGGCACACCCACCTTTTGGCAGCCTGCCCGGTGCATCGCTGTGAAGCTTTCGACCCGCCGTTCTACACGCTGTCGCGCTATGCTGATGTGAGTATGGCGCTGCGGGACATCGATACCTACTCCAGTCAATATGGCCAGGGCCCAAGATTTACCGAACCGGCTGGGATGCTGTGTGACCCGCCACAGCATACTTACTATCGCAAGCTCCTGCAGTCCTGGTTTACCCCCAAGGCGGTGGCTGAGTTGCGGACGCCGGTCGAGCAGCTGACCCACGCGCTGGTTGATGCGATAGAAGCGGGCGGACCAAGCTTCGACCTGCACGATGACTTTGCCTTTCCATTGCCCGTGACGATTATCGCGGACCTGCTGGGCGTGCCGAAGGCAGACCTCGAGCAGTTCAAATATTGGAGTGACGTTCAGGTCGCCGCTATGGGTGCGGAAGACCCGACGCAGTATCTCGCCGATCAGCAGGCTTTCATGCAATACATGCAGTCTCACCTGGCCAGTCGACGCGAAGCGATTGCGGCGGGCGATGCAGTGCCGCCGGACCTGTTGACACTGATTGCAGGCGCCCGCGATGACGACGGCACTTTCATGCCGGAAACCGATACCCTGTCTGTTCTGAACCAACTACTGGTTGGCGGCAATGAGACGACAACTTCGCTGATTACCAATCTGATGTGGCGCCTGCTGGAAGTGCCAGAGCGCTGGCAGCAGATTCTTGATGATGGCTCACTGATCAGCTCCGCCATTGAAGAAAGCCTGCGTTTTGACCCGCCGGTGCTGGGGCTCTATCGTAATACCACCCGCGAGGTGACGCTGCATGATGTCACTATTCCTGCCAACAGCAAGGTGCTGATCAACTACGCGGCGGCAAACCGCGACGCCAGCATGTATCCGGATCCAGATCATTTTGATGTCACCCGTAATCCGCAGCGCCACATGGCGTTTGGCCTGGGTGTGCATTTTTGTCTCGGGGCACCGACAGCGCGGCTGGAAGCGGAGGTGGCCCTCGCGGTGCTGCGTGAAAGACTGCCAGACCTAAGCCTGGTGAACGGAGGCGAGCGAATTGCGCCATTCTTTCTCTGGGGAAGAAAAAAACTGCCGGTGCGGTGGCGTTAGCCGCACTCAGGAGGGAAACCATGAAAATGCATGAAAAATTCCGGCTCGATGGCCAGGTGGCTGTGGTAACGGGAGGGGGCCGGGGTATCGGCCGTGGTATTGCACTCGGGCTTGCCGAGTGTGGGGCTGATGTCGTCGCTGTTGCCCGGCGCCAGGAAGATGTTGATGCCGTCGCGCGTGAGGTTGAGGCGCGCGGTCAGCGTGGTCTTGGACTATCGGCGGATGTCATGGATTGGGATTCAATACCTGCCGCACTCGATCGTGTGGTTGACGAGTTTGGCCGGCTGGACATTATGGTCAACAATGCTGGCGGAAATCTTGACCGCAAGACGTGGTCCCTGCCGGATATTCCTATCGAGAAATTCGATGAGCAGCTGCACCTGAATATGAAGACCAAGTTCTGGGGTTCGCAGCAGGCGGCAAAGCGCATGAACGATGGTGGCAGTATCATCAATATTATTTCAATTGCAGCGCACAAACCGTCGCCGGGCTTTGGCGTCTATTCCGCTGCCAACATGGGTATGATCAGCATGACCCGCACCCTGGCGGTCGAATTGGCGCCTAAGGGTATTACCGTCAACTGTCTCGCGCCCGGGATTGTCGTTACTGATATGTTGGTTGAGACAATGAATATCTCTGAAGATGATGCTCGCGCGATGTTTGATGCCCAGATTCCGCTGGGACGCACCGGTACACCGGAAGACTGTGCGGCGGCTGCCTGCTTCTTTGCCTCGCCGGCAGCGCGCTGGATAACCGGGCAGTTTATTGACGTGGCTGGTGGTCAGCCAAATTAGGAGGGAAGCATGGATTTAGGACTCGAAGGTGCCAAAGCGGTAATCTCGGGCGGCAGCCAGGGCATAGGGCTTGCTGTTGCCAGGGCGCTGCTCGCCGAAGGTGCCAGCGTGAATATCGCTGCTCGCCGTGAGGAAGTATTGAATGCAGCGGTCACTGAGTTGTCTGCGCTGGGCGACGCATCCGGACAGGTTTGTGATGTCAGCGACCACACGGCGACCAAAGCCTGGATGCAGGCCGCCGCTGAAACCATGGGCGGGATCGACATTGTCGTGCATAACGCCACTGCCAGCGGGCAGGGTGGGGAAGGTCCGGAACCCTGGCGCAATAATTTTGAAATCGATGTGCTCGGTATGGTGGGGATGAGCGAGGGCGCACTGCCATATCTCGAGCAGTCCGAGCGAGCCGTGCTGATCCAGATTGCCTCAATCACGGGATTTGAGCACCACGATGTGCCGATCAGCCCGAGCTATGGCGCTATGAAGGCAGCTTCGATTCGCCACATGGCGCAGCTGGCCCAGCAGTGGGGTGCAAAAGGAATCCGTGCGAACAGCGTCGCGCCCGGCCCGATCATGATTGAGGGCGGTGCCTGGGATCAGATCAAAGAACATGCCACTGCGCTTTATGAACGTGACAGGGACTGGCACCCCAGTCAGCGCATGGGGACTGCTGAGGAAGTAGCGAATGTGGTGACTTTCCTGGCAAGCCCGGCGGCGAGCTGGGTCAGCGGTGCAACGATCCGGGTGGATGGTGCCTTTACCCGGGGGGTAGATTTCTAGGTATGGCGGACCTCGTCGTCTACGGCTCGAAGATGTCACCCTTCGTCCGCAAGGTTGAGGCGGTTTTGCGTTACAAGCAGCTCGACTTTGACTTTGAAGAGATCAATATCATGGATCAGCCGGACTGGTACCGCGAGATGCACCCGCTGAAACGAGTGCCGACATTGCGTAACCGCGCGGTGGCAGCGGAGGGCCCGAGTGGCACCATCCCCGATTCGTCGGCGATCTGCGGATTTCTTGAAAAGTACTGCCCTGAACCTGCGCTCTACCCGGCGGACCCCTACGCGTATGGCCGGAGTCTATGGCTGGAAGAGTATGTCGATACGAGTATCGCGGCCATCGGTGGTTTTGGGATTTTTCGCGCCGTGATGATGCCGCTGTTTGCTGGCGGGGAGCCGGATATTGCGACGGCTCGGGAAACCTGGAACGAGAAGCTGCCGAAACATTTTGACTACCTCGAATCTCAACTGGATGGTCAGCAATACTTTGTTGGCGAATCTTTTTCGATAGCCGATATCGCGGTGGGGGCGCAGATGTTGCAGACCTGCCTGATCGTGGATGGGTTAAATGCTGAGCGCTGGCCTGCACTGGTTTCGCACCTGAACATGATTGAGGCGCATCCGGCGTTCAAGCCGAATCTTGAATTTTGCAACACGGCTATCAGGACTGTGCTGCCGGAAAAGCTCGAGTTGGTATGACAAGGAAACCGTTAACTCGGTGTAAGAACGAGGAGAACCTATGACAACACCCGTGAATGTGCTGGTGGTCAGCAAGGGTCACGATTATGTGCACGATTCATTCATCGCCATGTTTGCGGCCATGGAAAACGTCACGATGACCCTGGTCGAGCAGCCGGCCGCGCAGGTGATACTGCAACCGGAAAATGTCGCGGACTACGACGCTGTCTTCTTTTATGATATGTCTGGCATTCCTGGCGTTGGACTGCTGCACGATGGTGCGAATGATACCGGTATACCACCGGAATCCTACGTGCGCGCAGTGGAGGCGCTGCTTGAGGCGGGCAAAGGGCTGGTGCTCGTCAATCATGCCACGGTGGGCTGGCCGCTCTGGCCCCTCTGGCGTGAAGTTACCGGCAGCTCATTCATGTTGACGGGTGGCGAGCTTAATGGAAAAGAGGTTCCCGGGTCGGGTTATCGCGGCGGTCATGGACCTCTGCCGAGTGCCACCATCAGGCTGGTGCCTCAATGCGAACATCCCGTGCTCGAGGGGCTGGAAGATGGATTTGAGATCACTGACGAGCTCTATCTGAAAACCAGTGACTATGAGGCAAAGGTCCTGCCCTTGTTGCGCGGAGACTATGAATTCGTCATGGAAAACTTCACACCGCCACCCATGGCGCCAGCGGCAGAGCAGGAAAACTGGTCACATCCCCCGGGTAGTGATTTGATTGTCTGGGCCCATGCCTGCGGCAATTCGCCCATCGTTGTTTCGGACGTCGGTGACAGTCCGCTGGCATATGATGACCCGAGTTACCGTAAACTGATTGAGAACGCGCTGCGCTGGGTTGCCTCCCCGGAGGCAAGGGCCTGGGCTGCAGCAGAAAACCAATAACGAACACATTCATTATCGAAGGAGAAAGATATGTCTACCGTCATGATAGTAGGTGCCACGCGAGGCATCGGTCTTGAACTGGTTAAGCAGTATGCCGCCGAGGGTGCGCAGATTATCGCCTGCGCCCGGGATACCGGCGCGGCTGACCAGCTTGACGCTGTGGCCGAAGGGAACGACAGCATCAGCATTCAGCAGCTCGACATTGCCGACCCGGCATCCATCGAAGCGGCAGGCGCAGCGCTTGGCGATCAGGCGATCGACACGCTGATCGTGGTTGCCGGTGTCACCGGTGGCGCGAAACAGTCCCTGGATGATCTGGATCTCGATGCCTGGCACGAAACGCTGAACGCCAACACGATTGGGCCCATGTTGGTCGCGAAAACGTTCAAGTCGAACCTCGCAGCTTCAGGGGCCGGAAACTTCATGATCCTGTCGAGTCAGCTCGGTGCCTCTACCTGGCCAATGGGTGGTATGTATATCTACTCAACGACCAAAGCCGCCGTCGGCAAGGCAGGCAAAATCCTGTCGATCGACTGGAAAGAAGAACCGATCATCGTCTCGGTCATGCACCCGGGCTGGGTCCAGACCGACATGGGCGGGCCGCACGCCGAGATTACGGCGGAAGAGAGTGCGTCAGGGATTCGTCAGGTGATTGCAGGTTTGACGAAGGAAGATTCCGGTAACTTCTACAAGTGGAACGGCGATATCCACCCGTGGTAAAAGTTTTTGCAGCCAAAGGCTGAAAAAACTACCCGGCAGCAACATAGAAGATTTGAGATATTTCATCACAAATCTGAAGTTGTGCTAGGAGCAGAGTTTGGTAGAACTCTAATTGCGAAAGGTTAATGGCGTTTCGTATATCGCTGGGCGTGAAAAGGGAAAAACGCTAAAACCGAGCTCCTACATCTTGCCATAATCAATGGTGAGCCAGTTTTCCGGCATCAGTTCCACGACAATATCGTCATGACCGGAAGACCCTTCAGCATAGGCTTTACCCCTTTCTTCACCGAGATAGCGGATCGCCATAGCTTCCAGTTCCCCGTTTTCGGGGGTTCGAAGGGAAAATGTCCCTTCTACCGACACGTACCGGTAAGGTGGAGTTTCCGTCTGGGCGCAAAGGCTAATGCGGGTCACGCTGTTTAGCGCCTTACCTTTCAGCGATGCCGGGCCTGTCAGCATCCAGACATTACCGCCGGGCGTGTAGTCATACCAGATTGGCACAGTCAGCGGGCCCCTGCCATCGCGGGCGATGCTGACGACGCCTACATGCAGATCAGCCAGGAACGCTTCTCTCTCAGCAACGGACATGTTCAATGACATGGGATCCTCTCGTAATCAATGGTTTCAAATGCTGGCACTCAGTCTTGAGTGGCGGTTTAGATATGCGCACCCGTGCCGCCGTCGACCTCAATCGCTGAGCCGTTAACGTATGATGCGGCATTGCTGCAAAGGAACGCCACGACGTCAGCGATCTCTTTGGATGTGCCATAGCGGCCTACGGGCACGCCCTTGCCGTTGGCCGCCAATACTGATTCCATGTCACTGCCGCGAGCCTCGGCAATCTCGGTTGCGGCCCGCTCCCACATGGCTGTTCGGATCAGGCCCGGCAGCACGGCATTCACCAGGACGCCATCAGCACCATACTTCTTCGACAGTGATTTACTGATCGAGATCATCGCCGCCTTGGTGGCGCCATAGTCGATCAGGGCCGCATTGGGATACTTGGCCGCGCCGCTAGCGATCATGATGACCCGGCCCCAGGCCTGCGCGCGCATTTTCGGCAGTAGTCGACGGGTGCAGCGCACGGCAGACAGCAGGTTGAGCTCATGCAGGTCCTGCCAGTCTTCATCGGTCATGTAAAGAAAGTTGCGCGATGGCGATGCGCCGACATTGTTGACGAGGATATCAGCGCCGCCCAGCGCCTCGACCTGGTCGAGAAAAGATTCCGTCGAGGTTTTATCACCCATATCAGCCGTGAATCCGGTGACCTTGGCCGAGTAGCCAGCAAGGCTTTCAACGCCGTCCTCACTGCGAGCACAGAACACGACGTCTGCGCCCATGTCTGCCAGTTCTTTTACAACTGCTTCACCGATACCCAGGCTGGCCCCGGTTACAACGGCACGTTTACCACTCAGGTTCAGATCAAGCATGCCTACTCCTCCAGGGAAATGGCGCCGGCAGGGCAGACTTCCGCTGCCTCGCGAGCATGTTTAATTTGTTCTTCCGTCGTCAGCTCTGCTACCAGGATAACGGGGCTCCCGTCATCGCCCATCTGCAGAATTTCAGGATGGTTGTAGTAGCACTCGCCGGCGTGAATACAGGCTTCTTTATCGACGATCAGTTTCATGAGAATGTCATCCAGAGTTCGTCTGGAGCGCGGAAGCCGCCAGAGTCGATAGACGGTGCCGTGATACCCGTGTGCTCGGCGAACTTCGGCTTTACTTCCTTGATGCGCTCCATCAGCTTGCTGCAGGCGATGGCGGATTCCTGCCGTGCCATGGCATAGCCCATGCAGAAATGCTGGCCGATGCCGAAACCGAGATGACCATTTTTGCCGTCTTTGTACCGACCGGAGCGGTTCTCCCGCCCCATGTGCAGGTCGTCCCGATGGATATCAAACGTGTCAGGGTCCTTGAAGGCCCGCTCATCGCGATTACCGGCGCCAAGATAAAGAATGACGCCAGCGCGTTCAGGAATGACCTCGTTGTGCATCTGGATCTCACGGGTTGTGTAGCGGAACTGCGCATGCACAACCGGGTCATAGCGCATCATCTCAGTAAAGACGTTCTCCCACAGGGAAGGGTCATCAATTACATCCTGCAGTTGCTCGGGGCGGGTGTAGAGCAGGTGGTACCACATATTGGCGATTGCCTTGTCGGTGGTGTCACCGCCAGCAGCGAGCAGCAAGGCAATAAAGCCTTTGATTTCATCGACTGTCATGCGGCTGCCGTTCAACTCGGCAACACAAATGCGCGACAGCAGGTCCTCGCCCGGATTCTTTGTGCGCTCTTCGATCAGCGGATCGATGTAATTCCACATGTCGTTCCTCGCCTTGAGGCCCCGCATCATGTGCTCGCCGCCGAAACCGAGGCCAGCGATCAGTGCCTGGTACCATTCGACAAAAGTGTCCTCGTCCTCCCGGGGCAGTGCCATCATGTTGGAAATCACGCGGATTGGAACCTGGCTCGAGAACTGTTTGACGATTTCGACTTCGCCATCTTCGATAAACCGGTCGATCACCTCGTCGGCGATCTGATCGATCATCGGCAGGAAGTCATTGAGCTTCTGACCGACAAACTGTCCAGCGACGATATTGCGCAGGCGGCGGTGTTCGTCGCTGTTGCCGTATTCGAGGATGTTAGGCCCGAAGATATGCCGCGAGCCAAAGTCATAAGGACCGTCCGGCTTGTACATGGCACGGTCGAAACCCTCGTTGTCCTGAAAACAGCCATCGACATCCCAGTAGCGCGACACGATCCAGCGATTGTGAAAGCGGTCGTGAAAAATCGGGTGGTGCTCCCGCAACTGTTTATAAACAGGGAAGGGGTCCTTCTGAAACTCCGGGCTGTCAAACACTCTTGGATCAAGTTCGGGGCCCAGATCTCTGACGACTTCTGACATGGCTTATCTCTCTTTGCTGTGTCTGATGGTTTGGTTTTTTTATTGTGTCGTTACCGCTAGCTGCCAGCAGGTGTGCATTTCGCCGACGGTCAGTGATGACAATTGCGGCTTCGTATCAGGGGCTAGTTTAAGGTCTGGCAGTGATTCACTGAGGATGATTGATGCCGTGACGACTGTGTCCCGCGTGATCGCATAGCGCGAGCGTGGCCGATCTTCGGGCACAGCAGGGTGCTTCGACGGCTTGCCCAGGCCAAAAGCAATGCCGGTGGCAAGACCGTCGGCGCGGTAATGGCCGCGGGGTTCCCGCTGGCACATATCCCTGCGATCGACAATGAAACGATCAGGATCGTCGAAAATTCGCGGATCGCGGTTTGCCGCGGCCGCAGAACACAGCAGACGCGCACCCTCTGGCAGGAGTCGTCCGAAACGCTCGACCTCGTGCCGGGTAAAGCGCTGGGCGGTGATCACCGGTGTCGAGTGCCTGAGCGTTTCGAGATAGGCGAGCTTCATCAAACGCTTCTCCGATTTTGCCTTGGCATATTCTTCCGGGTGCGTCAGCAGCAGAAACCAGAGATTAGCCAGTGCCCCATGCAGCGTCTCGTGATCGCCTTCGAGCAGCGTCATTACAACATCTGCGGCACTGGTTGCGTCGCCGCCGGCTTCGATCATCGCCGACACCAGGTCGTCGCCTGGCCTCGCCTTTCTTTCGCTGAGAATGGGCTCAAAAAACAACACCAGCTCATGGAGCGCCTGCAGGCCGTCCTGCTGGAGTTCAGGTTGCCAGGAAGTGCCTCGCTGCATGCGCCAGTAAAGGTCGGTAAACGCATCCTGCTGGTCTGCAGGCAGGTCCAGCTGGTGACACAGCAATGTGGTGGCAAACGGGGCAGCAAAACTGGTCGCAAGGTTGGCCTCGGCCCGGTCGCGCAAGGCTGTAGCCAAAGCCTCTGCGATGTCGGCAGCGTTGGCGTCGATCAGGCGTTCCTCTGCAGCAAGCACTGGCCGTTCGTCCCGCAGGTTACGACCGAAATCTGGCATGCCGTACAGCCAGGCTTTAGGGCGAGTCTCGAAATTAGCCTCGTCAGCAAAGATGGAGGTCACGTCGTTGTATTGGGTAATCCAGTAGCTGTTTGCCAGCCAGTCGCGATAGCAGGGGTAGTTTTCTCGCAGTATCTCAACAAGCGGGTAGGGATTGACCCGGTAATCCTCCGAGGTCAGCTGTATGGGTTTGATTTTTTCCGTGCTCTCACCGACTCGCTCGCGCTGATAGACCTCGTAGGTGCGGTATCCCGGGTGATCCTTGTCCCTGAGCGGGCGTTTGGTGATGACGACGCCGTTACGGCCAGTGGTTTCTTCTGGTATTGCAGCCATGGTGAACCTCAAGCCTCCCGGTCGAACTCAAGCCATAGCTCGCGGACGCTGACGATACCCATGGGGGCAGGGCTGACACCGTCGATGTCCCTAGGCATTTTCTCTTCGACGATTCTTGGGTTTTTCATGCGCTGTAATAAGATCCGTGAGCCGACGACCGCTTCCTGGTGAGAGATCCAGGCGCCGGGGCACAGGTGTGGGCCAACGCCGAATGCCATGTGGCTGCATCTTCCTTCCTTTCGGTAGCCGCTGCGCAGCAGCTTGCCGGAATAGAGATCGTCCCTGAAGATATTGAATTGCTCGGGGTCCTTGAATATGCGGTCGTCGTGGTTGGCAGAAAAATCCACCATCTGCATCAGGGATCCGGCCGGGACCTTGACGCCGTGCATCTCAACATCAAACGTGTTGTGTCTTGGCTGGCCACCGATGGAGGATGAATGTCGCAGGGTTTCGTGGAAAGCCCGATCCCAGTTCGCATCATCACCGACGACAGCCTGGAACTGATCCGGGTGACGCAGCAGCAGTGCCCACATATTTAATATGGCGCCACGGGTAGTTTCACCGCCACCGCCGACCACGAGCGCAATGTTCGATGTGATCTCCTCGGTCGAGAGGAAATCACCATCCACCCTTGTCTCGCACAGTTTGCTGATAATGTCTTTGGAGACCGGATTGCCATCATTGTCGTAAAGATAGGTGGGCTCGACCCGACGCTCCTCAACGATGCCGGCAATATAGTCTTCAAGATCCTGGCGGGCTTCCACACCCTGTTTGTGAGTGTCGGAACCACCCAGGCCCGTCATCATCGAGTTATACCAGTAATAGAACTGGGACTGGGACTCTTTCGGAAAGCCCAGGACCTCGCAGACCACGCGGATCGGGAACTCATTGGCGAAAACCTGGCCAAGTTCAATGGTGCGGCGGTCGCCGTTATCCTGGACCAGATCCGAGCTGGCGGCAGCCAGCTTGTCCCAGTCGTCAATCATTTCGTCTGCGAGGCGTTCAATCGCAGGAATCCGGTTGTTCAGCGACTGGCCAACGAGGTGCTGACCATAGAGATTTCTGCGCCGGCGGTGTTCAACCCCGGACAGTTCCAGCTGTGTGTTGCCAAGGACACCGCTGGACGAACCCTTCGGTATTGTGTTGAAGCCCTCGTCATCGAAGTAGCACTCGGTGATGTCATCGTAACGTGTCACCCAGTAGCAGTTATGCAGTTTGTCATGAAACACCGGATAGTGATCTCGCAGGATGCGGTAATAAGGGTAGGGGTTTCGAAAGAACTCCGGTGAATCAAAAATCCGCGGGTCGATGAGTGGTGTGCCGTCTTCTGCATGCCCCATATCGTAGGCTTGCCCCTCCGGCATGAAAGGGAACTCCTTTCGAGCTGATTCTGTTTCTGACAGCTGATCAAACAAATTCGTCATGTTGCCGCTCCCTGATTTTTTCTGGCGGTGATGTGTTCTGGTTAGAGGTCTCTGAAACCGTAGAATTCGCGCTTGGGCCACAGAAAATCGATGCGCGTCCTGTGAATCTTCCATTGACCGAAGACTTTCTTGTACACATCGTCGTAGACACCGTAAAGAATCAGTGGGTTCTCGATGCCCTCAGTCGTTCTAAGATCATGCAGATACCAGCGTCCATTGGCCGTGGTTTTGTCGATAAGTCGAATCCATGGGTTGGTGACGGCGTGCAGAACGCCGAAAGGCGGACCCTCGCGCGTGGCGTAGGCTGAGAAATTTTCACGGATCTGGTCTTTGCCAACCCAGTCGCCGCCGTAGTCGGGACCGAACTCGCAAACGGCATCGTCGGTGAAGAGGTCGACCAGGTCGTCGATCATTTTGCCGTCGAAGTAGTGGCAATACATGACTCGCAGTTCCTTGATTGTCTCTTTCTCAAGCAGTTCTTCCAGTGTCATTCAGGACTCCGCGTTCATCTTGGAAAATGTAGTCAAGTACAAAAATCTGAATTAGACTACTCCTAAAGAATTATCGGTGCAATCCAGCCATGACCTACGTGATCGCCAGTGCCTGTGTGGACGTCCTCGACCAGTCGTGTATCGAGGTGTGTCCGGTTGACTGTATCTATGTCGCTACCGACGAGGGTGATCGGATGTGCTACATCGAGCCCAACGAATGTACAGACTGCGGCGTCTGCGAACCCGCCTGCCCTGTGGGTGCGATTTTTGCTGATACCGATGTGCCGAAGGAGGCAGAGGCGTTCACCGGGATTAACGCCCTCTGGTTCGAGGACCGCACTGCAGCCCGGGAAAAAGTCGAATCCATCATGGAAGGGGGGCTTTCCATCACGTAGACTTCATGCCCATGTCCAATGCCGCTCACGAAAAAGTCAAAAGCCTGACACCGAAACAGGAAGAGCGGCGTCAACGCATCCTGAGGGCTGCCCGCGACATGGTGGCGGATCACGGCTACGAAGGCATGGTGATGAGTCAGGTCGCCGAAAGAGCCGGGGTTTCCCCGACAACGCTCTATAATCTCTACAACACGAAAGACCAGCTGGTGATGGAGTCGCTGCGTGAGCTGCTGGCCCAGAACACCCGTAATGTTCGCGAGGCAACAGTGGGGCCCGGCTGGCAGTATCTTTTCACGTATATTAAGAGTGGCGCCCAGATGGTGAATACTGCTCCCTCATACGCAGAAGCGATCCTGGTGGCACTGCAGCGCGCTCGGGCTGGCGATGAGCTGGTCGATATCCTGCTAGAGCGTGAAGCACTTGGCATCCAGAAGTCGCTGGAAGCCATGCTGGCGGCGGGTGAGCTGAAAGTCGGCGTCGATACTTACGAACTCGCGGTCGCGCTCACCGGCGTTTACTGGTCCAGCTTTATTATGTGGAATAAGGGCCTGCTGCGACTCAATATGCTGGAGCATAGCATCCAGGTAAATTTCCTGTCGCTGTTGATTTCGTCCGCGGCAGGAGAAGCCAGACTGGCGCTCGAAGCCGAACTGGAAAAACTGGGATAGTCGGGCGTAACACCGAACGTCCCCGGGTTGGCCAGGGCACAGGTTCAAAGCGGATTCAACGATTCTGCAGCCATCCGCGTAAGGTCCTACGAGCGATGAGCGACTCATCATTCTGAGGTCGTCTAACCTTCGCAAGCATTTCTGGACCGCACTACAAAAAATCGCTACATTGCTTGGTCGAGATCAGATCAGTGCGGACAGTTACGAACCAATGAGTAAAAAGCCCTATACCCCAGTCATTCCGGAGAAACCGGAAGAAATCAACTTTCTCGATCACGAAATGCAGAACTGCCCCTATCACGCGTACCAGCTGCTGCGGGACGAAGCGCCTGTCTGGCAGGACCCGATCACAGGTTTTTTCGTGATTACGCGTTTCGAGGACATGCGTGCCGTGCTGCTCGACAAGGAACGGTTTTCCAATGACATGCGTGGTGGCCAGGGCAGCAGCCGTGAACGCCTGGACTCGGATCGGGCCGAGCGGATGCTGCGCCTCTACGAAGAGAAAGGTTGGGTACCCGGTGCAACCCTCGCCGGCCGGGATGATCCCAATCACAAAGAAATGCGGGCAATGTTTGATGGGGCTTTTAAGCCGAAGAAGATCAACGGCATGGACCCGTTTGTGAGAGACACCGCCTACAAGCTGATTGACGCCTTCATCGATGACGGCCACTGTGAGTGGGTGAAGCAGATGGCAGTGCCGCTGCCGCTTATCGTTATCGGTCAGCAGATGGGTGTGCCTGAAGAGGATATCTGGAAGATCAAGGCCTGGACCGACGCCTGGGTGCAGCGCCTTGGCATGATGCAGACAGAAGCAGAAGAACAGTGGTCGGTTGAGATGGAGATCGAGGCTCAGCATTACTTCCAGCCGATATTTGAACGCCTGCGCCAGGCGCCCGATGACACCCTGCTGTCTGACATGGTAAACCGGGTAATCCCGGAGTGGGGCAGAACGTTGACCGATAATGAACTCCATGCGGAAATGATGGCAGACACTTTTGTTGGCGGCTCAGAGACGACGACCAACGCCATCGCCTACGGGGTTAAATTGCTGATTGAAAATCCCGACGCCTGGGAAAAACTGAAGTCTGACCCCGACAAGTACCTGAAAACTTTCTGCGAAGAAGTGGTGCGCCTGGAAGGGCCGGTGCAGGGGTTGTTTCGCATGACCACCCAGGATGTTGAAATGCACGGAGTCACGATTCCGAAAGGCGCCATGGTGAATGTCCGCTATGCGGCGGCTAATCGTGATGAACGTGAGTTCGAAAGCCCGGCTGAACTTGACCTGGATCGTGAAAAACCCGGGCGTCATCTTGGCTTCGGTTCTGGCACGCACCACTGTCTTGGGGCACCGCTGGCCCGGCGTGAGCTCTTCTGGGCCTTTAAAGCGCTGGTAGACCGGGTTGAAGCGATGCGTTTCGCGCCCGGCAAAAATTCGTTTGAGTGCGCGCGCAACTTCTCACTTCGAGCGCTGCAGGAACTGCATATCGAATTCGATGCCATACCTGCAGCAGACCGAGTTGACCCTGCGTCGCTGGATGTGAAGTCAGGCGCCACGGATATTGGCAACCCGGCGCAGGCGTAAGCTGGCAGCTGAAGTCGATTTTTCCGTTGCGTTGGTGTAGATTTTTGAAAACCGTCAATGATGACTGTTTCAGTCAGCATGAAACCAGGAGGTAGAGCACATGGCAGAAATGTTTAAGGAACTGGATCCGGATACAATGACCCGATCACCAGGCCTCACATACCAGGATCTGCTTGATCAAGATACGCACGCGGTACCTGATGTCCTGCGACTCGAATCGCCGCGGGATGTCGGCCTGAATGAATTCTCGAAGGAGCGATACACCACGCGTGACTATCACGAGAAGGAGGTCGAAAACCTGTGGATGAAGGTCTGGCAATTTGCCTGTCGGGAAGAGGAAATTCCTGAGCCGGGTGATCACCTGCGTTATGACATTGCCGGGCGTTCTTTCCTGATTGTGCGCCAGCTCGATGGCAGCATTAAGACCTATCCGAATGCCTGCCTGCATCGCGGCCGCATGTTGAAGGAATTCGACGGCCACGCTTCTGAGCTGCGCTGTGCCTTTCACGGCTTTGCCTGGCAGCTTGACGGCTGTTTGAAAGACGTGCCTGCGCGCTGGGATTTTCCGCAGGTGCAAGATGAAGAATTCAGCCTGCCGGAAATACCCACTGACACCTGGGCCGGCTTTGTCTTCATCAACCCCGACCAGAACTGTGAGCCGTTGGCCCCTTTCATCAAAGATCTGGCGGACCAGTTCGAACGCTGGGACCTGGGCTCGCTCTACGTTCAGGCCCATGTGGCGAGAATCATGCCCTGCAACTGGAAGATCGCCCAGGAAGCATTCTGTGAGGCCTACCACGTCAATGGAACGCACCCGCAGATCATGCGCAGCCTTGGTGACACCAACAGCCAGGTAGACATCTGGGATAACTGCTCCAGGGTCATCACGCCCGGTGGCACACCGAGCCCGCTGCTGGAGTACGATATGACAGACGACGACATCCTGCGGGCGATGATGGACCTGCCGCCGGATGCGGAACTGCCGCCGATCCCTGACGGTATGAACGCCCGTGCCTACCTTGCTGCTATGAGCCGTGAAGGGCTGCGAGCGGACGCCGGTGATCGCGTCGACGAATACTGTGATGCCGAGATCGTCGACAGTATCGATTACACCCAGTGGCCTAACTTTCACCCCTGGGGTGCTTTCAACAAGATCGTTTATCGGTTCAGGCCGAATGGCGACGACCACCGCACTTCCATCATGGAGTGCTACCAGTTGATGCCGTTCCAGGGCGAACGCCCGCCGGCGGCCCCGATTCACTGGCTTGGTAATGACGAGAAATGGTCTTCGGCACTAGGCTTCCTTGGTCGCGTTTTCGACCAGGATGTTTTCAACATGCCGAAAGTGCAGATGGGGCTCGAATCGACCTACAAGCCGGGCGTCACCCTGTCGGCCTACCAGGAAGGCAAGGTCCGCTGGCTGCACCACAAACTGACAGAATGGGTAGGTGAATAACATGGCAATGACACATCCTTTTGACACCGATGCGTTCTATGAGCTGATGGAAGACGGTAATATCCGCGTCACCCGGAATGGTGAAGAAGGTACTTTTACAGGAGAGGGTATTCATCTCTCCGGTAGTATTCGGGAGGCCGATCCGCAGGTCTGTAACTGGATCAGCAATGTGCCAAACCCGGATACACAATTGTCGCAGTCGCGTATTGCCGGCCGCGACAGGGTCGCAGCAGCGCCTACCTCACACCTGAACTCCTGAAGCCATGCCGAGGTTCATACTCATCGGGCTCTGTGAGCCGCTCAGCGATGATGACCAGGTCGCGTTCGATGAGTGGTTTATCGATCAGCACATTGAAGACACGGCTAAGTGCCCCAATTTTGTCCGGGGCACTGTCTACAAACTGGCCGGCCCGCATCTCGACATCGAAACGAAGTCGGGTTACCTGTCGCTGTACGAGGTTGAGGCGCCAAGCTATGCAGAAGCAGAGCGAGTATTGAACGCCTGGCAGGCCGACCCGGACGCCTGGGAAGGTCGTCGCAGGCACATCGCAACCCGCGAGCGCTTCGGAGACATACCGATGAAGATTAACGGTTCCGGCTGGTACGAGGAGCTAAAGTCGTTTGACGGTCCGGCAGCGGATTGATCGCCGTCACGGGAGCACAATGTCACGCCTGATCGATAGCGCTCAGGTCAACCGTTGCTGAGCCAACCAGCGGGCGGTCAACGCCATCGCGATCGAGCCAGATATCACAGTCCGCAACGGATATACCATCATCTTCCCGCACAGCGGTAACAGTACCGCGCGCAACGACATGGTCGCCTTCGAATACCGGCAGCGGAAACGTCATGCGTAACCGTCGAATACTGCCGTAACCCGTCCACTCATGGAGCATGTTCACCAAGTAGCTGAGTCCGAGCGGACCCTGGTTGATAGTGCGTCTGCCCAGTCCCATTTTCTCCACGACATCTCGGTCCCAGTGCACGGGGTAAGGGTCGCGCAGGATAGCCGCCATGGTGCGCATGCGCTCCGGCAGTACGCTAGGCATATCCCAGGCCGGAATTACGTAGCCTGTTTCAATCTTCATTGCGCGGTCCTCCGGTAGTGCCAGGTGACGGTGGTTCTGGCGACCGCTGTGCCAGCGTCGTCATGCAGGTCAAACTGAAATTGAATGCGGTCGAACATTCGTTTGGCCTCTACTTTTCTTTCGGCTGAGGTGATGATCCCGGTGATGTCGTAGGGCTGTTCTTCCCGCAATGGATGGAAAAATTCCCAGTCGTAGCTCTCGATGCCGATAGAGACACCGGACTCTGCCTGACCCAGTGCAAACATTTCGGCAATGCTCGTGCCAGCGCCGAGGATCGGCACGTGGAAGAGTGCAACAGGGTGGGCCAGGTCGTCTGGCATGGGTTCGGCGCCGGTGCACTCGGTCAGCAGATAGTTTTCCCAGTGGGCAATGGTGTAGCGGCCGCCGGGAAACTGGTGCCCGACCAGGGCGGCAATTTCTGCTTCGGCAGGAATGACGTGGGCCACATTGTTCTCCTATACTGAAGATTGTTGCCGACGCCACCGGCGCCGGTGCCTATAACAAGAATAAATCAGTGACACTCCAAACTATGTCTGAAAAAACCGCGCAAGCAAAGAAAGTCGGTGGTTGGTACGCGCATTACGTTTTGTTCGTCCTCGTTATCGTCTACGTCTTTAACTTCATAGATCGGAATATTCTCTCGATCTTATCGCAGGACATCCAGGCGGACCTGGGGGTCAGTGATGCCCAGATGGGCTTCCTCTACGGCACCGTCTTTGCGGTCTTTTATGCCGTGTTTGGCATTCCGCTGGCGCGCTTCGCTGATGTCTGGGTACGACGCAGCCTGATCTCTGTGGGTTTGATGTTCTGGAGCGCGATGACCGCAATGTCAGGTTTTGCCAAGTCTTTTTCGATGCTTGCCGGTTTCCGCATTGGCGTCGGTATCGGTGAGGCGAGTGCCTCGCCGGCAGCCTATTCAATGTTGTCGGATTACTACCCGCCGCGGCTCAGGGCCACCGTGATGGCGATCTATTCCAGTGGCGTTTATATCGGTGGTGGTATCGGGCTCTTCCTTGGCGGCTTCATTATGGAAACCTGGAACGGCTGGTACCCTGATGTGGCGACCGCTCCGATGGGGATTAAGGGCTGGCAGGCTGCATTCCTCGCGGTTGGCCTGCCGGGTATCGCAATGGCGATCTGGGTCAGAACTTTGAAAGAACCGGAGCGTGGTGTCAGTGAGGGGCTTGTCACGAAAAAACACCCTGCACCATTCTCGGTACTGAAAGATGAGTTGCTGGCGATCATGCCTGTAATCAGCCTGTGGGCACTGAAGCGCGCCGGTGTTTCGATCCCCGTCAATCTCGGGGTCGCCGCGCTGATTGCGCTTTTTGCTTATGGTCTTGTGCTGCTGACCGGCAATCTGCCGCAGTGGCTGGCTCTCGGCATCGGCGTCTATGTGACGTTCACCTGGGCGCAGTCGCTGAAAGCGAGGGACGCGGCAACATTCCACATGATTTTTGGCTCCAAGGCGCTGATTTACACAACGCTCGCGTTTCCATCGATTGCTTTCGTCTCTTACGGTGTTGGCTACTGGACCGCGCCGCTGCTCCTGCGCATGCACGATACAACACCGGGAGAGGTAGGCATGTATATTGGCCTCGGAAACGCGCTGGGCGGACTCATCGGTGTCACCCTCGGAGGTATGCTGGGTGACTGGGCCAAGCAGAAACATCCAGCCGGTCGCCTGATTGTTGGGTATATCGCCGTGCTGGGCACCGCGCCGCTGGTGTGGTGGATGATCTACACCGACAACCTGATGATGGCGTTCATCCTGAATTTTGCCCATCACCTGTTCAGTGCTGCCTGGGTGGGTATTCCAACGTCTACGGCGCAGGACCTGGTTATGCCCCGGATGCGGGCCGTGGCGGGCGCCTACTTCCTGCTGCTGAATACGATGATCGGCCTGGCGCTTGGCCCTTACTTTATTGGGCAGTTGTCTGACCTCTATGCCGCGGATGGTATGAACTCCGCAGACTCCCTGCAGACTGCGATCGCGGCGGCGCAGGGGATCTTCGTCCTCACACTGGTGCTGCTGACGCTGGCCTGGAAATACCTGCCGCGGGACGAAGCCAATCGCCTTGAGCGTGCCCGAAAATGGGGCGAGGAGGTGGTGGGGGATACGGCTTGACACCGGGCCGGCCAGCGAACGAACATAAGGCACCTGTTATCACTATATTGGTTGTCTCACTATGACCTACTGCCTCGCGATTGCCGCTGAGTCTGGCCTGATTTTTGTCTCAGACTCGCGTACCAACGCAGGCGTCGATATGGTCAGTACCTACTCCAAGATGACCTCGTTTGGGATTGATGGTGACCGGCAGTTTACGCTGCTGACGTCAGGCAATCTGGCGACCTCGCAGGCAGTTATTCGCCGGATCAAGAAAGATATCAAGACTGCTGACACTCACCTCCTGAATCTTGCTCACATGACTGAAGTGGCGGAGTACATCGGAGATATCAGTAGAGAAGAACAGGAAAAGAGTGCTGATCTGAAGATCAATGTTGAATCGCACTTTATTGTCGGTGGCCAGATTCAGGATCATAAGCCTGCGGTGTTCCTGGTGTACCCTCAGGGCAACTACATCGCAACGTCTGTTGATACGACCTTTCTGCAGATCGGCGAAAGCAAATACGGTAAACCGATCCTCGATCGTATTCTCAGTACTGAAGTCAGTCTCGAGACCGCGACGATGTGTGCTCTTGTTTCCATGGACTCGACCATGCGCTCCAATCTGACAGTAGGCCCGCCGATTGAACTGACGGTCTATCGTGCGGGCACCAACCTGCCCGGCCGCTATTATCGGTTCGACGAAGACAGTGAGTATCTCCGCCAGATCCACAAGAACTGGGATAATCTTTTAAAAGATGCCTTTAAGAAACTGCCGCCCGTTGCCTGGAGCAGCACCTGGGACAACCAGGAGGAAGGCGACGATAATCTCGGCATCTCTTCCTGATTGGTGTCCCGTCATGCCCCCTGTGTCGGCCCCAGGGTCAGGCGCCAGGGCTGTGCCTGATCTGTTCTGTATATCGTATCGCCACTGATCAAACGTTGCGCGAACTCGCCGCCCAGTAGGGCGTGCGCAGTTCGCGTTTCAGAATCTTGCCTGTCGGCGCCTTCGGCAGACTGTCCACGAAGTCGACCGAGCGGGGCTTCTGGTAGGACGCCAGATGCTGCCTGGCGGCGGCAATGATATCGCCCTCGCTGGCGGTTTCGCCCGGTTTCATGACAACGACAGCCTTGACAGCTTCACCCCACTCATCATCGGGCACTCCGATCACCGCACACTCCAGCACGCCAGGGTGCTTGTGGATGGCGGCCTCGACCTGGGTCGAGTAAATGTTCTCGCCGCCCGAGATGATCATGTCCTTTGAGCGGTCAACGATCGAGATGTAGCCTTCCTCATCCCAGGTGGCGATATCACCGGTCCACATCCAGCCGTCTCGAATGGTCTCGGCTGTCAGCTCTGGTTTGCGCCAGTAGCCAAGCATGTTGGCTTCTGATTGCACAATAATCTCGCCTGAACTTATGCCGTCCTGCGGGACATCGTTACCTGCTTCATCGACGACGCGGGTGCGCGTCACAAAGCCTTCGCGACCGCAGCTGTTAAGTCTCTCGGGATGAATACCATCAACTGCCGCCGCGTGATCTTCCTGAGAGAGGAATGTCATGGTCATGCCCTCGGTCTGGCCGTATCCCTGGATCAGCGTGCAGGGAAAAGCCTCGAGTGCGGCCTTGACTACCGTTGCCGGCATGGGACCGCCGCCGTACTGAATGTTACGAAGACTGGAGATATCGTAGTTCTCAAAACCGTCGACGGCCATCATCCAGTTCAGCATGGTGGTGATACCGAGGAATGCGGAGACACGCTCGCGTTCGATGATCTCGAGGGCTGACTTTGCCTCGAAGTTCATCAGCACGACGGGGCAGCCATGGGCCAGGTAGTTCATGGCGAGTGCGACAGGAATATGAAACATCTGGCCGGTCAGCATGTAGACATCGGTGGGTACGATGCGCTCAGCGACAGTCTGGTTCAGCATGCCCATGTACAGAGAGTGATGCGAGTGTAAAGCACCTTTCGACAGGCCGGTGGTGCCGCCAGTATAGAGAATCAGCACCGGGTCGTTGTCGCCGGCCGTTGCAGGCAAATCATCAGCATCCGTCGCCTGCATCAATGCCGGCAATGAACCATTGCTAACGGCGCCATATTCGAGCTGTTGGGGCGTTTCGATCTGGAGCAGGGCCATCGCGTCATCACGCAGGGACAGGAATTCATCCTGACAGATGAAGATGGCAGGCTCGCCATCGTCGACGATGCGGGCAATTTCCTCAGCTGACAGACGCCAGTTCATGGGCTGGGCGATGAAGCCGGCGCGGGCGCAGGCGTAGTAAACCGTCAGGTACTCGATACTGTTCATGCTGAGCACTGCGACCCTGTCGCCCTTGCTGATGCCTCGGCTGATGAGACCGCGGCTCAGGCAGTTGATATCAGCGTGCAGTTCTGCGAAGGAAATGCGCCGATCCGAAGTAGTATCGATGACGGCAGTTTTTGCTGGCGTCAGGTTTGCCCACTTGGCGATGGCATCGGCGAGATTCATTGGCGTCAGCTAACGATGGGATAGTCTTGATCGAAGCTTGGCATTGTCATGCGCTGCGGCCAGAGGAATTGCAGGGTACAGCGTTTAATCAGCCACGTGCCGTTAACTTTCTGGTAGTCCTCGTCGTAAACGCCGAACCAGACGATAGGCTGATCTTCAGACTTGGCCGTTGTGACCACGTCGAGCAGGTATGAACGCCCAGTTGCGGTATCCGGACCAGTCAGGTCAATGTAGTGATTGGTGATGTGGTGCATGGCATCAAAACGGTTCTGGGCATCGAATACGCCG
>JAYQAI010000033.1:33160-38316 GCA_038136715.1 Gammaproteobacteria bacterium | reverse complement strand
CAGCAAGGCCGATGCCATTGGCACCACCGGTAATGACGACATTGTTTCCGGCTTTTAACCAGCTGGTCATCGATGAGTCTCCTGTCAGTTTGCGTTAGATTGCGGATTAAATTCTATCGATATCTTCAACTTCACCAGTTTTCAGCATCGGATAACCACCCGGCTGATAGGTCATCACGATTGCGCGTCGGGCACTGTCTGACCGGTTCGGTTCAGAACCGTGGATAACGTGCGCATCAAAAAAAGCCATCGATCCTGCCTTTACCTCAATAGCTACAGCATCGGCCTCGCTGAAACAATCGGGGTCCGTAAAGAACCCGCCGAGCTGCGTGCCATTGCTGGTTCCTGGCAGACAGCCATTAACGTGACTTCGATCAATCACCTGCAGGCAGCCGTTCGCTCTGTTCGCATCATCAAAAGCCACGTAGACATTGGGCAGCAGGTCCACATGCCGGCTGTCATGGATCCAGTAGGGCGAATCCTGATGCCAGCCAAAACCAGAGCCGCCTTGCGCGCGCTTCAGATTCAGCTTGTTGGTCCAGACCGCGATCGCTTCCTGGCCCAGGATATCCCGAATCGGATTCACAATTCGGAGATCACGCACCAGGGCATTAATCCCAGGGTCAAGGTGCTGCACCGGCTCGATCACACGGATGGTATCTGAGCCCGCTTCATGTTCGTACTGCACGGTCATCGGGCCCACATCGACGAACCGATTGCCATCCAGGAAATACGTGCGGCCGTCAGCCGTCTCCCTGTGGGCTCGCGCCACAGCCGTTTCGACACACGCCCGGAGTGCGCTGATTTCATCAGGCGAAAATACTGTTTCACGGACCAGGTAGCCGTGATGACGATAAAAACTGAGCTCCTCAGCTGTCAGCCCGAACTGTCGTGTCACCCTGCTTTGTTGTAGCTTCAACCCTAATGACCCATCTCATCACTCCCAGTATCGATATTACACTGAATATCGCATGACTCAGGGAACAGGGTTACACCATCGTTGAAAACGCACCCGATCAGCGGTAACCGCCATTCAGGAACCTGTAGAACGGCGGGTTAACCCAGACACGATCCCGGCGCATCTCGAAATCACCGCCGTCGAATGCTGCAACGACATCACCAGCGTGCTCCTCAAGCACGGTCAACGTCGCTTCCACCTCGCCGCGACTGAGCACGATCAGCGCGATCGGTTTGAACCCGGCCAGTGGCGTTGCGGTGTAATAGAACGGTTGCCACCAGGCGTCTGCAATCAGGCCCTGCTCGTCCTTCTCGTCTTTTTTCGCCGACTGCATCACCAGCTCATGAAACCGTAAGCGATCATCAGGATCCTCGAACTGCAGCGCAACGGCCAACTCCCTGCCCCGCATGATCCGTGTTCCTTCACCAAGCGCAACAACGTTCTCGTCAGGGGTGCCCCAGTCATCCCGGAACACGAAGGCAGAAACTTTGGGTGTGACATACAACCAGGCATCCAGTCCCTGGCTCGACATTAGAGTAGCGAGCTGGCGCAGGTGCGTTTCACTGGAGTGTGAGTAGATGAAAGTATTTTCCGCCGGCAAAGAATCATAAACACCCTTGCGCCGCAGGTCGTATCCCGTGATCACACCTCCGGCGAGCTGTTCACCCAGCGCCTGCAGAAAATATTGTTCACTTAACAACGCGGCGTGGGTCCAGCCTTCGCGAAGTCGCAGCTGCAGACCAGCATCGCCAATTCGTCCGAGCAGGTCAGGATGCTGCTGCCGCATGGTATCGAGATAACGCTTAAGCTGCTGCTCCGTCGCCGCAGGCCTGCGCAGGTCAATCGGATCGATCACGCCCATCGCAACCAGGGTTGCCGCTGCACGGCGATCGCGATCGTTCAGCCTGGACCCGTTGCCCTCGAGAAGCCGGGCAACGTCATCCTCGGACAGGACTTCCAGCATCTCAGCGTGATCGAGCACAAGCACTGCGTTCTCATAGGGACTGGCCGCGAAACCTGCAGTCGCCAGCACCAGCAGCGCAGGCAGGACGCACCACGATCTTCTCAAGGACCCAGCTCCCGGCCTTCCGCTGGTCGATCAAAATTACCCTGGCGGAACTTCTCAAAGTCAATCGCCATCGGGTCCACCGGCCTCGAAGACGTGTGCTCATGAACACAAACCCTTTCGAGTATGCGCCATTCGTTATCACGCTTTTCATACCGATCCAGGTATCGGCCATGCCACGTATCCAGCACATCAGCATCCCGCTGCAGCAGGAACGTCACATTGTAGATTTCGCCGCTGGCATGCTCGCCGTCGTCATCCAAACTGATCGTGTGATTGAAAATGCAGTGACTGGTCGAGCGCCAGCGCAGATGACCCACCATGCAGTGTTCTGCAAATTCCCAGGCATTGCCGACGAAAGTACCGTGGTGGTCCGTGGCATCCGGCCAGTAGGCTGACTTCATTTCTGCGACATCGAGACGGTCCACACCACGGCAGTAACGCCGGGCAACATCGCGAATGCATTCAAGATCAGATAACTTTTCGATAGTGTAGGACACGAGCATCTCCTCAGCTTCAAGCTGCTAGTGTAACCTAGCATCACAACGAAACAGCTTTACATGGGCGGAGCCATGGACAAACCAACGGATCGAACCATCTTTCAGAACGCCTGGGTCGTGAATGACGTCGAAGCCGCCTGCATGAAGTGGGTCAATGAAATGGGCGTCGGGCCCTTCTTCCTCAGCGAGTACCCGCTAGGTATGTTTGATGAAGTCACTTACCGCGGCCAGCCTGCCGATCTTTCCATGAAAGTTGCGCTGGCCCAGGCCGGTAATGTCCAGGTGGAACTGATTGAACCGTTATCCGCGGAATGCGCTTATCGGGACGTCATCCCTGCGGGATCGGAGGGTTTCCACCATATGTGCGTCTGGACCTATGACTTTGCGGCCGACAAGGATTACTTTGATCAGCTGGGCTACACCGCTGCCAATACAGGCCGTATTCGTGAGGTCAATTTCGCCTATTTTGACACCCGCCCGTTGATGGGCTGCATGCTCGAAGTGGTGAGCTGGAACCAAAGCACCGCCGACCGTTTCGCCATGATTGCCGAGGCCGCGCAAGACTGGGACGGCCGAGATCCAATCAGGCGCTGAAGACATGACAAATGTCTTCCACCCAACGGCACTGAATGAAGCCAGCCAGACTGCTTTCTACCATGCATTGAAGCTGACCCTGGCGACACGAGGCAAGCTCAACATCCTGCACATCACCGAGGGCGGCGAGGATGTCAGCTTTAATCATTTCCCTGGGATTCGGGACACCCTGGTCAAGTGGGGCCTGATCGAGGCAGGCTCCGAAAAAGGCATCGTCAGCACGCTGGGGATCGATGCCCGGAAGGTGATCGGCACCAAAGGCGATCCTGTTAGTGCCTCGGTTAACTATCTGGACAAACATCCGGCTGAGTTCGTCGTGCTCGCAACATCACAACATCAGGGTCTGGTTAGCCTGTTTAGCGGATCTGTCGCCGAGCCCATAGCACGCCAGGCGGGGCAAGCGAAGACACTATTTGTGCCGCACGGCACCAGTGGCTTCGTTGCCGCCGAAGATGGCAGCGTAAGCCTTCCCGAGGTGTTACTGCCCATTGCTACTGATCCGCATCCTCAATCTGCCATCGACACACTGGGCGAACTGTTACAGGCATTGGACATTGCCGACGCAACCAGGGTCACGCTCTTGCACGTTGGTGAGGCCGGTTCAGCCCCGGCATTAAGGCCGCCTGATGCAGCTGAATGGCGCCAGGTCACCCTCGCTCAGGATGTTTCAATCGCCACCGTCATCAGCCGCTATGCCGAAGAGCACGCTGTCGACCTCGTTGTTATGCCAACGCAGGGGCGACACGGTTTTCTTGATGCATTGCGCGGTTCCACCACTGAGCAGGTGATGCGAGAGCTCCAATGCCCGCTGCTGGCGGTGCCCTGCTCAACCACTTAGCACAGGCCCCAGATGACACACACCATCTTAATCACCGGCGGAACTTCAGGCATTGGGCTTGCCACCGCGAGGGCATTCTCGCGACAGGGGGCGAACATCGTCATTGCCGGCCGTCGCGCGGAAGCTGGCAACGCGGCAGCGAACGAAGTCAACGGACTGGGCGGCACCTGCCACTTTTACCAGGCAGATGTCTCCCTCGAAACTGAGGTTAAAGCCCTGATCGAATTCGTGGTCAACCAGTTCGGGCGATTGGATTTTGCATTCAACAACGCCGGCATCTTTGTGCAAGAACCCGATCTCGAAAACCATGAAAAATCAACCTGGGATCAAGTCATTGCCAGCAATCTCACAAGCGTTTACCTCTGCATGCGACACGAGATTATCGCCATGCGGAACCAGAAAAGAACATCGCCCTCGGTCATCATCAACAACGCTTCTATTGTCGGTCACCGGGGATCCGGCGCATCCGGCGCCGCCTACACCGCCGCCAAACACGGTGTTTTGGGGCTGACCCGCCAGGCAGCTGTCGAAAACGCTGACCAGATGATCAGGGTGAACGCGGTTTCACCCGGCCCAACATTAACGCCAGCAACGGCAGCCGGGCTTGATGGACCAGCTGAGGCGGTTGAAGCAAGGATCTCAACACTCAATCCGACCGGTGCACTGGTTTCGGTCGAAGACATCGCGAATACCGTCGTTTTTCTTTGTTCACCTGCTGCAAGTATGATCAACGGTCAGGATATTCCACTCGACGGCGGCCAGCTCGCCAAACTCTGATTCGAGGAGAAGCAAAATGTCTGAAGCAAGACAGCAAACAGGCCAGGAAGGTCCGGTGCCTTACCGAAAAATTACCGCAGAGCGATATATCTCTGCCGACTATATGCACGCCGAGCGAGACAAACTCTGGGCAAGGGCATGGCTTGTCGCTGGTGTCGCCCAGGATGTCGAGGAGCCGGGAGATTTTTTTGTTTTCGACCTTGAGCCCGAATCCATTATCGTCAGTCGGTCTGAGGCGGGCGAGCTAAAAGCTTTCTTCAACGTCTGCCAGCATCGGGGCGCCAAGCTCATCACAACCGACATGGGCAATATGGCAACCTGGACCTGCCCCTATCATGGCTGGTCCTTCAACAATGACGGCACTCTCTGCAACGTGCCTGATGCAGACAGGTTTTCTCGCGGCACCCCGGAAGATGAGCTGGC
>JAYQAI010000033.1:4818-33060 GCA_038136715.1 Gammaproteobacteria bacterium | reverse complement strand
ATTCCCGAAGAGGTGCCTCCCACGCAATGGGCCCAGATGGAAACGCTGGGACTGAATCGGGATGACTACAAGGGCCGCGTGCTTGATGTCCGCCGTGACATTCAGATCAGGAAGCGCGAAATGGGCCCGGCGCTCGGATACAACTATGATCTGCTGAGCGATGAACAACTATCTGACATCGTGCAGTACAACATCTTCCCTAATGCGGTGCTCGTGCTGCAGCCTGAGGAATTCTGGATTCTCAGGTCACGCCCCCGGGGTAACAATCCCAACCAGTGTTACTGGGACAAGTTCGCTTTGCGTATGCTGCCGGATGTGGATCTGCAGAAAAATGCCAAGGTGGAATTCCCGCCGCTGCAGAATCGAGCCAACGTTTCATTCAATCTCGACCAGGACGTCGATGGGACTGCCAGGCCTGAGCATGATGAGTTTGACCAGGAGGCCATTATCGCGGGCGAGAAGACCATGACCATCACACTGGATCAGGACATCCACCTGATCAGAGACGTGCAGCGCGGCATGCACTCGAGGGGGTTTCGCGAAGCCTGGCTCAATGATGACGAGGCCCGGATACAGCATTACCACAACTGCATTGACGCCTACATGGAAAACTAGCGAGGCAAATCAGCCTCACTCAAACCAGCCTTAAGAGCCGCGCCGCAGATCGCCCCCCAGGATTGCTCATCCAGTGGAATGCCATTGGCCATTCGGTCCGCCGTTGCTTCTCGTTCGGGATCCCCGGGCAGCCTGACCCGGTCATTACCAGCGGCCGGCGTTGAATCTCGCAACCAGCGAGACATACCCTCAACCTCACGCTTGAAGCCGTCCGCGCCACCAAATAAGTTGGGGTCAAGGATGAACATGAGCATGTGATTAATCGTTGAGTCCGTCTGCTTCTCAACATCACTCATGGTCCACTCGCCGGCGAGCCCGCCCCCCAACAGTTCACAGATAAGCGCAAGTCCGTAACCCTTGTGTCGACCAAATGGTGCCAGTGATCCGCCTTCCTTTAGCACGTGGGGGTTGTTGGTGGGCACGCCTTCGGCATCGAAGAGCGCGCCATCTGTCATCGGCTCATCTTTCATCTGGGCAACCCTGGCCTTGCCCAGGGCAACGGCACTCGTCGCCATATCCAGCACAATCGGCTCAGCTTCAGTGGGGATGGCACAACAAAACGGGTTAGTTTGCATACGCTTGTCCCTGCCGCCCCAGGGTGACACGAATGGCGGATGGCCCACGACATTGACGAAGTGAATCGAGATGAGACCTGCGGCTGCACACATCTCGGCATACGTGCCGATCCGACCGAGGTGGTAGTTATTGCGGGATCCAATACAGACCATGCCATAAGCGCTGGCTCGTTCGATACCCAGCTCGGTCGCCTGCCGGCCAACGACCTGTCCAAACCCCATGCGGCCGTCAGTGAGCAGCACTGCACCCGAGTCCTGAACGATCTCCATATCGTTATTTGCAACGAGGTAGCCGTTGTGAATACCGGAAACGTAGCGCGGGATCATGCCAACACCATGGGAGTCATGTCCTTTCAGGTTGGCTTCTACCAGATGCGTCGCGACGCTGGCTGCGCGCGCTTCCTCTGCACCCGCACTCGTGAATATTCTGGTTGCAAACTGCGTCAGTACGTCACTGTTTATGATCATCACGGCTGGCCCTCCTGTGCCTTCGGCATTCTAACGAATGCATGAAAAATCTTCCCCGATATGCTCCAATCCCTGTCAATCAGGGGAGCACTGCGATGCCAGAGCTTCCTGGACCGCTGCTGCGTATAACATCCGGTCAGCATCTCATCATTGAATACAGGGCCTGAACGTGAGCGTTCCTTTCGAAAACAGTTTCGTTGACTTGCCTGACCGGTTCTATTCGCGCCAGGCACCAGCGCCCGTGAGCCAGCCCGGGTTGATCCGGGTGAATGAGTCGCTGGCCAGACTGCTCGGCATCGACCCTGCCTGGCTGAACAGTGAGGAAGGCATCGCGGCCGCCGCCGGCAATCTTGTGCCCGATGGCGCTGAACCGATCGCCACTGTCTACGCCGGCCATCAATTCGGCAGCTGGAATCCTCAGCTGGGGGACGGTCGCGCCATTCTACTGGGCGAAGTGCTTGGCAGCGATGGCGAACGCTATGACATCCAGCTGAAAGGCGCCGGCCAGACCCCCTATTCGCGCATGGGTGACGGTCGCTCGCCACTCGGCCCAGTCCTGCGTGAATACATGGTCAGCGAGGCCATGGCCGCGCTTGGCGTACCAACCACACGATCATTGTCTGCCGTAACCACAGGCGAACTGGTCAATAGGGAAGAGACGCTGCCAGGCGCCGTCCTCGTCAGAGTAGCGAAGAGCCATATTCGGGTTGGCACCGCCCAGTATTTTGCGTCTCGTGAGGATACTGACGCACTCAGGCTGCTGATCAATCATGTTATCGATCGACACTACCCGTCTGCCCGGGATGCTGAAACCCCCGCGCTAGCCTGCTTTGAAGCCATCATGCAACGTCAGGCTGACTTAATCGTCGCCTGGCAGATGCTGGGTTTTATCCACGGCGTCATGAACACGGACAACATGCTGCTGTCGGGTGAAACCGTGGACTACGGCCCCTGCGCCTTCATGGATACCTACCACCCCGAAACGGTGTTCAGCTCAATCGACCATGGCGGACGCTATGCCTATCGCAATCAGCCCGGCATCGCTCACTGGAACCTGGCATGTCTGGCACAGGCGCTGGTACCGCTTTTCGCTGACAATGAAGAGCAGTCCATAGAAATCGCCAAGGCAGCCCTCGATCGCTTTCCTGGTTATTTCCTCGACGCCAATACCGCCGGCCTGCGCCGCAAACTGGGTCTCGCCACCGCACAGGCGGGTGATGAACAGCTCGCCAAAGACTTTCTCGACCTGCTGGAGAGAGAACAGAAAGACTTTACGCTGGCATTCAGGCTGCTCGCCGAGATGGCGGGCGAGGCACCGGCGGAATCGATTCGTTCACTGTTTGGTTTCCAGTCTGCCTTCGATCCCTGGATTGAACGCTGGCAGGCCCGTTGTGCCGAGGAAGAACATCCCGACCGGCAGGCACAGATGTTGACAGTCAACCCAGTGCTGATACCGAGAAACCATCTGGTTGAAGAAGCCATCACTGCCGCAACCTACGAAGAGGACTTCGCCCCGTTTCATACCCTGGTCGACAACCTGTCACATCCCTTCAGCCTTGCAGGTGTCGATCTGAAGTATGCAAGGCCGCCCAGACCGGATGAAGTCGTTCGCCAGACATTCTGCGGTACCTAACGCCTCGACTCGCCCCGCCAACAATGCTCTACTCTCCCCAGCAAAACGCTGGGGAAAAACCATGAAGATTGGCGCACTCATATTTGCCACCGACTACGCGGTGCGAATCGACGAGCTGGCGAAGGAGCTGGAAGCAAGGGGCTTTGAAAGTCTGTTCGTCCCCGAGCATACCCACATTCCCACCTCACGCCTGTCACCTTATCCGGGTGGTGGTGATCTGCCGCAGGAGTACATCAACTCGTATGACCCTTTCGTTTCACTGTCATTCGCCGCCGCCGCCACGTCAACGCTGAAAATCGGCACGGGCATCTGCCTGCTGCCGCAGCGGGACACCATCGCCACCGCAAAGTCCGTGGCGAGTCTCGATCACCTGTCCGCCGGTCGCTTTCTGTTTGGCATTGGTGGCGGCTGGAACAAAGAAGAAATGGCACAGCACGGTATTGGCTATGAGCAACGATTCGCGCGGATGCGAGAGCAGGTACTGGCGATGAAGTCACTCTGGACTGAAGACGTCGGTGAGTTCCAGGGCGATCATGTCAATATCGAACCAAGCTGGCTCTACCCGAAGCCGGTGAGCCAGCCACATCCGCCGGTGCTGCTTGGCGGGGAAACGGACTACACGCTGCGGCGCGTGATTGACTACTGCGACGGATGGTTGCCGCGCGGCGCGCGCGGAGCCGACCTTTTGGAACGTATCGCGCGTTTACGGGAGCTGGCAAGCGAGGCCGGTCGCGATATGAGCACCATCAGCATCAATGTGTTCGGCGCGAAACCGGATGCTGAATATCTGGAGACGCTGCGCGCCGCAGGCGTCGAGCGATGCCTGCTGGGTCTGCCCTCGGCAGATCGGGATAAAGTGTTCTCAATTCTGGATCGCTATCAACCGCTGCTGGACACATTCAAGGAGTAGACCATGACAAAGTTTCTGCGAACCCCTGACGAGAATTTTGCTGACCTCGCCGACTTCCCGTTTGAACCGCACTATCTCTCCTGGAAAGACATGCGGGTTCACTATATTGACGAGGGTCCAAAAGATGCGCCTGTGATGCTGCTGCTGCACGGCATGCCTACCTGGGCTTACCTCTATCGCCATGTCATCCCAGGCCTGCTGGATGCGGGCTACCGCTGTATCGCGCCAGACCATCTTGGCTTCGGCCGTTCCGATAAACCTGTCGATGAGAACTGGTACACCATTGCCCGGCATACCGAGGTCCTGACCAGCCTGATCACGCGACTTGATCTCGACGACATCACCCTGGTCTGCCAGGACTGGGGTGGGCCCACAGGTCTCGCCCAGGCTGTCTATATGCCGGAGCGATTCAGCCGTCTTGTCATCATGAACACCTGGCTGCACCACCCTGAGTACGAGTACTCAGAAGCGATCAGAAACTGGAACCGGAACTGGCACGAAGGCGGTATCTATGCCAGGGAGAAGCCGGATATGGGTCTTTTGATGGTGGCGAGCGCGGGTCTCATACCCATGGGCGAAGCCATGCAGGCAATCATTGCTGGCGAAGCGCCCACACTCGAAGGAGAGGCGAAAAATATCTACGACGGCTTCCTTGCCCCGGTGAACGGCCAGCCAGATGAGGCCTACAACGGTCTGCGTCGTTTCCCGCTGTCGATCTGCTTCGACAACTATGACGGCGGCAATGGCGCTGCCCAGACCCACTTCTACCGAACCCTGTTGGACTGGAACAAGCCCTGCCACTTTATCTGGGGCTGCGCTGACGCCGTCTTCAATGAAGACTGGGGTCGAACATGGGCAGCGCAGATGAAGGCCAGCTTCTCTCCCATTCCCGAGGCCAGTCATTTCCTGCAGAACACACACGGCCCCGAACTCACCCGCATCCTCCTCGAGAAAATCGCTGGAGAATAAACAGAGACAGAGGGGATGCCACAGCAGTGCTGCGGTCGGTCCCTGATCAACGGATCGCCCGTTCCGTTTTTCGCCTAGAATTTAAAGAGGGGGTCGTCGGGATAGCGGCCGGCGCGGGAGAGGGCTTGCAGGGAGGGATTGCGTTCTTCATCGGCGGTAGCGAGCGCATTCTGGTGCCAGGTCATGACGACCTGGCGGAACGCGATCTTCCAGACGCCATCACGCTTCTGCATGCGGTCGATATAACGGCCGATGTACGTCATCTCGGTATCAGGTTCCTGCTCACCGCTGAGATAATGGTAAGCCGTGACATAGCTTTCAACGATGGCGCTATCCCCAGTGATCTCGGCAAGCGTGTTGCCTAGCTGATGCTGGGTGTTGGTATATCGCTTGATGGCTTCCGGCAGCGTCTCGCAGAAGGCATGAGCCAGCCCCTTATAGCCGCCGTAATCAACCTCGGCGTCTTCCCAGTAGCATGACTTGAGAATCTCGGTGCTGGCACGGTCAACACCGCGGCTGTGCATCGCCACGACCGCGTTGATTGCCAGCCGATCCGCAACCTCCTCGACCGAGGGTACTGCGCCTGTTTGTGTCATCTTCTTCTCCGGTAGTGCACTTGGACAGACTCTTAAGGGATACTACTAACACCTTCAATGAAAACCAACAACACAAGGCAGGTATCATGATCAGGCTCGTTTTCCCTCTTCGCCGCAAATCCGACATGACTCGAGAGGAATTTCAGGATTACTGGCTACGCCGCCACGCCCCGCTGGTTGCCGGCTTTGCTAACGACATGGGGCTGCTGCGCTACGTCCAGACACACACCATCACCAGCCCAATGAACCAGGCGGCGCAGGCAGCAAGAGGCGATATGGAACCGGAATACGATGGTGTCGCCGAGCTCTGGTGGGCTAGCGAGAAGGCACTGATGGAGGACCGGAGCGATGCGATTCGGGATGCCGGCGCTGCCCTGCTTGAGGATGAGCAGAAGTTCATCGACCTGCCGAAATCGCCAATCTGGTACGCCTACGAATACCCCCAGGTCAATCCATCACCCGAAACTATCCTTGCGAAAGTGAAGAGCAATCGTCTGCGTGTTTTTTACCCATTGCGGCACAAGCAGGAGATCAGTGAAGCAGATGCGAGGCACTACTGGCTCACTCACCACGGCCCTATTGTCCGCTCGCATGCTGAGGCGGCCGGCACACTCTGCTACCGACAGGTCCACAGGGCCAATTCGCCCATGGATGACGGGCTGCAAAAGGCCCGTGGCACTGAGGTCGAATCCTATCTCGGTCACGCTGAGGCGTGGCTGGACGCTGGCGCAGTAAGTCGAACGGAGGAAGCGGCGGCGGCCAGCCAGGCCTTTATTGACGACGAGCACAACTTCATCGACATGCAGCGTTCAACGATCTTCTACGGCAAGGAACACCAGATCTGCGACTATCGCTGAATCGCTGACTGACACAAAGGGCAGGCCTCTAGGACTGCTCGAGCCAGGCAATACAGTCGGCCGACAGCACACGGTCGCGCTTCTGCCTGTAAAGTGCCAGATCCGACTCATCCAGGAAGTCATGCCAGCGGCCATTACTGCCATTGTTGATGAACGTTGCCTGACCGCCCTTGAAGCCGCCATCATCACCCCGCGCCGCAGATTCAGCGACTGCCTGCGACTTGACCTTCTCAAACGATACCGCTCGTGCGATTCGGTCGACATCAGCACGGGTAAGCTCATGCTCGATAAAATCGCCGATGCGCCGAATAGCACCTTCAAGATCGCGTCGGAGTTCGGCGTAATGCAGAAACAGGAAGTTAGGGAGCTCGCGGAAGTCCCAGTAGGTCTTCGTGTGATACATATTGGACCAGAACGGCCAACCCTCTTCTTCCCAGTCGAACCAGCCACGACTTATCCAGTTTCGCCACAGCGCCTTCGCATCGCCATCGAAGCGTGGCATCGGCTGCGGCGCATCTGCATCCAGCCGGGCATACTGTGATGCCGAATAGGCACCGTAGTGATTCAACAGGGACATGAAGACGTCCCTCGGATCACGGGCAACAATCAGGTATTTCACCTTAGGGTAGTAAGGCAGACCATCGAATGGCAGATGGGATTTAAGGAAGCGCCGGTGCGGCAGCGCGTCAATATAAGCCGCCAGCTCATCTTTTGGCACCCGGTAAAACCGCGAATCGATCCAGGGTGAAAACGCATCGACCGCGGGAACAAACTCGTCAGCAGAGGTATCGCGCACCAGCATGTTGTAGAGCAACTGCTGGGTCAGTGTTGTGCCCGACTTGTAGGACGTCGTGATGATGATGTCATCCGGGCGCGGCGTGTAAACCTCCCAGCGCGTCGAGTCCATATGATGGTGGAAATAGGTGCGTCTCTTGCGCGGCTGCTTGCGCACAGCTCTCTCCTTCTGGTCAGTGGCTGCGATAGCGCGTCACGAAGCGCTGCGGAATCTCACGGGCTTCTGGTGCGGCGACCCAGAACTTCAGTGTCGCTGAGGCCGCCGTATTGCTTAATGGCATTAAACTCGCTCTCGGCCGTTGCATCTTCAGGCCGCAGCTGAATGATAAGAAATGGTCGGGTCATCGGCAGAGATACTTCATAAGCTCGACAATGGTATGCTCCGCTATCGACAGAAGCCAGTATGCACGCCCTGAGCCCATGCACCGGTCACAGCGTATGGTTATCAGAGTAAATGAGAGTGCCACGTGAACATCAAGCTACCAGTCCTCATCGCAACCCTGTTATTTCTTGCTGCCTGTGGCGGTGGTGGTGGCGGCAGTGCGCCTGCCCCTGCCCCTCCGGAGCCCCAGGGAGGGTCCGGATCAAACACCTCGAATCCACCTCCTGCGCCCACTGAACCGGGCTTCGCCTCCGGCACCTTTGAACCCTATGACAATTTCTCACAGATGTGTGAAACCCCGCGATCCGGTGTCGATTCCCGCGGCCGCCCGTTTCAGGACGTTCAGGGCACGACCGTAGATGAAAATAACTGGCTGCGGTCGTGGAGCAACGAGCTCTACCTTTGGTACGACGAGATTGTCGATGTCGACCCCGAGAGTCTGTCGACGCCGGACTACTTCGACCAGATGCGGACATTCGACACCACACCATCGGGTGCACCGAAGGACAAGTTCCACTTCACGATCCCAACAGAAGACTGGATTCGGGAATCCCAGTCCGGCATCCGTGGCGGCTATGGCGCGACCTTCGCCATCCTGGCCAGTTCCGTACCAAGACAGGTCGTCGTTGCCTACACTGAGCCGAATACACCGGCTACCGATCCCGACGTCGACCTGCGCCGCGGCGCCACCATCCTTGAAGTCGATGGCGTCAGCCTGGTGGATGGCAGTGACGTCGACACACTGAACGCCGGGCTCTTCCCGGGGGACAACGAGACGCACGAATTTGTCATTGAAGAGGTCGACGGCACTGTCCGAACGATATCCATGACATCGACCCAGATCACCTCAACCCCGGTGCAGAATGTCGCAGTGCTCGAAACCGAGTCCGGCAACGTCGGCTATCTCACTTTCAACGATCACATTGCCCCCTCGGAGGCCCAGCTGATCAGCGCAGTCGAGGAACTCGACCAGGGCAACATCACTGACCTGGTCGTTGACCTGCGCTACAACGGAGGTGGTTTCCTCGATATTGCCAACGAGCTTGCTTACATGATCGCTGGCCCCGACCGCGCGACGGGGCGGATTTTCGAAGTCATGCAGTTTAATGACAAGCACCCTGATTTCGATCCGGTCACCGGAGATCCGTTGACGGGGACGACATTCCACACCACGACCCAGGGATTCTCCGCCGGCTCCGGTTCTCCCCTGCCGTCACTCGGATTGGGTCGAGTGTTCGTCATTACAGGTCCGGGAACCTGTTCTGCCAGTGAGTCACTGATGAACGGACTGAATGGTATCGATGTTGATGTCGTTCAGGTCGGCGCCACGACCTGCGGTAAACCTTACGGCTTTTACCCCTTCGACAACTGCGGCACCACCTATTTTTCGATTCAGTTCCGCGGCGTTAATGATGCTAACTTCGGCGACTACTCCGATGGCTTCTCACCGGAGAACGTGCCGCAAACCGAAGGCGTACCTCTGCCTGGCTGTTTCGTCTCGGATGATTTCACGCGTCAGCTGGGCGACCCCAATGAGGGCCGGTTGCGCGCTGTTCTGCAGTACCGTGCCGATGGCACCTGCCCGAGCACTACAACTGCGAATGCGCGTCTGCGGCCGATTCGCGATGGCTGGCAGCGACTCAGCAGAGCGGACGGCGAAGTCATAAAACCCGAGTTCCTCAAAAACAGGATTCTGCGGTACTGATAGACAAACCTGAGGAGGCGGCCTCAAAAGTAACTGCCTGTACGTTTACAATGTCTCGCAGCCCAATACCGTGACAGAGCCGGTCGATATGCAGTATCCACTTGAAGACCTGAAAGTACTCGATTTTTCCAGAGTCCTGGCAGGCCCCTATGCCGGCCGGATGCTGTCTGACCTCGGCGCAGACGTTATCAAGGTCGAGCCACCGGACGGCGATGTCACCCGCTACTGGGGGCTGGATATTGCCAACCTGCCGGGCTACTTTCACCAGCAGAATGTCGGCAAACGCAATGTCTGCATCGATCTGCGCAGTGACAGCGCGCGTGACCTGGTGCTGGCGCTTGTGCGCAAGGCAGATATCCTGATTGAGAACTACCGGCCCGACGTCATGCCGCGCCTTGGACTTGGTTATGAGGACCTGACTGCAGTCAACCCCGCGCTGATCATGCTGTCCATTTCCGGTTTTGGCCACAAGGGTCCCGAGACATCGAGACCCGCCTACGCGCCAGTGGTCCACGCTGAAGCCGGTTTGATCCAGAGGTCGCAAAACCGGGATGATGTAAAACTGCATGACCTGCCAGTCTCTGTGGCCGACACCAACGCCTCGCTGCACGGTCTCGTCGGTGTCCTGGCGGCACTGCACATGCGCAGTCATACCGGTCGGGGCCAGCACATCGACATGGCAATGATTGAGGCAACAGTGGCAACGGATGACATGCTGCACTATGACCTTGATGCTTCTCATGATACGGGTCCCCTGCCTAACGAAATCTGGGACATGCCATTTGGGCCGGTGCTGATTTCAGCGAGTTTCCCCCTGTTGTTCCGCCTGCTGGTCAATGAACTGGGGGTCGTCGATCCCGCAACCCCGGGGATGCCACTCGAAGAGAAAATCGAGGCACGACGTCAGGCCTTCGGTGCCTATATGCTGACGCTGGACACAACCGATAAGTTTGCCGCCGCGATGAAAACCATAAACATCGCCTGGGGCGAGATTCGCAGGCCACAGGAGCTCGAGAAACAGCCGACGCTGATCGCTCGTGGCACGTTCACCCAGGTGGACGACAGGAATGGTTCAACGCGCCGGGTCACCCAATCACCCTATCATTTCTCTGCGGCAAAGAGCGGCGTCCGCGGGCCAGCTGCACACCGTGGAGAGCACTGTCATGAGGCGCTGGCCGACTGGCTCGGTTACGATGCCGCCCAGGTTGACGCTCTACTGGCGACCGGTGTGCTGCACAATAATCCCGACTGGCGCCATCACTAAATGCCTCCTGTCGCCCTCTGGCAACGCACATCAGATATCCTGCCCAAACCCAAGGAAGCGAGCTCGTGAAAAAGTTTATAACCTACCTGATCATCGCCCTGACCCTGCTGGCAGCCGCCCTCAGGTACTCTCTGGAATTTGCCGGACCGCAGGATACGGCTGCCGCTCAACTTGCCCGCGTCGCCATGCAGCGCCAGGCAGAGGGACTGCCAGACCCCGACAGTCTTCGTGTCTATATCTGCGGCAGCGCGTCACCACTCGGCATTTCAGACCGGGCCCAGGCCTGTATTGCCATCCTCACCCCCGGTCACTTCTACATCGTTGACAGCGGCGCCGGTTCAGCCGCCCGGGTTGCACAGGGACGCCTGCCCGTCGAGCGCCTCCAGGGCGTGCTGCTCACCCACCATCACTCCGATCATATCGCTGAACTTTATGAACTGAATCTCGCTTCCTGGGTCAGGGGTAGACCTGCGCCGTTGCTGGTCTATGGGCCAAAAGGCGTTCGTCAGATTGTGGCCGGCGTCAACGATACCTATGAATTTGATCGGGACTACCGGATCGCCCACCACGGCGCTGACCTGCTGCCGCCCGCTTTGGGCGAGCTTGATTTCGAGACCATAAAACCTGGCGTCATTCTGGAAGATGGAGATATGACGATCACCGCTTACGTGGCCGATCACACGCCGGTCAGCCCTGCGGTTGGCTATCGCTTTGATTATCGCGGCCGCAGTGTCGTGGTCTCCGGTGACAGTCTGGTCACGGACGAAACCGTCAAGATCGTCAAAGGCGCAGATTTGCTGCTGCACGATGCCCTGTCGGTGCCACTGGTCAGCGGGATGGCCAAGGCCGCCGACAAGGCCGGGCTGCCAAGACTATCGAAAATTATGAACGATGTGTTGGATTACCATGCGTCCGCCGATTCCATTCGCGCCCTGGCGGCCACATCGACCATCACCATGGTAGGACTTTACCACCTGGTACCCGTTCCCCAGACTTTCGTGATGGAGAACGTCTTTATGCGCAATATGCCGGAGAAGGTCGTGCTGACCAATGATGGCGACTGGTTCGAACTGCCGGTGAATTCCAGGGAAGTCCTCGTCACGAATTAACGCCAGAACTGCGCTGACAGACACCGCAGCGTCTTAAGATTTCGGCGGCAGTAAGATTTTTTCCGGATCGTCCGGATCCCGCATCAGGAACTGTTGGTAAAACTGGCCAGGGTATTCCGTACCAACAATGTAGGTCGTCGTCTCAGTCACTGCACCCTCGGCATGAACGCTACCCCGGGGAATCTCCAGCTTGTCGCCGGGCTCAAGGTCATAACGTTGGCCGTTTTCATCCAGCACATAAGTCCCGCCCGACATGACGTAACCGGTCACATCAAGGTCATGCTGGTGCAGCGGCAGTTCACTGGCGGGTTCGGAGACGTAGGTTGTCGGCCAGTGGCCCGTCTGTTTCATGTCATCGAGCACATCCGTCAGCGTTTCGAAGTAGTTTTTGTAGACCTTCATTCCCATCGGGCGCCCCTTTTTGCCGAAAACTTAACACGAGCCTGGTGCTGCAGTCTCGTGTCTCAACGCTGAACACTATAAAATGCGCGCTCAAACGAACAGGTATGAAGCGGCAAATTATGGCAGAAGACAAATCCGTCGATCCCAGCGTGCAGTTTCAGGAGTGGGTGACCCAGTGGGAACGGGCTGTCGATGAGTTCTCTAACCGAGTCATGGGAACTGACGAGTTCAGCAAGTCCATGAACCAGATGCAGAGCCTGCAGATTGAATTTCAGAAACAATTCGGTGAACTCATGGGCCGCCAGCTGGCCAGCTTCAACATGCCCAGCCGCGATGACATCATTGAACTCAGCGAGGACATTCGCAGTCTCGACCGTCGCATGGCACATGTTGAACGCCATCTAGAAAAACTGGTGGCTGGTGCCAAGCAAGGCAGTCCAGGTCGACCCAAGGGTCCGGCCAGAACCAAAAAGCCACCGTCAGAGACAGCGTAACAGGGGACTGATGCCATGAGTACGCCAGCCGGTTTCGATCCAACCGCGTCAATAGAACAAATGCGCGAGTTGATGGACAAGACCATCCAGCGTAGCGTCAAAGGCCTGGACTTCGTCCGCGCCGGGCGTGCCAACGTCGGCATGACGCCGAAAGACCTGATCTATGATGAGGGCACTTTGAAGCTCTATCACTATCGGCCCCAGACCGATGAGATCTATCGCATCCCGATCATTATTGTCATGGCCACGACCAACAAGGGCTTCGTGTTTGACCTGATACCCGGTCAGAGCATGGTGGAATACCTGGTCAAGGCCGGCTTCGATGTCTTCATGATCGACTGGGATCCACCCATGATGCAGGAGCGTGGCCTTGGCCTGGCTGACTACACGCACCGCTTCCTTCCCCGCTGCATTGAAGAAGTGCAAAGGGAAACCGGCGAAGAGGACGTCAACATCGTCGCCTACTGCCAGGGCGGCGTGCTGTCGCTGATCTATGCCGCGACACACACGGATGGACCGCTCCGCAACCTGGTCTGCCTGACCACGCCGGTCAACTTCGACGAGATGGGCCTGTTCAAACACTGGGCCAACGAGGAGTACATGGATCTCGACAAACTGGTGGATACGCTGGGCGTCATCCCCGCCAGTTTTATCGAGGCAGGCTTCGAGATGCTGCGCCCGGCGCAGCGTACCGCAGGCCAGATGCGTGTCTGGGACCAGATGTGGAACGATGACTTTGTACGCTCTTACCGCGCTTTCCAGCGCTGGGGCGATGAGACGCTGCCGCTGGCGGGTGAATATTACCGCGACTGCACCAGGGAATTGATGTGGGGGAACAAGCTTTACAAGCGCACGCTCGAGGTAAACGGCGAAGTCGTTGACCTTGCCAATATCAGCATCCCGATGATGGGCGTCATGGCCGAACACGATCATATCGCTACCTACGGGGCCACCAAGCCGCTCATGGATCTGGTGAGTTCCGAGGACAAGAATGAGCTGGTGCTAAAAGGTGGCCACGTCAGCCTGATCGCCGGTCCCAACGCTGTGCGCAGGATGTGGCCAGCGGTTAACAGCTGGCTTGCGGAGCGATCGGTTTGAGTGAAGTCAAAGAAAGATATCCGCGCACGGTCGACTGCGCGGACGGGCAGGTCGAGCTCGAACTGCTGAGCGAACTGGATACCACGGAAACCAAAACCTTCTCAGATCAACTGAGCGTCAATGACCTCTTGTTTCTGAGTCGCGACATTCGCGCACCCAAGGTCATTGAAGCCTGGTCCCGCAGCATTGCTGCCGGTGAAATCGTCAGCGTTGCCGCCAGGCGGAACGGTCAAATCGTCGGTACCACCGCGGTCGTACTGGAAAAAAACACATGGTCCGAACACGTCGGTGAGCTACGTATCCTGGTCAGACCCGACAGCCGCGACATCGGACTCGGCCGCGTCCTGATCCAGGAAAGCTTTCTGCTGGGGCTCGATCTGGGGCTCGAAAAGCTGACCGTCCGGATGACACTGGATCAGGCGGCAGCGATCAAGGTCTTCGAGGAGATGGGCTTCAAAACCGAGGCCCTGCTGCGCGACCACGTCAAGGATGCAGAAGGCAAAAAGCACGACCTGATTATGCTAAGCCATGACGTCCAGGCCGTGCAGAACATGATGGAAGCCTACGGCCTGAATCAGGCTTTCTGAGCCGGCGGGCGCATCAGGAAGAAAACCACGCAGGCCGCAAGACACAGTGTGCCGGCAACCCGATAGGAGATGGTATAGCTGCCGGTATAACCGTACAGCCAGCCCATCACGCCCGGGCCCGCTGCTACCCCGCAAAGCATGATCATGTTGGACCAGGCAAACAACCGGCTGTAGTGCTTCAGCCCGTAAAACTCAGCGATGATCAGGGGGTGCAACATCAGAAGATTGCCGACACTGCCACCAAATAACGCGAAACCCAGATACATGAGGCAAACCGATTCCGCACCCGCAATCAGCAGCAGCGCCACGGCCTGCAGCAGAATCATGACCATCGCAAACCGCAGCGTGGCAAAGTAATCGAGGATGAAAGCACCAAGCAGCCGGCCAGCAATACTGAAGGCCGGCAGGATCGCGATGCCAACAGCCGCCTCCGCTACGGTCAGTCTCTCACTCAATATCCCGAACTGGTGGGCAATACCACCCACCTGCGCCAGCATAATCAGCACGAAGGCACAGGACATGGCCCAGAAGAAATGCTGCGTCGTCGCCTCAGAAAAAGACAGCCCGTCCAGATCAGCCGGGTTACCCGTCACCTCGCCATCAGGTTCGAGCCCCAGGTGCGCCGGCGAGGACCGGATCAACAGCAGCGTTACTGGTACAACCCCCATGAAAAATAACAGTGCCAGCCAATTCATCGCTGCGGCAAAGCCGAACTGCTCCACCAGGGTGGCAGACACCGGGGTCACCACCATGCCACCCACTGAAAGTCCGGTAGAGGCGATACCAAGCGCCCGCGCGCGCTGCAACATAAACCAGCGGGCTATAAGGGTGGTCGACGGCAGAATGCTGGTAAAGCAGTAACCGATACCGAAGACCGAGTACACGAGGTAGAGCTGCAGCATGTTGTCGACTCTGCCCAGCAGCACCAGGCTCGCCGCTGCAAGCGCCGCACCACCTGTCATGATCCAGCGGATGTCTATCTTTTCCATCACAGGTGCAATCACCAGCCCGGCGAGCCCACTGACGAAAAAGAAAATGGAAACAGCAAAAGACGCAGCCTCGATCGAGAACCGCGGATCGTCACCCAGCGCCTGAACAATAATGGCATGGTTATAGAAGCCCAGCCCTGATGAAAACAACAGCACAACGAACAGCGCCGCGACAATCTTCCAACCATAGAAAGACACGTTAATCATGTCTGGCGTCGATCCTCGACAATCGTACCCACGGTCCTGGCCTCTTCCTCGTGGGATTCCTCACGCCAGTTTTCCTGCAAGGCCGCCTCGTACCAGGCCTGCATCCCGTCGAGGTTGAGCAGCCGCTCGCAGTAGGCGGCTGATTCATGCGACAGTGGCAACTGGTATGACTGGACGCGATAGGCAACCGGGCAGAAGAATGCGTCAACGGCACCAAATAAAGCACCACCGAGAAAGGGGCCGCCAAATCTGTGTAGTGCCTCCTGCCAGATTTCATCAATTCGAGAGACATCACGCTGCAGGCCACTGGCGACTTCATGCATGACAACCGTGATAGCGCAGTTCATAGGGCAGATATCGCGCAGACTGGAAAAACTGCTGTGCATCTCAGCGGCTGCGCAGCGTGCAAAGGCCCGCGCCTCTTCCTCGCTGGGCCAGACACCAACATGGCGTTCTGCCAGATATTCCGCAATGGCAAGTGAATCCCAGATCGCCCTGCCGTTGTCGACGAGACAGGGGACTGTGCCCGCAGGAGAGAACGACCTGAACTTTGCAAAATTGTCAGGCGCCTCGAAGGTCTCCATGCACTCTTCGAATTCAATGCCAAGCTCCTGCATCAGAATCCAGGGTCTGAGCGACCATGACGAATAGTTTTTGTTGGCGATGTAAAGCTGGTACAAAACGCTCCCCGTCTGTTTGAACAGTTCCACCCGGAAGAGCGAAAACTCTAACGGGAAACGCGTTCAATCCCAATCCAATTTTCTTTACAAACCCTGCACACGCGAAGAGATCGGGTTATCATCAGTTCCGCGATCAACCTACTTCAGGGAAAAACCATGAAGAGAACACTACTGCTTATTCTTTTAACCGCATTTGTTGCCTCCGGCTGTTCCACCGTTCAACAGAGAAACACGTGTATCGTTGCCGGCACTATCGCCGGCGCACTGGCCAATGGGTCAGGAGACGACGACAAAGGGGAAGACGCTGCCGTTGGCGCCCTCGCCGGTGGTGCGGTGGCCTGGCTCATCTGCCGTATGGGTGAATCTGACCTCGATGGCGACGGCGTCAGTGATGAAAACGACCGTTGCCCGGGCACGCCAGCCGATGTCCAGGTCGATACTCGCGGCTGTGCCATCGACTCCGACAATGACGGTGTTGCTGATTACATGGATCAGTGCCCGGATACGCCAAGCGGCGCTGCCGTGGACAGCAATGGCTGTGCACTGGATTCAGACGGTGATGGTGTCAAGGATTACGCCGATCAGTGCCCGAACTCTGCCCGCGGCGCAGTCGTTGACAGCACCGGTTGTGAGGGTGACGATGACAACGATGGCGTAGCCAACAGTGCAGATCAGTGCCCGACAACTCGAGCCGGTGCCGTTGTCGATGCCGATGGTTGTCAGGTCATTTTCACGCTCGAGGGGGTCCACTTCGAGTACGATAGCGCTGACCTGACCAGTGCTGCCGAGCAGCACCTTGCAGATATCGTGATCGAGCTGAAAGAGCATGGCGATGTCCACGTCAGCATTGAAGGCCACACCGACAGTGTAGGCTCTGACGAGTACAACCAGGGTCTCTCTGAGCGTCGCGCCGCCTCTGTCAGCAGCTACCTGGCAGGCGCGGGCATCGCGGCTGATCGCATGAGCTCGAAAGGCTTTGGTGAATCGAAGCCGATCGCGTCTAATGATACGGATGCCGGACGTGCCGATAACCGCAGGGTTGAGCTGCTCGTCTCTAATCACTGATTCAGCAGACATAGGAGAAACCCCGACTTCGGTCGGGGTTTTCTTCATCCTCCAAGAGGCGATATAGTCCAGCATTAATTTTTTCGGACAGCGCCATGACTGAATCCCCCGAAGGCTATGATGTTCAAGCCGTTGAATCCTGGATTCGCGACCACGTCGACAGCCTCGAACCCCCTTTCAAGTGGATCCGCCTGGAAGGCGGTCATTCCAACCTGACATTCAAACTGATCGACTCACAGGGTCGTGAAGCTGTCATTCGCCGTCCGCCTCAGGGGCAGTTGCTGCCAAAGGCCCATGACATGAGCCGGGAGTGGGCCCTGATTTCTGCCCTCGGCCCGACACCGGTACCCGTACCCGCTGCTCTCGGATTTTGCGAAAGCCCTGATGTTACCGGCGCCTGGTTTTATGTGATGGGTTGCATCAACGGCCGGCCGCTGTACACCAATGAAGACACCGAATCCTGGGTTCCTGAGGACAAGCGGCTCACCATGGCCAACTCCTTCGTCGATGTCCTGGCAGACCTGCACGATGTTGACCCCATGGCGGTCGGCCTCGGCGATCTCGGCAAACATGACAGCTACGTCGCCAGACAGCTGCGTACCTGGTACCGATCCTGGAACGCCTCGATTGAAGGCGCAGAGTACGATGATCCGAGAGCCCACGAACTGCAGCAGTTTTTCCTCGACAACCTGCCTGATCAGGGCCCAATCCGGGTTGTGCACGGCGACTATGGTCCACACAACTGTCTGATCGGACCGGATTCCACGGTTGCTGCTGTCGTCGACTGGGAGATCAGTACGCTCGGCGACCCCCTGGCGGACCTCGCCTATGCCCTGAACTTCTTCCCCGATCCGACTGATGCGATTCCAATCGCGCCCGAGGCCGCGACCGCTGTGCCCGGCTTTCCAACCCGGATGCAAATGGCTGAAAGGTATGCCGAACGAACCGGCCGGGATTTGTCGAAGATTGACTACTACTTCGGCTTTAACCGCTGGAAGTCAGCCTGCATTGTGCATGGCGTATACGCCCGCTACATGCAGGGGCAGAAAAGCAGCGAAGGCGTTGATCTGCCTCACATGAAGACACGTATTGAAGGTGCATTGACCATGGCCGAGCAGGCCGTTAGCAGGCTTTGATCAGAGTTTTCATTCTTCTAGTTGTCGCATGCGTCAGCATCCCGATATCCGCAGCAACATCGTTCCCTGAACTTTCGAAACAGGGCACGCTGTTGCGCCTGCAGGGTGACTTCGCGGCGGCTGCTGACATTGAGCGGCGCCTGATTGATGAGGCCGACAGCCCGATCGGGCAAATCTTCGCGCTGAATTCAATCGTCACACATCTGACCTGGGATGGCATCACGACCCAGTACGACGCGGCACTTGAGCAACATGCTGAGACGGTTTTCGCCTGGTGCCAGCCGCTGCTGGCGAGGCAGCCTGATCATGTCATGGCCAACTACTACTGTGGCCAGACTAATTTCGCCCTCTCTTACTTCCACGCGCTGCGGGGGCGCTACTTCCAGGCGGGCCAACACGGCACTCGTTCAATCGATCAGCTCGAGGCTGCCCTAAGCGCTGACCCGGATTTCATCGATGCCAAGATGCACCTGGGCGTCGGTTATTACGTCGCTGATAATTTGCCGCCCTTCATCAAGATGTTCAGCCGCGTGCTCTGGTTTATTCCCACAGGCAACTCCGAGAAAAGCCTGCCTTACCTGCGCGACGTCGTCGAAAGCGGCGATGAGTATCGTGACGTGGCTCGCTACATCTACGCCACACTGCTGATGGATCAGGAGGACGGTCGCCTCGAAGCGAAGAACCATCTCTATACGCTGATTGATCGCTACCCAGCCAACTACCGCTTCCAGTTACGCCTGATCTCATTGCATCTGATGGACGATGAATTCGAACAATCCCTGGCGGTAACCAATCGCTACCTGCAGACCGAGCCGGAAGAACCAGAGAAAAGCCTGGCCGAGATCTGGAAAGTTCGCGCCTTGCTCGGCCTGTCACGCGGCGCTGAAGCCATCGACCTTTTCCAGGTGGTCGACCCAATATTTTCTGAGGGGCAACACGACCTGCCTGACTGGAGCATTGCCTGGCATCTTCTGACCCGTGGTCAAATTGCAGACGTGAGCCGGCAGCGGGAGCAAGCGAGGGGGATTTACAAACAAATCCTCGACCTTGACCGAAAAACCTACATCAACCCGAAAATTGCCGACGCTGCCAAAGCCGGGCTGGCCAGCCCCTATCAGCTGAACTAGTCCTGCTGGACGTGAGGACTGCTTTTAGTCGCGCCAGAATGTTGTTTTAAACGCCGCCCCTTCCTGCGCGAGAATCTCCTCAGCGTTCTCCGCCACATCTTCCCAGCCAGCATCGAGACCAAGATCCACGCCTTGGTTAGCAAACACCATGTCGGAGGCAAACCGGCCGCGGGCAGCCTGAATGACTCGACCATTCGGCGCATCCTCGGAAACCATGAAAATCGCCGCCGGCGTCACCAGTTTCGGATGATTGGCCGGATCTGGGTTGTCGGCATCAATGCTGGAGCCGGGCACACTCGCCGTCATGCGGGTTGCCGCACCCGGCGACAGACAGTTCACATGCACATTGTGAGAAGCACCTTCGCGCGACAGGTTATTCATCAAACCCACCATGCCCATCTTGGCCGCGCCATAATTGCCCTGACCGAAACTCCCCAGGATGCCGGAGACAGAGGAAGTAAACAGAATTCGCCCATAGTTCTTCTCATACATGATCGGCCAGGCGTGCCAGGTCACATAGGCCGAGCCGTTCAGGTGAACGTTGATGACAATATCCCATTCATCCAGTGTCATTTTCTTGAAAGACTTGTCCCGCAGGATGCCGGCATTGTTGATCAGGATATCGACCGTGCCAAATTCATTGACGGCGGTCTCGACGATCCGTTTTGCCCCCTCCCGATCAGAGACAGAGTCCTTGTTGGCAACCGCGGTGCCGCCAGCCGCACGGATTTCCTCCACAACCATATCAGCAGCATCGCCCTGACCGGAACCATCGACGGAGCCCCCAAGATCATTGACCACAACCTTGGCGCCAAGTCGGGCCAGCTCGAGCGAATGCTCCTTGCCGAGTCCACCACCCGCACCGGTGACTATCGCAACCTTTCCTTCAAAGCTCATTTTCAATCTCCTGTCTTTACTCGTTGTTTTAGCATTCCTACTACATTCCTAGGACATCCCGAGAGATAGCAGGTTATCCAGTGGCCTGTAGAGCTCCTCGAGATAATTCACATCTTCTTCCGTCAGTTCAATCGATGGCGCCTCCAGCAACTGTTCCAGCTGTTCGAGACGACTGACGCCAATGATCGGTGCCGTCACCCCGGGTTTCTGACAGAGCCAGGCCAGTGAAATTTGCGCAGAGGTCTTGCCGTATTTTTCAGCGACCACGTCCACCCGGCCTGCAATCTCGAAATCCATTTCACCGCGATACAGGCTGCCGGTGCGGTTCTTGTCCATACCCTTCGAGCGGTTGGTCGTTCCCGCATCGAGAGAACCCCGGTAGGCCCCGGCGAGGATGCCACGCGCCAGCGGCGACCAGGGCGTAACAGCAATACCTGCCTTTTCGCAGTAGGGCAGCATCTCCCGCTCTTCCTCGCGATAGATCAGGTTGTAATGGTTCTGCATGGAAATGAATTCAGACCAGCCATTCATTCTTGCGGTCAACTGCAGTTCTGCGAACTGCCAGGCGAACATGGAGGAGGCGCCAAGGTACAGCACCTTACCGGCCTTGCGCAGGTCATGCAGGGCTTCGAGCATCTCTTCAATGGGCACCGGCACGTGAAACGGCAGGCCATGGGGGTGGCGGTGAATCACGAGGTGATCGATGTATTCCATGCCGAGCCGCTTCAATGACGCATCAACACCTTCCATGATGTGCTTGCGCGACAGACCAACATTGTTGGGGCTGGCACCCATCGGCATGGCGACCTTGGTAGCGAGCACGTAATCTTCGCGCGGCGCCAGCTCTCTTAAAATTTTGCCGACCAGCGCTTCGCTGGTGCCGAGACCGTAGACATCAGCACTGTCGAAATAGAACAACCCCGATTCCAGCGCTTTCTCGATAATGGGCCGGGTTTCATCGTAACCCAGGGTCCAGTCGCCCTGATGGCCTCGTCCGGGCTCGCCGAACCCCATTGTCCCAAGCGCCAGCTCCGAGACCCGCAATCCGCTGTTCTGACCAAACTGTACCGCTTTCAGCATCGCTGCTCATCCCCGGTGAAAACATCGATAGTAGCAGCAGTATCCGCCAATGGAGATAGCCCGGGCAAGCGATTACAATGCGGAGCTCAGAGCCGGCAACAAGACAGGAAGAGGACGCACCATGGATCTCGAAACGTTGAAATTCGATATCGAAGACGGTATCGCCACCATCACACTGAGTCGCCCGGACGCGGCCAATGCGCTCGATCTCACCATGGCACGTGAGCTCTCTGATGTCGCCATTATCTGTGACGAAGCCGATGACGTCCGCGTCGTCGTGATTCGAGGTGAAGGCAAAATGTTCTGTGCCGGCGGCGATCTCTCGGTGATGGGTGATGCCGGTCACGCAGCACCCGCCGTGATCAAACAGATGGCGGGTGATTTGCACATGGCGCTGTCGCGCCTGAACCGCATGGACGCGCCAGTTATTGCCGCTATCAATGGCACCGCCGCGGGCGCCGGGTTCAGCATCGCGGTCGCAACCGATCTCGCCATCGCGGTCGATTCTGCAAAGTTCACCATGGCCTATACCAACGCGGGACTCTCACCTGATGGCAGTTCTTCCTACTTCCTGCCAAGACGGGTCGGCGATCGCAGGGCGCGAGAGCTGATGCTGACCAACCGCCTGTTATCAGCGCAGGAGGCGCTCGACTGGGGCATTCTCAATCAGGTCGTTTCTGCTGATGAATTCGACGACGCCGTCGCCAAACTCGCCGGTAGTCTTGCTACCGGGCCGACCCGGGCCTTTGGCCAGGTCAAGCAACTGTTGACCGCGTCGTTCGACAACGGGCTCGAGACCCAGATGGAACTCGAGACCCGGGGAATCTCAGACATGGCGAGATCAGACGACGGCCAGGAAGGCATCAGTGCATTCCTGAATAAACGCAAGCCTGACTTTAAGGGCAGATAAAGCCGCACCAGACACTGCATCCATGTCGATGCCATTCGCGTAAGACTGATACGGCCAAAGAGTAGCCAACCGCATGCGCCAGTCGTCACGAATCTTACTGCTCCTTTTCGTCTGCCTGGCAGCCGTGACAGCAACCAGCGAGGCGAATCGCGATTCAATGCCCAGCCATCACACCAAGCGCGGGTTTCAAAACACCAACGTCCAGTGGGACTATAAAGGTGCCTGGTATGTCCTGAAATCGCGGTTTTTCTCTGGCGAGTGGCAGGGCTATGACAAAAAGCGAGACATCGTTGCCACCGCTAAGCCCGCCCTGGCGGCGCCGACGTCCAGCAACGTCACCGTTACCTGGGTCGGGCATGCCACCGTCCTGATCCAGCACCAGGGCATCAACGTCCTGACCGACCCCATTTTCAGCAAGTTCGCTTCGCCCTTCTCATTTGCCGGCCCAGCACGCATTTCACAGCCCGCATTGACGCCGGAGACACTGCCGAAGATCCACGCCGTGGTCATTTCCCACGATCACTACGATCATCTCGACACAGCCTCAATCAGAGCCCTCGGCGACACCCCAACCTACTACGTGCCACTGGGTATCAAGCGCTGGATGGTCGGAAAAGGCATCTCAGCAGATCGGGTTGTCGAGATGGACTGGTGGGACTCAGCAACGCTTTCAGTTGATGGCAAGGTCGTTGTGATCACTGCCACACCGTCACAGCATTTCTCTGGACGCGGCCTGCATGACAGGAATCGCACCCTGTGGGCATCCTGGAGTATTGCCTGGCCGGATTATCATGCCTGGTTCGGCGGCGACACGGGTTACAACGAAATCGACTTCGCCGAGATTGGCAGACATTTCGGTGACATTGATTTCGCGATCATCCCCATCGGTGCCTACAAACCCCGCGACATCATGGGGCCAATCCATGTGAACCCTGCCGAGGCCGTCCTCATTCACCGAGATCTGAAGGCCCGACACTCCATGGCAATCCACTGGGGAGCATTCCGCCTCGCTGCTGAAGGCGTGCTCACACCGGCAGCGGATCTCGCCAGCGCACTGCAAGCCGCTGGCATCAGTGACAACGAATTTGGTACCTTTGCCATCGGCGAGACCCGCCGGTATCCGACAAGGGAACTGCCTGAACTATGACTTCAATCCATTGGCTGTCTGGTGCCATCATTATTCTCTGCCTCACGGCGAGCCGGATAGCGCTGGCCAGTGAGCTCGTCATTGTCCTGTCGTGGGACGGTCTCCGCCATGACTATCTCGACGTGGCCGACTTTCCTGCGTTGCAGCGTATGGCCGACAATGGCGTTCGTGCCAAGCTGATCCCCGGTTATCCCTCCGACACTTTCCCCGGCCACATCATGATGGCGACCGGCGCTGACATCTCAGTACACGGTATCGTCAGCAACGCGTTCATCGACCGCGAGACCGGCTACCATGCCTACTCAAACAACGCGAGCCTGATCCGGGCCGAACCGCTCTGGGTCACCGCAGAGCGACAGGGTAAGAAAGCGGCTGTCTACTTCTGGCCAGGGTCGGAAACGGCCTGGCAGGGCACGGCCGCAACCTACCGGATGGCGCCGTTCGACAACGATCGGGCCGAGTCAGAGAAAGTCACAAAAATGTTGAATTGGATCGATCTGCCGGCGGCTGACCGACCCAGCCTGATCATGAGCTACTGGCGCGGCGCAGATACCGAGGCACATATCAAAGGCCCGTTGCATGCCGACGTGATAGCTTCGCTGCAGGTCCAGGACCAAGAACTGGGTCGACTGATTGATGCCATTGAGCAGCGCGGCCTCTGGCCAGATACCACGCTCTTTGTCGTCGCTGACCATGGCATGAGCGAGGTCAATAACAACATTCTGGTATCAGCAGCCCTTGAAGAGGCTGCCGTATCAGCACGGGTTGTGGGCGGCTCTTCTATGAAGCGCATCTTCCTTAGCGATCAAGATCAGCTGGCCGCAGCGCTCTCGACACTGCGAGACCTAGAAGGCCTGGATGTCTTCGCGGGTGCAGAAATACCGCCTGCCCTGCGCCACCCGGGCAGGACCGGCGATATCCTGGTGACGACGCGACCGCCCAATGAACTCGATATCGACAACTCCTTTCTCGGCAGGCTGCGACGCGCTGTCATGCCCCTCATGGGCTGGGGAACCGGTGCCCACGGCTACCACCCATCAGAGCCCGATATGGCTGCCACCTTCCTTGCTCTCGGGGCAGGCGTCAGCCCCGAAACTGAATTGGATTCAGTTCACCAGAAACAACTGGCGCCTACCATCGCCGCTCTACTTGGGATAGCGCCACCATTGTCAGCAAGCCAGGCGGCGCTTGCTTTAACAGGCGGGGCCCGTTAGTCGCGTGCACGACTCACGTCTATCTGCCTGCCCAGTGCCGGAACATCGACCGTGCCGAGGCGCCGCAATTCGCTGATCAGTGCATCAGAAACCAGCGTGTCTGAGACAACCAGTGGCCAGCCTTCGAACATCGTGTAGTTCTCGCCACCTTTCGCGGTGAAAGAACCCGTCACCAGCTTGTAGGTCCTCATCTCATCCAGGGGTTCACCACCGACCTCCGCACTGAGCAGTCGACTACCGGCTGGCCGCGTGCCGTCGTAGGTCAGCTTCACACCAGAGAACTGGGACAGGCCATATTCCAGTGACAAACCTTTTTCGAACACCTGGCGCAAGGCGCTGCCGGGCAGCGTCACGACCGAAACCTGATCAATAAAAGGAAACACATTGAGCACTTCTTCCACCGTGACATCACCCGCCTGGATATCCGCACGGATAGCGCCCGCAGGCATCAGGCCGACATCAGCGCCAGAGAAATCTTTCAGCATATCCGCCATGAGGTTGCCCAGCGTCGACTCCCGATAGTAGCGCCTGAGTGCCTGGCCGCTAAGCGAACCAACGACTTCCGTCAGACGCGGATGAGTCGCCCTCGCTTTGCTGATCAGCGCTGTGATACGCGAGTCTTCGGCCAGCAGGTCAGCATTGACGGGTATCAGTTCCCCGCTTGTCATCCGCGGACCGTCTTCACCACCCAGTTCAAAACTGATTCGCCCGAGGTGCAGACCCTGCCCAAAGGTCATGACAATCCAGGTACCGGTATCGGGGTGCTGCACCGGATCATTCAGACCGTTGTCTGAGTGCCCGCCGACGATCAGATCAACGCCTTTGACCCCACCTGCCAACCCATAATCCTCGTCATATCCCCGCTGCACTTCCGGATCAGCTTCCTTGTTGGTTTGCATAGGCGCGGTCCGGTTCTGGTGCGTCAGCAGCACGACAAGATCAACCTCAGGCCGCAGCAGATCCACCAGCGGCTGCACCACTTCAGCCGGCGACCGCACAGAGAGCCCATCGCGATTGGCGGCCATCATCGTGTTCACGAAGGCGTCAACACCCATCAGACCAATGACACCAACACGCACCCCATCACGTTCCAGGATGGCGTATTGCCTGGCAATATTGATGTGCGTGCCGGTGTAATAGATGTTGGCATTCAGCACCGAAAAACGCGCACGCTGCATGACCCGATGCAGTACCGGCCAGCCGTACTCAAATTCGTGGTTACCGAGATTCACCGCGTCATAACCCATCGCAGAGTAGAGATCGAAGACCAGCGCCCCCTGCGTCGCTTTCGACAGAGAACCCGTGAAGATGTCACCGGCATCGACTGTGAACGTCGCCGGGTTCCTGCCCCGTTCCTGGTCGAGCAGCGTCGCCAGCCGGGCCATGCCCCCCATGCGCTGCATATCGTCACGCCAGCTGGCTTCTACCGGCTCGTAAACGCTCTCTATATCGTTGGTATAGAGAATCGTGACTTCCTTCGCCAGCAGCGTTGATGCCGGCAAAGTCAGCCATATTAAAGCGATAAAGCGGTATATTGGCCCTGAAAACACTGCTATCCCCCATCCTTTCTGTGTTTGCCCGGTTTACAGATTCTTTATGGCGACGCCATGCGAAGCGCGGCTGATTCCTCTATAATCTGACCGCTTTTGAGGGTGCCCACGCCAAGGCATCCTCAGCCAACGCACAATTAAGCAAAATAAGAACTCTTTTTGTGCGCCCCTACCAGGGCACCCATTGGAACAACCGTATCCACAAGATACAGGAAAAAGGCAGAAGAAGTATTCATGACTGAGTCACCCAAGATCGTCTATACAGAGACAGATGAGGCACCACGCCTCGCCACCTATTCATTCCTCCCCATCATCAAGGCATTTTCAGATAACGCCGGTGTCGGCGTTGAGATCCGGGATATTTCCCTGGCCGGCAGGATCATCGCGATTTTCCCGGAACGCCTGACGGAGGAGCAACGTATCCCGGACGAGCTTGCCTACCTGGGTGAACTGAGCCAGCGGCCCGAAGCCAACATCATCAAGCTGCCAAACATCAGCGCCTCCAATCCGCAGATGCATGAAACCATCAAGGAACTGCAGGATCAGGGTTACGATCTGCCTGACTACCCGGAAGAGCCGAAGAATGACGAAGAGCGCGAGATCAAGGCGCGCTATGACAAGGTCAAGGGCAGCGCGGTCAACCCCGTCCTGCGTGAAGGCAACTCTGACCGCCGCGCAGCGAAAGCCGTCAAGGACTTCGCCCGCAAGTACCCCCACCCCATGGGCGCCTGGTCAGCCGACTCAAAATCACACGTCGCTCACATGTCCGGCGGTGACTTCTATGGCAGTGAAAAGTCAGTCGTCATGGACAAGGACGACTCACTCAAGATCGAGTTTGAAAACGCCGAAGGCAAGGTAACGCTGGCAGGCAACGTCGCCGTGCAGAATGGTGAAGTCGTCGACGGCGCCTTCATGAGCAAGAAAGCCCTGTGTGAATTCCTTGCCCAGGAAATCGCCAATACTGAAGATGGCGTGCTTTTCTCCCTGCACCTGAAAGCCACCATGATGAAGGTTTCAGACCCGATCATGTTCGGCCACTGCGTGCGTGCTTACTACAAGGATGCTTTCGAAAAGTATGCAGCTGTGTTTGAAGAACTCGGTGTCGATGCCAACAACGGCGTTGGTGACGCCTACGAAAAAATCCAGTCTCTGCCGGCCGACCAGGCGGCCGAGATCAAGGCTGACCTGGATGCCTGTCTTGCTAACGGCCCGGACCTTGCCATGGTCAACTCTGACAAGGGCATCACCAACCTGCATGTGCCGAGCGATATCATCATCGACGCCTCAATGCCGGCAGCCATCCGCGAGTCGGGCAAGATGTGGGGCCCGGATGGTGAACTGCACGACATGAAGGCGGTGATCCCGGATCGCTGCTACGCACGTCTGTACGACGAAACCGTCAAGCACTGCATCGCTAACGGCGCTTTCGACCCGACCACCATGGGATCCGTTCCCAACGTCGGCCTGATGGCGCAGAAAGCGGAAGAATACGGTTCACACGACACCACCTTCGAAGCGCCGGGTAACGGCAAGATCCGTGTCGTTGATGGTGCCGGTGCGACGCTGATTGAACACGATGTTGAAGAAGGTGACATCTGGCGCCTGTGCCGCGTCAAGGACGGCCCCATCCGCGACTGGGTCAAACTCGCCGTGAATCGTGCGAAGGCGACGGGCTGGCCGATTATCTTCTGGCTCGATGAAAACCGCGCCCACGACGCCAACCTGATCAGCAAGGTGAACAGCTACATTGCCGAGCATGACCTTGACGGTGTCGAGTACAA
>JAYQAI010000033.1:1909-4718 GCA_038136715.1 Gammaproteobacteria bacterium | reverse complement strand
ATCGCCAAGTTCCTCGAGAGCAACAAGTCACCGTCACGCCGGGTCAACGAGATTGATAACCGCGGCAGCCACTTCTACCTGGCCATGTATTGGGCCGAGGCCATGGCCGCCCAGGACCAGGACCCGAGCCTGAAAGAGAAGTTCGCCGCTTTTGCGAAGACGCTGCATGACAACGAAGACAAGATCAACGAGGAGCTGCTGGCAGCCCAGGGTGAGCCCGTCGACGTTGGCGGCTACTACCAGCCCGATGCAGAGCTGGCCTCAAAAGCGATGCGTCCCTCAGCGACTTTCAATGCCGCCCTTGAAGCGCTGATGGCCTAGACCATCAGCATCACTCTTATCTGACTCAGCCCTCCCCGCCCTCTGGCGGGTGAGCACAGAACCCGGCCTGGTGCATGTAAAGCCTGGGCCGGCCATCCTCCTGCCGAAACACATTCGTCGCCACCATGGTCTGCCCGCCCATGCTTTCGTAGCAGACAACAGCAGCACTGGATTCATCGATCAGGCAGACCGTCGCACCAAAGAAACTGACCTGGCCCTGCGCGGGGTTCGACAGAATGTTGCGCCAGCTGTCGAGTACCGGTTGCCGCCCGATCAGAGCAGGCCAGCCTGGATGCAGGCAGACGGGCTCGCCGGTCTCGCACCAGACATGTGCCATCGCGTCGTAGTCCTTAGATTCAAACGCGAGGTAGAACGCCTCGTTGGCGAACTCGACCTGATCAAGTTGGATGGGCATGGGCGGCCTGCACCTCTAATCCTGTGAGCCTGACTATAACTGGCCACTGTCAGTTACGACATCCCCAGATGGCAGGTGCCCGCACTTAACGCCAGAAACTCATCAGGTCATTGAAGAGATCGCTGCGCAGATAAAGTGCCAGCCAGGGCAGCACGCCGAGGATACCCCTTGTCCACCACAGACTGTTGCCCTGGAACAGCAGCATCACGATCATGCCACCGATCATCCCGGTCATGAGAATCGTGCCAAGCGCCGCAAACGATTGGTGAGGTACCAGGTGAAGACAGCCGGCAGCGACAAGTGACAGTGCCACCATGGGGTGAAACCAGGATGGCAGGGACACGGGGGCGACGCCTGCTGCTCTTGGATCTATCGTGAACTGGGTATAAGCGCCTGCAAAGAAGATGATCGACACGATGGCAGACAGCACCCAGCCGATGGTCATTGCTTTATCCATTGGAAAAATCTTTCTACTGATTTAGTTCATCGCTTGATTAGATGCCGGCTCAGAGAAAATCAGTCGGCATCAAAAGCAGCATCGAGAGCTAAAAAAAACCTGGAACAACCGAATGTTTTTGCCAGACGCGGCATCAAACCAGCATCGAAACGTTTAGTGAGAAATTTGATGTCTGAGGCTGCTGACCCCTACTATGCTGACCGAGCTGAGAACTACCTGGCCCATCACCGAAAAAGCCTGCGCAACCGCCTGACCAGTGAACGCGAGCTGGCCATTTTGAATCGGGCGCTCGTGGCAGCCGGGTCACCGACCACAGTGCTTGACGCGCCCTGCGGCACCGGCAGGTTCTGGCCGGTATTCGAGCAGGCGGGCGTCACAAGGCTGCTGGCAGGTGACTACAGCCTCAGTATGCTCCGCGTCGCACAGCGAGACGAACCATCCATACCAGACTTTGAGCTTTCCGAGATGGATCTGCTCAACCTGGATCTGCCCGACAACCACGTCGAGTTCATCGCCTGCATGCGATTCTACCATCATCTCGCCTGTGCCGATGACAGGACGAAAGTGCTGCATCGTTTGCACGCCATTTCGCGGTCACATGTAGCGATATCACTCTGGGTAGATGGCAACCTGCAATCGCTCAATCGGCGCCGCAAACGCACGAAACCCGCTGCACCCGGTTTTGGCAGAAGAATCTGTCGTCCGGTAGCTGAAGTAGAAGCAGAATTCACCCGCGCCGGGTTCACAATTTCAAGGTACTGGGACCTATGGCCTGGGCTGTCGATGTGGCGCACCTACCTTCTCGAGAAGCGCTGATGTCAGACCTGATCAAGCCCATGCAGTCCCGACATGGCCAGGGCTGGAGTGTTGTTCGCAAAGAGGAAGGAAGACGCTGGGGCGTCGACGGCAATGTCTATGTGAAAACACAATCAGGCTATTTCTCTCACCCCGTGGCGAGAGCCGGCTGGCCAACACCGACACTCACTGTCGAATACAATGCGCTGTCTGCGCTTTCAAAGCTGGACGTTCACGTGCCTGAGATCATTGACTATCGGATCGAAGATACGGTCATTGAACTTACGATACGGGAAATAGCGGACGCAAAGCCCCTGGATGAGTTTCTCAACGACACCCCAGAAGATGTACGAAAGAATCTCGCTGTCAGCAACCTGGCGCAGCAGATCCGCAGACTGCATACCACGGGCTGGGTGCATGGCGCCCTCGGCAACTGCCACATTCTCGTTCAGAAGCAGGACTGCAGCGTGGTGATAATCGATTTTGAGAAAGCCCGCTGGAATCCACTAAGGAGACGTTCAGACCTTGATCGATTCTGGCGCCGAACCGCCTGTCTCGACGAGGCGCAATCGCGCCTGTTCAACGCCGTCTATACCGGGCAAGGATCAACCGGCACCGGGTAAGCCGCTATATCGTCCTGCCCGGTAGAGCAGCCCTGGTACCAGCGCCCAGCCCAGGGCAGTCCGTGCCAGCGAATCGTCCAGTTGTATCGGATGCAGCCGATCACTGGCTGAATCATATTCGAACTGCTGCGCCGCCTTGTCTGGCTGATGGATAACAACGCTGTTGCCCCGCATGTAGGCATGGTTATCACCATACTG
>JAYQAI010000033.1:0-1899 GCA_038136715.1 Gammaproteobacteria bacterium | reverse complement strand
CTGCATCACTGCCCGGCCTTCTTCCCAAAGTCCTTCTGCCAGCACGTCTTCCCCCAGGAACGGCGCGACTCCGCTGATGCCCGCAAGTGACAGCAGCGTTGGCAGCAGATCGATCTGGCTCGCAACGCGATCAATCTGCCGGGGTGCAATACCACCGCCAATGATCACACCGGGGATGTGGTAGCTGGAAATCGGCACCAGGTCGTAACCGCGGGGACGCTCATCATGGTCTGCGACAATGAGAAAGAGCGTGTTCTCCCAGTAAGCCGCATCGCGAGCTCGGTCGATGAATTCGCCAAGGGCGTAGTCGGCATATTTCACCGCATTGGATTTCGTCGCCTGTGGCTCTTCGTAGAGATCGATCTTGCCCTCTGGGAACTCAAAGGGACTATGGAAAGACGAAGTAAACGCAACCACCAGGACCGGCTGCTGCGCCTGCGCCAGCACATCATGGGTTTTGCTGAAAAGATCTTCATCAGAGACACCCCAGGTGCCCTTGAATTGCCAGCTCTCGTAATCATCTTCATCAATGGCCTCATCGAAGCCATTGTTGAGGAAGAAACCCTGCATATTGTCGAAGTGCGCTTCGCCGCCATAGACGAAATAGCTTCGATATCCCTCAGGTTTCAGAGAGCTCGCAAGGGTATAAAAACCGGTTTGCGAACCACTCAGCTTTAGTACGCTGCGCGCAGGTGAAGGCGGGAATCCAGTCAATACTGCCTCCAGGCCACGAGCTGATCGGATACCAGTCGCGTAAAGGCGGTTAAACCAGATGCCTTCGTCAGCCAGTTCATCGAGGCGCGGGGTTAACGGCATGCCTCCGAGCTTTCCGACGAAACGCGCGCCGAGGCTTTCTTCCACGATCACGACGATATTTTTGGGCTGGTCTGCAATCGTCGAGCTGTGGAATCGATGCTGGGTAGTTTCATCGTCAATGAAAGCCTCGTGAGGCCGGCCAGTGTCCTGCCGAACTGCAGCCATAATCTCTGTATCTGACATCGCCGGGTAGATCTGGCCAGGGTCTTCCTCGTGCCGCAGGCTGTAAGCGGCATACAGCACACGGTACGTACTGTTGAGAGCAATGTCATTCACCAGTTGATCACCCGAAAGGGCAAAAGTGGAGGGGTTGGCAGGACGATGACCCAGCGACGACCGGGCCCCGAGCACGAGCACCAGGACGACCGGTATCAGTATCAGGCGATGCCTGGCACTGATGGAAGTGACCGAGTTTGCGACGTGAAATCGACGCCAAATGAAGCTGATAAACAGCACGGGCAGCGTCAGCGCGACAATAGCGGCACTCAGATAGCCGTTGGAGATCAGCCCGAAAACTTCGGCAGGATGGCCCAAGTATTCAAAGAAAATCCTGCCTGGGCGCGTGCTGAAGAAATCCATGTAGACGGGCGTCGCGGTTTCCATGCACACCAGCAGGAACATCCAGGCCACCAGCCAGGCCGTCGCCAACCTTTGGTACCAGCGGCGTTCAAGCAGCCAGCCAGGGCTCACCATCAGCAACAGCACCAGCGGCACCAGCACCATGCTGAGCGTCATGATATCGACCCGCAGTCCGTTCAGCATGGTCATTGATGCCAGGGACGCATCAAAACGCTCGACCTGCCAGACAATGAGTCCGAGTCTGGCCAGTTGCAGAAATATCACCCCGATGGCGAGGAAGCTGAAGAGCGGCGCAAACGCGCGCAGGTAAGACCACATGACAAACCCTGCCGGTAAATCACCGTGAGATGCAGAATGGCGCTAAATCATTCGCGGTAGCGTAAAAATTTTCTGGCGTTGGCTCGACGCTAAAAGGACCAGTACACATCGAGAAAGGGCGTTATTGGCAGTGCTGACACTTTCCGGTCAATCAGCCGGTCATTGTCGAGCCAGTAATCAGTACCG
>JAYQAI010000032.1:26692-40957 GCA_038136715.1 Gammaproteobacteria bacterium | reverse complement strand
GGCTCGGCTAATCGAATAACCTGCTTCTCTTGGTCCTTAGAAGCTTCATAGCGGAGTTTTAGGCTTTTTATGGGCTGGGTAAAGTTATTGGCTCCTTTACCCTTCAGAGCTAGTCCTTTGCCCCTCACATACCATTTCGCGCTTTCTCCGACGAAAGCGTATCCGTTTGCATTGATGGGGATTTTGTCAGTTCCGGCTAGAGCTTTTGGCATAGGAATCTTTAGTCAGCGCAAAATATTCCTAACATTATTCCTAGATCAGGGACCGTTGCAATGCTGAAGTGGGAAAAATTCCTAAATCATTTAGGAATTTTTAGCCGGGGGTTAGTGCCGTTAGCCCTTGATTTACCTGCTAGAAACGAAAAATTCCTAGTTTTTTAGCACCAACCCCTCGATTAGAAGGCCGATGCTCTATCCAGTTGAGCTACGGGCGCTTGCTGACCCTTCACCCTCGGCGGTATCAGCTTCCGGGGAATTTGGTCGGGGTAGAGAGATTCGAACTCCCGACATCCTGCTCCCAAAGCAGGCGCGCTACCAGACTGCGCTATACCCCGATTTCTAATAAGGCTAACATCGCCTTTACCAGCCATTGTTATAACGAAAAACGTGGCCGGTCAGAAAGGGGCGCATTCTACTAATGCACCCAGGTACAGTCAAACAACTTCAGCGCTTATATTTATAAGGAAAGCAAGGGCTTAGCAGCCTGCCCGGGATCAGAAGAAACAAGCGATGCGGCAAATTTTTATTTCCGACCTACACCTCGATGACAACCACGACGAACTCTGCTCTGGCTTCTTTCGTTTCCTCAACCTGATCGAGGATACGACCGACGAACTCTACATTCTGGGTGACTTTTTCGAAGTCTGGTTGGGTGACGACGACGATACGGCGTTTAATCGAGGCATCATCGAGACCCTGGCGAACCTGTCTGCGGATCTGTTCATCATGCATGGCAACCGCGACTTTCTGCTGGGGGACGCATTTTGTCGGGCTGCGAGCGCTACCCTGCTACCAGACCCATCGATCATATCCACGCCCATTGGCACCGCCTTGTTGATGCACGGTGACAGCCTGTGTACACGTGATACTGAGTATATGAACGCCCGCAAACTGCTACGATCGAGCGCTTTCCAGGCAGATTTCCTCGGTAAAAGCCTGTCTGAGCGGGATGCCTTCGCCCGTCAGCTCCGCGGCGAGAGCACAGCGCACACCCGCGAGACTGCGGCAGACATTATGGATGTGACCCAGAGCGAGGTGGAGCACGCCCTGCAGACGGCGGACGTCTCGATCATGATTCATGGTCACACTCACAGACCCGCGGTACATGAACTGACGCTGTCGACCGGCACAGCAGTGCGTTATGTCCTGGGTGACTGGCATGAATCGATGCAGTACCTGGCTATCAGTGATTCAGGTGCGGATCTACTCACTTTCACCCTCTAAGCCCGCCCCGTTCAGACCGGCCTGCCTGAATGGAAGCGGAAGAGCTCATCCGGAGATTCGATCAGCACCTGTTCTTTCGCGAGAAAATGCTGAATTCTGTCGGAGATGTCAGCCCCGTTCGCCGCCTCATGAGCAAAATCCAGATACACCTTGAAGTGGCGGGCTTCAGATTTCAGCAGGGACGCGTAGAACTCCGCCAGCTCTGAGTCCAGCAGATCAATCAGGCAGGAAAAGCGTTCACAACTCCGTGCTTCGACAATGGCACTGACAATCAGGATATCAATCAACCGAGCCGGGTCATGACTGCGTACGTCAGAGCGGAGTTCGCCCGCATAGCGTGACGAAGAAATCTGGGCATACGTTATATTCCGATCTTTCAGAATGGCGACAACCTGCTCGAAGTGCCGCAGTTCTTCCCGGGCCAGTTTCGAGAGACGGAGGACGAGCTGAGTATGCTCGGGGTGCCTGTACATCAGATTTAACGCGGTGGATGCGGCTTTTTTCTCACAGTTAGCGTGATCGATCAGCAGCACATCAAGGTTCTGCAAGGCTTGATTGCACCACGCATCAGGTGTTTTGCAGAGTAAAAAACTGTTGACATTCATAGTGTTACGTCAGCTCTCAGCTTAACTTTACTGGCGATTTCAAGTAGAATACCGGCCCTTTCAAACCCAGGCGATTCCGTCGCCATTATACGATCAAGAGGATGAGGTTGTGCTAGAAGCCTATCGACAGCATGTAGAAGAGCGGGCAGCAGAAGGAGTGGTACCAAAGCCGCTTAATGCTGAACAGGTCAACGAACTGGTTGAGCTCCTGAAGAATCCACCAGCGGGTGAGGAAGCATTTATTGTCGACCTCCTTGAGAACAGGGTGCCCGCCGGTGTCGACGACGCCGCCTATGTTAAGGCTGCATTCCTGACCGCTGTCGCCAATGGCGAGACGGCCTCTCCGCTAATTGACAACGTCAGGGCCACAGAGTTGCTTGGCACCATGCTGGGCGGCTACAACATTGAAGCCCTCGTCAAGCTGCTGGATGATTCTGACCTGGCGTCTACAGCGGCGGCAGGCCTGAAAAAAACGCTGCTGATGTTCGATGCTTTTCATGACGTCGTCGAAAAAAGCAAGACCAATACACACGCGATGGAAGTACTGCAGTCGTGGGCTGATGCTGAATGGTTCACCAGTCTGCCCGAGGTCCCGCAGGAAATTACAGTGACCGTCTTCATGGTAGAGGGCGAAACCAATACCGATGACCTCTCCCCTGCTGGCGACGCCTGGAGCAGACCCGACATTCCACTGCATGCTCAGGCCATGCTCGTCAAACGCATGGAAAATCCTCTTGGCACCATCGAGGAATTGAAAAAGAAGGGCCATCCACTGGCGTACGTCGGCGACGTCGTCGGCACTGGTTCTTCACGCAAATCAGCAACGAACTCAGTGCTCTGGCACATGGGCAATGATATCCCCTTCATCCCGAACAAACGCGAGGGTGGCATCTGTCTCGGTGGCAAGATTGCCCCTATTTTCTTCAACACTATGGAAGATGCAGGCGCCCTGCCAATCGAGTGCGATGTCTCCGGGATGGAGATGGGGGACGTCATCACGATCCATCCTTATGCCGGCAAAATCACTAACGAAGCCGGGGAAACCATCTCTGAATTCGGTCTCGCCACACCTGTATTGATCGACGAAGTACGCGCCAATGGGCGAATCCCGCTAATTATTGGCCGCGGCCTGACCAACCGCGCGCGGGAAGCCTTGGGCTTAGGCCCAAGCGACGCCTTCCGCTCACCCATCCCCGTTGAAGATACCGGCAAGGGCTTTACCCTGGCGCAGAAAATGGTAGGCCGCGCCTGCGGCGTTGATGGTGTCAGACCGGGCACCTACTGCGAACCCAAGATGACCACCGTTGGATCACAGGACACCACCGGCCCGATGACGCGTGACGAGTTGAAAGAACTCGCCTGCCTTGGCTTCTCTGCGGACCTCGTGATGCAGTCCTTCTGCCATACGGCGGCATATCCCAAGCCTGTTGACATCGATACTCAGCATACTCTGCCTGACTTCATCCAGACTCGTGGCGGCGTTGCCCTGCGTCCTGGCGATGGCATCATTCACTCCTGGCTGAACCGAATGCTCCTGCCCGACACCGTGGGCACCGGCGGTGACTCCCATACTCGATTCCCAATTGGTATCAGCTTCCCGGCGGGTTCAGGTCTGGTCGCATTTGCCGCAGCCCTGGGCGTGATGCCGCTCGACATGCCGGAATCGGTGCTGGTTCGCTTTAAGGGTGAAATGCAGCCCGGCATTACGCTGCGCGACCTCGTCAACGCAATTCCTTACGCGGCGATCCAGCGCGGCCTTCTGACCGTTGAAAAAGAAGGCAAGAAAAACATCTTCTCCGGTCGCATTCTCGAGATTGAAGGTCTGCCCGACCTCAAGGTAGAGCAGGCGTTCGAGATCAGCGATGCATCAGCTGAGCGTTCCGCTGGCGGCTGTACCATCCGTCTCGGCAAGGAACCCATTGTTGAATACCTCAGCTCCAACGTTACACTGCTTAAATGGATGATTTCCGAAGGCTATGGCGACCCTAGAACCATCGCCCGCCGGATCAAAAACATGGAAGACTGGCTCGAGAACCCTGTCCTGATGGAACCTGACCCCGATGCCGAGTATGCCGAGATCATCGAAATCGACCTGAATGAAATCAAGGAACCACTGCTCGCCTGCCCAAATGATCCTGATGACATCAAACCGCTTTCAGCGGTTCAGGGTGACAAGATTGACGAGGTTTTCATCGGCTCCTGCATGACCAACATCGGCCACTTCCGTGCCGCCGCCCGAATGCTGAGCCAGGCCAACTCGATCCCGACCCGCCTCTGGATATCACCACCGACAAAAATGGACCAGCATCAGCTGATGGAAGAAGGCGTCTACAATGTCTTCGCCCAGGCCGGTGCCCGAACAGAAATGCCGGGATGCTCGCTATGCATGGGTAACCAGGCCAGGGTTGCGCCGAACACGACCTGCGTTTCCACTTCGACCCGAAACTTCCCGAATCGCCTAGGTGACGGCGCCGACGTTTACCTGGCATCAGCTGAGCTGGCCGCAGTGGCTGCCGTGCTCGGCAAGCTGCCGACGCCGGAAGAGTACCTGGTCTACGCCAACGACCTGGATACCATGGCAGACGACATCTATCGATATCTCAATTTTCATGAGATCGAGTCGTTCCAGCAGAGTGCTGCCAGTGCGACGATTCCAGCCGTTAACATCGTTGAGGTAGCTTAGCGGGCCTGCAGGCAAACAGATGAGGGTTCTATATAGAGCCCTCGTCCCTCCGTTTACTCTTCAACGGGAAAGTGCACGCCCGGGACACCCGGTTTGAGTGCCTCGTACCACTCCGGCCGGGGCTGGACCGGCTCATAAGGCGTCGGCACCATGGGGGTGTCAACGTTCCATTCATGGTGGATGGGAGGTATCTGGAAAGTGCCATTGCTGGCATTTGTGCCGCCATCAACCAACAGGTCAGCGCCCGTAATGTAGCTCGCGAGATCCGATGCCATGAACATCACGGCATTCGTTACTTCCTGCGCGGTACCAACCCGACGCATGGGCGTTCGACTTGATATCCAACGATCCATGCCCATTGCTTCGAGCATCGGACCCGTCATTTCTGTCACAACGAATCCGGGTGACACGGCATTAACCCTGACACCCCGGTCTGCCCACTCACTGCCCATTTGCTTCGTCATGTTAAGCAGACCTCCCTTGGCCGCGGCATAACCGATGACATTGTTTTCGTTTGCGCCGCTAGCCAGAATTGAGCAGATGTTGACGATGTTTCCGGAGCCTCGCTCTAACATGTGCCGGCCACAGTCTCTCGCGTAATAAAACGCACCAATCAGGTCAATCGACAGAATCCGGTTAAAGGTCTCGGAATCAAACTGCTCCGCAGCGACACCGCGCGGGTCCGCAATGCCCGCATTATTGATCAGCACATCAATTTTTCCGTGCTGATCAATCCCCTGCTCAATGACACGTTTGACGTCTGCCTCAACAGAAACGTCACCTGTTACAACCGTCACCTTACTGCCTTTATCGCGGCATTTTTCGCCCACGGCTTCTAACAGCTCAGTACTGCGAGCCGTAAGAATGAGATCGCCGCCGGCCTCGGCGAAGGCATAGGCAAACTCTTCTCCCAGCCCATAACTGGCCCCCGTAATCAAAATGACTTTGCCGCTGAAATCGAACATGATGTTTCCCGCTGATGAGTGTTCAGCGTAAATTACATGATTGCAGGATTCGGGAGAAGCAGCAGGGATGATTCCTAAAACAATCGATGACGTTTCCGCCGCATGGTTAAGCGACGTCCTGGAGATTCCGATCAACACCATAGCGGCCGAACAGATCGGTCAGGGTGTGGGTCTCATGGGCGACATCTACCGGGTTAAGCTTTCCCCAAGGCCAGAAAACTTCCCGGCTTCGGTGGTCGTTAAACTGCCCTCCTCCTTTGAAGAGAACCGCGCCCAGGGTGTAGCACTCGGCATGTTTGATGCCGAGGTGAGGTTTTACCGTGAACTCGCACCTGCAGCGAACATCGGCCTCCCCGTCGTTTATTATGCCGACATCACTACAGGCACAGCTGACTTTGTCATCGTGATGGAAGACCTCGCGGACCTGGCGATGGTCGACCAGGCAACAGGCATGAGCCTCGAGCAGGCTGAGGCAGCGGTCAAAGTCCTGGCGAGCATCCACGCTGTCTGGTGGGACCGGGTCCGCACGCCTGACATGGACTGGATACCCGAAATGATTGGTCCTCGTATCGCTTTCGTCGACCAGATGCTACAGCAGATCTATCCCACTTTTGCCGAGCAATTTGGTGCTGAATTACCGGAGGGCGGGCTTGAGCTGTTCGAGCACTTTGCTGGCAATTACCTGAAAGTGAACCAGACCCTCGCCGCCAGAAGTCCGTGGACGCTGGCGCACCAGGACTTCAGAGTGGAAAACATCATGTTCGACCCTGACAGCAGTGACCGGGTAGTCGTGCTCGACTGGCAAGGCATTGGCCGGGGCCCAGGTGCCTATGATCTCGCCTACATTCTGGGTGGATCAATGGAGACAGACCTGCGCCGTCAACATGAGCAAACACTGGTTAAGGCCTACCACAATCAGCTGCTGGCAGCCGGCATCACTGGCTACAGCTATGACCAGGCGTGGGCAGACTACGGTCTTGCCCACCTGCAGGGCGGCCTGGCCACTTCCATGGTCACGGGCGGCAGCATGGACCTCAGCAATGAACGAGGCAGGAACCTGATTGCCACCATGTCGAGACGTCACATCACGGCGGCTATGGATCACGACGGCATGGCGCAGCTCATTGCCTGTATTGACGCAAACTAGGCGAAGGTACCGACCGGTAAACGACGTAAAGCGAGCCTCAATTCATCGGCATCGTCAGGTGAATCTTCAGCATAGTTGGCTTTCACATAAGCCCTGGTAACAGCCATAATCTCGGCCCGCAGATCAGGGCGGGCAGCAGCCGCACGATGCGCGTAATCCAGTGGCCCCTCGCCTATCCTGCGCGGCAGTTCCTGACGCGCCAGGTAGCGACAGTAGCGCAGGTACTCGCGATCAACGGTGCCAAGCCGGTGCTGACTTCGTTTTAGAAACAGGAACAGGCCGACCAATGCGAAAATGGTGAAGAAACTGGCCAGCAGAATAACGCCCAGCGTTTTTCGATCCACGTCACCCAGGTACTTATTCAACAGGCTCATCTGCACAGTGGGCGTATAACCCACGACCCAGCTGTCCCAGTAGTGATTCAGCGCACTGATCTGCAGGCGTAATTCAGTAATCCAGAGGCTGCCCCGGAATTTCATGAATGACAGGCCAACGTCTGCAAGGAAAGTTTCTTCATCTGCCACGGCGGATTCCAGGCCTCGTTCAATCCGCTCCGGTGCGACCACCGAGGTCGGGTCGACCCGGACCCATCCTTCATTTGCGATCCAGACTTCCGCCCAGGCGTGGGCATCGAACTGGTAGACCGCGACATAGTTGGCACGGCGGTTAAATTCACCGCCCTGATATCCTACGACCACGCGCGCCGGCACTCTCGCCGCACGCATGAGGTAGACGAAGCTACTGGCAAAATGCTCGCAGAATCCGCGCCGTGACTCGAGCAGAAACTGATCGATAGTATTTCCGCTCAGCGTTGGCGGCCTCAGCGTGTAGGCAAAGTTCTCCTCAGCGAACATCCGCAAGACTGTCCTGACATAGTCGAGGTCATTCTCCGACGCTGCCCGCATGTCAGCTGCCAGTGCCTTGGTTCGGGGGTTATCATTCTCAGGCAGCAGCGTATAGCGGTAACGCCAGAGCGGCGACAACTCAACATCCGTGCGGAAATCGAGATAAGAAGTCACCTCGTAGCGCAATCGAGATCTGATTTCTCGAAACGAGTAGAACCGAAAGTCCCTGATCATACCTACGCCCTCGGCCTCCACCATCTCGGGCAGATCCAGTGAGAACATCCAGTTCTGGTTCGTCGGTTCCAGCATGATGCTGTAGTCGATCGGGTCTCCAAGGTATTCAAGATTATCTTCCCAACCGGTCGGCGGCCCCTGCCGCATCAGGGGACGACCGTAGAGGCCAGGTGTCTGGTGACGCCAGGCCTGATCTTTGGGATCAAACAACGAGAGCACAAGGCCGCGCCAATAAAGGTCGTTGAATGCAGGAATCTCGCCGTCGAAAGTCGCTCTGAATGCCAGTTCGTCCGACTGCACCAATTCTGCGATGTCACCCGGTGCCAGACTGTCGCTGACACCGGTCTTCGCAACATTGGTCTGCAGCGGCACACTCCAGAGCGGAGATATACGGGGAAACAAAACAAATAACACCAGCATCAGGGGCAGCGACTGCAGAAGCATTAAGAAGGCGCGCTGCAGAGTCTGGCGGGGCCTCACGTTGTCAGTCGTTCGATTGAGCCCCAGAAGTGCGCCGGTAATTAACGTGACACAGAAAAACATGTACAGGGCATAGGGAATAGACTGCTCGAACAGGAACTCGGTCAAGGCGACAAAATAACCGAGAACAACAACCGTATAAGCATCCCGCTGCTGATGCATTTCGAGCAGCTTGAGCACATACGCCACGATGAGAATCCCTACCCAGGGTTCCAGTCCCAGCAGAGTACCGTAGCCGACACTGATCCCCAGAACCCCGCCGAAGACGAAACAGGTCTTGACCCATTTACCCGGAAACGACCAGCGTCCCTGGTACACCATGATGCGCCAGGCAATACATCCGGTGCAGAACAGGGTCAACCAGATCGGTAAACGCCCAATGTGCGGCAGGATGACAAGTATCTGGGCTGCCAACAGCAACGTGAGCGCATTGCGTGGAATCTGGTACATAGCGTCAGGCCCGCTGATCCAGCTCAAATAATGCGAGTGTTTTCAGCACCTCGGTTCGATGCGCTTCACCTCGAGAAGGTGCGATCTCTACGCCAGGCAGGCGCAACCCATATTCATCGTTAGCGCTGTTAAGCCGCAGCACCCAGAAGCAGAGGCGCGAGAGCCTGGCCTCACGATCCAGACCTTCAAAGTGATCCCATTCGAGCCAGACCCGCCTGTCAGCATAGGCGGCGAACTGCTTGGTCAGCAGCGTTTCACTGCGTGCAAAGGCTCGCCAGGCGATGTGCCGGATCGGATCTCCCGCACGGTATTCTCTTAAACCGTAAAAGTCTTCTGCACCGTCCCGCAGGACCAGCTCTCCCTCCTCCTGGCTGATTGAGGATGTACTGGGCAAAGGACCACCCTCGATTGGCCTGGGATAGACCAGTGCCACCATGTCGAGATCCACCCAAGACCATGCACGAAACAGACCCAGTGGGAAGAAAGTCTGAATCAGAAGCCTGCCAGGGTTGAGTCGACCCCGGCGCTTGGCCATAACAAAGGACTTAATCCGGACCTCAGAGTCTGTTACCAGGTCTGCGACCGAGAGCGCCGCGGGATTCCAGCCAACCTGAAGCGATTCGTAAGTACGATCGCCCAGCCTCTTTAGCACCACGGTAAGCTCAGCTTCTTCACCCGCGAAAGCGGATTCAGCATTGCCTGCCACCAGCGTCAAACCCGACAGGTTGCGGTAGGTGTGCAACATCGCAACCATGAACAAACTCGCCAGGAGAAACGCCAGAGCGAAGACCAGTGAGTTTTGATAGTTGATACCTGCCAGCACCATGGCACAGACCAGGAGCACAAAATAGATACCCTGGCGGGTAGGCAATATGAAAATCTTGCGCTGGTTCAGTGTGACGGAGTTTGCCGGCGGCATGCGCCTGTCGAGCCAGCGATTGAACCGGTCAGAGCGCTTCAGATCGCGCACGGCCTCTTGAGTATCGCCGGTATCAGCCGCCGCGTTCGACATGGCCCGGCTTAACCGACAACATCGATGCTGTTGAGAATCCGCTGAGCCAGGCTGCCGCCGCCTCCTTCCGAGAAATCCACAGACTCCCGGAGCCGATGCTGCACGACGGACGGCAGTACCGCCTGCACATCTTCCGGCAGAACATAATCTCGGTCTTCCATGAAAGCCCAGCTGCGGGCACTGGACAACAGCGCCATCGCGCCTCGAGGCGACAGTCCGTGCGTGAAGGTGCTGCTCTCTCGGGTAAACGCGATGATACGTTGAACGTAATCAAGCAGCGCCTCAGAGACTTTAACCTGCTTGCAGGCCGCCTGCAGCTCCCGCAACTGCTGCAGATTTATCTCTGTGCTAAGCGACGATATCAGTACCCGTCGATCCTGCTCCTGCAGCAGCAGCCGTTCTGCCGCTGGATCGGGGTATCCAAGCTCCAGACGCATCAGAAATCGATCAAGCTGCGATTCCGGCAGCGGAAAGGTACCTGCCTGGTTACTCGGGTTCTGAGTAGCGATAACAAAAAATGGCTCAGGCAGATCACGGGATTCCCCCTCGACCGTGACCTGGCGCTCTTCCATGGCTTCAAGTAAAGCACTCTGGCTTTTCGGCGTGGTTCGGTTAATTTCATCCGCGAGAATGAGCTGAGAGAAAATCGGCCCCGGGTGAAACGCGAAGCGTCCCGTGTCCTTGTCGAATACCGGCGCACCGATAATATCTGCGGGCAAAATGTCACTGGTAAACTGGATACGGTTATAGGAGAGATTGAAGACTTTGGCCAGCGCATGCGCCAGTGTCGTCTTGCCCATCCCCGGCAGGTCCTCAATCAAAAGGTGCCCTTCAGAGAGCAGGCAGGCCACCGACAGCCGAATCTGCATCTCCTTGCCCAGGACGACAGTCCCGACCTGATCGACCGTTCTCTGGATAATGTCTTTCATACCTGTTCGCCATCAGCGCTGGTTGTGAATTTCGATCACCTCGGCGTCGTTTACGTCGACGTCTTTTGCCGAGTCTTTGCGCAACACTTCTATGCGGTCAAGATAATCCGCATCGATGCCACCGGTCACATACCGGCCATCGAACACTGACGTGTCAAAGCCGTTTATCTCTGAATTAATTCCAGAGGCACAGTCAAGCAGATCATCCAGACGCTGATACAACAGCCAGTCTGCGCCAATATAGGCAGCTATTTCTTCTTCCGACTGGCCGTCTGCCACAAACTCATGGGCAGCCGGCATATCGATACCATAGACGTTCGGATACCTTACCGCCGGTGCGGCTGAAGCCAGGTACACCTTGTTTGCACCTGCTTCGCGAGCCATCTGGACGATTTGTTTCGAAGTGGTTCCTCGTACGATGGAATCGTCAACAAGGAGCACATTCTTGCCACGAAATTCCAGTTCAATCGGACTCAACTTGCGACGAACTGATTTCTTCCGCTGGGACTGCCCCGGCATGATGAAAGTACGCCCAATGTAGCGGTTCTTGACCAGCCCCTCGCGATATTTCACGTCCAGGCGGTGCGCCATGGGCAATGCAGCGGTACAACTCGTATCCGGAATCGGGATCACCACATCAATGTCGTTATCGGGGTACTTCTCCTTAATCCGGTCAGCGAGTTTTTCGCCCATTTTCAACCGTGCCTTGTAAACAGACACCTGATCGATGACGGAGTCCGGGCGGGCGAGATAAACATACTCAAATATACAGGGGCTGTAGACCGGATTCTCGGCACACTGCTGGACATGTACCCTGCCATTCGACTCGATGTAAACGGCTTCACCCGGCCTCACATCTGCCACCACCTCGTAGCCGAGCACTGTAAGTGCAACCGACTCAGAAGCAATCATGTATTCATCACCAGCTTCTGTCGTTCGCTTGCCATAAATCAACGGGCGGATCCCGTGAGGATCACGAAAACCGACGATGCCATAGCCGGTAATCAGCGCGACGGCCGCATAAGCACCCACAGCCCGCTTGTGCAATCGGCGCACCGCTTCAAAAATTTCATTCGCCGATGTTCGCAGGGAAGAAACAGCCTGCAGCTCATGCGCAAAAACGTTGAGCAGCACCTCCGAATCAGAAGTCGTGTTGATATGACGTCGGTCTGCACGGAACAAGTCCTCGTTTAACGACCCTGCGTTGGTCAAATTGCCGTTGTGAGCAAGGCAGATACCAAAAGGCGAGTTGACGTACATGGGTTGTGCTTCTGCAGAACTGGAACTGCCCGCCGTCGGGTAACGAACGTGGGCAATACCCATATTTCCTTTCAGCAGGTCCATGTGATGCTGACGGAACACATCTCTGACAAGGCCATTCTGTTTTCGCAGATTCAGCCGGTCGCCATCGCAGGTCACGATGCCTGCGGCATCCTGGCCCCGGTGCTGCAGGATTGTCAGAGCATCGTAGAGCTCATAGTTAACATCGCTGCGCCCAACGACTCCGACTATGCCGCACATAAGTTCTCCTCAGCTTTCGACACTTCCCGTACCCGTTTCCAGCAACTGTTCACCCTGTTCCCATAGCACGGGACCCAGTTTCTCAACCAATACGACGATCTCGGGTATCAGGCTCGATTCCTGGTACCACTGGTCTTCCTTGACCGGCGCGAGGTAGTGAAGCCCGGCCACCGTCACCGTCACAAAGAGCGCACCACGAGCCAACCCGAAAAACATACCCAGAAATCGATCTGTGCCGGTCAGCCCGGTCATTTTAACGAACTCACCGACCAGGAAGTTCAACATGCCACCAACGATGAGGGTGCCGATAAAGAGAATCAGGTAAGCCGCGCCGAGCCGGAGCGAGGCCGTTTCAATACTGGCCTCAAGCAGCACCGAGAACTGTCCGGCAAAGAGTCGCGCAATGACGACGGCGGCAATCCAGGTGAGCAGCGACAGTGCTTCCTTTACAAAGCCGCGGCGAACACTCATGAGCGTTGAAATCGCCAGTATTGCCAGAATGATCCAGTCGACGGTTGCGAACATCATTATCCGCCAAGTTGCTCCCTGTCTTCTTCAATTCTGTACCGAACGATTCTACCTTTGAGGTTGATCGCTGATTCAATCGCGCTGTTCATCTCCTGCAGCGCTTCCTTGCTGCTTGAAGGGCCGACGAAGACACGATAGAGGTCACCTTCGTTGGTCGAGGCGTGAAGAATATAAGACCGATAGTTGAGCTCTCTCAGTTGTGCCCGCAGCCTCGCTGCGTTCTCCTCGCTCTGGAAACTACCGAGTTGGAGGCTCCAGTTGACAGGTAGATTGTTCTTATCGAGCATAAAGTCAGGCGCAGCTTCATAGTCACTCGTGTCAACCACCTCCCTTGGCAGCCCGGCCTCGCTGGCCCTTTCCATCTGTTCGATTTTCTCTTCAACATCGCGCACAGTAATTTCATTGATATCAATACGTGGTGCGGCTGGCATCTTGGACATGACGCGCTGCCGGTCTTCCTCAGTACCGCTCAAGAGAAAAGGCAGCAGGATGACGGCGAGGGAGGTCAGGATGACTGCTCCGGTTAAACGCTGTTTGAGTTTCGCATCCACGGTGTGTGCGGCCAGGCCCTGACAAGGATTAACTAAATCGCTGAAGTCCTGCCGCCACGACAGGAAAAGAGCCGGTGACGAGCACAATGTCTTCAGCGTCGACAGCAGCGTCGAGAGCGTCTGCTGCCTCGGATATATTAGCATAGGTCGAGATCTGACCCACATCCTCCAGATAACCGGCGAGGTCCGCCGCCGACGCCGCGCGCTGCTCCTCCAGGTCAACGAGGTGCCAGCTTTCTACCAGCGGGATCAGGCTGGAAAATACGCCCTTGATGTCCTTGTCGGCGTACATGCCCGACACCACGTGAATCCGGCGGTTCTGTAGTTCTCTCTGAATAAACTGGGCCAGGTGTTCGGCAGCAGCCGGATTATGCGCCACATCCAGCAAAACCCGGCAGCGCCAGTTGATCCATGTTTTTCGACCGAGCAGGCGGGTGTCTCGGGCGATGCGCGATTGATCTTCTTCACCTAGGCTGATCCCCATTAACCCCGCAGCCTGCACTGCCGCTACATAACTGAGGGCCGGCAGCTGCAGGCCCGTTGATGCATCTGGCAGATCCCTTGCTGTGATTCGATGCAATGGCACGTCAAGGCGTTCTGCTTCTGCCAAAACGGATTCTGGCGGATCAAGGTCAGCGAGGACACAAGGCACCCGGTGCCGGAGAATGCCTGCTTTTTCCCGACCAATGACTTCGCGGGTGTCGCCAAGCCAGGACTCATGGTCCATCGAGACTGAGGTAATCACAGCCAGATCGGGGTCGACAACGTTCATTGCATCGAGGCGCCCGCCCAGCCCGATCTCCAGCACGGCAACATCAACTTCCGCCTGGCTGAAGATCAAGAGTGATGCGAGCGTAGCAAACTCAAAATACG
>JAYQAI010000032.1:0-26682 GCA_038136715.1 Gammaproteobacteria bacterium | reverse complement strand
AAATACGTCAGTGAGGTATCGCCCCGGGCACGATCGATCTGCTCAAATGCATCGACAATGACGCCGTCGGTAACAGGTTCGCCTTCAAGACAGATGCGTTCATTAAACCGGAACAGATGCGGGGAAGTGGACTTACCCACCTTATAGCCAGCGGCGTCACAGATCGCCGCCAGGTACTCACAGGTCGAACCTTTGCCATTGGTGCCGGCTACAAGCACTACTTTGTCTGCCGGCTTCAATAGATCCATGTGGCGCGCAACACGACCGACGCGCTCAAGGCCAAGATCCCAGCTTGCGGGGTGAACCTGGGAGATTTTTTCCAGCCAGGTCTCGAGCGACTCAGCCATAGTTATCGATCGTCTATCGCGCGACGCAGTCCGGCGACAAACTCAGAGACACTGGCGATTAACGCCGCCTCGTTGTCCTGGTTCTCTGCCATCAGGTTAACAATTGCAGACCCGACGACGGCCCCATCAGACACATCGGCGACGGCGCTGGCACTGTTGCCGTCTCTCACGCCGAAGCCGACCAGAATCGGCAGGTGACTGTACTGTCTGAATCTACCAACCTTCTCTGCGACGTCGGCCGCGTCGAGGTGCCCTGCCCCTGTCGTTCCTTTCAGTGATACGTAATAGACGAATCCGCGGGATGCATCACAGACTGTCCTGGCGCGATCGTCGGTGGATGTCGGCGCGAGCAGGTAGACTGTCTCGATACCCTTGTCTTCGAGTCGATTAGCGTAGTCACCCGCTTCCTCGGGCGGCAGATTGACTATGATCGTGCCGTTGACACCTGCGGCACTCGCCTTCTCCGCAAACACCTCGTACCCCATCACTTCAATAGGATTGAGATACCCCATCAGCACCACTGGCGTCTCACTGTTTGACTCCCGAAACTGCGCGACCATCGCCAGGCAATCGACCAGCGATACGTTATGAACGAGCGCTCTTTCATGGGCTAATTGAATCACCGGCCCTTCCGCCTCCGGATCCGAGAACGGCACACCGAGTTCAATGACGTCCGCGCCGCTGTCGACCAGTGCGTGCATCAGCTTCACGGTCACGCCGGGTTCAGGGTCGCCAGCAACGATATAGGCGACAAGGGCCTTACCATTGTTGCCAACCAGATTCTTCAGTGTCGTCGATAGTTTCGCCATGATGCTTCGGTTCTATTCAATGGATATGCCGTCAATCCGGGCCACTGTCGGGATGTCCTTGTCTCCTCGACCGGACAGGTTAATGACGATGGATTGTTCGGTCGACATTTCGGCGGCTAGTTTGACGCCGTAGGCGATTGCGTGTGATGACTCCAGGGCCGGCAGGATGCCCTCCAGCAGGTTCAACTGACGAAAAGCTGCCAGAGCTTCATCATCATTGACAGAGACATACTCTGCGCGGTCAACGTCTTTCAGAAACGCATGCTCAGGACCAACGCCGGGGTAGTCCAGGCCTGCCGAAACACTGTGGGTTTCGATGATCTGACCATTTTCATCGCTCATGACGTACGTTCGATTACCATGCAGCACTCCAACCTTGCCGACGCTCATTGGCGCAGCATGCCGGCCTGTCTCAATGCCATAGCCTGCAGCCTCAACGCCTATCAGCCGGGTCTGCCGATCCTCGAGAAACGGGTGAAAGATACCCATTGCATTAGAGCCGCCGCCGACGCAGGCGACGATGGCGTCAGGCAGGCCGCCGTGCGCTTCATCAAACTGCCGTTTCGTTTCCCTGCCGATCACAGACTGAAAGTCACGGACTATCATCGGGTAAGGATGCGGGCCTGCAACCGTCCCAATGATATAGTGCGTGTTATCGATATTCGTGACCCAGTCACGCATCGCTTCATTCAAGGCATCTTTCAGCGTCCGTGAGCCAGAAGTAACGGGCACCACATCGGCACCCAGCAGCTTCATGCGGTAGACATTGAGGCTTTGTCGCTTGATGTCGTCGCTACCCATGTAGACCTGACATTCGAGTCCAAAGCGTGCCGCGACTGTAGCGGATGCAACGCCATGCTGGCCGGCACCGGTTTCCGCGATAACTCTTGGCTTACCCATGTACTTTGCGAGCAGCGCCTGGCCAATACAGTTGTTGATTTTGTGAGCACCGGTGTGGTTCAAGTCTTCTCGTTTCAGGAATATCTTCGCCCCGCCCGCCACTTGCGTCAGGCGTTCAGCAAAGTACAACGGTGAAGCCCGGCCTACATAGTCGACCAGATCACGTTCCAGCTCTGCCATGAAGGTCTCGTCCCGACGCAAACGCTGGTACTCGGACTCAAGTTCACGCAAAGCAGCCATCAGGGTTTCGGAAACGAATTTGCCACCGAAGACCCCAAAGTGACCTCGCTCATCCGGAAAATCGTAGAGATTCTCGTTTTGACCTTGCGCCTGACTCATTCATTACTCCAATCCGCCTTCTGGACGGCTAACACAAAATTTCTCATCAGCGCTGCATCCTTGATACCGTGCTCAATCTCCACGCCTCCACTGACGTCCACCGCGTACGGCCTGACTTGCATAATCGCCTCAGCGACATTTTCTGGCGTCAGCCCGCCTGCGAGAATCAAAGGCCGGTCCAATTGCGGTATGGTCTGCCAGTCAAAAACCTGGCCTGTACCACCAAACTGGCCATTGCTGACCGAATCCAACATCACCCCGTCTGCGCCTGCATGTGCAGCAACGTCAGCAAGCACAGCCTCTGCGGAACCACCTTTAAGTACTTTAACGTAGGGTCTGCCAAACGCGCTGCAGTACTCGGGTGATTCACTGCCATGGAATTGCAGCAGCGAAACCGGAGCTTGCGCCAGGGCTGCTTCAACTTCTGATACGCTGGCATCGACGAATACGCCCACCGTCTCAACGTAGGGCGGTAACTGACTTAGAATCTCGCCGGCCGCAGCCGGGTCAATATAGCGCCTGCTGTCAGGAAAAAACATAAAGCCGATGGCATCAGCGCCGGCCGTGACGGCCTGCTGGGCAATCTCGGGGCCCGTGATTCCACAGATTTTGACGCGCGTACGTAGTTGCATAACGTGGCCGCTCTGGCCTGGCTCAGAAAGGCGGCGAGTTTAGCAAATGCGCATCACTGCAGGCCAGCGACCTGGAAAAAGTGTGGCAGACGCAAACCCTGTGGCAGGCCGAATTGTTCAGGATAGCGCACATCTGCAAGGTACAGCCCTTCGGGGCTGGCCGTGGCACCCCCAAATTGACGGTCGCGCATAAGCAACAGTTCAGCCATCCAATCGACCGGTTTGAGACCGGCGCCTACATCCAGAAGCGTACCGACGATATTGCGTACCATGTGGTGCAGAAAAGCATTGGCGGTAATATCGACAAGAATCAGGTCCTGCCTGCGCGACACAGACACAGACATCACATTACGCATCGGCGACTGCGATTGACAGTTGGCTGCGCGGAAAGAACTGAAATCATTCTCTCCCAACAGCGCCTGCGCGGCTTTATGCATGCTGTCCTCATCCAGTGGTCGGCGCACATGAGTGACATAGCCCGCCATCAGCGCAGATCTGATTCTGCTATTGTGAATGAAGTAGAGGTAGCGACGCGCTGTAGCCGTGCGGCGGGCATCAAACGTTGCCGACACTTCGCCGGCCCACTCGACAGACACTGCATCCAGCAGATGCGCATTGACGCCCATCGTCCATGCTTTGGTGGGCCGAGGGTTCAACGTATCGAAGTGAACAACCTGCTTAGACGCATGGACGCCGGTGTCGGTACGGCCGGCGCAGAATAGGGTGACGTCAGTGTCAGCAACCGCTGCGACAGCCCGCGTCAGGTCACGCTGCACGGTCGGAAGTGTTTCGCCCTGGTATTGCCAGCCATGGAAATGCTGGCCATTGTAGGCGACGATCAGGGCGACACGGGGCAAGGCAGGTACGTTACCGGGGCTGCCTAGTCGAGCTTGCCGAGCAGTTCGTTGGCTTCGCCGATCTGCGCCTCATCGCCCTCGCTGATAACTTCCTGCAGCAGGGATTTGGCACCGTCGTTGTCGCCCATTTCAATGTACGCACGCGCGAGGTCGAGCTTTGATCCGGCGTCTTCATCGAGATTCAACTCACCCAGGTCATCGTCGAGCTCACCTAAGTCCAGGTCATCGTCGACATCCAGCTCAAGCTCATCACCCTCATCGCTGAGATCTAACTCGATATCGTCATCACCATCCAGGTTGAGATCAAGGGCATCGTCTTCATCCAAATCAAGATCATCACCCAGGTCCAGATCATCATCACCCAGATCAAGATCGTCATCGCCGAGGTCCAGATCGTCATCACCCAGATCAAGATCGTCATCACCCAGGTCCAGATCGTCATCACCCAGATCGAGATCATCATCACCCAGATCAAAATCATCATCGTCCAGATCGAGATCGAGATCGTCATCACCTAGATCTAGACCCTCTTCGTCTGCGGCGAGACTCACCGTGGCGTCGAGGTTTTCCTCGCCACTGGGGTCGGACTCGTCAGCGGCCGGGGTGCTGGCAAGATCGAGTTCCTCGCCATCAAGCTCATCACTCAGATCCAGGTCGGCTTCGAGGTCCAGATCGCCTTCCAAATCCAGATCAGCTTCGAGATCGAGCTCGTCTTCCAGATCCAGATCGGCTTCGAGATCGAGTTCGTCGGCAGCATCGGTATCGAGTTGCAGGGTTTCATCCAATTCACCTGCATCCGCATCCAAATCGAGGTCAAGCTCTTCATCAAGGTCAAGGTCGAGATCAAGGTCAAGATCATCAACACTGCCATTGTCATTTTGGCCCGCAGGCTCATCGAGGGCAGCGTCGAGGTCCAGGTCGAGGTCGGCTTCACCAATCTCCATGGCTTCATCTAGACTGAGCTCATCACCCCCGTCATCGAGTTCTTCGCTGAGGTCAAGTGCGTCATCTTCTGTCTCAGCATCCAGGTCATCGAGATCAAATGAAAGATCATCGTCATCGTCATCCGTGGGCTCTTCTATCGCCGCAATAGGCTCAGAGCTGACGATCGTCGCATCCATGGCAGCAGCGGAAGATTCGGCCGCGCCTGGAATCTGTGCCTGGAGTTGCAGTGCTTCCGCCGTGGCAGCTTCATCGTTCAGCAACTTGAGCTGGTCAAGCTGGAGATTAAAGGCGGTGGCATCCTCGGTCTGGACGTAGACTTCCAGCAGTTTCAACTGGATGTCAGCACGCGCCGGTTCACTTTCAATCGCATTCTGGAGGAAGCTTATGGCCTGCGGGAACCGGCCATAGGCAATATAAATTTCTGCCTCTCCGATGACATCACTGGTCTGCTGCGTGACCTCTTCCTCTTCTTCATCAGCGGCGCCCGCCTCATCTACAACGTCGACGCTTTCCCCTGGTGCGATTGTGTCATTTTCCTCTATCAGCATCGGCTGGAAATCTTCCTCACCGATATCATCCGACTGCTGCCGGCGGCGACGCAGCAGGATCATAGCTGCGACAATGATCGCAATCAGCATTACACCAACGCCGCCCAGCACAATCGGGTTTTGCAGCAGTGAAGGGCTCTGTTGTCTTGGCGTCGTTGCGACCTGGGTCTTCGCGGGCTGAGCAGAGCTCTCGCTTTGCGAACGCTGCAGTTCGGCCCGAAGCGCAGCAAGCTGGTCGTCTTTTAATTTGACGATCTCATTGAGCGTTTCGATCTGCCCCCCCAGGTCGTCCAGTCGAGCGTTGATTTCCGTGTTTGCCCGGCGAGCACGATCGAGATCTTCGCGCGCTACCGCCAGCTCGTTCTCCAGCTCTTCGTTAAGGTCATCGCCATAACCGGCCCGGCTGCCAGACAGATCGGCGGCCAGCAACTTGAGTTCACCCTCGCCATCATCATCAGCGACGGTGCTGTCGGATTGAGCTGTGCGACGGGCATCCAACTGGGTGACCTCGCCCGCCTTGTAATCCGCGAATTCCTCATTCTGAGCGCGAATCTCGGCGATCGCTTCCGAGATTGTCCCGGCAGCTATTTCGTCAGCGTCAGGCACCCGCAGCACAAAGCCCGCTTTCAAAAGGTTGATGTTGTTGTTGATAAATGCATCGGGGTTCGCGCGCTGCAGCGCCAGCATCGTCTGCTGTACCGATACCGAATCATTTGGGCGCACCTTAGTGGCAATGGTCCAGAGAGTGTCACCAGGCCCCGTCACACCATACTCGTCGTCGGCCGTCCTGACACCTTCGGTTCGATCAGGGTTGGCTACCGGGGCTGTTCGCACGGATTCCCGGGCTGGCTGGCTCGGCCGACTGCGCCCCGCGTTTGCCGATGGCTCAGCATCGGTTTGACTGAGTTCGATTTTTTCTATGCCTTCCGTGCCGAAAACTGGCGGATCAAGCAAAACCGTGTACTCACGCAGAATACGCCCTGTTGGCCAGATCACCTCGACGATGAAATTAAGAAACGGCTCGATAATGGGCTTGGTACTGGTAACCAGGATGACAAAGGTCCCGTCTTCCCGGATATTGACTTTGAAACGGAGGTCCGTGAGCTGATAAGAGCGCTCTACACCCGCCCGATTGAAGTCATCGAGGGAGGCGAGATTGGGGAGGATTTCTTCGACGCCCAGACGGCCGACGTTTCTGAGTTCAATTTCAGCTTCGAACCGTTGATTCAGTGCTGATTGCAACTCCAGATCGCCCATACTGACGCTGAGAGCCGAACTGCAATAGAGAGCGAATAATGCTGCCGTCAGCAGCTGCAGCTTTCTTATCATGGTCGAACCTCGTTTTCCCCACCTTTTTCTAGAGGACGCGCAAGAACCTACAGGTAATCACCGACCTGACGGACAAACCTAGAAATGGTCTCTGATTGTTGCTTTAAGTATCGCTTATTGCAGATGTTTTAGCAAAACTTCCGCAATTTGTATACTGTTGAGCGCCGCGCCTTTTCGCACGTTATCGGACACGACCCAGAGGTTGAGTCCATTCTCCGAGGAGATGTCTTTTCGAATCCTTCCGACAAAGACCGGGTCTGTGCCAGACGCATCACGAACGGCGGTTGGGAAATCGGGTTCGGATTGTTCATCAATCACCGTGATCCCCGGTGCCTCCTGCAGCAGCCGGGTAACCTCTGTCGCGCTGATCGGACTTCCTGTCTCGATGTGCACCGCCTCTGAGTGTCCGTAGAACACAGGAATACGCACGCAGGTCGGGTTTACCCTGATCGAGTCATCTTCAAAGATTTTCTGGGTTTCCCAAACCATCTTCATTTCTTCATTGGTATAGCCGTTGTCTTCGAAACCGCCGATAAAGGGGATCGCGTTAAATGCAATCTGCTGTGGAAATACATCATGTTCGATGGGCTGACCGTTCAGGAGTTTCGCTGTCTGCGTCGCCAGCGCCTCGATTGCACGCTTACCGCCGCCTGAAACCGACTGATAAGACGCGACATTGATGCGACGGATACCGACTGCATCGTAAATCGGCTTCAGCGCTACGAGCATCTGGATGGTGGAGCAATTCGGATTCGCGATGATGTTGCGCTCCCCATAATCAGCAATGCGATGCCCATTTACCTCGGGGACTACCAACGGAATGTCAGCGTCGCGCCTGAAATAGGACGTGTTGTCAATCACGACACACCCCGCTGCGGCCGCCTTTGGCGCAAAATCGGCCGAAATTGTGCCACCCGCAGAAAAAAGCCCAATCTGAACCTGACCGAAATCGAAGGTCGCAAGGTCCTCGACTACAACTGACTGGCCCTTAAACTGCAGTCTCGCGCCGGCGGAGCGCTCGCTCGCCAGCAGATACAGCTTCCGTACCGGAAAACCTCGCTCTTCGAGAATCTCCCGCATTACTTCACCGACGGCACCGGTGGCACCAACGATGGCAACGTCAAACTCGCGCATGTGTATCTCTTGAGTCACAAAAACGCGCGCATTCTATCGCCCGGATTGCGATAAAAACAATTCATATTTATTATGATTTCCATAAACCAGAGGAATCAAAAATGGCGTTAATTCCCATGGCGGTAAACCTTGGAGATTGATGGTCTGAAGGCTTTTCTTGCCGTTGCCGACGCAGCGTCTTTCAGCGCCGCCGCCGATCGCCTGCATTTGACCCAGCCTGCGGTCAGCAAGCGCATCGCCTTGCTGGAGCAGCAGCTGAATACACGCCTGTTTGACCGTATAGGCCGCACCGTTCGCCTGACTCACTCAGGTCAGGTCCTGCTGACCCGGGCCAACCAGATCCTGCAACAGGTAGAGGACACCGAGCGCGCCGTCCGTAACCTCGCTGGCGAAGTTGCCGGTCAGTTATCGCTGGCAACAAGTCATCATGTCGGACTCTGGCGCCTGCCAGCCGTACTACGACGCTACATCGCCAGTCACCCGGGCGTAGCGCTTGATCTTCACTTTATGGATTCCGAGGTCGCCCACGAACGGATTATTCAGGGAGAGCTTGAAATGGCGATCATCACGCTGGCACCCTCCGTTCATGACAAACTGGTGGCTGAACCCATCTGGCGGGATGAACTGGTGTTCGTCGCTGCGCGTGGCCACCCCCTTAGCGAGGAACAGAATATCCGCGTCGACGACCTGGCTGAATATTCAGCCATCCTGCCTGATATGACAACTTTTACCGGCCGCATCGTTAAAGGTATGTTCGAAGAACGACAACTGCCGCTCAATATCGGCATGTCGACGAACTACCTGGAGACCATCAAAATGCTGATCGGAGTCGGGCTCGGCTGGAGCGTGCTGCCGCGCACGATGCTTGATGATGAAGTCGTGCTGCTGAATATCGATCAACCGATCGAACGTACCCTCGGGGTCATTCACCACGTCAATCGCACGCTGTCGAATGCCGGGCGCGCCTTTATAGAAACACTTAGAGTCGAGTCGGATTACCCGTCGCTATGAGGCGATCTGGCCTCGATGCCGGAGCGCGTGGTCCATCAGCACAATAGCGACCATCGCCTCAGCGATCGGGGTTGCACGAACCCCGACGCAAGGATCATGTCTGCCCTTCGTCACAATTTCCGCATCCTTGCCCTCACGGTCAATCGTGCGGGCCGGGGTCGTAATGCTGGAAGTCGGCTTTAACGCAATACTTGCCAGCAGATCCTGCCCGGATGAAATGCCGCCCAGCACCCCACCCGCATGATTGGACACAAATCCATTGGAAGTCATTTCATCGCGGTGCTCGGTGCCGCGCTGATTGACCACACCGAACCCGTCACCAATCTCGACACCCTTGACGGCATTGATACTCATCAGCGCCCCCGCCAGATCGGCATCGAGCCGGCTGAATACAGGTTCTCCCCAGCCCGCTGGCAGACCGCTCGCGACAACGTTGACGCGGGCCCCAATCGAATCACCCTCGCGCCGCAGTTGATCGATATAGTCCTCAAGCTTTGGCACCAGGCCGGCATCGGGACAAAAGAAAGGGTTGGCGTTGACCTCGTCCCAGTCAAACGCCTGCACGCTGAGGTCTCCCATCTGTGCCATGTAACCACGGACGCTCACGCCGAACCGCTCTGCCAGGAACTTCTTGGCGACCGCACCGGCGGCAACACGCATTGCAGTTTCACGCGCTGATGAGCGCCCACCGCCCCGGTAGTCCCTGACACCGTACTTTTTTTCATAAGTGTAGTCTGCGTGGGCTGGTCGATACTTGTCCTGGATGTCCGAGTAGTCTTTCGAACGCTGGTCCTCGTTCTCGATCACAAGGCCAATTGAGGTGCCCGTCGTCACACCCTCAAACACGCCGGACAGGATTCTGACCTGGTCAGGCTCCTTGCGCTGAGTCGCAAATTTGCTGGTACCCGGGCGCCGCCGGTCCAGGTCAACCTGCAGATCGGCTTCGGACAATTCCAGTCCCGGGGGACAGCCATCGACCACACAGCCGAGCGCAGCCCCGTGACTTTCGCCAAAGGTAGTGACTCTGAACATCTCGCCGATGCTGTTTCCTGGCATATCGTAATCCCGCCCTGCTTGATTGAAACCAGTCAGTGACTGGCGCGGCATTATATGGGGTCTCAACGCAATTTACATGTCAAGTGGAAAAACTGAATTTACTCCACAGTGCAGATACCTTAGGGTAGGCACCCCGTTCACTGGACAAGTTACACCATGGAAGAACAGTTCCGCTCAATTCTTGAGCAGATTGGCGAAGACCCGCAGCGAGAGGGACTGCTGGACACCCCCAGCAGAGCCGCCAAGGCGATGGCGTTCCTGACTCGAGGCTATGCCCAAACCCTCGACGTCGTCGTCAACAATGCCCTGTTTGAGTCCGATTCCAGCGAAATGATCCTGGTCGAGGATATTGAGCTGTACTCCATGTGCGAACATCACATGCTGCCATTCATTGGCAAGTGCCACGTGGCCTACGTACCCACGGGCAAAGTGCTCGGGCTGTCGAAGGTCGCCCGGATTGTCGATATGTACGCACGCCGGCTGCAGATACAGGAAAACCTGACGCGTCAGATTGCGGAGGCCGTAAGGGAAGTGACCGGAGCATCCGGAGTCGGCGTCATCATCGAGGCCAAGCATATGTGCATGATGATGCGGGGTGTCGAGAAACAGAATTCCGTAATGAAGACATCGGTGATGCTGGGAACTTTCAGGGACAACCAGTCCACCCGCATGGAATTCCTGTCTCTAATTTCAGGCTGATGCCCTTTGCACGGGTACTTAGCGGCAGATCCCATACACCATAATCAGGCCACGCTGGCAGCATGCCAGATAACGCTGAAGGCTCGTCAAACTGAGCAAGGTGACGGGATTGCTTCGACATCCTGAATAACATCAGGCGGCGTATCTGCCGGCAGGCCGACCAGATCGACCAGCCCGCCGAAACGCTTTTCAATCGCGCCAACGATTTCGTCATGGCGCCCAACCGCAGCAAAGAGGTGCACGACATCATCAGGGATCTCGCGGGTCATGTCATCCCACTGCCCTTTCTTTGACATGTCGTTAAGCTTCCGGCCCAGGTCGTGCAGCCCATGCACCTCAAACACTGGCCAATAGGATGGGGTCGACCCATAGAATCCGACCCGCATTCTGATCCATTCGAACATCCTGCTGACCGCTTCATCATCTGCGCCAGTCGCGACAAAACCGCCACCTGAAATTTCGAAGGCATCACGGCGCTTACCCTGCGACAACAATCCCTTTTGCAGACGCGGCATGACGGCTTCATCAAGATACCTGCGGGTACAGAAGCCATGCAGCATGACGCCATCGCACTCCTCAGCCGCCACCTTCATCATGACAGGACCGACCGCCGCGATCTGGATTTTGGGCAACTCGCTGTTGAGCCGGTCCGGCGTAAAATTGGGCGTCATCAGGGAGAACTGGTAGTGCTCGCCCTGGTAGTCCAGTCGGGTACCATTGTGCCAGCAGTCCCAGATTGCCCTGACCGCCTGCACATACTCACGCATGCGCGGTGCAGGCGCACTCCAGGGCACGCTGAAACGCCGCTCATTGTGCCCCTTCACCTGGGATCCCAAACCAAGTGTGAACCTGCCATCGGACGCTGCCTGCAGATCCCAGGCGAGCATCGCGCTGGACATAGGCGAACGCGCAAAGGCAATCGAGATGCTGGTTCGCAGATTCAAAGTCTCCGAATGGGTGGCCGCGACTGCCAGCGGCAGAAAAGCGTCCTGTTTGTTCTCCTGGGTGGAAACATCGGAGAAGCCCTGCGATTCCAGGCCAGCGACAAGTGCCGGCACGGCTTTAAGACTGTGGCCGGAAATTGATGTCAGTATTCTCATTCTGACTGCCCTCCTCAGCCCGCCGCATCCAGCAGCAACGGCTGGAGTAACTGCCGATGATAGCGCTCATCTCCGAACTGGTACTGACACCACAACGCACGCCGCAAATACAACTGAGCATCACATTCAAACGTAAAGCCGAAGCCACCGTGAAACTGTACTGCGCGATCGCCCGCATAAGCGAAAGCTTCCACCGCCTGCGCCTTGGCCATCCTGACTGCCGCTTCCCGCGCCCTGACGTCATCTTTATCGAACAGGGTCGCTGCGTGGTAAAGGTGCGAGCGAGCCGCCTCACTGCTGAGCAGGATATCTGACGCCGGATGCTTCAGCGCCTGATAGCTGCCAATGGTGCGGCCAAAGGCTTTCCTGGTATTCAGGTATTCAACAACAAGGTGCAGGACAGAGGGCAAACCGCCTGCTGCTTCAGCGGTTAAAAGCAGCAGCGCCGCCTGCTCGACACGTTCGAAATCCGCACCTGACAGCACCTGGCCCGAATCAATCTCAACACCATCCAGGGAAACCTGGAAACTGCGCCGGGTCTGATCGATCACCGTTTCCCGTTCGACTACCTGAAGGGCGCCAGTTTCAATCAGTACAAAGCGCGCTGCTCCATCTATCTGGACAGACGCAAGCAGAAAATCAGCCACATCAGCATCGGTGACGAAGGTCTTCTTACCTTCAAGTCTGACTCGTCCGCTGTCAACGAAACCTCGGGCCTCGATATCTTTCAGATTCCAGCCGCCGTCAGCTTCAGTAAGGGCCATGGTTGCGATACCACCCGCCGCAAGCCGCGGCAGCCATTCTGCCTGCTGCGCTTCGCTGCCATTAGCCGCCAGCGTTTCAATCGCGAGGACAGTGGAAGAATACGGGGTACCCATCAGGTAACGCCCCATGCTTTCGACAATCGGCACGACTGATGAAAGCCCCATGCCAAGCCCACCACTGGTTTCCGGTGCGTTAATACCGAGCCAGCCCAGTTCGACAATCTGCTGCCACTGTTCTCTATCGATATGCTCCGCATCAAGTCTGTCCCGCACAGTATCAATAGGAGACTGGTTACGACAGAAATCGAGCGCCGTATCGAGCAGCATTGCCTGTTCGTCAGAAAATTGAATCACGCCTGCCTCCTCAATCTTTATCGAGGCCGAGCACACGCTCGCCAATGATGTTCTTCTGAATCTGACTGGTACCGCCGCCAATCGTTGCTGAAAAAGCATTGAAATAGGAACGTTGCCAGAGACCACCATCGACAGCCTCATCAGACACAAAGCGCACTGCGTTCGAGCCCTGCAGCGCCAGCGCAAACTGACACATGCGTCGATTCAACTCTGACCCCCTGAGCTTACCCGACATGGACGTCGCTGTTGGCCAATCGGAGGCCAGTGCCGGCACGGCCGTCCGTTCTGCCATCAATTGGTTGCTCCTGGCTTCCGTGATGAAACTGACGAGTTCCTGTCGCACCCACGGGTCCTCAATGGCAGGCCGCCCATTACGTCGAACCCGTCTTGCCAATTCGACGACATCGTTGATATTCAGCGACATATTGGAAGTGCCACCAGCCTGCCCGCCAGAGGCACCCCGCTCGAACGTCAGGGTCACCATCGCGATATTCCAGCCCTCGCCTTCTTTACCCATGAGGCAGTCTGCCGGGATGCGGGCGTCGTCGAAGAATGTCTGGCAGAAGCCATACTCTCCGGTGAGTTTCTGGATGGGACGAGGCTCAATACCAGGCGTATCCATCGGTGCCAGAAAATAACTGAGACCAGCGTACTTGCTCGGTCCTTCTGTCGAGGTTCGCGCCAGCAGGATCATGTAGCGAGCGTAGGCACCAAGACTGGTCCAGATTTTTGAACCATTGATGACGTACTCATCGCCATCCCTGACAGCACGGCACTGAGAGTTACCCAGGTCTGAGCCGGCCTCTGGTTCAGAAAACCCCTGGCACCAGATGTCCTCGGCCGAAAGGATATTCTTAATGTAGCGCTGCTTATCTTCTTCGCGGCCCATCTTTAGAATGAGCGGCCCGGCCCAATTGAGTCCAATGGTATTTGGCATAAAAGGTACACGGGCTCGCGACATCTCCTGTGTCGCGATGTCCTGGAACACCTGTGACTGGCCACCACCGCCATATTCAGAGGGCCAGGCCATGCCAAGATACCCTGCTTCATAAACCTTGCGCTGCCAGTCACGCAGAAACTCAAACTGAGCATCTGTGCCGACTTCCATAAAGGTTTCCGGCAAGAGGAAGCCGGGATCAGGCGGCGCATTATCCTTGAACCAGGCAGCAACTTCGGTGCGAAATTCTTCCAGTTCTGGCGCAGTGGGATTGGTCATTGTTGTGTTCTCTCGTTTATCGACTGGATTCGGACTTCATCTGCAGCAGCGGCTCAATCAGCTCGAGCCACTTCTCAACATAGCGCGCTGAGTCCTTTTGCGAAACGCCATAGCCTTCTTGAATCAGGAGACCGCGCATGAAACTCCGGGTCATATTCAACAACATCACGGCCTCAGATTCATCGCCGCTGACGGCAAGGTAACGATCCCGAGTCTGTTCATCGAGCCGCTCACCCCAGGCCTTCAGATCGCCCGCAACTCTCTGTTTCAGCTGCTGGTCCGTTCTAACCGCAATCAGAATCTCCAACAGAGCAAGATAGGCCGGGGTATTGATGTATCGAGTCCATGCTTCTTTCAGTGCCGCAGCAACGTTTCTCGGCTCAGCACGCGAGGGTTTCATGGTTCTGGCGAGGAGCTCATCAACCGTAGCGGCAATCAGATCTTCTTTTGTCGGAAAGTGATGCTGGATAGCACCCTTTGAGAAACCCGCGGCCTGGGCAACCCGTTTCAATGAAGTTTCCACATATCCTACGGCCACCAGCGAATCGATCGTGGCGTTGCAGAAGGCCTGTCTCGCTCGCTGGCTCTTCGCCTGCTGAATACCTGCTTCAGGCATGTGTTCCCCTGCCCGACTGATGCATCGCAATGTAGCATAAAAAAGTCCAGCCGGAAGGTTTTTCCCTGTCAGGCAACTGTGATACTTTCGAGGAGGGACAGTCAGGGAAAAACAAGATGCCAGTACTCGAATCAAAACTGGATACGCGCTCAGAGCAATTCCTACAAAACCGGGCCGATATGTTGAAAATGCTCGAGCTCATGGAATCTCTGCTGGAAGAGGCTGCCCGGGGCGGCGGCGAGGAAGCTCTCGCCCGCCTCCGATCCCGCGACAAGATGCCAATCCGCGAGCGCATCAGCCATGTCCTTGACCGGGATGCGCCGTTCCTGGAAATCAGTCCTCTTGCAGCCTGGCGCTCGCCTTATGCTATCGGCTCAGGTTTCGTTGTAGGTATCGGCGTTATCGAGAACGTTGAATGCGTCATTCTTGGCCATGATCCCTCTGTGCGTGCAGGTGCGTTTAACCCATTCAATACCAAGAAACTGATGCGTGGACTCGAGATCGCTCGCGTCAATCGCCTGCCTTACGTCCAGTTCGTCGAATCAGCAGGTGCAGATTTGAGCGGCGAGTCCGGCGAAGATCCAGAGGCCGCCATCCAACGCGAGATCGAACACTTCGCTGAAAGCGGTCGGCTGTTTTACGAGATTACCGAGCTATCAAAGATGCGCATACCGACAGTCTCGGTGGTGTTTGGCGCATCCACTGCCGGCGGTGCCTATCAACCCGGCATGAGCGACTACAACATTTTCATCCGCAACCAGTCCAAGGTTTTTCTCGGTGGACCGCCGCTGGTCAAGATGGCGACAGGCGAGGATGCAAACGAGGAAGACCTGGGCGGGGCTGATATGCACACGACTATCTCAGGTCTCGGCGACTACCTTGCGCTGGACGAAATGGATGGCATCCGCATGTGCCGGGAGGTGATGCGTCATCTCAACTGGAAGAAACTGGGGCCGGAGCCCAACCCGGATTTCGAGGAGCCCATACACCCTGCCGAGGATATGCTGGGGCTGGTTTCCGAGGATCTTCGCGCCCCCTTCGATATTCGAGAAGTCATCGCGCGAATCACGGACGGCTCTTACTTCGAGGAATTCAAACCCCTGTATGGCCCGACTCTCATCTGCGGATGGTCATCTATTCATGGCTATCCCGTTGGCATTCTCGGCAACAATGGCGCCCTGTTCTCAGAGTCGGCTGAGAAGGCTGCCCAGTTTATCCAGCTCTGCAACCAGATCGATGTGCCGCTGGTGTTCCTGCACAACATCACAGGCTTTATTGTCGGCACAGATTTCGAACAGCGCGGCATCACCAAGAACGGCTCAAAAATGATTAACGCCGTTGCCAACTCAACGGTCCCACACATCACGGTTATCCTGGCGTCGAGTTACGGCGCTGGCAACTATGGCATGAGCGGACGAGCCTTTGGCACCCGGTTTACCTACATCTGGCCACTGGCAAAGATTGCCGTCATGGGCCCGAAGCAGATGGCCGGCGTCATGAGTATCGTCGGCCGCGCTGCAGCGACCAGGCGCGGCATCGAATTTGACGAGGCGGCGGATGCCGAACGCGCAGCGATTGCAGAACATTGGGCGGAGGAACGATCAAAAGGTCTCTATGCCACTTCGAGGGTCTCTGATGACGGCATGATTGACCCGCGTGACACCCGCGACGTCATCGCCCTGTCACTGTCAGCGGCCTATAACAACAAGGTTGAGGGTACCAAGGAGTTCGGCACATGGAGAATGTAAACATCAGGCCAATTAGTACCCTGCTGGTCGCCAACCGGGGCGAAATAGCCAGGCGTATCATGCGCACGGCGCGTGACATGGGTGTATCTACTGTCGCCGTGTACGCCGACGGCGATGCCCTCTCACCTTTCGTCACAGAAGCAGATACGGCTATCGCACTGAATGGCAGAACCTCAGCTGAGACCTACCTCGATATCGACAAGATCCTTGACGCCTGTCGTCGGAGCGGTGCTGACGCCGTGCATCCCGGGTACGGCTTTCTGTCTGAGAACGCAGAGTTCGCAGGGGCGATCATCGACGCAGGCCACGCCTGGCTTGGCCCGACGCCCGAGGTCATCGCTTCGATGGGCGACAAACTGGCGGCAAAGAAACTTATGCAGGCGGCCGGTGTCCCAACCTTGCCTGCCATCGAGATAACCACCGACGTTGATCTGCCGGCAGCGGCAGCAGAGATCGGTTATCCTGTCCTCGTCAAGGCTTCTGCCGGCGGCGGTGGTCGCGGCATGCGGATTGTTGAAACAGAAGCTGATCTGAGCGAGGCAGTTGCGAGCGCAAAGCGTGAAGCAGGCGCCTCGTTCGGCGACGACACCGTATTCCTTGAAAAATGGCTGGCTGTTTCGCGCCATGTTGAGATTCAGATAATCGGCGATCAGCACGGTAACCTCGTGCACTGCTTCGAACGCGAGTGCTCGATCCAGCGACGTCACCAGAAAATCATTGAGGAAGCGCCCTCCCCAGCTGTCACACCTGAAGTCCGGAAAGCCATGGGTGAGGCAGCAGTCGCTGCAGCGCGGCAGCTGGGATATGCCTCTGCCGGCACAGTTGAATTCCTGCTGGCCGGTAACGAATTCTATTTTCTTGAGGTGAACGCGCGCCTCCAGGTCGAGCATCCAATCACCGAGGAGATCATCGGCAAAGACCTCGTCAGGGAACAGATCAGGATCGCCGAAGGCGAGCGGTTGTCTTTCGCTCAAGAAGACCTTGCCATCAACGGCCATGCGATTGAGGCAAGGCTCTGCGCCGAGGATCCGGATAATGACTTTCTGCCATCACCCGGCCCCGTTGTCGTCTGGGAACCCTCTCAGCAGGGCGATGCCCGCTTCGATTCCGGCGTTGAATCCGGCAGTAACATCGCGATGGAATTTGATCCGATGATCGCCAAGGTGATTGTCCATGCACCAACCCGGCGCGAGGCCGCCGCGAGGCTTGCCCGGGTGCTGGAAACAACTCGCATACAGGGACTGACGACCAATCGCGACTTCCTCGTCGCAACTCTTCGACATCAGGCATTTATCGCGGGCGATACCACCACCGATTTCATCGAGCGAATCGCCCCGTCACGTGCCAGAGAGGTTACCGAGCCTGACCTGCGCGACGCGGCGATTGCTGTGGCCCTTGAGTCGCAGGCACGAAACCGGGCCGGTGCGCGCGTCCTGAAATCGATTCGCAGTGGCTGGCGAAACTCAATGCTGCCGTTCGAACAAATGTCACTGGTTGCCGGCACCATGACCTGCGACATCGCCTACCGATCCCATCGTGACGGCAGTTTCCGGTTCCGTTTCGACAATTCCGGGGACGAGACCATTGTGAAACCCTTTGCCTGCGGCAACGGTCATGTTGATGCCGCAATTGAAGGCAGACGCGTCAGCTTTGCTATCGATCAATCGGGCGCGGACTGGCACACCCATGGTAATCGCGGTGACCTGACCCTGCGTGAGTTGCCAAGGTTCCCGGACAGCGGCAGTGGCGAGCTGGCGGGCGGTCTCATGGCACCCATGCCGGGTGCGGTACTCGCTACCCAGGTAACGGCTGGAGACAGCGTCAGCAAAGGTGACCTTCTGCTCATACTGGAGGCCATGAAGATGGAGCATCGCATCACAGCACCTATGGATGGAACGGTAGAGACCCTGCACGTCAGCACCGGCGATCAGGTCGAAAACGGCCAACTGCTGGTGACACTGAAGGAACAAGCATAACCAGGCGAACAATCAGACGACCAAACAAAGAATGATCGAACGGGGAAAAGATATGGCAGGTCAGGAAGCAACCCTCTATGAAATCCGGCGCGGCGCGGCATGGATCACACTGAACCGTCCGGAGGCAAGAAATGCGCTGTCAGCAACACTGGTGAACGAGCTTTATGACCATCTCATCGCCGCCAACCAGGACGAAGCGGTGCGCAGCATTGTTATCACTGGTAACGGCCCTGCCTTCTGCGCCGGAGCTGACCTGAAAAGTCCGCCAGGCCAGATCGTAGACGGCCAGGACCGGGCGATTGCCTATCCGGATGTGCTGACCAGCATCCTCGAAAGTACGAAACCAGTGATCGTCGCGATCAACGGCGCAGCCTTTGCCGGTGGCCTCGGCCTGGTGGGTGCCGCCGACATTGTCGTGACAGTCGATAGCGTGCAGATGAGTTTCAGTGAAGTCCGGATTGGCGTCATCCCTGCTGTCATTTCGGTGGTTTGCATTCCAAAGCTGGGAACACACCATGCAATGAAACTGTTCCTGACAGGTGAACGGTTTGACGGCAATCAGGCGGTCGAGATGGGCCTCGCGCATCGTGCCGTGCCAGCAGACCAGCTTGCCGCGGCGGTACAGGAAGAACTCGACATGTTGAATCTGGGCAGCCCGAATGCTCTCAAAGAGGCCAAGCGGCTGGTCAGGGAGGTCAGTGCAATGACCATCAAGGAGGGCTTTGAGGTCGCTGGCCCCTGGAGCCGTGAATTGTTTGAGTCAGCGGATGGTGCTGAGGGCATGGCAGCTTTCCGGGAAAAGCGCAAACCCAGCTGGGTAATCAGAGAATAAGGGGTCAACTTCATGAAAGACATTATCAGAATTGGCAACTGCAGCGGTTTCTATGGAGATCGCCTTGCGGCTGCGCGCGAAATGATCGACGGCGGCCCAATCGACGTGTTGACCGGCGACTACCTCGCCGAATTGACCATGACGATCCTTTACAACCAGATGCAGAGCCGCGGCGAAAACATGGGTTATGTCGGCACCTTTCTGAAACAGGTGCGTGATGTCGCCGCTGACTGCAAAGCGCGGGACATCAAAATCGTTTCCAATGCCGGCGGCTTGAATCCCCGCGCGATGGCAGAAGAGATCGAAAAGATCCTGGCTGAGCTGGACGTCGAGATGAAAGTGGCCTGGATCGATGGCGACGATATTAAGGCTGATCTCGACGCTTTCCAGGCAGACGGCGAACGCTTCACTAATATCGACAAAGGCACGGACCTCGGCGACAGCAGTCACACCGTGCTGACAGCCAATGTTTATTTCGGCGCCTGGGGCATCAAGGAGGCGCTTGACCAGGGTGCGGATATTGTCATCTGCCCACGTGTCACCGATGCGGCCGTCGTGATCGGGCCCGCGGCCTGGAAATTTGGCTGGAACCGTAACGATTACGACGCACTCGCCGGCGCGCTTGCCGCAGGTCACATCATCGAGTGTGGCGCCCAGTGTTGTGGTGGCAATTACTCATTCTTCGAAGAAGTGCCCAGCTTCAGAAATGTCGGTTACCCCATTGCCGAAATTGAGGCCGATGGCAGCTTTACTGTGACCAAGCATCCCGACACCGGGGGACTGATTTCCGTTGGCACGATTACCGCTCAGTTGCTGTACGAGATCAAGGCGCCCGCTTACTACAACCCGGATGTGATTGCGCACTTCGATACGATGCAGATAGAACAGGCAGGTACAGACCGCGTCTATGTATCAGGCTGTCGCGGCAGCAGCCCGCCGCCAACACACAAAGTCTGCGTCAACACCCTGGGCACCAATAAGCAGAGCATCGAGATCCTGCTAACCGGCCTCGACATTGAAAAAAAAGCAGAGGTATTCGTCGACCAGCTGTTTGACAATCTTGGTGGCCAGGAAGCTTTCGATGACGTCGATATTCACCTGATTCGCAGCGACAAGGAAAACCCGGCGACTAACGAAGAAGCACATGCAGCGCTTCGGATCACCGTCTCATCAGCAGATCCCTCGAAGCTCGGTCGCCTGTTCCAGGCGAAGGTCACAGAACTTGCGCTTGCATGCATACCGGGTAATACCAGCCGGGGGGCGGCCGGTTACAACGGCACACCCGTGCTGGCCTACTGGCCGACCCTCATCGACAGCAATCGGGTCATGGAACGGGTACATATAGGCGGCAGCACAACCGAGGTATCACCAACCCAGAGAATGGGTTTCGAGGAAATCTACTACCAGCAAGTGCCTGTGCAGCTGGCACCCGCCCCTGCCGGCGAGACCGTGTCTATACCCTTTGGCCGACTCTTCGGGACCCGCTCCGGCGATAAAGGTGGCGCCGCCAACTGCGGCATCTGGGCCAAAACCGATGAGGCTTACAGTTTCCTGTACACGTTCCTGACCGTTGAAAAATTCAAGGAACTTGCACCAGACATGGCAGCATATGAGATTGAGCGTTTTGATCTACCCAATCTTCGCGCCCTGAACTTTTACATTCACGATGTCCTTGGTGAGGGTGTCTCTTCCAATCACAGAATCGATAAACAGGCGAAATCGCTTGGCGAGTATCTGCGCGCCAAGTATATTGACGCGCCAAAACTCATCGTGGACCAGATCCAGTGACCAAGCACCGCAACGACATCTACAGCGACGACATCAGTGGTGACAAGGACAAGGAAGATATTCCTCCCGCCATTCCTGCGGCAACCGTTCTGCTGTTGCGTGACCATAGCAATGAACTACAGGTGTTGATGCTGCACAAGACATCAAAAATCGCCTTTGGCGGGATGTGGGTGTTTCCTGGGGGCAAAATTGACGCCGACGATTATATTGATCCCGACGACCACGACACCGCTGCACGCCAGGCCGCAGCCAGGGAAACAACCGAGGAAGCAGGCATCCAGATCCCGACCGAAGCGTTCGTCTGGTTCGCGCACTGGACACCACCGCCTTCTACAGCCAAACGATTCGCTACCTGGTTTTTTGTGACTGAAGCGTTGGAGGATCACGAAATCAGTATCGACGGCGGTGAGATTCAAAACCACCAGTGGGTGAATCCAGCGACCGCACTTGAGCAACACCGAGCGGGAGAGATTGATCTCGCACCACCGACCTGGGTGTCGCTGTATCAGCTCTCGAAGTTTCAACAGGCCAGCGCCGCGATCGAAACACTCGCTGGTTCTGAACCACGTTACTATCAGACCCGGCTCGGCAAGGACGACGAAGGCAATCGCGTTGCCATGTGGTCAGGTGATGCAGGTTACGAGCCGTGGGATGCGACCCTATCCGGCGATACGCACCGACTGGTGATGCGCGCGGGCGGGTTCGAATTCCTCCACTCGTCCACTGACTACTGAGCCAAATCGACAGGCTTCATGCCTGTCGCCACCAGGCTACACCGGTCTCGTCTTCTTCAACCCGGAGCATGCGACGTTCCAGCGCACAATGCAGATGCGCAATTGACTCACCCGTCGCAGGGAAGTAACTGGTATCTGTAATCTTGCTTTTGAACAGCGCTGGAAAAACGTCCACAGCACGCTTCGGCTCGGCGCAAAGCTCATAAAGCTTCTCAAGCGCAACTTCGTGCCAGTCTATGAGGGCCGTCAGCCGCTCGTGCACGCCCTCGTAAAGGCTTTCATGAGCCGGCAGCACCAGCAGGTCGGGCGGCAGAATCTCACGGAAACGGGCGCAGGAGTTCATAAAGTCCCGCAACGGGTTGGCATTGGGCTCTGATGGGTTAACGCTGACATTAGGCGTAATTTTCGGCAGGATCTGATCACCAGCAATAATCACTTTTAGCTCTGGACAGTAGAGACAGACGTGCTCAGGCGCATGACCATGACCAATCACGGCTCGCCATTCCCGACCACCGATATCGATATACTGACCTTCATTGATGCGATGATAACCGGCCGGTAATTCCGTAATGTTGGCACCAAACTGGCCGAATCGTTCGCGATAACGGTTCAGGCGCGCCTCATCAAACCCGGCGCGTCGATAAAACTTAATGGCGTCTTCCGGCACATCAGACGGACCGTCTGCTGCCATGACCTTGCACATGAAGAAGTCGCTGCGCGACATCCATAAGTCACAACCCCATTCCCGGCAAATCCAGCCTGCGTTGCCCGTGTGATCGCCATGCAGGTGCGTGGCAATGACCCGGTTTACCGGTAAACCGTCGAGGTGTTCCGCAAAGATCGTTCGCCAGTGATTCTGGACGTCTTCTCGGTTCAAGCCAGTATCGACGATCGTCCAGCCATCGTAGTCACGGAGCATCCAGACATTGATATGATTGAGCCGGCCCCACATAGGCATTCGCGCCCAAAGCACGCCGTCTGCGACTTCCTTGACTGCCCCGGGTTCAGGTTGTTCTGCCTCGAACCGGTAAGTCAGAGGGTCAAAACCTCGCTTCGACATGTTGTCGACCATCTCTTATCCCCTGTCATACTGCTTGTCGCCGGATTGCTCCGGCCGTTGTTTAGCGGACTAACATAACGTTTTGTTGCGCCGCAATAAAGCGCCGTCTGCTTAGAATCACTGATCAGTTTTGTTGGAAGTGAGGGCCTGGATGTGCACATAAATCTTCCGCGTCGCTCGCTGGCCGATGTAGACCGAGGTATAGCCACCGCCATCGGGCTCCTCAACGATGAAGAATTGCTGGTACTGTTCCGGGCCGTACAATATCGACTGCTCGAACAAGGTATTCGCCCAGTAGCTGCTGCTGCCGCAGGCACGTCCGCTGCAGGCAAACTTCACCTCGCCGAGGCGCTCGATTTCCTCGCGATAATGCTCAGCCACATCGCGGGTCCGCCAGGCCTGGGGCAGGTAATAGGTCTTCCAGGTGCGCAGTCCCTTGAAGGTCGTAGATTGCTCTGGCTGCACGACATGGTCCACCTTCTCAAGCGAACCCAGTACCACCAGGTGTCGCGCGTCGCGGGTATCTGCGCCCTCTGCCACCAATTCCGCGCCGACATAGGGTGCCAGCACTTCGGCAGGGATGGCACCAGCGAAGCTAACCATTATCAGTAAAACTATAAAACGCATATCAATTCACAGGACTCTCTATCCAGCGTTTCCCCTTCAAGAACGGCTACACTTGCCGTCGACATCGGTTGTACGACTCCGCTGAGATGCAGTACCAGTCGACTGATCAAAGGCTGGTGCAGCACAGCCAGCAGACTGTGACATTCCTCTGCTTGTTCAGCAAGCATCTGCACAGTTGAGCTGGGATCCGTCTCGGGCGTCAACAATACCGAGGTAAGTGCGCCTGGCAGCTCGAGCACATCGGTGACAATCGATGCCGTCTCCACAGCTCGCCTGTAGGGCGACGCCACAGTTCGGGCAGCCAGGAGCCTCTGTTCACCCATTCGCTGCGCTGCCCTGCCGACTTCTTCCTTGCCGAAGCTCGTCAGCGGCCGCTCTGAATCACGGCTGAAAACGCTTTCAGCTTCGCCATGACGCATCAGCATGAGTCTCATTCAGCGCGGCACTCCATAGTGAGAATCAGCAGTAATAATCAAATGTAACCTTCTATAAAATATGACTTTTACAGTGAATTTCATACACCGCTTTCAGCGTCATTTCTATACATTAGACCCCATTCACGGTATCTTACCCTTGCTGTGAATTAGCATAAAGAAAGTTCTGTGCCCGCTATTGTCGACAAGATACAGAAAGAGAGCTCTGAACTGCTGGCCAACCTGGTCATGCAGACTCTCTCGCACGTCGAGCGCAAGGTCGTCACCCAGATCGGCGACTTCAAATCGTTATCGCAACAGTCAGATGCAGTGATCGACCGTTTCATTAAGAACATCGGTTATAGCTTTGACGATCTGATGGATCGAGAAAGTAACAGGGACGACGCTGTCTTCAGTTTCGAAAACCTCTCGCTGGTACAGGAAGAGGAACTGGAAGTGATCGTCGCCCTTGAGGGCATGGTCAATGCCTCTAGAAATAAACACCTTGCCGTCTTCATCAGTTTCAACGCCAGACTCAGTTCCCTCTTCCCGAAAAAACGGATTGATGAATCCAGTAATCCGCTGGATCCCGAACAGATTGCCACCGCCTTCCAGGAGGCAATCCGCCCGCTGGCTCTGGGCGCGAAGAACACGTTGACCGTATATCGCGCGTTTAACGCTGAGGTCCTGAAAAACCTTGACCAGGTGCTGAATCTAGCCAACCGCATCCTGACTGAAAACCATGTACTGCCCGATCTCGGCATCGAGGGCCAGTCGAGATTTCAACCGCCATCCAGATCACGCAGCAACAGGCGCACCGCCGATGCTTCAAGTCCTTTTGGCACCGTAGAAGAAGAGGTCATAGGCGAGAACGAGGACCGGCCGGAGCTGTTCTCTATTATGCAGAACCTCCTTCGCTCCGAAGAACCAGCGAAGTCCGGCGCTACACGCGCGAGTGATGACGGCGGCGTCGTCGACATCGTCGGTGAAGGCCTGGTCGAAGCTTCTCAGGCGGTCACCAGCACCGAGGGTGAGATGATCGACCTCTCGCAGATCATGGTGCCCGCCGCTATGGTACCTGCACCGGATAGCGAAGCTGGCCCACAGGCAAGAGCAGCGCCCGGACCCACGCCGGCTATGCTGCCCTTCCAGCCACAGCAGGGCCAGACCGTGCAGATGGTTGACCAGGCCAGGCTGATGGATGTCCTGACCAGCATCCAGGAAAAGCTGAGTTCCACGCCAGCGCTTTCGATACCCGGCACGATAGAGGAAGTCGATAAGCTCGATATATCTCAATCACTGGGTGAGGTCCTGCAATCCTCGCAGGAAGACAAGAACGTAATTTCTGCTATTGACCGGCAGTCGTCTGACATCATCAATCTGGTTACATTACTGTACGAGGCAATCTGGGACGACTCCTCAGTGCCGATTCCAATCAAGGAATTGATCGGCCGGACCCAGATTACGATTATCAAGGTTGCCCTGGCGGACGTTGAATTTTTCAACAACGAGAATCATCCGGCACGCGCAATTCTGAACGAATTCGCAGCCGCGGGCATCGGCTGGACGGAGGTAGAGAGACTCGAGGAAGACCCGCTTTACAAGAAAATCCGCGAACTGGTCGAACGCATCCTGGTGAACTATACGAACAACAATGAGCTGTTCGATGAGTTACTTGCCGATTTTCATCAATTCAAGGTCCAGGAAGCTGCCAGGACTCGAAAACTCGAACAGCGGATTCTCAAGGCCTCTGAGCGCAAAGAACGTCTCGAGGATATTCATGAGCTGGTCGGTGAAAAGATTGAAGAACGGACCCTTGGTCGCGAGCTTGATCTATTCGTCGAAGAACTGCTGAAGGGTCCCTTCTACAAATTCATGGTGTTACTGGTGCTAAAAGAAGGCCCTGGCAGTAACGCCTGGAAGCAGGCCATTAATACCATCGACGTCCTGCTCTGGACAGTACAACCACACGAGCACACTGGTGATAAAGATCGCCTGGCAACGGTCAATCCGCGTCTGCTTAACAATCTGCGCAAGGCTTTCCGTATCGCATCCGTCGACAAGGCCGAAATAGACCAGCTGATCGCGCAACTGCAGCGGGTTCAGGACGACACGTTCCCGGGTGAAGTTCTGGAGGAACCCGAGCAGGGCAAATATGCGAGCAATGACACTGCCGAAGCCACGGAAGAAGGGGGCATTGGGGAAGAACGGCCAATAGTAAACAGCGGTGTTCGATTTCTCGCAGCCGGTGAGTTCGAGCAGGAAACGTCAAGGGAAGCTGAAGCCTCTGAAGCGGAAGCATTGGTGACTAAGACACAAGCCGACAAAGCAGATAGGGAGAAAGCGACAGCGGAACCTGAACAGGCTGCGGCAGCATCGGGCGATTCTGCTGGCGACGACAAGCTGGCTGACGATGACTCTTACATGCGACGAGTTGATGCTCTTGGCGTCGGCATGTGGGTTGAGTTTATTGGTCAGAACGGCAACAACACACGCTGCAGGCTGGCGGCAAAGATCAACGCCATCGACAAGTACATTTTTGTCAACCGCCAGGGCGTGAAGGTGGTCGAAAAGACCAGGCTTGGCCTTGCCCTGGAGCTGCGCGATGGCACCGTTTCCATTGTCAGCGACGGCTTGCTGTTCAGCCGCGCTCTCGAGGCCGTGATAGGGAACCTGAGAGACAGCCAGCATGAACAGCAAACCGGGAGCGCTTACCAGCCCGTCGAAGGAGAATCCCCCGACGGTTCCTCACAGACCGCCTGAACACCCACCACCGTCCGCTCAGGGCTGTTTACAAACCCAGCTCAGGGCTGTTTAAGCAGACAGATCCAGCAGCAGCTTGTTGAGC
>JAYQAI010000031.1:30860-41152 GCA_038136715.1 Gammaproteobacteria bacterium | reverse complement strand
GATCAAGGACGCTGCGACCGAATCCGAGTAGGTTTGCCAGGCCTGTTGCCAGCCCAGCCGGGGTCGTTATACTGGCGGTCCGGCTTTGCCCAACCACTGACAACCACTGATAAAAAGAGAGAAGACCATGAGCTTGAAGGGATCCCAAACCGAACAGAATCTAAAAGACGCTTTCGCAGGTGAATCACAGGCCAACCGCCGCTACCTGTACTTTGCGGCCAAGGCCGACGTTGAAGGCTACAACGATGTCTCTGCCGTGTTCCGCTCCACAGCGGAAGGTGAGACAGGTCACGCCCACGGTCACCTTGAGTATCTCGAGGAAACCGGCGATCCGGCAACTGGCCTGCCGATCGGGTCTACTGCCGACAATTTGGCCGCGGCGATTGCCGGGGAAACTCACGAATATACTGACATGTACCCGGGCATGGCAAAGACCGCCCGCGACGAAGGTTTTGATGAAATCGCAGACTGGATGGAAACCCTCGCCAAGGCCGAGCGCTCTCATGCCAATCGCTTCCAGAAAGCGCTGGATTCGCTGGAAGGCTGATCAAGCTATGCGATAAAAAAGCCCGCTGGATGGCGGGCTTTTTTTTGCGTGCAGTTTGGCTGTGCTAATGGAAAGCCAGAGATTCGGGCAGCCCGCCCAGGTCTTTCCAGCGATTGACGATCTGGCAGAAAAGCTCAGCAGTCTTGTCACAGTCGTATTTGGCGGAATGCGCCTCCTCGTTGTTAAAGCGGATACCTGCCGCTTCGCAGGCGCGGGACAACACCGTCTGGCCGAAAGCCAGGCCACACAAGGTTGCGGTATCGAAGCTGGAAAACGGATGGAACGGGTTCCTTTTGATGTTGCATCGGGCTGAGGCGGCATTCAGGAAAGCCTGATCGAAGGCGGCGTTGTGGGCAACGATCACTGCTCGATTACAGCCCGTTCGCTTGATCTCGCTGCGAATCGCCTTGAAAGATTCGCTCAGTGCCTGTTTTTCCGGCACAGCCATTCTAAACGGATGGTCTGGATCTATACCCGTAAATTCCAGCGCCGAGGGTTCGATGTTGGCGCCAGGGAAGGGCTCAATGTTGAAGAATACGCGCTCGCCGGGCACGAGGTAGCCTTCGTCATTCATTTCGAGGATGACGATAGCGCTCTCCAGCAGGGCATCGGTCTCCGGGTTAAAGCCTCCGGTTTCCAGGTCGAGGACAACCGGCAGGAAGCCCCGAAAGCGGTGGGCGATGGGCAATTTTTCTTCGCTCACTGACTGACTTCGCTTAAGTTATGGCGTGCCCCGTCAGTGACCTGCCAAGCGATGGTTTCGCCGCCTCGGGTTGGAATGAGTTCATCGCCGGCAAAGCTATATGCTGTTGCGGCAGTCCAGGCATCCTGGCTGAGTGTGATGGTGTCCTGGTTGCGTGGCACCCCGTAGAAATCGGCACCGAATTCGCTGGCAAAGGCTTCCAGCCGATCCAGCTTGTCCATGGCATCAAAGACCTCGGCATACAGTTCGATCGCGGCATGTGCGGTGTAGCAGCCCGCGGCGCAGCCACAGGCATTTTCCTTGGCATGCCGGGGATGCGGTGCTGAGTCAGTGCCGAGGAAGAAACTAGGGTCACCAGAAACTGCTGCCTCCAGCAGCGCTGTCTGATGAGTGTTTCTTTTCAGCACCGGCAGACAGTAGTGAATAGGTTTGATGCCGCCCACCAGCAGATCATTGCGGTTGTACAAGAGATGATGCACGGTGATTGTGGCGGCCACCTGGTCTGACGCCGCCGCCACGAAATCGACGGCCTCTCGGGTCGTGATGTGCTCCAGCACGATTTTCAGGTCAGGGAACTGCTCGACAATTCTGTTCAGTATGGTGTCGATAAATACGGCTTCACGATCAAAGATATCGATTTCGCTGTCGGTCACCTCACCGTGGATGGCGAGAACCATGCCGTGATCCTGCATTGCGGCGAAGGCAGGGTAGAGTGCATCGATCGCATTGACACCGAATGCAGAGTTGGTGGTCGCCCCGGCAGGGTACAACTTGAAGGCTCTCACCAGGCCCGACTGACTGGCAGCGATGACGGTATCCGCAGTGGTCTGGTCCGTCAGGTACAGTGTCATTTCAGGGGTAAAGTCCGCGGGCGCATGGGCCATGATGCGTTCCCTGTAACTGATGGCGTGAGCTACTTCGGTCACTGGTGGTACCAGGTTCGGCATAACCAGCACCCTGCCGAAATAGCGGGCAGCGTCCTGCACCGTGCGCGCAAGATACTCGTCGTCACGCAGGTGGATGTGCCAGTCATCTGGGCGTTTAATGGTGAGGGTCTGCATGCTGCAAAGTTTTTCGACGAAAAGCTGATTGTATCATGATCCCCATGGGTGCTGCTGCGACAGTGTAAACTTGTCAGCCTCGCGTTCCTGTGCAGGATTCGATCCTGAAACAAAATCAGGTAATATTGCGCCTCTTTTTTTCGCGAGACAGGTCCGATGGCCGATTTTGACAAGATCGTACTTTCCTATTCCGGGGGGCTGGACACCTCCGTCATCCTCAAGTGGCTGCAGGAGACCTACAACTGCGAGGTAGTGACCTATACCGCCGACCTTGGACAGGGTGAGGAGCTGGAACCGGCGCGAGAGAAAGCCGCCAGCATGGGCGTAAAAGAAATCTATATCGATGACGTGCGGGAAGAATTCGTGCGTGACTTCGTTTTTCCGATGTTCCGCTGCAATACCATCTACGAAGGTGAGTACCTGCTCGGGACCAGCATTGCCCGGCCGCTGATCGCCAAGCGCCTCGTCGACATTGCCAACGAAACCGGCGCCCAGGCCATCGCCCACGGTGCCACTGGTAAGGGTAATGACCAGGTTCGGTTTGAGCTCGGCGTCTATGGCTTGAAGCCCGATGTGCAGGTGGTCGCGCCCTGGCGTGACTGGGACCTGAACTCCCGCGAGGCGCTGATGGCGTTCTGTGAACGGCATCAGATCAAGGTAGATCAGAAACATGAGGGCGAGAAATCGCCGTACTCGATGGATGCCAACCTGCTGCATATATCCTATGAAGGCGGCATCCTCGAGGACCCGAGCCAGGAACCGGAAGAACCGATGTGGCTCTGGACCATTGCGCCAGAAGACGCGCCGGACACGCCCACTTACATCGAACTGACCTACCGCCAGGGCGATGTTGTCGCCATTGACGGTGAGGACATGTCGCCTGCAACGGTGCTGGCGTACCTCAACAAGGTCGCCGGCGAGAATGGGGTTGGCCGCGTCGACATCGTCGAGAACCGCTATGTCGGGATGAAGGCCCGCGGGTGTTATGAAACTCCGGGAGGGACGGTACTGTTGAAAGGCCACCGTGCCATCGAATCGATCACGCTGGATCGTGAGCTGGCTCACCTCAAGGATGAGCTGATGCCGCGGTATGCGAGCCTGATCTACAACGGATACTGGTGGTCGCCGGAACGCTCGGCCCTCCAGGCCCTTATCGATGACTCCCAGAAAAACGTGAATGGCAAGGTCCGCCTCAAGCTTTACAAGGGTAATGTCACCGTCGTTGGTCGCGAATCAGCCAGCGACAGTCTTTACGACGCTGATATCGTGACCTTCGAAGATGATGCGGGTGCGTATGATCAGTCTGACGCCGGTGGCTTCATCAAGCTGAATGCGTTGCGTTTGAAGCTGGCCGCCAAGCTGGGTCGCAACTTCCGCTAACCGCCGCAGGTGATGTTGGTATAGCGTGACTCCAACTGCGCCAGGTCGCTGCTGCGCTCCTGCTGTCGGTACAGGTAGCGCAGCGGGCACAGACTGGTGTTCTGTGGCACCGGGTTGAAATGAATGGAAGCCTCGAAGTAGCCGATGGCTGCCTTTACATTCATTGGCGCCATCATCTCGAGTCTGCCCAGGTATTCGAACAGCAGTGCTTTCGAGGCACGCGGCGTTTCAGTTGGGATTTGCGCCTGAGCGGAAAGGGCGATCTCCATCAGCACCGGCTTGGACGCTGGATTATTGAGCGGCAGCAGTACCTCAAGTGTGGTCAGTCGGCCTGGGAACGTGTTCTGCAGCCGCTCCAGCCGCACGTAATCGGCCTCGGTCATAGGTGCACCGGCCAGCACCAGGTGAACATACTGGCGGGTGAAGCTGACGAGGCGCAGATACAGGTAGTGGCGTTCGTGTAAATCACGGATGTTCCCGGACTCCCACAGGTCGAGCAGCTGGTCCTGCACAGCGTGCATGGCAGGGTTGATGACAGCCGTGGTCGCCGCGGCCGGCGTGTAGCGGAAGAAACCGCCGCGATACTCCCGCGGGGCAATGATGAGTGATGAGGCAAACACGGGTTGTTGATTGCTCGCCATGTAGTTCGCCATCGCTGCCTGCTGGGCGTCGGCTGTAGCAAACGGTGAAGCCAGACGATTGCTGAAGACGAGGTTTTCCCAGTTACGCAGTTCGATGTCGGGTCGTATGCCCTGCACTTTTTGCAGGTATCCCAGCACGCCGACTTCGAGATCATCAGCGGCGAAGTACACCGCATTAGCGGGCAGGGCATTCAGCAGACTCCTGCCGTAGTCTTCCACCCAGCGGGTGTGGCTGCGGTCATTCAGGCGGTAGCCCTGCAGGGCGATGCTGACCAGCAGGACTGGCGTCAGCAGGCCGGCCAGCGGTTCGCGTCCCGGCAGCCTTGCCTTGAGCCAGGTCGTCAGCCAGGTCGAACCCAACCCAAACCAGAATGCGAGCGCCAGGTAACTGATTACAGGATAGGGTCTGAAGACCGCCTGCCAGAGAAACTCGAAACTGAAACCCAGCAGCAGATTAAGGAGCAGCGTCGACCCCAGGTACATCAGCACCAGGGTTGCAATCATGTGTGCCGCGCCTGTCCGGAGATTAATCACCAGGCCGAGCAGCATGACGATCGAAGCGACGAGGCCGAGCTGGAGCACACTTTCCTTCAGCAGCCAGCCAGCAAAGTAGACGCGGTCGAGCGAGGTAGCTGCCAGGTGATGGTCGCCATAGGCTGACCGGCTGATGTAATCGGTGAGTTTATCCAGTGAATTAACTTCGCCCAGCAGTGCGATTTCCGGATCCACCTGCAACAGGATCGTGGCGTAGGGCAAGAGACCCAAAGCCAGGGCGAGTGCCAGCAGCAACCAGACCCGGAACTCGCGCAAAAGATTCACTATGTCAGGCAGGCGCGGCAGCAGCGTGACCAGCAGGGCCGGGGTAGAGACCAGCATCAGTGGCCAGTGGTTGGCGAGGCTGAGGCCGAAGGCGAAGGCGGTAAGGTAGAGCAGCGTTACCTTGCCGGTGGCAACATAACCCAGCAGCAGGCGCCAGCAGACCACAAAGCCAAGCACAGCCAGGGTGTAAACCTCGACAATGATCGCCTGGGACCAGAAGGTCGCACTGAAACCGTAGGCCAGCGCCGCGGTAGCTGCAGTGAACCGGTTGCCGGTCAGCTGCACAACACAGGAAAAGAAGACAGCGGCGGCGAGAGCGGCATAGATCGCCGACAGGCTGTTTGCCGCTATGACACCGGGTGGGAACAGCGGCACAAGCTGCTGACAGATACTGGTAAACAACGGATAGCCGGGCGGGTGGCTGATGCCGCCGAGGTGACACACCATCTGGAACAGGCCGGCATCCTCCAGGGTGATGGTTCGCGGCATGGTCAGGGCGTAGGCGATCAGCAGGACAACGGCAATAGCGCCGCCAAGCAGCAGGTGCTGGTGCGGTTTTTCGCTTGGCATGCTGGCCGAATCAGTCAAGGTCGTCGGTCTTTGCCTTGTATTCGCACAGGTCATAGATCACGCAGGCGCTGCATTTCGGATTGCGGGCGGTGCAGATGTAGCGGCTGTGGAGAATAAGCCAGTGATGGGCGTCACGGATAAACTCGTCCGGGATCACTTTCAGTAGTTTCTTTTCGACCTGCAGCACGGTCTTGCCTGGCGCAAACCGGGTCCGGTTGGAGAAGCGGAAAATATGCGTGTCGACGGCCATGGTCGGTTCCCCAAACGCGGTGTTGAGGACGACATTGGCGGTCTTTCTGCCGACACCAGGCAACGCCTCCAGCGCTTCGCGGGAGTTCGGTACTTCAGAGTTGTGCTGTTCGATCAGGATGCGGCAGGTCTTTATGACGTTTTCTGCCTTGCTGTTGTAGAGCCCGATAGTCTTGACGTAACTCTTCAGCTTACGCAGCCCGAGAGCGAGGATCGCTTCTGGGGTATTGGCAACCGGATACAACTTATCGGTGGCCTTGTTGACGCTGACATCGGTGGCCTGGGCCGAAAGAATAACGGCGATCAGCAGTTCGAATACGCTCGAGTAGTTCAGCTCGGTCGTTGGGTTTGGGTTTTCCTCGCGCAGGCGCGACAGAATCTGGTAGCGTTTGTCAGCGTTCAACGTTTGAGCCTTCCAGGACGTTTTTCACAGCAATCAGGCAACCGAGCGTAAGGAATGCGCCGGGCGGTAGCAAGACCAGCAGGAACCCCCCATCGACAAGATGAATCGTCATATCCGGTAGACCAAGCGTCTGCAGGCCGGCCAGCAGTGTACCCTGGCCCAGAGCCTCACGGACCCCGCCCATCACAACCAGCACCAGTAGAAAGCCGGTGCCCATCATCAGACCATCCCAGGCGGCACTGCTCACGGGATGCCGACTGGCAAACGCCTCGGCGCGGCCCAGCAGTGTGCAGTTGGTAACAATCAGGGCGACAAACAGTCCAATGCGCTGGTGCAGATCGAAGAAAGCATATTGCAGCAGCAGATCCGCGAGGGTGACGAAACTCGCGATGACCAGAATCTGCACCGGCAGCCGCGTCTCTTCATCCAGCAGGTGTCGAATCAGGCTGATAACTGTATTGGCGGCAACGAGTACGACGAGAGTGGTGAGCCCGAGGCCGAGGCTGGTGGCGATGCTGCCAGACACCGCGAGCAGGGGGCAGAGACCGAGCATTTGTACCAGTGCCGGGTTGCGGCGCCAGAGACCGTCGATGGCGAGCTGCTTCATCATGGTGCCAGTGCTCCCCTGACCGCTTCGAGGGTTGCCTTTGCCGTGATCGTCGCGCCGCTGATGCCGTCGATGTCGCCGTCGGGCTGAAGCGTCCAGCGTGTGTTGTTGAGTGACCGGCCATTGAACTGGTCAATCCAGTCAGAGACCTCGGGTTCAATTTTGTCACCAAGGCCAGGTGTCTCCCGGTGCTTTGTCACCCGCACCCCAAGAATCGTCTCGTTATCGTCGATCGCTACCAGCAGCGTGATCAGACCGTTGTACCCCTCGTCAGTTGAGATCTCGTGGATATGGCCGGCGGGTGCCCCGTCGCGGATGATGGCATAGCCCGAGTCCAGGGCACGGACCTCGGCACCGGCGGCCAGTTGCCGCAGCAGGCGTTGTTCAAACTGGCGCTGGTTATCGGCGATGACCGCGCGTGTCGCCCGATGGGTGCCGACCAGCAGCAGGGCAAAACACAGCGCCAGCGCGACGGGCTTGATGAATTTGGCGGGCATCATGGGTTTTCCGTCCGCTTCGATGTGGTCCCTGATTCGACTGTGGTCTCAGTCTCGACCCGCAGCTGATCAAACAGCGGCACACAGGCATTCAGCAGCAGGACACCGAACGCCACACCTTCCGGATAGGCGCCGATTGTGCGGATGATGAAAGTGACCAGGCCGATACCCGCGCCATACAGCAGCAGGTTGCTGCGATGCCGCGGCGCTGTGACCGGGTCAGTGACAACAAAAAATGCGGCAAACACGGCAGCGCCCGTCGTCAGGTGGAATAGAGGTGAGCCCAGACTCACGGAGGAACCGCTGTCGTAAAAAACCACGCCGAGTCCGGCAAGTGTGCCGAGCATGGCAAGCGGTGTCTGCCAGGGTGCGAGGCGCAAGTAGACCAGCACCAGTCCGCCGGCGAGATAGGCGAGACTGACCAGGGCCCAGCTCTGCCAATGCTCGGCCTGCTCAGTCTGGAAGAATTCTTCGTTGGTCAGGCCTTTCCTGAACTTGTAGGCATCGAGCGGTGTCGCCGCGGTGATGCCATCGTAGACCGGACGCGATTGGGTCAACGCGACTTTGTGAACGACCGTCTTCTCGAAGGTGTTGCTGCTGCCAGGTGCTGGCCAGTGACTCATGGCCAGTGGGAAGGAAACGATCAACACGGCAAAACCGACCATGGCAGGGTTGAACAGGTTGTTGCCGGTGCCGCCATACATGTGTTTGCCGAAGATGAGGGCGAAAGCTGTGCCCAGTGCGGCCATCCACAAAGGCAGCATTGGCGGCAGACACAGGCCCAGGATGATACCGGTGACGAGGGCGGTACCGTCGCCCAGTTGCTGCAGCGGCAATCGTCTCAGTCGCAGCATGCAGGCTTCGACTACGATTGCGGTCAGGCCGGTGCAGAACAGGTTGAGCAGGACGCCCGCCCCGAACAGCCAGGTGTAGGTCAGTGCGCCCGGCAGCATCGCGAGGCAGGTGATCAGCATGATGCGCCGGGTCGTCACGCATCACCTCCCAATTTTGCCAGCAGGGCTGACTTGTCATCGTTTGAGGGACGTTTACGAACCTTTGAGGTTGCGCTGGCGAGCCGCTGTTGGTGTGCCTCAAAGCGGCCCTGATAGCGCTGGCTGACGGCCTCGGTCAAACGTTGTTGCTCACCGCGGATTCTGGCAGCTTTGAATGTGAGGGTCAGTGGCAACTCGCTCGGGCAGACTCGATCGCATTTGTAGCATTCGATACAGGCACTGAGGTCAAGCTGTTCAAGCGCTGCGCTGCGCTCACGTTCGTGAAACAGCTGCTGCGGCTGCAGGTCACGGGGGCAGGCAGTTTCGCAAAAGCCGCAGTTAATGCAGTTCATTTCGAAGTCCGGGAAAGCCGGCACCGGTTCGCTGGCCGGAGCGGGTGCCAGGTCGATGCAGTCGACGGGGCAGGGGTCAAGACAAAGCTCGCAGCCGGTACACTCCGATGCCATCACGGTATGCATCGTCTGCGCGCTGCCGATGATGGCATCGACCGGACAGGCGGGTAGGCAGAGCGTGCAGCCAATGCAGTCTGCCTCACGGATGACAGCCACAACCGGGGCTGCCGGATCTGATAGAGGTTCCGGCTCGCGTCCGAGCAGCGCCGCGAGCACCGTGACGGTTTCATCACCGCCTGGCGGACACAGGTTGATTGCCGCGCCGGCTGCAACGGCCTCTGCATAAGGCAGGCAACCCGGGTAGCCACACTGCGCGCATTGGGTCTGGGGTAACACCTGGTTGATGTGCTGGACGATAGCATCGGTCTCGGGCGGAAAGCGGCGGCGAGCGGTCAGCAGCAGCAGCGCGGCCAGCCCGGCGAGTCCTGTCATCAACAATATGCCTGGCAGCCAGTCGATCATGGAGATATCCCGGTAAAGCCCATGAAGCCGAGAGACAGAATCCCGGCTGTGATCATCTTGATGGCACTGCCTCGAAACGGCGCTGGCAGGTGACCCTCCACCAGACGCTCATTGATCGCGGCAAAAACCACTAGCAGGCCAGAGAAGCCGACGGCTGCGCCAAAGCCGTAGATGATGCTGTGGGCGAAACTGTTGCCGGCCGCCGAATTCAGCAGGGCGACGCCGAGCACGGCACAGTTGGTGGTAATCAGTGGTACGAAGATGCCGAGCACCTCGTGCAGCAGGGGCTGGGTGGCACGCATGACGATCTGGGAAAACTGCACCAGCGAGGCAATGACGACGATGAAGGCAATGATGCGCAGGTACTCGAGCTGAAATGGTACGAGAAGCCAGGTATCCAGCAGGTAGCTGATGCCGCAGGCGAGCGTCAGGACGAAGGTTGTCGCTGCCCCCATGCCGAGCGCGGCATCGACCCGCTGGCTTGCGCCCATAAAGGGACAGAGGCCCAGGAACTGCACCATCACGAAGTTATTAACGAAGATCGTGGTCAGCAGGATGACGACAATGTCAGGCATTGCTCACATGTAGTTTGATTGACAGTCAGGGCATTCTACCAGCCCTGGGTGCGGTCACTGCGAACAGTGATTGCGTTTCAGATCAGGTGACTTTCATACCTGGCTGTGCCCCGGCATCGGGCTCCAGCAGGAAGATATCTCCGCCGCCTGGGCCCGCAGCCAGCACCATACCCTCAGAAATACCGAACTTCATTTTCCTGGGGGCGAGGTTAGCAACCATGACGGTCAGTTTGCCCACTAGATCATTGGGGTTGTAGGCCGCCTTGATGCCGGAGAACACGTTGCGGGTCTCTCCACCGAGATCGAGCGTCAGCTGCAGCAGCTTATCTGCGCCTTCGACATGGTTCGCCGCGACAATTTTAACAACGCGCAG
>JAYQAI010000031.1:18741-30760 GCA_038136715.1 Gammaproteobacteria bacterium | reverse complement strand
GGCTTCAGATACGTGATCAGGATCCGGTACAGGTTGAGGCCATCGGAACAGATTTGCTGGACAGCATCCCGGTTCGCCTCATCCTTGATCATCACCCAGGGTTTGTTCTCATCAATGAACTGGTTGGCCTTGTCGGCAAGTGCCATGACCTCGCGCAGCGCTTTGCCGTAGTCACCGTTCTCGTAGTGCAGAGCGATCTGTTCGCTCGCGCCGGCAAACGCCTGCAGCAGCGGATTGTCGCTGCTGGCGGCGAGCCTGCCGTCAAACTGCTTGTTAATAAAGCCAGCGCAGCGCGACGCAATGTTGACCACCTTGCCGACCACGTCAGAGTTGACCCGCTGGACGAAGTCGTCGAGATTGATATCGAGATCATCGACGCCAGCACTCATCTTCGCGGCGAAGTAATAGCGTATGTATTCCGGGTCCAGATGGTCGAGATAGGTGCGAGCATTGATGAAGGTGCCGCGTGATTTCGACATCTTGACTCCGTCCACGGTGACGAAGCCGTGCACGTGCAGTTTCGTTGGTGTGCGATAACCGGCCGTATCCAGCATGGCGGGCCAGAATAACGCGTGGAAGTTGACGATGTCCTTGCCGATGAAATGGTGGACCTCACACTCGGAGTCCTGGCGCCAGAAATCATCAAAGTTAAGTGCGTCGTTAGTCTTGCAGTAATGTTTGAAAGCGGCCATATAGCCAATTGGGGCGTCCAGCCAGACATAAAAGTACTTGCCGGGTTCACCGGGGATCTCGAAGCCAAAATAGGGCGCATCGCGACTGATATCCCAGTCCTGCAGGCCGGTGTCGAGCCATTCAGCAAGCTTGTTAGCGACCTGATCCTGCAGGGTGCCGCTGCGGGTCCACGCCTGCAGCCAGTCGGTGAAGTTCGACAGGGTGAAGAAGAAGTGGGTGGACTCCTTCAGCACCGGTTTGGCGCCGGAGATTTTTGACTGCGGATTAATCAGGTCGGTGGCGTCATAGGTGGCGCCGCAGGCCTCGCAGTTATCGCCATACTGGCCGTCAGTCTTGCAGCGTGGACAGGTACCGATGATGAAACGATCCGCCAGGAACATTGCTTTCTCTGGATCATACAGCTGGTTCACCGTGCGCGAACTGATCTGCCCGGCCTCTGCCAGGCGCTGGTAGATTTCAGACGAGAACGCCTGGTTTTCCTCTGAGTGGGTCGAGTAGTAGCTATCGTGGCTGATAGCGAAATCCTGGAAGTCAGACTGGTGTTGCGCGTTCACCTGCCTGATCAATTCCTCTGGTGTTACGCCCATCTCTTCTGCCCGCAGCATGGTGGCGGTGCCGTGGGTGTCGTCGGCGCAGACATAGATGCACTCATGGCCGCGCATGCGCTGGAATCGTACCCAGATGTCCGTTTGGATATGCTCCATCAGGTGGCCAAGATGAATCGGTCCATTGGCGTTGGGCAGAGCGCTGGTGACAAGGATACGGCGCGTTTCCATGAGAATCGGTTTTGGGTTGAAATTTGGGGTGCAGAATATATAGCGTCGGGCCTCTAATTGCGACCGGTTATTCTTCGAGGCGCTGAATCTCAGGCATGGCTGCAGCGTCTGGTGCTTGCATCGGCGGCAACAAAAAACGACACTACGCGCTTTCCGGGAGAGCCATTATTAACGCGCAAATCGACAAGTTTCAGCTCGATAACATCCAGCATGTGATTGCGGTTGCCTCCGGCAAGGGCGGCGTCGGCAAGTCAACGGTATCGGTAAACCTCGCGGTTGCACTTGCTGCTGGTGGTGCCAGGGTCGGTCTGCTGGATGCAGATATTTATGGCCCGAGCCAGGGTGCGCTGTTGGGCCTGCCCGAGGATGCGCGTCCGGCCGTGCAGGATGAACTGTTGCAGCCGCTGGAAGCGCATGGCGTGCGCTGTATGTCGATGAGTTTTGTGACCTCGGCAAACACCCCGGCCATCTGGCGTGGACCCATGGCCAGCGGTGCCCTGCAACAGCTGCTGACGCAGACCCACTGGGGAGAACTCGATTATCTGATCGTGGATATGCCGCCTGGCACTGGCGATATTCAGCTGACGCTGGCGCAGCGGGTACCGCTCGCCGGTGCGGTGATCGTGACGACACCGCAGGATATTGCGCTGCTGGATGCACGCAAGGGTATTGAGATGTTCCGCAAGGTTGAAGTGCCCGTCTTGGGTATTGTTGAGAATATGAGCACCCACGTCTGCACGCATTGCGGTCACGAGGAACCGGTGTTTGGTGCGGGTGGCGGCGAGTCTGTCGCGGCACAGTACGACACAGTGCTGCTGGCGCAGCTACCGTTGACCCTGGCACTGCGTGCTGCCTCGGATGACGGCCAGCCGCTGCCGACTGCAGCGCCGGATTCACCACTCAGCGAGACCTTCATGGCATTGGCACAACAAGTCGGTGAGCGGGTCAGCCAGACCGAGCAGAACGCGCCTGTCATCCGCATCTTCGACGACTGAAACCCCTGTCAGCCGCGCACTGACAAACGACACAGGAACGCCGCATGAGCATCAAATCAGATCAATGGATCCGCCGCATGGCAGAAACGGCAGGCATGATTGAACCGTTTGAACGTGGCCAGGTACGCCATGCTGAAGATGGCAGCCGGGTGATCTCCTATGGCACGTCGAGCTATGGCTACGACGTCCGCTGCTCCGATGAGTTCAAGGTGTTTACCAATATTTACTCGGCGACTGTCGACCCGAAAGCGTTTGATGACAGCAGTTTTGTTGACATCCAAAGCGATGTTTGCGTGATTCCGCCCAACTCGTTTGCCCTGGCCCGCACCGTTGAATATTTCCGCATTCCCCGCAGCGTGCTCACTGTCTGCCTCGGAAAATCCACCTACGCCCGGTGTGGCATCATCGTCAACGTGACGCCGCTGGAGCCGGAATGGGAAGGTCATGTCACTCTGGAGTTTTCCAACACCACCAACCTGCCGGCGAAAATCTACGCCAATGAAGGTGTTGCCCAGATGCTCTTCTTTGAGTCCGATGAGGTGTGTGAGACCTCCTATGCCGATCGCGGCGGCAAATACCAGGGCCAGACCGGCGTCACCTTGCCGAAAACCTGAAACGTTACAGCGGGCGACCGTCAAGCACGGCCGAGTTCAGGTTGAGCTCGAAGCCCTTGTCTGCCTCCGTCTGTTTCAGTCTTACCAGGAGCAGCGCATGATCAACGGCGAGCCAGAGGCTGGTTTCCCGCTTCTTGTCAGCTTCGCGGACCCGATCAACGCGCACGGTGTTGAGCTCACCCAGAGGCGTCGACATTGTCTCCATGCCAGCGATGGCAAAGCGGTAGACCTTGCGTTTTTCCATGTCGGCAATCTCGTACTCAAACACGGCTTCCGACCGGCCCTCCGCCAGCGCCCGGGCGACATCGCGGCGCAGCTGTAGCTGGTACGACAGTTTGTCGAGTGTGCCCGCGGCGAGTAACGATTCGGTGCCGTCGTGAGAGGCGAGGCCCGCTGCCCAGTCAAATTGGGTACTTTCTGCCTTGTTCTTGCCGAGGCCCTGGCGCTTATAGTCATAGGCCAGCGGCGTCAGCTTTTCTTCGGTCAGCCGAAACTCTGACGTTTCGATAATCCTGGCGAGAAAAGAGCTGGCCGATGAGGTCATGCGATAGCGGTCACCTTCAAGTTGAACCAGCTCCCTGATGCCGCGCGCTTTGACCGGCAGCCCCTGGTACTGAGCCTCGTACTCGGCACGGAACGGCACTGGCTCTGCCATCATCTGAGCGACGCTGCAGGTCGAGTAGAGCAGCAGCAGGAGTAAAGTGGGCCTGGACACGATAATTTTCGGCGGCGTTAAGTTCTAAAGACGTTACAATAAGAAGATGTCATTTCAAGCCATAAGTTCCCCAATCATCCACCGGCTGATCAGCTTACTGCTACTCACCGGGCTGGCCCTGCCAGCTGCAGCATTGGAGGTAGACGACCTTTACGTTGCTGATGTACTGGTAGCCGATGAGTCAGCCGCACAGTTGCGCGCGGGTGCGAGGGCGGGTTTGCTGCAGGTGTTGGTCAGGGTTTCCGGCCGTGTCGACATCGAATCCAACCCATTGATTCTTGGCTCTCTCCGACGGCCGGCTGATTACTACTATCAGTTCAGTTATGAATCGAGCGACAAGACACTCATGACGGCAGCTGGTGAGCAGGCGGCAAGAGTCCTGACGCTGCATTTTGAACCCAGTGCGGTGGCCAGAATTTTGCGTCAGGCTGAGCTGCCTGTCTGGGGCAGTAATCGGCCGTTGGTGATTCTCTGGGTGGCGGTGAACGAAGGGGCAGACCGCCGTATCCTGGGGGAATCTGATGAGACTGAACTCGCTGCTGTGCTGGCAGAGCAGGCGAGACGCCGTGGGCTGCCGGTCATTTTCCCGATCCTCGATCTTGAAGATGCATCCAGGATCACCAGTGCGGAAGTCTGGGGTGCATTCCTCGACCGGATTGAACTCGCTTCGGCGCGTTATAAGCCTGATGCCATTCTGACCGCAAGGGTCCAGCAGGAGATTTCCGGTCGCTGGCTCGGCAAGTGGTCCTATCGCACACAAGAGACCTGGCAGTCCGTCGATAATGTGGCGTTCTCTGCAGACCAGCTGGTGCGAACCATGGTGGATCAGCTGGCGGATGAGCTGGCGGCGCAGTACGCCTTTGGCTCTGCCCGCGATGTGATTGCGATGACCGTTGAAGGCGTGACCTCTGTGCAGGACTACGCGGCCGTCAGTGCCTATCTCGAAACGCTGGCCCCGGTGCTGCACAGTTCCGTCGTCTCGCTGACCAGTGGTGTTGCCCGATTTGACCTGCGCATTGAGGGCCAGCAACAACAGCTGGTTGACCTGATTGAACTGGATCAGCGCATGCTGCTGCTCACTCATGATCCGCAGAGTGAACAGCTGCTTTACCGTTGGAAGTCTTCCTGATGATGGGCTGGCTGCAGCGCCGCTATATACCCAATGCAATCACGATCGTGCGGCTCCTGCTGGTGCTGCCGATTGCGTTCGCCATTGTCAGTGAACTGTACCTGGTTGCGCTGGTGCTGTTTACCGTCTCTGGCGCCTCGGATGGGCTTGACGGCTTTCTCGCCCGTCGCTATGACTGGGAAAGTACTTTTGGTCGGCTGATTGATCCGCTTGCCGACAAGCTGTTGATGATCACTACGGCATTGACGCTTGGGACGATGGGGCACTTCCCGCTGATGCTGATGTTACTGATCATCGTCAAGGATGTGGCGATTATCGGCGGCGTATTCTCATACACCTCTCTCGCCGGGTTCCCGAGTATTCAGCCGAACCGGCTGGGTAAGGTGACCACAGCCTGCCAGATTGTCCTGCTGGTCAGTGTGTTGCTGGGGCTCTGCTTCCCGGCGCTGCTGCCCGAAATCTTTTATGATGTCTGGTTCTGGCTGGTTGCCAGTCTGACCTTACTGGATGGCGTCCTATATCTCTGGGTCTGGACCGGAAGACTGGCTCGGGACCCGCGCTGGAAAGAATCCTTCTAGGAGCCTGGGATGACAACACTGCAACGTACTTTTGCCCTGCTGCTGATAGCGCTGTCCCTGGTCCTGGTTTATTTTTTGCAGCCCATCCTGGCGCCGTTTCTGACCGGTATCGTGCTGGGGTACCTGGGTGATCCACTGGTCGATCGGCTCGAGGCCATGCGGATTAATCGCACCGTCGGCGTGCTGATTGTTTTCCTTGTTTTCGGTGCCGTGCTGGCAACTGGGCTGCTGGTGATCCTGCCGATGGTGGCGCGGGAACTGGGTTCCCTGATCCGCAGTGTGCCGGTGTTCCTGGCCTGGCTGCAGGAGAATGCGAGTCCCTGGCTGCTTGCGAATTTTGGGGTTGATCCGTTCGATGTGAAATTCGACATCCTTGCAGCGCAGGTCAAGGATCACTGGCAGCAGGCCGGTGGTATTGTTGGCACGATCCTGGCGCGGGTCACAGAATCAGGGATGGCGTTCCTCGCCACGCTCGGTGTGGTTGGCCTGACGCCGGTTGTGGCCTTCTACCTGATGCGTGACTGGGACGACATTGTGTTCCGTATTCGGGAGATGGTGCCGAGGGATATCGAGCCGACGTTCACTCGACTTTGTCGTGAATGCGATGAGGTGCTGGGTGCCTTCCTGCGTGGTCAGCTGCTGATCATGTTCCTGCTGGGCTGTATCTATGCGATCGGTCTGTACATCGCCGGGCTCGACCTCGCGATTCTCATCGGGATGCTCGCAGGACTGGCGAGTATCGTGCCTTACCTGGGCTTCTTCGTTGGCATCATCGCGGCTTCAGTGGCGGCGATGTTCCAGTTCCAGGACATGTTCTACCTGATATACGTGGCTATTGTCTTCGGTATCGGCCAGGCAATGGAAGGCTGGGTCCTGACACCGTGGCTGGTGGGCGAGAAAATTGGCCTGCACCCGGTGGCGGTGATCTTTGCCGTGCTGGCCGGCGGCCAGCTGTTCGGCTTTGTTGGCATCTTGCTGGCACTGCCGATTGCCGCGGTTGTCATGGTGTTTATCCGTCACCTGCACGAAAGCTACCTCCAATCAGAGTACTACGAGAAACCACAGCATCAGGCACCGGAAGGCCAGGAGTGAATCAGCAGCTGCCGCTCCGGTTCCGGCTTGAGAACCATACCGATCTTGATGACTATGTTGGGGTTGCGGCTGACCGGTTGCTTCAGCTGGACGGTGTCGTCCTGCTGACGGGCGCGAGGGGCACAGGCAAATCGCATCTGCTGCAGGGGCTGTGTCACCGCAGTGCTGCGGACGCTGAAGCGGCCATCTTTCTGCCGATGCTGAGTAGTCTTGAACCTGCCATTCTTAAGGAGCTCGAATCTGCCAACCTGGTCTGCCTCGATGATATCGACAGGTTACTGCAGGACGCTGCCTGGCAGACGGCCTTGTTTCATCTGGTTAACGCCTGCCGGGATCATGGCACCCGCCTGATCATGAGCTGCACGGTCGGCATTGATGCGCTGGGTATTGAGCTGCAGGACCTGCAGTCGCGGCTGAAGGCGGCCTACCAGGTTCGAACGGATGTGCTCAGCGATGCTGAGAAACTCGAGGTGATTCGCCGCAAAGCGAAGCGGCGCGGTTTCGAGATGCCCGCCGAGGTCTGTGATTTTATCCTGACCCGGGCTGAGCGTGACATGCATCATCTTGCCAGACTGGTTGACCAGTTGGATCACGAGACCCTGCGCCAGCAGAGGAAAGTGACCATACCGTTTGTTAAACGTGCCCTTGGGCTTTGACGGCATGAAACCGCACATTCTATTCACCGGTGGCGGGACCGCCGGTCACGTGACACCGAACCTTGCTTTGATAGACGCTGCCCGGGCGCGCGGCTGGCAGGTCAGCTACGCTGGCTCGGCGCAGGGCATTGAGCGCGAGATGGTGAACGCACAGCAGGTCCCTTACTTCGCGGTGGCCTCCGGTAAGCTGCGCCGCTACTTTGACTGGCAGAATTTTATCGACCCGTTCAAGTTGCTGCTGGGTGTGTGTCAGGCCTTCCTGCTGTGCCTGCGACTGAAACCCGATGTCGTCTTCTCTAAGGGCGGTTTTGTATCGGTGCCGGTCGTGGTTGCTGCCTGGCTCACCCGCATCCCGGTGATCAGCCATGAGTCCGATGTGACGCCAGGTCTCGCCAACCGCCTGGCCTATCCGTTCTGCCGACGCATCTGTCTCACCTTTGAGGTCAGCAGACGCCACCTGCCCGAGGCGAAAGTGCTGCTGACCGGCACACCCGTGCGCAACACGATCACATCGGGTGAGGCGCGCCGGGGCAGAGAAGCCCTGGGTCTGAATGGCGTGAAGCCTGTGCTGCTGGTTTTTGGCGGCAGTCTCGGCGCTGGCGCCATTAATCGCCAGGTCCGCGCGGTCTTGTCAGAACTGCTCACAACGTTCGATATTGTGCACGTCGCAGGCAGGGGCAACATTGACCCACCGCTCGCGCAGTCAGGTTATGTCCAGCGTGAATTCATTGGTGATGAATTCGGCGATGTCCTGGCGGCAGCGGATGTGGTGGTATCGCGGGCGGGAGCTAATTCGCTCTACGAGCTGTTCCTGCTGCGCAAACCCCACCTCCTGATCCCGCTTGGCAGTGGCGCCAGTCGAGGTGATCAGCTGGTCAACGCCGCGACCTTCGAGCAAGCAGGATACAGTCGGGTGATGCAGGAAGCAGCATTGACGGATGCGGGTTTCGTCAGCGCCGTCCAGGACCTGCTGGCAGATGCCGCGCAACTCAGCGAGGCCATGTCGAGTTTCCCGCGGCCTGACAGTGAGCGCATGATTCTCGCTGAGATCGAACAATACTGCGCATAACCTTTATACTGGCCATTTCGCCGACGGAAGATCCCATGAAGAGAGCCCTTATTGCCTGCCTGCTGTTGCTGGCTGCGCCGGCCCATGCTGATGATGCGACCGAGATTCTGGATTACCTTGACCGGCAATCAGAAAAATTTGCCAAGGTGGCACAGGATATCTGGGACTATGCTGAACTGGGTTATCTCGAGAATAAGAGCACTAGCCTGTTGCAGTCGGTGCTGGCGGCGGAAGGTTTTGAGATCCAGGCGGGCGTTGCCGATATCCCGACGGCCTTTGTTGCCAGTTACGGTGAGGGTGAGCCGGTGATTGGCATCCTCGCAGAGTTCGATGCGCTGCCAGGTATCTCGCAGAGCCGTGCCCCGACCCGCGAGTTGCTGGAGGGCAAAGACGCCGGTCATGCCTGCGGCCACCATCTGTTTGGTGCGGGTTCGGCAGCTGCGGCTATCGCCTTGCGCCACTGGATCGAGAACAATAACGTCAAGGGTACCGTGCGGCTCTACGGGACACCGGCGGAAGAGGGCGGCTCCGGCAAGGTCTACCTCGTGCGTGCCGGTCTGTTCGATGACGTGGATACGGTATTGCACTGGCATCCGTCTGACCGTAACGCCGCCAACGCGGAGAGCAGCCTCGCCAACAAGTCAGCCCGCTTCAAGTTCAGGGGTATTTCTTCCCACGCGGCCGCCGCGCCTGACCGGGGGCGATCTGCGCTGGATGGGGTGGAGGCCATGAACTTCATGGTTAACCTGATGCGTGAGCACGTGCCGCAGGAAACCCGCATTCACTATATTGTCTCGCAGGGTGGCAAGGCACCCAACGTGGTGCCGGACTATGCCGAGAATTATTACTACGTGCGTCACCCCAATGCGGCAGTCCTGCAGACGATCTGGGATCGGGTGATAACCATTGCGACCGCGGCAGCGGAGGGTACAGGCACTGACGTTGACGTCGAGGTGATGCACGGAAATCACTCGGTACTGCCAAACCGGAACCTGGCTGAGATCATGCACCAGAACCTGAGCCGGGTTGGCGGTGTCTACTACAGCACCGCGGAACAGGTTTTTGCCGAGAAGCTGAGCCAGTCTTTCGAGCAGAGCTTCCTCGGTATGGAAACCGAAATCCTGCCGCTGGAAATACGCCAGGGCATGGGTTCGACCGATGTTGGTGATGTCAGCTGGGTCGTGCCCACCGCCGGTATGCGCGCAGCGACCTGGGTGCCCGGCACGGCTGCACACTCCTGGCAGGCGATCGCGTCCGGCGGCACGTCCATTGGCGGCAAAGGTATGATGGTGGCGGCGAAAACACTGGCACTGACCGCCAAAGACCTGATGCGCCAACCGGCACTGATTCAAGCAGGCCGGCAGGAATTCGATGAGCGTCGAGGTGTGGGCTTTATCTACAAGAGCCTGCTGGGAGATCGAAAGCCACCGCTCGACTACCGATTGCCGTAAGCCCCGTCTGTCGGGCGTCTGCGCCCATTGCGAAATATTTCAGCTAAAAGGTTGATGGATACTGATCTAGTGTTATAGTTATGTATAACACTAATTAACCAATACAGTAAACGGATGCAGATCAGCTTCCACGACAAGAGCCCCATTTACCGCCAGCTGTCCGAACGGCTGCGCGAGCTGATCCTCGAAGGGGTTTATAACAATGGCGATGCCCTGCCTTCCGTGCGCCAGATCGCCAGTGAACACCGCATTAACCCGATCACTGTGTCCAAGGCCTTCCAGATGCTTGTAGATGAAGCGCTGGTTGAGAAGCGCCGCGGTCTCGGTATGTACGTCACTGCAGGGGCGAGCGAAAAATTGATTGAAGATGAGCGCAGACGATTTCTCGAAGTGGATCTACCCGACTTCAAAGACAGGGCAGAGCGACTGGGTTTCAGCGTCGATGAATTGCTGAAGGAGGTGTTATGAGCAACATTGTTGAAGTCAGGGGTATCTCGAAACGCTTCGGTGATTTTGAAGCATTGCGCAATGTCACGTTCGACATCGCACCGGGTTCCATTGTCGGTCTGATCGGACCGAACGGCGCTGGTAAGACCACAACCCTGAAATCCATTCTTGGTCTGACGGACTTTGAGGGTGACATGCGGGTGACAGGACAGGATCCGCGGCGTGGTCGCCATCGGGTGATGGAGCGAGTCTGCTTTATCGCTGACGTCGGGGTGCTGCCGCGCTGGATTAAGGTGCAGGATGCGGCGCGTTACACCGCCGGTATTCACCCAGGCTTCAACCAGGACCGATTCGAGGCGATGCTGGCAGAAACCAAGATTTCGAAATCGCAGCGGGTCAAGCAGCTCAGCAAGGGCATGGTGACGCAGCTGCACCTCGCCCTGGTCATGGCGATTGAGGTTGACCTGCTGGTGCTGGATGAGCCGACCATCGGACTCGACATCCTTTATCGCAAGGCATTTTACGAGAAGCTTCTGAACGACTACTTTGACCATGAGACCAGCATTGTGATCAGCACGCACCAGGTCGAGGAGATCGAACCGCTCCTGACGCACCTGCTGTTCATCAACAATGGCCAGATCGTGCTCGACTGTGCCATGGATGAGATCAGCGAGATTTACGGCGAGGTCCTGGTGCCGCCGGAAAACTGGGCCGCGGCAGACGGCCTCGACCCGATTCACTCGCGGGATATGCTGGGGCAGAAAGCCATGATTTTTGAAAACATCCCGGGCCAGGAGCTTGCGGCGCTGGGTGAGGTTCACGTTCCCAGTGTGGCGGATCTCTTCGTCGCAAAGATGCAGCGTTAAAGGAGGTATCAGATGAACACACTGCCTTTATTGATTCGTCGCGAGTTCTGGGAACATCGCAATGCGTTCGTGATCGTGCCGTCAATCGTGACGGGGTTCCTGGTCCTGATGATGCTGGCGATCTTCGCCGCCTCGTCGTCCGACTGGGTCAATCTTTCTATCGATATTGATGAAGACAACCATGACGCCTTTATCGTTACCGATGATGTCGTTGCTTACTTTTTGAGTGAGCTGGATGACATGTCCGAACGCCGCCGGGTCAACTACATCAACCAGGGCCTGCAGACCCTGGGTGTACCGCTCGCATTCATCCTCTGGTTCGTCGTGTTTTTCTATCTGCTGGCCTGCCTCTACGATGATCGTCGCGATCGCAGTATCCTTTTCTGGAAGTCATTGCCTGTATCGGATGCATTGACGGTGACAGCGAAACTGGTGACGGCGTTGATTGTCGTGCCGCTGGTATACCTCGCGGGGATTGCTGTACTGCAGTTGTCAGCGCTCGTGTTCATGACCTTTGGCGCCTGGAGCGCCGATCTGTCTGCCTGGGATCTGCTCTGGGGGCCGGCTGAACTCCTCGGCAACTGGTTCCAGTTTATGGCTGTATTTCTCTTCTATATTTTCTGGGCGCTGCCGTTCTTTGCCTGGCTCACGGTAGTCTCCGCGTTTGCCAGGAGCGTGCCGCTGGCCTGGGCGATTGGTATCCCCTTCGGCATCAGTATTGCTGAGCGCATCTTTACCAGCCAGTCCGCGGTGGCGGACTGGATGGCAAATCACACGATTCCAGTGCGGTTCATAGGCGAGGCTGGTGCCAGCCTGGGTAACATGCAGGCACAGATGTTTTCGCTCGACATGCTGTCAGCGGTCGTTGTTGGCATGGCCCTGGTAGGTTGTGCTATCTGGCTGAGGGGACGTGCTGATGAAATCTAAGCTGGTTACCG
>JAYQAI010000031.1:5164-18641 GCA_038136715.1 Gammaproteobacteria bacterium | reverse complement strand
TGGATTCGAGTAATATGGATACAAGACTCAACAGGAGGACATCATGGAACTTCTCATCATCGGCTGCGCCGGCTTCCTGCTGACTCACCTCGGTATTTCCGGTTCGCCACTGAGAAACAGTTTGCGCGGCGCCATGGGCGAGCAGGCCTATCTCGGTATGTACACGCTCCTGTCCTTCGCTACCCTCGGACTCATGATTTACGGCTACGCCGGCGTACCGCATCATGACTATATCTGGCTGCCATCCACGTCAGCATACATGGTGACGAAGGTGTTGCTGTTTATTGCGCTGGTAACGCTGGTGACCGGTACCCTGACGAAAAATCCGACCCAGGTCCATGGTGATGCTGCGCTCGATAACGAGATCAGCGGCATGCTGAAGATTACCCGGCACCCGGTTCAGTGGGGCATTTTGCTGTTTGCGGTCGGTCACCTGATTGCCAACGGCGATACTGCCTCTGTCTTCTTTTTCGGTACCCTCGTCATTGTTTCTCTCGCCGGCATGTTCTCCATGGATGCGCGCAAGCGCCAGGAAGAAGATCCGCGCTGGCAGCAGTTCATGCAGCAGACATCGATGATGCCTTTCGCTGCTATCGCCGCCGGCAGATTGAAGTTCTCCACCGCAGACATCAACTGGATGGGCCTGGTGGCGGGCATTGGCCTCTACGTCGCGGTTTACTGGCTGCATGACCTGGTAGCCGGGGGCGTCAGCCTCTTCTAGTTGTTCTCGAGCTTCTGGTTTTTCTCTGACTTTGGCAGGCCAACTATTAGCCGCGTTAATGTTGCACTTGAGAATTACGCTAACCCAATTTCCCTCACCCCGTGTAAAATGCGCCCTTTTTCCCCGGGATCACCATGTACAGGATACGTACCCTCAACAACATTTCCGATAAGGGGCTGACCCGTCTGCCCGCCGATCACTACGAGGTCAGCGGCGAGATGTCCGACCCGGACGCGATACTCGTCAGAAGTCACCAGTTGACGCCGGAGGATGCGACTTCATCGCTGCGTGCCGTGGGTCGTGCCGGTGCTGGTGTAAATAACATCCCCGTAGCGGACTACACCGATAAGGGCATCGTCGTCTTCAACACGCCCGGTGCCAATGCCAATGCCGTCAAGGAACTGGTGATGGCGGGCCTGCTGTTGTCCTGCCGCGGCATTATCCCGGGTATCGAGTACGTTAATACACTTGCGGATCATACTGACAAGGCTGAACTGAATACCCTGGTTGAAGCCAGCAAGAAGCAGTACAAGGGGTCTGAACTAAAGGGCAAGACCCTGGGTGTGCTCGGCCTGGGGGCCATTGGTTCGATGGTGGCTGACATGGCGCTGCAGATGGAAATGAATGTGCTGGGTTATGACCCTGCGCTGTCGGTTGAAGCTGCCTGGCGGCTGTCCAGCCGCGTTGAAAAGATGGAAAACATGCAGTCGCTGTTTGCCAGGTCGGATATTGTGACGCTGCATGTGCCGGCACTGGACAGCACGAAGGGTATGATCAATGGTGAAACCCTGGCCCAGTTCAGGGATGGTGCCGTGCTGCTGAACTTCTCGCGGGAACAGATTGTCGACGGCGAAGCTATCGGTGCAGCCATCGACAGCGGCAAGATATCGCAGTACATCTCAGATTTTCCGGCGCCGGGTCTGATCGGAAAGCCGGGTGTTATCTCCACGCCGCATCTCGGCGCCAGCACTGAAGAAGCCGAAGAGAACTGCGCGGTGATGGTGGCGGACCAGGTCCGAGACTTTCTGGAGAACGGCAACATCAAAAATTCAGTCAATTTCCCGGCGCTGAGTCTGGAACGAACGGAAGGCTGTTACCGCATCGCGCTGGCAAATAAAAACGTCCCGCGAATCCTTGGCAGTGTGCTGTCGATCCTGGCAGACCGGAACATCAACGTGGTCGACATGCTCAACAAGAGCCGTGACGACGTCGCCTACAACCTGATTGATATCGAGACCGTGCCGGATGAAGAACTGGTTCAGGCTATCGTGTCCATCGAAGGTGTGATTAACGTCCGTATCTTTGATGAGGTCTGTGGCTGAGAGGTCCGCTGCTGACAACGACAGGATGCTCAGTCGTGCCTGTCACGCAGGTGGAAGCGGGCGGGTGACAGCATGGCCTGCTGCTTCAGTTCAAGCGCGGCAGGTTCATTCAACATCCCTGATACGACCTGTTCGGCACACAACCGGGCATGAGTCGCGCCGCGCGAGCCAAACGCCGTGCAATAGTAAAGGCCGTGTACAAACGTTCTGATATCTGCGACTTTGTTGGCAGCTTTCAGCGCTTCAGGGTCAGGGGTGGCGCCGATAACTGGCAATCGGTCACGCGACACTGCCCTGATACCGACATGGGTTTCGATGTCAGTTTCATTCAGCTCGAGCATCTGGCGGGCGCCGGCCAGCAGCGTCTCCGTTTCGGCAGGGTCGACGTCGATGTTGTCAGCTCGGGCATAGGTACCGCTTACCACTGATCGGCCCTGCACGGTCGGGAAGACCGTGACTTCTGCTGTGAGGATTTCCTGCTGCCGGCGGGTGTTGACGGAAAGTGCCTGGCCGCGAATGGCTCTCACTTGCAGGGCCTGATCCAACAGCGACCGGTTGCTGCCTGTTGCGAGCACAACGTTGTCCGCCTCGTAGCGGAGGCCTCCATCAGTCATGACGATCCAGCTGTCCGGCTGCCGTTCCAATGCCGTAATGAGACCAGACAGGCGGTTGTACTTCGTCTCTCTGACCAGGTCGTGGTAGCTGAGCCAGCCGGCCTGGTGCAGGATGATCTCGTTGTCACCGCCCTCGATGATGTCGTCGGGAAAGAGCGCGGCTATTTTCCTGAGTCGCTCGCATTCTTCCTCTGTCTGGCCGCGCCAGCGGATCGGCGCCGGATGAAAGCCCGCTGAATCCTGCATGTAGCGACAGGCCAGCAGGGAGAACCGGTAGCGCGACTCCGGCTGGATGGCCAGCTGAGGTTTGACGGTCAGTTGTGGAATCTTAGAGGCCGCCGGGCCACCACTGTCGATCACCGTGATGTCAGCACCGCGTCGGGACAGTGCCTCGGCGCAATAGTGGCCTGCGATACCGCCGCCAATCACGAGGGTTGAACCACAATCGTGAGCAGCTGGCTGCCAGGTGCCGGGCCTTGTCGCCTGCAGCATTTCTTTCTTGTGACTGAAGCCGGCGATCTTTTCGGTGACGAAGCCGCTTGCCTCGAGGCTGCGACGGACATGACCGGCGGCGGAATAGGTTGCCACGCGTGCACCAGGGCGACTGCGCGCGAACATCTGTCGAAACAGTATCTGCTGCCACATCGCGTCATTGCGGGCGGGGGCAAAGCCGTCGAGAAACCACAGGTCGACTCGCGCGTCGAGGCCGGCGAGAGCCGACTCGACATCATCAAGGAGCAGTACCAGCCTGACATTTTTGGCCAGCCAGATGACATGCTGGCCGACAAAAGGCGTTGGGTAGTGATGCAGCAGCGAGTCCGCTGCGGAAAATGGGTACTGGTCCAGCAGTTGTTGCAGCACCGCCGGTGCCACCGGGTGTTTCTCAACCGAGATAAAGTTGAGCTGCCGGTCTGCCGGCAGGTCTTGCCAGACATCAGCGGCGAGCAGACAGTTAATGCCGAAACCGAAGCCCAGTTCGCAAACGGTCAGCTGGGACTTCGGTGGCAGTGAGTCAGCCAGTGCCTGCAGTGGCCGGATAAAGACCTGCTGTTTCTCTGCCAGGGCACCATCCCGGTGCCAGTAAATATCGCCATAAGTCGGTGAATAGGGTGCGCCGTCCTGCCAACTGACGGCGGCGTAGTCACACAGGTAGCCCGTTGTCATGGCCCGGTGGCAACAGGACGTGACGGGTCGGTAATCCAGCCGCTCCAGGAATCGGGGTAGAGGGCGGGCTCAGGATATCCAGCAAGCAGCAGGGCGAGAATGTTGTGGGTTGCCGTCACGCCGGAGCCGCAGTAGCAGACCAGCGGGTCATTGAGTCCGATCCCCATCGCCTCGAACCTGGCTTTCAGTTCGGCCGGGGGGCGAAACCTGCCGTGGCTCAGATTGTCGGTGAAGGTGGCACACTGCGCCCCCGGTATATGGCCGGCAACGGGATCAATGGGTTCGACTTCACCGTTGAAGCGGGCTGCTTCCCTGGCATCAAGCAGTTGGTTGCCAGCAGTAAGGACCTGGCTGGCGGCCACGGTCCGCGTCAGTGTTGGTCGCGCCTGAATATCGCCGGCTGGAAAAGCAGGCACTTCGGCTGTCGTGGCCTGGCCGGCGGCGAGCCAGGCATCAAGGCCGCCGTCCAGCACAGCGACGTGTTCATGGCCGAGCCAGCGCAGCAGCCACCAGAGGCGGGCAGCAAAAGCGCCGGCATTCTGGTCGTAGCAGACGATGGTTGAGTCGTTGTTGATACCCCAGGCGCGGAGTTTCATCACCAATGTGTCCTTGTCGGGCAGGGGGTGGCGGCCTGCCTCACCCGGCGCTGAACTCAGGTCCGCTTCAAGATCGGCATGCAGCGCACCCGGGATATGGGCGACATCGTAGTCGCTGCGGCCGGCGGTCTTGTCCATCAGTGAGAAACGGCAGTCGAAAACGCGGATGTCATCACTGGCCGCCAGATCGTCAACGCTGATCAGCAGATTCACTTCAGCCGCCTGCCAGTTTCACGGTGTAGCCCCGGGCCTCGAGCACTGCTTTGATGCGCTCGCGCATGTCGCCCTGGATCAGGATAGTGTCGCCTTCGGTGGCACCACCGACGCCGCACTTGGTTTTCAGTTCTTTCGCGAGCGCTTTCAGTTCCTTGCCCGCCAGCGGGATGCCGGTGATCAGCGTGACCGGTTTGCCATTGCGGCCCTTGACCTGGCGCTGCAGGCGGACGATGCCGTCGCCCGCGAGCGGGCCAGGCTGCGAGCAGCGGCAGCTGGCTTTGGGCTGATTGCAGCCCGGGCAGATGCGACCCTGGTCGGTAGAGTAAACTCTAGCCATCGGAGTAGATGAAAACAGACAGGACGGGTTCCTGCCTGATCAGCAGGCAGAAGTGCACGAGGTTATAGAGGAAAGTGCTGAGCATTTCCTGCAGGTCCTCGTCACCCAGGTGCATGTCGCTCATGTCAGCGGACTCTGACCAGTGGCCGACGATGGTCTCAATATCGTCTTCCTCGATATCAGCCAGACGCTCTGTGATCGTGACATCCAGTTTGAAGAGGTATGGACCCTCAGCGCTGAATTCCAGTGCCAGCTGTTCGAGTGATTCAGCCTCGTCGTAAAAAATGCCCATGAGCATGGCGTAGAGCTGAGTGCGAATGTCAGAGTGCACACCCTGGCAGGGCATGCAGGGGAAACTTTCGGCCGGGTTCTCACCGGCCTCGAGCTCAAGCACCTGCTCCTCCAGGCCGAGGAGCATCAGGTCAGGCATCTGCTAACCTCCATGCCGGGCTCCCTGCTGACTCGGGCATTAGACAGACTTTACCTGGTCTGCCTGTTCACCCTTGTCACCCATCGTGACAACGAAGGAAACGCGCTCGCCTTCTTTCAGACCGCGTCGTCCTTTGTCTTCGATATTGCGGAAGTGGACAAAGACGTCTTCGCCCTGGTCACGCGTAATGAAGCCGTAGCCCTTGCGCACGTTGAACCACTTCACGGTGCCCTGTTCACGCCCGGATGCTGGTGCTGCAGTGGCAATGCTGGCGCCGCCGAAAGGAATCAGGGTGGCAACCAAGGCGGTGGCGATAAAAATCAGCAGCAGGCTGATCTCGGGGGTTGTCGTCGGCAGTGCCAGACCGTTGTCGAGAAAGAGTTTATTAATCTCATAGCCGATGAGACCGATGATGATGGCGCTTAATATTTTTTTAATGATGACCATAGCGAATTGAACAATTGATACCAGTGACGGGATGAAAACAGCGCAACATCATACTGATTCGCCCTGTTCAGTGCCAACGCGCGGTTTGCTAGAGGTTGTCGAGAATTTTCCGGTAGCGTGAGACAGTCTCAAAAAGACCCAGCCATAAGGCATCAGAAATGATGGCGTGGCCGATGGAGACTTCGAGTACGTTGGGTACCTCGCGACAGAAGCGGGCGAGATTGTCCAGGTTCAGGTCATGCCCGGCGTTGATGCCGAGGCCGAGGTCGACGCAATGGCCGCCGGCGCTGACAAACTCACCGAGGATGGCGTCGCCCTCGGCAGAGTCGAAATGCTCGGCATAGGGGCCGGTGTAAAACTCGATGCGATCCGTGCCGAGGTGCTGGGCCAGCGATAGCTGGGCATGATCGGGGTCCATGAAACAACTGACCCGGATACCATCTGATTTGAGACGCTCGACGATGGGTTTCAGTCGATTTGATTCGCCGGTCAGGTTCCAGCCGTGGTCTGACGTCAACTGGAACGGGTCATCAGGAACCAGTGTGCACTGGTGCGGCCTGACAGTTTCCACCAGTTGCATGAAGCCCGGAAAGCCATTGTCCTCAGCATCGGCGTAGGGGTTGCCCTCGATATTGAATTCAATCCCGGCGTAGGCAGGTTGTGCCAGCAGTTCGGCCAGGTCGTAGACATCCGAGGGTCGAATATGGCGTTGATCGGGTCTGGGGTGAACCGTGATGCCCTGGGCACCAGCTTCGATTGAGGTGACGGCTGCCTCGACTACACTCGGTATTGTGGTATCGCGTGAGTTGCGGATCAGGGCAACCTTGTTGAGATTGACCGAGAGTTTGGTTGTCATGCCCAGCCGCTCGCACTGCGCCGCTGGTAGATGCGGCGACCGACCCAGAAGCCGAACAGCAGGCCGATGAGCACGGTGCCACCGCCAGTCAGGAACCAGCGCTGGGTCTGGTTGTCCTGCAGGGTGCTGTTGCGGTTCTCCAGATGATCAATTTCTGTCTGTAGCGTCGCCCGTTTTTCATTCAGCCGCTGGTTTTCCTCGTTGATAGCGATAACGTCAGCCGCGAGCGCTTTCAGCTCGTCGAGTTCCTGCTGCAGGGCGGTGTTGGCAGCAGCGAGCGATGATGATTTCGAAGAGAGCGTCTCGCCGGTTTCATTGGCTTCGCGGAGGCGCAGCAGGGTCTGCTGGTGGTTTGCTTCCAGTTCATCGAGCCGGGTCTGCATCGTTTCAAGCCGGGTCGCGGCGATAGGCTCGGTCACCAGGTATTGCGTCTGCAACCAGCCTTCGAGGCCATTGTCGGTGCGCACCCGGGTATAACCGGTCTCCTCATTTTCCTCGAGCCGTTCCAGGACGGATCCGCTGCGCAGGCCGCGGTGCAGGATGCGGTGTTCCTGTGACTGACCACCTCGCAGCGGCACGTAGAGGGTGTCTCTGACATAGACCGTATCTGCTGACGCCTGACTGCTGAAGCAAAGCCCGGTCAGCAGGCTGAACGTGATGAGTGCTCTCAAGGCAGTACCTGCCTGACAGGTTTGACGGTCACTTTTGCGTAGACGCCGGCCTCGACGTACGGATCTGCAGCTGCCCAGGCCTCTGCGTCGGCCAGACTGTCGAACTCGGCGACAATCAGGCTGCCGGTAAAGCCGGCTTCACCCGGATCTTCATCGTCAATAGCAGGGTGTGGTCCGGCAAAGATAATCCGACCCGCCTCTGCCATCGGCTTAATGCGCTCGAGATGAGCCGGCCGGGTTTTCATCCGTTTCTCGAGGCTGTCAGGCACATCCTCGCTCATGATTGCATACAACATACCGCTGCCTGTCACTTGTTACTGTTGTTCGTATTCGGGTGCTTTCTGATCATCGTCCTCGTCGTCCCGGATGTAACCACCCTTGACCAGGTAGACCATGGTGCAGACCATGTAGAACAGGGTGATGGCGAAGCCGCCGACCAGCTTGTAAGTCACCCAGAATTCCGTGCTGAAGCCATAGGCGACGATGAGATTGAGCAGGCCCGCGATGAAAAAACCAGCGGCCCAGCCGTAGTTCAAATTGCGCCAGACTGCATCCGGCAGTGCCAGGTGATCGCCCAGCATTTTCTTTAACAGGTTGTCTTTTGACAGGAGCTGGCCCGCCAGCAGTGCCACGCTGAACAGCCAGTTCATCACAGTCGGCTTCCACTTGATGAACATTTCGTCCTGAAATGCGAGCGTCGCGCCGCCCGCCAGGATCGCCACCCAGAAAATCATCTGGGTACGTTTGCTGACGGCTTTGTCGGTGCCGTATTCGTAGCCCACCTGGAGGCACACCGCACCCATCAGCACGCCGGTTGCCAGGTAGATATCTTTTGTCGTGAAGTACACCGCTACAAAGCAGGCGATCGGCAAAAATTCAATAAACTGTCGCATGGCGCAATCATACCTTAAATGCTGAATTTATTTGGTGCTAGAATGCCGCGTTTTCTGTGACGGCTGATCCATGAGCCAGTTCTTTCGCATCCATCCTGACAATCCTCAGGGCCGTTTGATTCATCAGGCGGCAGAGATCGTCCGCAAGGGCGGGGTGATCGCGTATCCGACGGATTCCGCCTATGCGCTCGGTTGTCATATCGGCGACAAGAAAGCGATTGAGCGAATCCGGCGAATCCGGCGGCTCGAGCGCGACCATCACTTTGCCCTGGTCTGTCGTGACCTCTCGGAACTGGGCGTCTATGCCAAGGTGGATAACGCAGCGTATCGGCAGATCAAGGCAGCAACACCGGGGCCTTATACGTTTATCCTCCCCGCCACCCGTGAGGTGCCGCGCCGGCTGGTTGACGTGAAGCGCAAAACCATCGGACTCCGGGTGCCGGACAACGAGATCTGCCGGGCGCTGCTGGCCGAGCTGGGTGAGCCCATCATGAGTACGACCCTCATCCTGCCAGATGATGAATACCCGCTGACCGATCCGGATGAAATCCGCGATCTCATGCAGCATCATGTTGACCTCGTGATCGACGGCGGCTACTGCGGCCTGGAGTCAACCACGGTTGTCAGCCTGGAAGACGATGCGCCTGAAATTGTCCGCGAAGGCATGGGCGATATCAGCCTGTTTGCCTGAGTCTCAGGGTACAAATGACACGACACTCGCGCCTGCCGTGGGTATAATATCGAGCAAAACCAGAATCAAAAGACCTTGAACACAACCAGCCTGTCCGCGCGGTTTGCGGAACTATCTTTCAGTCCTTCTTTTCATTCCATTGCCAGGTTTAATCGGGTGACCGCGTGAGTCAGATTGAAGCGCAGAAACGTGTCTTGAGCGGTATGCGGCCGACCGGCCGTCTGCATCTTGGCCACTACCACGGCGTCCTGAAAAACTGGATCCGCCTGCAGTACGAATACGAGTGTTTTTTCTTCGTCGCTGACTGGCATGCACTGACGACACACTACGAGGAACCCGAGGTCATCGAAGATACCGTCTGGCAGATGGTCATCGACTGGCTCGCTTCCGGGGTTAATCCTGGCTCGGCGACGATGTTTATCCAGTCCCGTGTGCCGGAGCACGCTGAACTGCACCTGCTGCTGTCGATGATTACGCCGCTGTCGTGGGTTGAGCGTGTGCCCAGCTACAAGGATCTGATGACCCGCACCAATGACCGGGACTTGTCGACCTATGGTTTCCTCGGTTACCCGATCCTGCAGAGTGCGGACATTCTGGTCTACCAGGCAGGTAATGTGCCGGTAGGCGCTGACCAGGTCCCCCACGTCGAGATTACCCGCGAGATTGCGCGCCGTTTTAACCACATTTATGGCCGTGATTCCGGTTTTGAGGAAATGGCGGAAGAAGCCATAAAGAAAATGGGTCGCAAGAACGCCAAGATTTATCGTGAGATGCGCCGCGATTTCATGGAGCAGGGCAACCAGGATTCTCTCGAGGCCGCCCGGGCGCTGATCCAGGATCAGCAGAATATTTCTCTTGGTGACAGGGACCGGCTGTTTGGTTACCTCGAGGGGGGCGGCAAGGTCATCCTGCCGGAACCCCAGGCGCTGCTGACTGATGCGTCCGTGATGCCGGGCCTCGACGGCCAAAAGATGAGCAAGTCCTATAACAACATCATCCCGCTGCGGGAAGAGCCGGATACCGTCGCCAAGAGCATCCGTACCATGACAACGGATCCGCAGCGCGTCCGCCGCAACGACCCGGGCAACCCCGATGTTTGCCCGGTCTATCAGCTGCACGAGGTCTACTCTGACGACGAGACCAGGGAATGGGTACGCGACGGCTGCACCTCTGCCGGTATCGGCTGTATTGACTGCAAGAACCCGTTGATCGACAGCGTGCTCGAAGAGCAGCAGCCCATGCGGGAGCGGGCCCGGCAGTACGAGGAAAACCCGGACCTCGTCAAATCAATTGTTGCAGAAGGTTGTGAGAAGGCACGGAGTATCGCCAAGGCAACGCTGGAAGAAGTCCGTACCGCCATGGGGCTGGACTATCGTTGACAGGTATCGGTAACAGGAGCGACAGGTGATGTCAGTAGAAGATCCGGCTGAAGACCAGACCGAAACCGACAATACGGCGGAGTCTGGCACCCAGGGCGAGATGCCGTTTGCCGTCATCGAAGGTCGGCCCATGACGCAGATGCCGCTGGATCTTTACATACCGCCCGATGCGCTCGAAGTCATTCTTGAGGCCTTCGAGGGCCCGCTCGATCTGCTGCTCTACCTGATTCGCCGGCAGAATATCGACATCCTCGATATCAAGGTTGCGGAAATCACCAAGCAGTACATGGACTACATCGAGCTCATGCAGGAAATGCAGTTTGAGCTCGCCGCTGAATACCTGGTCATGGCGGCTGTGCTGGCGGAAATCAAGTCGCGCATGCTGCTGCCGCGCCAGGAAGAAGCGGAAGACGATGAAGATGATCCGCGCGCAGAGCTGATCAGGAAGCTGCAGGAGTATGAGCGCTTCAAGGAAGCGGCCATGAACCTGGACGAACTTGAGCGACTCAATCGTAACTTCTGGGTCGCGGTAGCCGACGCGCCGAAGATGGAGAAGACCCGACCCTTGCCGGATGTCCAGCTGCAGGACCTGCTGGTGGAGCTATCCCGGGTGCTGAAGCGCGCAGAAAATTTTTCGTCTCACCAGATCAGCCTCGAACCCCTGTCGACCCGTGAGCGCATGTCACAAATTCTCGACAAGGTTTCTGTCAGCGGCGAACAGTTTGTCGCCTTTGGCGACCTGTTCAATGTCGAGGAGGGTCGCTCGGGCGTCATTGTCACGTTTATTGCAGTGATGGAACTGATCAAGGAGTCATTGCTGGATCTGGTGCAGTCGGAGGCGTTCGCCCCGATCCACGTCAAATCTCGCAGCGCCAGCATGGAAGTGACTGAACCCAACCTCTAGCTAATCATCAGGAAAGCCGAAGAACACAATGGAAGATTTACCGCTCAAGCAGATTGTCGAAGGAGCGATCCTGGCAGCAGAACAGCCGCTGACGATCGATCAACTGATGGGACTGTTTGAAGAAGGTCGTGAACCTGAACGCGCGGCGATCCGCGACGTCCTGAAAGAGATTGAAACGGACTGCGAGGGCAGGGGCTATGAACTGAAGCAGGTCGCCTCGGGCTACCGCTTCCAGGTGCGGGCTGATTACGGCGAGTGGGTCAGTCGTCTCTGGAAGGAAAAGCCACCACGCTATTCCCGTGCGCTGCTCGAAACCCTGGCGCTGGTGGCTTACAAGCAGCCGATTACGCGTGGCGATATTGAAGAGATCCGCGGTGTGGCCGTCAGCACCAACATCATGCGCACACTGATCGAGCGCGAATGGGTGCGTGTTGTCGGCCATCGTGATGTTCCGGGGCACCCGGCACTGTATGCAACAACCAAAAATTTTCTCGACTATTTCAACCTGCGCAGCCTTGATGAACTGCCGACCCTGGCAGAGATCCGCGACCTTACCGCCGGTGTCGAAGAACTGGAGATGGAAGAAGAGTTGATTGAGGTCAAAACGCTAGACCTCGACCAGGAAGAACAGGAAGCCGTCGCCGGCATGGATGACGCGGATCTGGATGCCGTGACGGAGCAGGTGGACAGTATTCAGCAGAATATCCGCGCACTGTTTGAGCCGGAACCGGAACCTGACCTCGACGAGGTCCTCGATGACGATGACGGTAGTGCTGCAGAATCCGATGTTGAGTCGGCAACGGTGACACCAATCTCCGCCGAGGTAGCAGGGTCGCCGGCGCCCGATGCCGAAGATCCTGACCGCACGGGCTGATATGACAGACAACCCGCCGTCAGAAAAACTGCAGAAAGTCCTCGCAGCAAAAGGCCTCGGTTCTCGCCGCGAACTTGAACGCTGGATTTCCGCCGGGCGCGTGACGGTGAACGGTAAACCCGCCAGGCTCGGCGACCGCGTCACTGACAAAGACCGCATCCAGGTGGATGGCAAAAACGTCAGTACAAAAAAGGTGTCCCACCGCTTTTTGCTCTACAACAAGCCGGAAGGCGAAATCTGCAGCCGCGATGATCCCGAAGGCCGGCGCACAGTCTTTGACAAGCTGCCGAAACTCAAGAACCAGCGCTGGATCTCGGTTGGTCGGCTTGACTACAACACCACCGGCCTGCTGCTGTTTACTACAGACGGTGAGCTCGCCAATCGTCTGATGCATCCCTCTGCCAGTATTGAGCGCGAGTATGCCGTTCGTGTACTGGGTGATGTGGCAGAAGAGGCGCTGCAGAATATGCTGGACGGCGTGCTGCTCGAAGACGGCATCTATCGCTTCACCGACATCCAGCGGGGGCAGAATGCCGATGAAGACAGCGACAGTGCTAACCAGTGGTTTTACGTCGTTCTCATGGAAGGCAAGAATCGCGAGGTGCGACGTCTGTGGGAATCCCAGGGCTGCACCGTCAGCCGGCTGAAGCGGGTGCGTTTTGGCAGTTTCTTTATTCCTTCAGCCGTCAGGGCCGGGCAGTTTGTCGACCTGAAGCCGAAAGATGTGCGCGAGCTTTATACTATGGCGGGCATCGAGGCCCGCTTTTAGTCCAGCCAGGCGGAGGTAAAAGTCCTGCCGTGTTCGGCCCTGCCTTCAGGACCCATCAGGTAAAGGTACAGCGGTACCAGGTCAGCCGGTGTTTTTAAATCTCTTGGATCCTCCGTCGGGTACGCCGCAGCCCGCATCGTGGTGCGCGTCGCCCCCGGGTTGATAATGTTGACGCGGATCTTTGACGTGTTCTCGAGTTCCTCTGCCAAAAGTTTCGCAAAGCCTTCCATGCCGTACTTCGAAACGGCGTAGGCACCCCAGTAGGCGCGGGGTGTCTCGCCGACACTGGAGCTGGTGAACAGCAGCCGTGCGTCATCTGACTTTTGCAGCAGGGGCAGCAGCAGCCGGGTCAGCAGGACCACGGCAGACAGGTTTACCTGCATGACCTGCTCCCACTCCGAGAGACTGTAATTTTCAAATGGCACCCGCTCACCCAGGATGCTGGCGTTGTGCAGCAGGCAATCGAGGCGGCCGTAGTTGGTTTCGATGACCTCGGCCAGTGCTGTCACGTCCTCGACGCCGGCCCGCAGCAGGTCCATGGGCACGATGCCGGGTTCTGGATGGCCGGCATCAACGATCTCATCATAAACGGC
>JAYQAI010000031.1:2844-5064 GCA_038136715.1 Gammaproteobacteria bacterium | reverse complement strand
CGGCAGTAGCTCGCCAGCTCTGCCGGCGTGATCAGTTTGTCGTAGTCGTGTGTGCCTTTCGGCAGCAGGTTAAGAATGTACTCAGCGCCCACAATGGCGAACAGGTAAGCCTTCGGGTTGCGATTGATGGTCGACAGGAACAGCTCGCCGTCATCCTGCAGAAGGGCGCGACAGGAGCGGATCACCGACCCCGGGTCCGGCACATGCTCGAGCATCTCGAGACAGGTGATGACGTCATACTTATCGGGTGCTTCCTCGACGAGTTCCTCAATCGTGATCTGCCGGTAGTCGACGTTCAGCTGTGACTCGTGCAGGTGCAGTTTCGCAACAGAGATGGGGCCCTTGCCGGCATCAATACCCGTGACTTCCGCGCCGGCCGCAGCGAGAGATTCGCTCAGGATGCCACCACCACAGCCAACATCGAGCACTCGCTTGCCAGTGAGGTCGACACGTTCCGCGATGTAGCCGACTCGTAGCGGGTTGATGGCATGCAGCGGCTTGAACTCGCTGTTCTTGTCCCACCAGCGTCGTGCCAGTTCTTCGAACTTCCGGACTTCCTGATCGTCGACGTTTCTTTTTTGGTCGTTCTGCGTGTCTGAGCTGTTCATGCCTTTGCCTGCATCATGGTGCTGATTTTCTCCTGCCAGGCGCGTGTGCTCGCAAGAATGCTGCCAGTGTCTCTTGGTTGCAGCTCTCGGGCTTTGAGCACTTGCCTGCCATTAATCCAGACATGAGTGACATCGCGACCTGTAGCGGTGTAGATCAACTGTGACACAGGATCGTACAGCGGCTGGAAGGTCGGCCCGGACAGGTCAATCGCCGTTATGTCGGCCAGCTTGCCAGGTTCGAGGCTGCCGATCTGCTCCTCAAGGCCGAAAAACCTGGCACCGCTCAGCGTCATCATTTCGAGACATTCCTGCGCTGTCAGGCTCGTCGCGTCACCAGTGTGGACTTTTGACAACAGGGTGGCGGAGCGAACTTCCTGCAGCATGTCCAGGTCGTTGTTGCTGGCAGCACCGTCAGTGCCGAGCGCAACGTTGATGCCGGCCGCGCGCAGGTCATGTACCCGGCAGACACCGCTCGCCAGTTTCATGTTGGATTCCGGACAGTGTGCGACCTGGACGCCGTGGCGCGCCAGCAGCTCAATCTCGTCATCGCGCAGCTGGGTCATATGCACGGCCTGCAATGCGGGTGAAAGGATATCCAGTTCTGCCAGCCGGGTGATGGGACGCACGCCCGTTTCATTGACAGCATCGCTGACCTCAGTGGCCGTTTCGTGCAGATGGAGGTGGATGGGCAGGTCCAGTTGTTCGGCATACAGTTTGACGCGCCTGAAGCCGTCATCGGTCACTGTATAAGGTGCGTGTGGCGCGAACGCCGTGGTGATGAGCGGGCTGTTCTTGATGCTGTCGCGGAACGCCAGGCCCTTGTGGATGTGCTCTTCCTCGCCACTCGCCCAGGCGTTGCTGAACTGCAGCACCGGCATGCAGACCTGGGCTCTGAAACCCATGTCGGTGAAGGCGCTGGCGGCAGCCTCTGGGAAGAAATAGGTGTCAGCGGCACAGGTGGTACCTGACAGGATCATCTCCAGGGCCGCGAGCCTTGTGCCGTCGTACACCAGGTCCTCGGTCACCAGTTCGCCCTCGATCGGCCAGATCCAGTTGGTGAGCCAGTCCATCATCTCGCGGTCGTCGGCGATACCGCGCAGCAGGGTCATGGCGGCGTGGCCGTGCACATTGACGAAACCCGGCGTCAGCAGATGTTGATCCAGCTGGGTTTCTGCTGCATCAGGGTAGTGCGTGCGGGCCTGCCCGGTCGGGCAGACCGCTACGATCTGCGTGCCATCAATGACCAGGCTGTGATCGGTCAGGACGCCGGGTTCAGGCGCCACCGGCGCGATCCACGACGGCGTAATGATTTCAAGTCTATCGTTTGCCAATTTAACCTCTGCAGGCAGCCGCTGGCGCGGCCAAGGTGGCGCATTATACCCGGGTTCGCGGGCGCTTTCCGGCCGCGATTTGGGGCACCAGCGCAGTTTCTCAAAAACTGTAGTTTATCTGTTCTATTTCAATGACTTATAAGTGCAGTTGAGCGTCGAAAAAAGTGGGTTCTGAAGGTCTGCTGTGATAGAATTTCGAGCCTGAAAAGGAAAGAGGAAAACCAGCGCGCGAGGGTCCCCTGGCAGGCGGTTTTCCGCTTAGAAATCGAAAAAAATCCAGC
>JAYQAI010000031.1:0-2744 GCA_038136715.1 Gammaproteobacteria bacterium | reverse complement strand
AAATCCAGCAGGGATTCAGCGGAAATTCGACCGAACAGCAACAAGAAACAGCAACAAGAAACAGCAAAAAAGCAACAGACCCCGAAGGCCGGACAGGCCGGAAATAATGCCCCGAAACGATGCTGATTGAAGCCATTGGCAGGGGCGCCGTGTGACGGTCATCCCCGTTGAGGGAATGGCAAGACACCCAGGGTAATGGAGATCCATGTCAGATTCAGATCAAGATATCAGCACAATAAATATTGAAGACGAGCTCCGGCAGTCGTACCTCGACTATGCCATGAGCGTGATCGTTGGTCGGGCCCTGCCGGATGTCAGGGACGGCCTGAAACCGGTTCACCGGCGCGTGCTGTACGCCATGAACGATCTGAACAACGCCCATAATCGGGCTTACATGAAGTCCGCCAGGATTGTTGGCGATGTCATCGGTAAGTATCACCCGCATGGTGATAACGCGGCCTACGACACCATCGTGCGTATGGCGCAGAATTTCAGCATGCGTTACCCGCTGGTCGACGGTCAGGGCAATTTCGGTTCGCTCGACGGCGATGGCGCTGCGGCCATGCGTTACACCGAAATCCGCATGGAAAAGATCGCACATGAGCTGCTGGCCGATCTTGATAAAGAAACTGTCGATTTTGTCGAGAACTATGACGGCACGCTGCAGATGCCGGAGGTCCTGCCGGCCAAATTGCCTAACCTGCTGGTCAACGGCTCCAGCGGTATCGCTGTGGGTATGGCGACTAATATTCCGCCGCATAACCTGACTGAGGTCGTGAACGGCTGCCTTGCGCTGATTGACAACCCGGAACTATCGGTCGACGAAATCATGGAATACGTGACTGGTCCGGATTTTCCTACCGCCGGCATCATTAATGGCCGGGGCGGCATCGTCCAGGCCTACCGTACCGGCCGGGGCCGCATTCAGGTTCGCGCCCGGTGTGACATCGAGACCAACGAGAAGGCCGGCAAAGACACGATCATCATCAAAGAGATTCCGTTCCAGGTGAACCGGGCGCGGCTGATCGAGAAGATCGCCGAGCTGGTGAAAGACAAGAAGATCGAAGGTATCACCGAGTTGCGGGATGAATCCGCTGCCGACACCCGCATCGTGATTGAACTGCGCCGTGGCGAAGTGGGTGAGGTTGTACTCAATAACCTTTACGCCCAGACCCAGCTACAGAGTGTGTTTGGTATCAATATCGTGGCGCTTGTTGATGGCGAGCCCAAGGTCCTGAATCTGAAGCAGGTGCTGGAGCAGTTCATCCTGCATCGACGTGAAGTCGTGACCCGACGCACGGTGTTTCTGCTGCGCCGCGCCCGCGCCCGTGGCCACGTGCTCGAAGGTCTGGCGGTCGCGCTGTCCAACATTGATCCGGTGATTGAGCTGATTAAATCTTCGGCCAACACTCAGGAAGCCCGGGAACGCCTGGTGGCGCAGCCCTGGCGGTCTGAAACCGTGGTCCAGATGCTCGAGCGTGCCGGGCCGGATGCCGCGCGTCCGGACGATCTCGATGATGAGTATGGCCTGAAGGACGACGGCAACTACTTCCTGTCGCCGGAACAGGCTCAGGCCATTCTCGAGATGCGCCTCAACCGCCTGACGGGTCTCGAGCAGGAAAACCTGCTGAACGAATACCGCGAGATTATCGACACCATCGCCGAACTGATGGAAATACTCAGCAACCCACAGCGCCTGATGGCCATCATTCGCGAAGAACTTGTTGAGATCCGCGATGAGTACGGCGACGAGCGCCGCACCGAGATCGTCGAAACCCAGGAAGACCTCACCATGGAGGACCTCATCACCGAGCAGGACATGGTGGTGACGCTCTCTCACGGCGGCTATGCCAAGACCCAGCCGCTCGATACCTACCGCGCACAGCGGCGTGGCGGTCGCGGGAAGACCGCGAGTTCGGTCAAGGACGAGGACTATATTGAACACCTGATGGTGGCCAGCACCCACGCCACCATTCTCTGTTTCACCAACCGCGGCAAGGTTTACTGGCTGCGGGTGTTTCAGATTCCACCGGCAAGTCGGACGGCCCGCGGTCGACCCGTCGTTAACATCCTGCCACTGGAGGACGACGAAAAGATCACGGCTATGCTGCCGGTCGATGAATATACCGATGATCGTTTCATTTTTATGGCGACCCAGAATGGCACCGTGAAGAAGACGCCGCTCATGGACTTTTCGCGCCAGCGCAGCACAGGCCTGATCGCGATCGAACTCGAAGAAGACAACACCCTCGTGGGCGCCGCCATCACCGATGGCACCAGTGATGTCATGCTGTTCGGCTCAGGTGGCAAGGTAATCCGCTTCAAGGAATCTGATGTACGCGCCATGGGCCGAACCGCTCGCGGGGTTCGCGGCATCAAGCTCAAGACGGGCGAGAGTGTCATCTCACTGATGATCCCGCAGGAAAACGGCCGGGTCCTGATAGCCAGTCGCAATGGCTACGGCAAGCGCAGCCTGTTCGAAGACTTCTCTGTCATCGGCAGGGGCGGACAAGGGGTGATCGGTATGAAGCTGAGCGAGCGCAATGGCGATGTCGTTGGTGCGGTGCAGGTCTTCGAGGGTGATGAGGTCATCCTCATCAGCGATCAGGGCACCCTGGTGCGGATTCCTGCTGATGAAGTCAGCACCCTGGGTCGAAACACCCAAGGCGTCCGGCTCATTAATCTTTCGAAAGACGAACATCTCGTCGGCATGGCACAGGTAGAGGAGCCAGAGCCCTCAGCGG
>JAYQAI010000030.1:33219-41511 GCA_038136715.1 Gammaproteobacteria bacterium | reverse complement strand
TTTTTGCAACAAGCCGAGACAGCGAGTGAGGCGGACGCCGGGCAACCAACTGATAATGTTGTCGACTCAGCAATCAGCAGCGCAGAAACCACAGGTGCTGAGACGCAAACGTCGATAGACTCAGAGAGAAACGCTCAGCAACAGGAAGCGATCGTCAGTGCGTCCGGTCCGTCCAACCCAGTTGAAAACCCGGTCCGACTGACGGGTAGTATAGAGAACCAGCAGGCAAGCAGTGGCTTTCTGAACTTTGAAGTTCGCGAGGCGTTTATCCATACCGACCCGAACGAGCCCCTGACATTGAAGGCCAGAATGGCTAACGGAGACGAACTGCCTGACTTTGTTGCTTTTGAGTCAGAAACTGGCGAATTTACGGTAGACGTCAGCAAGGCTCGGGCTGCTGGTATTGAATCGATTGAAATAACAGTGACCGCGACAGATCGTCAGGGAAATTCTGTTGAAAGTACGTTTGTTGTTGAAATCACTGATGACGAAACTGCGGCAGTAACTGAAATCAATAACGAAGCGAATGCTAAAACTCACCTGGCTGAAGCCGATCTGCTTAACTCTGAGGCACTACCCCCGCTCGAAGGGATGTCCGTCAAAACGCAGGAAGAACCAGAGGGTTCAAGCCTTTCAGAGAACTTAAAGCTGGCAGGCCAGTTTGGCTATCAACAAGAAAAAATCACTCTGACCAAGGCGTTAGAAAAAGTATTTGGAGCAATGGGTTAATGAACATTATTAACGACAGGTCGGTACCACGCTTTGCCTTGCTGACATTTATAGTCCTGTCTGTGACAGGCTGTGCCACCCAAGAAAACATCGTTTTTACTGATGGCGAACTCGTCCAGGTTATGCAGGAAGATGAACGTCTTGAGCTCAGTTACAGACCGGAAAGCATCGATAACCTGACGCTTGCGAACGCGATGGCGCTCGCCGTCAAATATAACCTGGAACATCGCGTCAAAATGATGGAAGAAGCTGTCAGCGCGAAAAATTTCGAACTGGCAAAGAAAGATCAGCTACCGGTGTTTGCAGCAAATGCAGGCTACCTTGATCGATCGAATGAAGATGCCTCGCGTAGTATTTCTGTTCTCACCAGGAAAGAGTCGCTAGAGCCATCGACTTCTCAGGAACCCGAGCGCACCAATGCAGATCTTTCCCTCAGGTGGAATTTGCTGGACTTCGGGGTGAGCCTTCTTCAGATGAAGCAGGACGCAAATAACCTGGAAGTCACAACCAAGGCGCGCGAGAAAGTGATGACGAACCTGCTGCAACAGGTGCGGCGTAGTTACTGGAAAGCAGTCGCTATGGAGCAGCTACGACCAGAGCTCGCTGACATTTTACGGAGAGTCAATCGCGCTCTGGATAACTTATACACCGTGAGAGAGGAGAGTCTCCGCACGCCGACAACGGTGCTGCTCGAGATAAGGGCATTGGTCGAGACTAAAATGCAAATTAGTCAAATAGAACATTCGATGAACCTCGCAAAAGTCGAATTGGCAACCCTCATCAACCTGCCCGTGACGGAGAGTTTTTCTTTAGCGAGCTACCCGGAACTTGAAATTCCAGACTTTCCTGCGTTTGATGTGGAAACACTGGAAACGATCGCGCTCATCAACTCCGTCGACTATGCAAGTCAAGCCTACGAAGTAAGAACTGCGCAGCTTGAAACACGCAAAGCGATGAGGCGCTTGCTGCCTAGCCTCGAGTTGTCCTACGGAGACTATCATCATTCCAACGACTTCCTTTGGAATAATCAATGGGGTGAGCTTGGCGCTCGCCTTACCGCGGACATCACCCAGATTCTTTACCGATCACAGATAAAAGAGGCTCGTTCCGCAAGCGAGGCGCTCGAAAAATTGAAGCGACGTACAACCAGAATGGCGGTAATCGCGAGTTTGCACCTGTCCTGGCAGGCATATCAGAATTCTCTGCAGGTGCTCAAAACCGCTGAGGTTCTCGATGAGATAGATCGGGAACTTGCTGGATTAACCAATGATCGAAAAAATAACAGCGCTGCGACAAATGTTCAGGCAATCACAGATGAATTCAGAGCGTTCAGCTCGAATATCGGGAAGTTGCTTTCTTATGCCGATGCTCAAGGCTCCTATGGCGCTTTCCTCAGCAGCCTGGGAGTCAATCCGGTGCCTGAAAACCACATGTCTCTTAGCATGGAGGAACTGTCTTATCAGATAGAAGAAGGTTACAAATCGAAGCTGGCTGATCTTAAGATTGAAAGCACCAGTCCGTCGCAAGAAGAGTTCAAGCAAGTTTTTTCGCAATCCCCAAGAAAGGATTAAAGACAGGGTCCGGAACTGCTCATGCATCATCGTATTTCCTCAATTTATCTGGTGCTGCTAGCAGTTACTGCTATGCCTTCCAACGCTGAGGTGAGCAGCGGTGCAGAAATACGAGCGCAATTCTCTGCAAATCATGCCGCCCTCATCAGCTCTTCCCTGACGGGTCGCATTACTGAGTTCAAGCAAAGAGTCGGGGACAGAGTACAGAAAGGTGAACTTGTCGTTAGTTTTGATTGCCAGCGTCAATTAGCCGAATCACAGATTACCGAAACCAGGCTGCTGTCATCGCAATATCAAGTTGCTATAAATCAAAAGCTGGCAGACCTCGAAAGCATTAGTGACCTGGAGCTCGAAATGAGCCAGGCGCAGGTCAAGATAGACCGTGCGGAATATGACAGAGCCTTAGCAATCACAAGCTATTGTAAGATCCATGCGCCTTTTTCGGGGATAATTACAGAGAAGCATGCCAATGCCTTCGAGTACATTACGGAGGGAGGCGCACTTTTTAAACTCGTAGATACCGACAACCTCGAGACTGAAATGATTGTCCCGTCAGTTCAATTACCAAAATTCAAGCCCGGGCGACCTTTTGAAGTCTTTGTCGGGGAAACCGGGCAAGTAGTGACGGTTATTGTCGACCGCATTGGCGGCTCAATTGATCCGGTGAGCGAGTCCGTTAAGGTTTTTGGCCGCTTGAAAGACAAGCAGAAAAACTTATTGCCAGGAATGAGCGGTGCAATAGTGGGTCGTTTGGAACCGTAAGCGTAGCGTGTGACACAATGGAAGTTGCTGATTTATTGCTCATGCAGGCCAAACTAAGGGACTGCCAGTCCCTTTCTGAAATATCTCACCTGGTCGTAAATGAAAGCACTAAATTACTCAACTATGATGTTGCTGTGCTGGTCGGCCACTCTACGCGAAGGGAAATCCTGGCCATCTCAGGGTTGCCGGAAGCGGTGCACCATACACCGTTTTCCGACTGGCTTGAGCAACTAGTCAAGGAACCGGCGTTTCAATTAACGCAAAAGTCTCGAGTGTTCACCCCCGCCGATGTATCGCTTGAGATAGCAGCGGTTTGGCACGAGTATCTGCCAGGGAATTTGCTCTGCTGTCGGTTGACTGACGGCAAGTACCTTATCCTGGCGAGATCAGAGAGTTGGAGCGATGAGGAAACATTAATCGCAGACTATTGGTCGGCAGCGGTATCGCACGCAATCTGGGCCTCTCGACCTTCGACAGCGTCTAAGCTCAGAGCAAATATCTTTCGCGCAAGGAACGTTTTGGCGCTTCTGGCTGTATCTCTCGTCGCAATGGTCATTGTGCCAACCGTGCAGACAATTACCGCCAGTGCAGAGATAGTCCCTTTAAACCCCGCGATTATTCGGTCGCCAATGGACGCTGTAATCGATCAAGTCAACATAGAACCGAACCAGTCCGTTGATGCCGGGGAACTGTTGATCTCTCTCGATAAGAGAGATGTGCAGACGCGTTACTCGGTCGTTGCACAAGATCTTGAAATAGCCAAGGCTGAATACCGACGGGCGAATCAAGCTGCTATTGGTGACAATACGTCAGCATCGAGCCTGCCGGCTCTGCGCGCTCGCATAAGTCAGCAGGAAACTGAGCTGGAATACATGCGATCGCTACTGCAGCAGGCCACACTGACTGCTAGCCAATCAGGCATTGCGATAGTCGATGATCCAGTGAGTCTTCTAGGGAAACCGGTAAAGATTGGCCAGCAGTTGATGATGGTGGCCTCACCTGGTTCAGTGGAAATCGAATTTTGGGTGGCGATCGAGGACAGTATCACCATACCCCCTGCCTCAAGAGTCAACTTCTACCCAAACGTGCGACCGGACCAACCCTACGTCGGTGAAGTGCGATATATCAATTATCGCGCCGAGGTTTCCCCAGCTGGGATTCTAGGATTTAGAGGCAGAGCGGCTTTAGAGGGCGCTGACACGATGCCCAGATTAGGCTGGCGAGGCACTCTGAAAATAGAAGGGTCGGAGGTAAGCCTGTTCTATTTTCTGTTCAGGAGACCTATTGCAACTGCAAGGCAGTGGATGGGCATTTAATGGACAATCCAATGTTGCTTCCGCATTTAAGGGAGGAGTTGAAATTACAACAGGCCGAACCAGACCCCGACGGGGAACGCTCATTTCTGCTCTATGATCCGCTAGCCAATCGTCATTTCAGACTGGCTGCGTCTTTCATTGAGCTCATGAACTTCCTGGATAGCGAAGACGCATATGACATGCAAAAAAAAGCAACGCTGGCGCTTGGTCGACAAATTACTTTTGAAGAAATTGAGACACTGATCAATTTCATTCGCGTCAACAATCTGTCGAAACCGGATGACACCCAGATCCCCTGGCTCGAGAAACAAAGAAATGCCGCAAACAGGAAGGATAATCTGAGCTATCTGGTCAGAGCGCCGATCTTCATGCGGTTTCCCATTTGGAATCCTGACAAATTCCTGGAGCGCTCTTTACCGCTTGCGCGATTACTGGCATTGCCGATTGCAGTCAGAATTTATTTTGCCTGTGCTCTCATCGGTATTCTGGCTGTGAGCCAGAAAAGCGAGGAGTTTTTCGGTACCTTTTTGTATTTTTTTACCCTCGAAGGCCTATTGGCGCTGGTCGGCAGCGTTGTGATCGTCAAAATCTGTCACGAGCTCGGGCATGCATACGTCGCAAAGAACTTCGGTTGCAGAGTGCCCGTTATTGGCCTGGCTCTGCTGGTCGGCTGGCCCGTGCTCTACACCGACACGAGTGCGGCGTGGAGGATAGTCTCTCAAAATAAACGTTTAATGGTCGGCGCTGCGGGCATGTGCGTTGAACTGGCCATAGCCAGCGTAGCACTTGTGATTTGGTTTTTGCTTGAAGATGGAATCCTGCGCAGCGTTGTTTTCGTCCTCGCAACGACTACCTGGGTGATAAGTCTCTTAATCAATCTAAACCCTTTGATGAAGTTTGATGGTTACTACCTGCTGTCTGATTGGCTTAAAACCCCTAATCTCGAGCAGCGCTCTTTTGCCGTGACGAAATGCTTTCTGCGTCAAAAGCTTTTCAAACTTGATCAACCCTACCCTGAGGAGCCTAGACAGTTCCTGCTGATTTTCGCGATGGCGACCTGGCTTTATCGCCTGTTGTTGTTCACAGGAATCTCGCTGCTTGTCTACAACTTTTTGTTCAAAGCTCTGGGGATTATTTTCTTCTTCGCAAGCCTGTGGGTGTTTATTGGCCTGCCTGTTATGAGAGAGCTGCGCTTCATTGTAGAACACAGGTCGGAAATGAGCTGGAACCTGAACACGCTGGCCACTTTTTCAATTCTGGTTGCGTTTCTTGGGATCGGCGTTGTGCCCTGGAAAACAACGATGGTACTTCCCGGTTACGCCAGCGTAGGCCAGGTCGATATATACGCACCGTTGAATGCCCGGTTAGTTTATTTGCGCACCAGAGGTGAAATGGTGGATGTTGGTGATGTTGTAGCGAAATTCGCCTCGCCCCAGCTGGGAAAAGATATCCGGGTGACAGAATTGAGAACGCTCGAACTCAGAACCAAGGCCGCGGTTGCCGGGTTTAGCGTGGACACAAAAAGAGACAGACGACTGCTGGAAACAGAGCTGATTACGGAGCAGAGTAAACTCGCAAGCCTGAGAGACCTGCAGGGGGCTCTTACCGTTAGAGCAGCACTCAAAGGCAGATTGACGGGCATCTCCGAGTATCATTATGAGAATTCCTGGGTTACAGCCGGTACTCGAATAGCGACGATAAATGCCGATGAATCGACGGTCGTTACGGCTTACGTTGATGAAAAACACCTGGAACGCTTGAGTATCGGCATGTCTGGGAAATTTATCCCGGAAAGTCTCACGAACAATGGCACTGGTCTGACGATTGTAGATATTGCAGAGTCGGCAACACGAGAACTTGATCAGGTGTATCTGGCTTCACTTTTTGGTGGTGATATACCAGTGCTGGAAGACAGCAGCGGGCGTCTGCCAACGCAGCAGGGACTTTACAAGGTCACACTGGAAGCGCCCGACTTCAATCATGCAACGCTTCAGCGAGGCTCCTGCATCGTCTCTGGCGAGGAAAAGAGTATATTTGGCGCCTTGTATCAGGTGCTCATGGCGATGTTTATCACTGAGCTTTCTTTTTGAACCTGTGCCGCGCTGACGCGATTGCTTAACGTTCTAACATTCAGAATCAGATTCAGATTCATTCAAAGTCAGGCGCCCTCTTTTCTTTTAATGCGGCCACTCCTTCTCTTGGATCGTTGCCCATGAAGTTCAGCATCTCGAACGCAAGACTGGCATCAAACGCAGGGGCAGCCTGGGTGACCCAAAGATTCAGTGCCCGCTTGGTCCAGCTGGTGGCATCCCGGGGTCCATTGGCGAGTTTGGTGGCCACTTTCATCGCCTCTTCCATCAACTGATCTCGCGGCACTGATTTGCTGACGAGACCTATCTGGTCGGCTGTCTTGCCATCGACAAAGTCCGCTGTCAAAAGGTAGTACTTGGCTTTTGCCAGGCCGCACAGCAGCGGCCAGATAATGTTTGCGTGATCGCCAGCAGCAACACCGAGCCTGATATGACCGTCCGTGATTTTCGCTTCCTCGGCCATAATGCTGATATCTGCCATGAGAGCGACAGCAAGACCGGCACCCACGGCTGTGCCGTTAATGGCGGAGACGATGATCTTGGAGCACTGCGTCATGCGATAAACAATGTCGCCGGCTTCGCGGAACGCGGCTTTCATACCGTCGTAGTTATTGACCATGGATTCAATCCATTCGAGATCACCGCCAGCCGAGAAGGCATCGCCCTCGCCCGTTATGACAACCACGCGTACATCATCGTCATCTTCGATATCGAGCCAGATACGTGACAGTGCGTTATGCAGCGGCGCATCAGTGGCATTCATTCGCTCCGGACGATCGATCGTCACCTTAAGAATGCCATTCCCGGTTTCTTCGAATTTCAGGTGGTTGTACTGCTTATGCCATTCTTTTGTCATAATACTGGCATTCCTCGTGCCACTTCTTGCCATGGATTTAGATGACATTACCACGACTACCGATGGTCGCAAGCTGCGCAGTCAGGACAGCAAGCGACGGATCGTGGCCGCGATGCTTGAACTGGTTCGAGAAGGCAGAATTGCGCCCACCGCCGAAGAAGTCGCCAATCGAGCTGAAGTGGGACTGCGCACGGTGTTCCGGCGCTTCAAGGACATGGAAAGCCTTTATGCGGAAATGGCCGTGGCGATTGATAGCAAGATCGATTCCGTCATCGGTCTCGCACCGAGCAAGCCTTATTGGCGTGACAACCTGCAGCACCTTGTGGAAAGACGCACGCAGGTTTACGAGATCATCATGCCCTATCGGGTGGCAGCAGAAGCGCTGAAATTTCAGTCGACAGTACTATTGACGCGGCATATGGAAATTGTCCGGGACGAGCGCCATAGATTGATGACGATCCTGCCTCAGGGCCTGCTGCAAGATCGCGCGCTGGTAGAAGGCCTGGAAGCAGCCCTGTCGTTCGATATGTGGAATCAGCTCCGTAATGACCAGCGCCTGTCCGCTGAAGAAGCCGGCTCGGTCGTCAGCCGTATTGTCGGCAGTCTGCTTGCTACAGAGGATGGAAAGCCTTAGACTTTCGCGCCTTAGGTCTGGTGTGTTGTGCAGCCACAGCGCCCGGCGACTCCAAACAATGGCTTACCCACGCACGGGTGGCTGAATGGTGAGGCAGCAGATTGCAAATCTGTACCATGTCGGTTCGAATCCGATCCCGTGCTCCATTTCATCGACCCAGGTCATATCAGCCGGCGCTGGACAACCTCTTCTCGATACCCCGTCGATACATGCTGAGGAGCTTACCGTTCCTCTCCCAGTCGCCTGCTCGTTGATCGGCTGCGGCCCTGGAGATCTCGCCCGTCATTTTGCCGAGGTCGGAAACGCGGCGATAAAGCGCAGAAAACGCCTCAAT
>JAYQAI010000030.1:31560-33209 GCA_038136715.1 Gammaproteobacteria bacterium | reverse complement strand
GGCTTCTATACAGGCCCGGGCCTCCGCGATGCTGGCTCCGGCATCCAGGCGGGTTGCCTCTTTCAGAAGATATCCGAGGCCAGCGGCAGTAATGTAAAACGGTTCAGTCAGCGCGAAGTCGCGGCCGAGATCGATCGGATCATCTACAGTAACACCGTTGAGTTCGAGTCGTCCGACCGACATGTCGCCAAGAAAACTTCCCGCCGGGTAAGTTTTGATCTCTGTCCCACTGGCATCTCGCCGGACCACGTAAGCTGACCTGCCGACGGTCACAACGACTGCATCAACCAGTTTGCTGGCGGCGACCCAGGTCTTGAAACCGTTGAGGATGCCTTCGTCATAGCTGACGCCAGGCAGTTCGCCTCGGGTGTCCTCAGAAGCGGCGAGTGCCCACCACTCGTGGTCAGGTATGCCGGGAATCTCTGCACGCAGGGCGCACTGGTAGGCACTGCAGAAGATCCAGGCGAGCCGGTCGGCATGCAGGCCGCATGTCACGGCGGTCTGCAGCAGGTTGCTGGATTGAATGTGGTTCTGCCAGAACCGTTTAAGTGAGACCTCATCGGGTATTACAGAGTCGAGAGGAACACCGTCAGACAGCAGGCTCAACGGTTATCCTCGTTGACCATGCCGCTGGAGAGATCGGGCCAGGCCAGTTTCAGGTATTCATACATTGACCAGAGGGTCAGGCCGGCCGCGATATAAAGCAGCGTGTAACCGACGATCATCGGGTCGCTCTTACCAGGGCCGGCAGCGAGGAGCAGGATGATCGCGATCATCTGAAACGCGGTCTTGATCTTGCCGACAACAGAGACGGCAACACTGCGCATATCGCTGTATTGCGCCATCCATTCCCGCAGCGCGGAGACAACAATTTCCCGCCCAACGATAACCAGCGCGGGAATAGCCAGGATCGCACTGGCATGGACCTCAACCAGCAGCACCAGCGCCACAGCGACAATGAGTTTGTCAGCGACGGGGTCAAGGAAGGCCCCAAAAGGCGTCAATTGTCCCCAGCGTCTGGCCAGATAGCCGTCGAGCCAGTCAGTGACTGAAGCGATAGTGAAAACCGCTGCCGAGCCCAGATAGCGCCACTCCAGGGGGGCGAGATAGAACACGGCGACCAGCACCGGGATCATCAGGATCCGGAGGCCCGTTAATAGATTGGGTGTGCTGATTCTCTTGAGCATGATCAGGACGCTGCTGCCGAAGAATACTATTGTACTTGATCAGGGCGCTGAGGTACCCATTGTTTGGTCTTGCTACTGCTGATGCAGCGTTGCATAAATATGGTCGGCAAGGACGCGACTGATGCCCTCCACCTTGGCGAGTTCCTCGACGCTTGCACTCTGCACCTGTGAGGCACCACCGAAATGTCTGAGCAACGCTCGTCGACGCTTAGGGCCGACACCGTCTATACCCTCCAGCACGGATTCGGTGCGTTTCTTACCGCGGCGATTACGATGGGCAGTAATGGCGAAGCGATGACTTTCATCTCGAATATGCTGGATCAGGTGAAGCGCAGGACTGTCTGGTGGCAGATCGAGCTCTGGTCTGTCAGAAATAATGAGGCTCTCCAGGCCTGCTTTCCTGGTCGGGCCTTTGGCAACACCCACGAGCAAAACGCCCTCTACCTGGAGCTCTTCCATGAC
>JAYQAI010000030.1:0-31460 GCA_038136715.1 Gammaproteobacteria bacterium | reverse complement strand
ACGGCAAGGTCAACCCAGCGTTTGCGGCGACTCCTGACCCGGTCCGACAGGGAAATCCTGCGTCCGGCTTTCTCGCTCAGCGCCTCTGCCAGAACGCTTTTGTTTTCCATTTGCGCACTGACGATGATCTCTGCAGGGATTTCCCGGCCACCCGCGCCGGAAAAGTAGAACTGCGGCAGAAAAGCTTCGAGCACTGTCGTTTGATCTTCGTCGAGCCGGGTCTTCGGAAAGTAAGTCTTGTTGCCGAGCAGGCGCCCGCCGCGAATAAACATGACCAGCACACAGACCCCGCCCGGATTGACCACTGCGGCCAGTACGTCGATGTCGCCCTGATCACCGACGACATACTGCTGCTCCTGGATTCGCCTGAGATGACTGATCTGGTCTCGCAGATGCGCGGCTTTCTCAAACTCCAGTGCTTTTGATGCCGCTTCCATTTTGTTGGCGTAGTCACCCATGACGTCCTTGCTTTTGCCCTCAAGGAACATCACAGCGTGTTCGACGTCGTCGGCATATTCCTCCGGTGTCACCAGATCACAACAGGGTCCGGAGCAGCGTTTGATCTGATACTGCAGACACGGGCGGGTCCGGTTACGGAAAAAGGTGTCCTCGCACTGCCTTACCTGGAATACCTTCTGCAGGATATTGAGGGAGTCCCTGACGCTGTGAGCAGAGGGAAACGGGCCAAAGTAGCGCCCTTTCTTCTTCTGAGCGCCGCGATGGAATGCCAGTCTCGGATATTCGTCTTCGCTCGAAAGGTAGATGTACGGGTAAGATTTGTCATCCCGAAAAACGATGTTGTAGGGCGGTCGAAATTCTTTAATCAGTGACTGTTCGAGCAGGAGCGCTTCGGTTTCACTCGCGGTTACCGTGGTCTGGATGTCAGCGATACGTGCGACCAGTGCCATCGTTTTCGAGTCCAGCGCCGTTGTGCGGAAATAGCTGCTAACCCGGTTTTTCAGATTTTTTGCTTTGCCGACGTAGAGCGCCTGCCCTTCTGCATCGAACATGCGATAGACGCCCGGTCTTGAAGGGAGTGTTTTCAGAAAGGATTTCGCGTCGAATTCAGTCATAGCCGGGCCAGTTGCTGTGCCTTGCCGAGTGCGTCAAGAAACATCGGCAGGGTGAGCCTGCCAGTCTGGGTGTTATAGCGGCTGCAATGGTACGAATCAACAATCCAAAGGTGTCCGTGCTGATGCACGTGTCCATGACCAAACGCATAGTCAGCCTGGCGCAGGCCGAGTGTGGCTATGACCGCCTTGTGGGCGAGGCCGCCCAGGGCAAACACGACAGGGCTGGGTTTCCTCAGGTGCGATTCCAACTCAGCCGCAAGGAACGATGAACAGTTCCTGACTTCTTTCGTCGATGGCAGATTCTTGATTGGCAGGCACTTCACGGCATTAGTAATGTGAACCCGACGCTGCAGGCCGAGCTGATCAAGAGCCTGGTTGAGCAACTGACCCGAGGCATCTCCGACAAAGGGTTTGCCTGTCTTGTTGGCGCCGTGCATGCCAGGTGCGAGACCGACAATCAATATTGGGCTGGTGGCGTCGCCTGCGGCAGGCACCGGCCTGTTCCAGTAGTCAGGATGGGATTCGCGCAGACGCTTCAGCTGGTTACTGAGACGACGACACTTCTTGCAGGCCTGCAGTTGTTCATCACGGCTGGTACGGGGCATAAACGCATTTTAACAGTTCCCGGTCGGGTTCAGGCCGCTTCCGCGTCGATAATCCCGTGCTTGATAGCAAGCCGGGTCAGGCCGACGTCATTGCGGACCGCCAGCTTCTCGAAGACACGGTAGCGATAACTATTGACGGTCTTTGGGCTCAAGGACAACTTGCCCGAGATCTCCTGCACTTTGTGTCCCATGATAACCATTAGCGTGATCTGCATTTCGCGAGCGCTTAACTGATCGAATGGCGAGGTTTCTTTGTCAGAGAATGGCCTGAGGGCAAGCTGTTGGGCAATTTCGGCGCTGATATAGCGTTGTCCGGTAACCACTCTTCTGATTGCCAGTACCATCTCGTTGATGTCCGCCCGTTTGGTCAGGTACCCCACTGCACCAACGTTCAGTAGTTTTGATGGATAAGGCTCATCCTCATAGATTGTGACCGCAATGACCTTTGCCTCGGGATGTGCCCGCAGGCAGCGCCGCGTGGCTTCGAGTCCCCCTATGCCGGGCATCTGTATGTCCATCAGAATGACATGAGGCTGGTGACGTCGGGTCAGTTCAACAGCTTCCTCTCCGCTGGCGGCCTCGGCAACGACTTTAATGCCAGGCATGTCTTCCAGCAGCCTGCGGGTACCGGTTCTCACAAGTTGATGATCATCAACTACGATGACGTTAATCACATCCCTTTCCTCCCTGGTTCGATTCGTGCAGCTGCAATAATTGGTGCAATGATTAATTGCTGCAGTCATTTTGTTCCCTGACAGGCGATCTGCCGCTGGAACACAACAAAGATAAACCGGGGCAAAGAGGATGGAAAGCCGGACATCAATGATGTCCGGCGTGGGAGATGTATCGAAGTCTTTGTAGGCTTTTTCCTACAGAGAGTGAGCCCGGCTCAGGCGCCAGTGAAAGCCTGCAGGCCGGTCTGCGCACGTCCCAGGATCAGCGCATGGATGTCATGTGTGCCCTCATAGGTGTTTACAGTCTCCAGATTCATGGTGTGTCTGATGACATGGTACTCATCCGAGATGCCGTTGCCGCCATGCATGTCACGAGACATTCTGGCGATATCGAGCGCTTTACCGCAGTTGTTGCGTTTCATCAGCGAGATATCTTCAATCGGGCAGTTATCATCATCCATGAGTCGACCCATACGCAGTGCGCCCTGCAGGCCAAGGGCAATTTCAGTCTGCATATCGGCGAGCTTCTTCTGGATAAGCTGGTTCGCGGCCAGGGGTCGCCCAAACTGCTTGCGTTCCAGCGTGTAGTCGCGGGCTGCGTGCCAACAGAATTCGGCTGCGCCCATGGCACCCCAGGCAATACCGTAGCGTGCCTTGTTGAGGCAGCCGAACGGGCCGGAAAGTCCCTTGACGTTCGGCAACAGATTCTCTTCAGGCACCTCACAGTCACTTAGAACAATCTCGCCCGTGACCGAGGCACGCAGGCTGAACTTGCCCTCAATCTTCGGCGTCTCGAACCCGGGCATACCGCGTTCAACAACAAAGCCGCGAATTTTGTCATCCAGCTTTGCCCAGACGACCGCCAGATCGGCAATCGGTGAATTGGTGATCCACATCTTTGCGCCGTTCAAGAGATAACCCCCATCGGTTTTCTCTGCACGGGTAATCATACTGCCCGGGTCTGAACCATGGTCCGGTTCTGTCAGGCCAAAGCAGCCGACCCACTCACCCGTAGCGAGTTTAGGCAGGTATTTCTCACGCTGCGCTTCGTTGCCATAGGTATAAATCGGGTGCATAACCAGCGAGGACTGTACACTCATGGCTGAACGATAGCCGGAGTCAATGCGCTCGACCTCACGCGCAACCAGCCCATATGACACGTAGTTGACGTTAGAGCAGCCGTATTTTTCCGGCAGCGTTGGCCCGAGCAGACCCAGCTCACCCATTTCGTTCATGATTTCCCGGTCGAAGCGCTCTTCCCGATATGCTGAGCGGACGCGCGGCAACAGTTTTTCTTCCGCGTAGGCCCTGGCGGCGTCCTTGATCAGCCGCTCGTCTTCGCTCAGCTGGTCATCGAGAAAAAATGGATCGTCCCATTTAAATCCTGGCATCTTGCCCTCGTAACTTTGTCAAAGGCGCGAATTATAGCCTCTCTATCGCGAAAGGCACGTGGCTTGTCTTAGCAATTAAAAAATTTCACCGGAGACGCTATACAGGGAGGGTCAGACCCCCTATTCTCAGGCTCTATGAAAGGCTACTCCACCAGAGACGTCGCGGAGCTGCTGGAGCTGTCGCCCGGGGTTATCAGAGAAATCGCTCGTTCCGGAATCATTGAGCCTGCCCGGACTGAAGGTAACCAGTATCGATTCAGTTTCCAGGACATCATCGTCCTCAGGACCGCGAAAGAATTGATACAAGCGGGTGTTAAACGCGCCAAGGTCAATAACGCTCTCTTTCGCCTCAAGGCGCGACTGCCCTCCACTCGACCCCTGACGTCACTGCGGATTGCCGGTGATGGCGGTGCCGTGGTGATCCGGGAAGACGATCAGATGTATAACCCGGATTCAGGTCAGATTCACTTCAATTTCGCCGTGGCAGATCTGGCCGGTACTGTCGCTCCGCTCGCGCGGCAAGCCGCAGAGGAAGCCGAGAACAGTGATCAGCTTACCTCTGATGACTGGTTTGACCTCGGTGTTGACCTCGAGGCCGTGTCACCCGAGGATGCCCCTGCTGCCTACCTGCGGGCTCTGGAACTGGACCCCTACCACTCAGATGCGCATGTCAATATCGGCCGGCTGTTGCAGGAGGCCGGAGAGTACGAGGCTGCGGAAGAACACTATCGACATGCTTTAACCGCTGAGCCGGATAATGTACTGGCTGCTTTCAATCTCGGCACCCTCTTCGAAGACATGGGCCAGGTGCAGGAAGCGATTGACGCTTATAAACGGGCTTCTAATCTGGCTGACGCGCATTACAATCTATCAAGACTTTACGAACTGGTTGGGGAGCATGCAGAGGCGCTGAAACACCTCAAGACTTACCGCAGCCTGATTGATCCGCACTAGGCAGAATAGACGTTTATGTCAGATAACCAGCGCAGCGAAAACAGGCGTGAGCAAAATTTCAGATTTGTTGTGCATGTCCATGAATCGACAGCTCAGCCCCGTATGGTAGGAATGTCACTGCAGTGTGAAGCCATAGATTTCTCAGCTCACGGCATGCAGTTCTCGTCCCATTCTGAATTGAATCCAGGTTCACTGGTTAATCTCACCATCGCTATCGGCGAACCCGTCGCCCTTTACCTGTTACGCGGCGAAGTGCGATGGACGCGGCAGGTAGGCGCCAGCTATCGCATGGGCGTGATGATCAAACCTGCTGAAGATACCGACTACCAACAGTGGACTGAGGCATTCCGCTCTGACGGCGAAGCCTGATCAGGTTTACCCCGGCTGGCAGTTCATCGGGGAAGGGGCCGAGCAGCCCATCAGCCCATCAGCCTGAGAGTGGCGCTAGTGAATAACAGGGTTTGAGGTTTCAAGCACACTCCGCAGCAGCCGGTTGCCCAGCATGATCAGCCTGCCTTCGTACCGATCAATGCCGTCCAATGAATACTCGAAGCGGTACTCGCGCCACATATGCCAGCGGGAATCCCGGTCCCGGCTCATCGAGAGCTTGATCTGCTGTACCGTCTGATCAAGGAGCTGGACGCCATGTTTGTCACACTCACGTCGCGCGTGGGCGGCAGCGAAGGTTTTACACTGGAGGGAGGTGTACCAGTAGACCAAGCCGCCGCATATCGAGAGTAAAAAGAAAATTTCCGCCACAGGCACACACTAATGAACTCACCGCTTAACAACAAGGCAGGAATCACGTATATTGCGCACCGCGTCCCTGTGACGTGCTCGGAGGGGTGGCAGAGTGGTTGAATGCACCGGTCTTGAAAACCGGCATGTCGAGAGGCATCCAGGGTTCGAATCCCTGCCCCTCCGCCATTTCTGCCATTTCTGCTTGGGTCCTTACCAGTACAGACCTATCATCCATGCTCTGGACTTTGAACGTTTTCTCAGCACATGAGGCTGTTAAAGCGATGAACTTCCTGATGCTCTCTGAAGCAGGTCGACAAGCTCGTCAACCGTAAATGGTTTATTTAGGAACCCGACGATATCGTCAGCGCGAATCTGTCCGCCAACACTTTCTTCCCAGTAGCCACTCATCATAATCACAGGAAGATCCGGATGCGCAGCCCTGATTTTCTTGAGACATTCTACGCCGTCCATGCCTGGCATCGACACATCAAGAATGACAGCATCAATTGCCCCGCCTTTGCTTTCTAGCAGGGTGAGCGCATCCGCGCCAGAATTCTCTGTCAATGGTACCAATCCGAGCTTAGAGATATATCGAGCGAGCAGTGATGTCACTGCGGTCTGATCATCAACGATAAGAATTTCCCGGGTTGCTCCCGGTGTAACTGAAATTTCCGCCGCTTTTTTTCCCGCCGCTGTTTGTGCTGGGAAAAATACTTGGAAGCGGGTCTTACCCGGGGTTGACTCAACTTTTATAGCGCCGTTGTGGTCGCTAACGATACTCTTAACGGCGCTTAGCCCTAGGCCATGCCCGTCTTGTTTCGTTGAAAACGATGCCTCGAATATGTGTGGAGCGTCTCCTGCGGATATGCCTTTTCCTGAGTCTTCGACTTCGATGAAGGCAAATTCTCCTGGCGCAGCATTATTCACAACGCACTCGGCTAAGTCGGCTGGTGTCATTGTGAGCTCGCCGGTCGAAATGCAGACTCGCTTGCCTCCATCCTTTGCGGCTTGAATGGCGTTAACCACGAGATTCAAGATCACCTGAAAGAGCGGCGCTCTTTCTATTCGGACTGGACTCGTCCGGACCACCGCCTCGGCTGTATATTCGCAGCCTTCTTGTTTCGCGAGCGTCTGCAACTCAGACATCTGACCGATGACGTCGGCTAACACAAGATGGTCAAGCATGACCGAGTCTTGTTTAGCGGAATTCTGCAACTGCTTTACGAGCAAGGATGCTCGATCAACTGCGTTACATATTTCCACCGAGCTGTCTTTTTGGCTTTCGGGACTTTCAGTCGAGTTAGCCAGATATTCTGCATTGCCGCGAATAGCGGTAAGAAAGTTGTTCAAGTCGTGCGCGATATGGCCGGTCATCACCGCCGCATTTTTCAGTTGGTTTTGATCTTTTGCCTGCTTCTCTTGCCGTTTCTGTTCCACCTCTTGTGTCATGTGTTCGGTCAGGTCTTCTATCCAGCCGACCCATTCGCCTGCTGCAGAGGAGTTGCTCATGGCGGGATAGTAAACAAGTCGAATAAGACGCCGAGTGCCGTCAAACCGGTTAATGCCGGATTCTATATCGATGGTACTGTTGACCAGCAGGTTACCGGCCGGGCCCCGGGGCTCGTGGTCAAGCATCTGATCGAACTGATCGAACGCCATCCTCTGTGTATCTGAGCCAACGATTTCCTGGGCCTTGCTGCTGAATTCTATGGTCTGTTTGACGGAGTCAATCCGGATGCTGCCTATGCCTGATAAATGTTGCACCCTGTCCATCAGGTTGAAACTGGATTTCAGGTTCTGACGGACAATCTGCTGGTAGAGGACGAAGACAGCGAACAGAAACGTGACAAACGAGGCCATCATGCGAAATCTTACCGGCTGCACATCCTCTGCAGACAGCAGATGCATCAGGAACCACCCGCCCCAGAGGCAGGCGAAGACCAGCAGGATTGAAATAATTGCGGCTCTGCGAGAACTGGTAAGCGATATCAGTGCGAGCGAGACGAGATAGGCTGCAAAAAAGCCGGGGTAAAGCTTTAGATAGAGGTCCGCGAAAAGTCCGGACAAGCCCACCAGGACTGCCAGGATATATAAAATCAAGTTTTGCAAAAGCGCGCTCACCCTGGTCGTGCGATTTCTATACAGGCACAGGTTTTGTCCGTGTCATGCGTCTCACGTGTCTATGACATAAGGTCGTAACGATCACAGCGCTGAAATGTCATGAAAGTGACGTTAGCACGAAATGTTCTTGCTAAATATTGGTGCGATGTAAGGGAAATGTCCGCTTTCCGTCTGGCCCTGCAGGTCACCGCGGGTTTTTCGAATTGTTTTGCTGAACTCGGACTGGTGAAGTGCCTAGAGCGTTAAATCACTGTTTTACAAGGACATAGCCCCTGCCGCGGCTTGCTTTTGGCGACAGGTAACGTAAACTTTCAAGCCTGTCATGTCGCAATCTTAAGGAGACATCTTCAAAATGGCTGAGACACAATTTGTAACAGACCGTCAGACAGCAGTCACATCGACGAACAAGGTATTACGTAATACGTACATGCTGCTGTCGATGACACTGATATTCAGCGCTGCAATGGCCGGCGTTGCGATGGCAGTCGACGCACCCTACATGGGGTGGATTCCGCTGATCATAGCGTTCGCTTTGATGTTCGCCATCAATAAAATGCGCAATAGCATCTGGGGCGTTGCCCTGGTGTTCGCCTTCACAGGTATCCTCGGCTTCTCACTGGGCCCGATTTTGAACTTCTACATGCAGACTGCGGGTGGCACCCAGATCGTCATGACGGCGATGGGGCTGACGGGCCTGATATTCTTCTCGCTGTCAGGCTATGCTCTGATGACGAAAAAGGATTTCTCGTATATGGCGGGTTTCCTGATGACCGGTATGTGGGTCGTCATCGGCTGTATCCTGTTGATGCTGGCAGGCAGCTTTTTTGGCTTCGCCGTCCCCGGCCTGCACCTGGCGATCTCCGCTGCCATTGTCATCCTGATGTCGGGTTTCATTCTGTTTGACACCAGCCGCATCCTGAACGGTGGCGAGACCAACTACATTATGGCAACAGTTTCCATGTATCTGTCGATCTACAATCTGTTCACCAGCCTGCTTCACCTGCTGGGTGCCATGGGCGACGATTAAGTCGTCACACACTGTGAAAGCCCTGATATGAGGTCATATCAGGGCTTTTTTTCGTCCAGAAGAAAGTATGAAATTCGCGATTGTTGTCCATGGGGCGCCCTACTCCTCCGAGGGTTGTCTCTCGGCACTCAGGTTTACTGAGTCGGCACTGGCCGGCGGGCATGAGATTATCCGGGTTTTTTTCTACCACGACGGCGTCTATGCAGCGAATGCGCTGGCAGCACCACCTCAGGATGAAGTTGATATTGTTGCCGGCTGGCAGCGGCTTCATGCGGAGCAAGACATCGAACTGGTTGCCTGTGTCGCATCCTGCCTGCGTCGCGGCATCATCGATCAGACGGAGGCAGAGCGGTATGAGAAGCCCGCAAACAATATCGCTGCCGGATTTCTGATTTCGGGGCTTGGCCAGTTAATTGATGCAGCAATTAATGCAGATCGCATCGTGACCTTTGGTGCCTGATGAAACTCCTGTTTATCCAATCGAAGCCGCCGCATGGCAGTATCAATGCCCAGGAAGGACTCGACGCCGTCCTGATGGGTTCCGCCTTCAGCGATTGCTCCCTGCTTTTTACTGGTGAAGGCATTCTGCAGCTAATCAAGTCCCAGGACCCAGCTGATCTTGGTACGAAAGACTTTGCCAGGGCCTTTGGTGCACTGCGCGATTACGGCGTGAACCACATCTGCGTGGACGCTGCCTCGCTGGAGCGCTTTCAGCTGTCAGTGTCAGATCTTGCGATTGAAGTAGAAGCGCTTGCCTCGGCCGAAGCCGCGAGGCTAATTGCTTCCCATGACAAGGTGTTGAACTTCTGATGACGCTGCACACGATCAATAAAACTTCGGCGCTCGCATTGTGTGAGCCGCATCTCTGCCCTGAAGATGGCATTGTTCTACTTGAAGACGGTGTCTACCTGGCGCTGACACTGGATAAGCCGGCTGCTGCTGTCAGGGCAGATGTTGAGGCGCGTGGTCTGGCAGACAGGCTGCCTGCAGAAATCAGGCTGATCAGCTATGACGACTTTGTTAGCCTCGTCTGTGAGGCCGATAAAGTCTGCAGTTGGTTCTGACCGTGACTGGCAGTCTGGAGGCAATAACGGATACGGAAGGTTTCCTGCGCTCACTGTCGGACTGGAATGAATCCGTTGCGGAAAGCATCGCCGCCAAGGCCGGCATTACGCTTAGCGATGATCACTGGCTTGTACTTAATCTCGTGCGTGCCTACTACGAGGATCATGGAATCTTCCCGGCAAATCGCGTACTGCTTGCGAAGTTGCGGGAAAATCATGGAGACGAAAAAGGGTCCAGCATCTTCCTTATGCAGCTGTTTACCGGTAAACCCCGGCGTTACATCGCCATGATCAGCGGTCTACCCAAGCCCACCAATTGCGACTGAGGTCGCTAAGCACTGCCTGGTTCTGCGAAACGAATCACATCACCTACGATAATCAGAGTCGGGCTTTGAATCTGAGTGCGAGCGACCAGTCCTGGCATCGTCTCCAGCGTGCCTTTCAGCACCTGTTGTTCTGGCGTCGTCCCTTTCGAAATGATGGCTACAGGCGTTTCTGACCGACGACCGTGGCTGATGAGTTGGCGGCAGATCGTCGAGAGCCCACCCAGCCCCATGTAGAACACAATCGTTTCCTGTTCATGCAGGAATTCATGCCAGGGCAGATTCACTTTGCCATCTTTCGGATGCCCGGTGACAAATCGAACACTCTGCGACAACTCTCGGTGGGTTAGCGGAATACCGGCATAGGCAGCACAACCAGAAGCAGCTGTAATCCCGGGCACGACCTCAAAAGGTATCTCATGGTGTATAAGAGCGGTGATCTCTTCCCCGCCTCGACCAAAGATAAACGGGTCCCCGCCCTTCAGCCGCAAGACGCGCTCGCCCTCCTGTGCCAGCCTGACCAGCAGGTCATTGATATCTTCCTGGCTGGTGGATTTGTAGCCACTGCGTTTGCCAACAAACTCCATGCGGGCATCACGGCGGACCCGGTCCAACACGGCCGGTGAGACCAGATTGTCGTACAGGACAACACTGGCTCGCTGCATCAATTGTAGCGCCCGCAGGGTTAAAAGGTCGGGGTTGCCGGGACCCGCGCCTACCAGATAAACCTCGCCAGCGATGGATTGGGCTTCTGTGTAAAGGTACCGCTCTGCGTCAGCCTCCCTGCCTTCCTCTGCCAGGCGGTATCCAGGAGACTGCATGAATTGCTCGGTTCGCCGGCGGCGCACTTCGATGTCGGGGAAAGCGTCTTTCAGCGCATCACGTCTGTCACCGAGAAAGCGAGCGACCCTGACCAGACCATCTGGCAGCAGTTGTTCGATCAGCTGGCGGATGTGTCGGGTCACGATAGGAGATTTTGCCGCAGAGCCGACGGAGACCACCATGGGGTCACGATCGATAATGGCCGGGAAGATGACATTACTGAGTGCGGGGCCATCGACCACATTGACCGGGATGCCAAGCGCTTTAGCGTCGTGCGACACCTGCTCGTTGACGGCTTCATCATTCGTCGCTGCGATGACCAGTGCCTGGTTTGTAAGGGCATGCTTTGCGTAGGCTTCGTACCGCTGGCTCAGGTTATCGCGAGGTTCGGCCAGTTCGGCGATAATTTTTGGAGCCACGATCTCCACGATGGCCCCTGCCCTCATGACCAGCTCAATCTTCCGGCGGGCAATCTCGCCGCCACCGACTACCAGCACACGCCGATCCTGAAGATCGAAATGTAGAGGCAGGTATCTCATGGCAGCATTGAGGCTAGTTTTGCGTCAGTTCCAGCCGGGTCAGACCACCCATGTAGGACTGCAACGCCTGGGGTACAAGTACAGCACCATCACTCTGCTGATAATTCTCGAGCAACGCCACCATCGTTCTGCCAACGGCCAGGCCTGAGCCGTTGAGGGTGTGCAGCAGTTCAGGTTTGCCGGTCTCCGGGTTGCGCCAGCGTGCCTGCATCCTGCGTGCTTGGAAATCCAGGAAGTTCGAGCATGAAGAAATTTCGCGATACTTGCCCTGCCCCGGCAACCAGACTTCAAGGTCGTAGGTCTTGGCCGATGCGAAGCCCAGATCACCGCCGCAGAGGGTGACGACACGATACGGCAGACCCAGCTTTTGCAGGATGTTTTCTGCATGGCCGGTCAGGTCCTCAAGCGCCTGCCAGGAGTCCTCTGGCTTCACCATCTGCACCAGTTCAACCTTGTCGAACTGATGCTGGCGGATCATGCCACGGGTATCTTTACCGTGGCTGCCTGCTTCGCTCCTGAAACAAGGGGTGTGACAGACAAAACGCCAGGGCATCTCTTCCGCTGGCACGATTTCGTCGCGCACGAGATTGGTGACCGGGACCTCGGCCGTGGGCGCAAGATAGAAACCGCGATCATCATCCAGGCGGAACAGATCTTCTTCGAACTTGGGCAGCTGACCGGTCCCGGTCAGTGAATCACGATTGACAATGTAAGGAACGTAGACTTCCTGGTAGCCATGCTCCTGGGTGTGTACATCAAGCATGAACTGCACCAGCGCACGGTGCAGCCTCGCCATGTCACCGCGCAGGGCGACAAACCGTGCGCCGGTGATTTTCGCCGCCGCTTCGAAATTCATGAGCCCTGACGGGCTCGCGAGGTCTACGTGATCCTTAGCCTCGAACGACAGTTCGGCGGGATCACCCCAACGTCGCACTTCGACATTGTCGTCCTCACTAGCGCCTGGGGGTACGGAGGCATCCGGGATGTTGGGAACGGCCATCAGGATGTCATTCAGTTCAGCCTGGACGTCATCCAGCGCCGTTTTTTTCTCGTCCAACTGGTCGCCCAGAGAAGCTACTGCGTCCAGCAGCGGCTGAATGTCCTCGCCTGCGGCTTTGGCTTTGCCAATGGCCTTTGACCGCGTATTTCGCTCCGCCTGCAACTCTTCTGTCTGCACCTGTAATGCTTTGCGGCGTGATTCCAGCGACTCAATAGCTGAGACATCAAGTTCAAAGCCCTTGATGCGGAGTTGTTCAGCAGTGGCAGTGAGTTCCTGGCGAATAGTACGTGGGTCTAGCATGTCAGTGTCTGGCTAAGAGAAGCTGTGGTTTCGACGGGGCGCATCTTACTCTTAACCCAGTTGTCTGGCTAGGACGATACCGGCCCAGGCCCCGAAAAGACTGAGCAGCACGCTGCCGAAAACATAAATCATCGCCTCCGGCCAGCGGCCACTCTGAAGCATGCTTATGGTCTGCAGTGAAAACGCCGAAAAGGTGGTAAAGCCGCCAAGGAAGCCTACCATCAGGAGTGACCGGGCAAGCTCCGGCAGTCCCGCACGCTCAAGCAGAAAGACAAAACAGATGCCTATCGCGAATGAGCCGATGATGTTTGCCAGGAAAATTCCGTAAGGGAAGTCCTCACCGAGCAGGCGTTCACACCAGAGTGTCAGCAGGTAGCGGGCGACAGAACCGATACCGCCACCGACGGCAATAGCCAGGATCGTCGCCATTGTCAGAATTCGCCCTTGTGGGGATAACGTTGAAAATCACTGGCGCTGTTCTGTTGCCGCAAGTAGTCAAGCTTTTCCTTGATACGAGTCTCCAGACCACGATCTGCAGGGTGATAGAACTGCTTGCCGTGGATCTCCTGCGGCACGTAAGACTCTCCAGGGACAAAGGCGTCTTCGTAGTGATGCGCGTACTGGTAACTGTCACCGTAGCCCATTTCTTTCATTAGTGTGGTGGGCGCATTTCGGATATGCAGGGGAACGTCCAGCGATCCCGTCTCAGCAACAACACCTTTTAACTCTCCAACAGCGCTGTAGACAGCGTTACTTTTCGCAGCAATTGCCATATAGGCCACGGCCTGGGCGATGGCCAGTTCACCTTCCGGACTGCCGAGTCGTTCCTGGACTTCCCAGGCATTGAGAGCAATCTGCAGGGCTCGCGGGTCAGCGTTGCCGATATCCTCGCTTGCCATGCGCACCACGCGCCGAGCGATGTATATTGGATCACAGCCGCCATCAATCATGCGGACAAACCAGTAGAGCGAAGCATCCGGGTCTGACCCGCGCACTGCCTTGTGCAAGGCTGAGATCTGTTCGTAAAACAGGTCCCCGCCCTTATCGAAGCGGCGTAGTTCATCACCAAAGATTTCAGCCAGCAGGGATTGATCCACCCTGCCATCCTCCGAGGTGTCATTGGCAACCTCAAGGATATTCAACGCTCGCCGGGCATCGCCGTCTGCGGCTCTGGCAATGGTTCTGATGGTGTCAGCGTCGGTCTGGATATTCGCAAGTTCACTGTCCTTGTCCATGGCCTGTTTCAGCACCTCGGCCAGTTGCTCGTCAGTCAATGACTGCAGGCGGTAAACCCGGGCGCGGGACAAGAGCGCGTTGTTCAGTTCGAAAGACGGGTTTTCTGTCGTGGCTCCGACAAAAATAACGGTACCGTCCTCCACATGCGGCAGGAACGCGTCCTGCTGAGACTTGTTGAATCGATGGACCTCATCCACAAACAGGAGTGTCTTGCGGCTGCTCGCGACCTGTATCTGGCGAGCCTGGTCGATGGCCTGGCGAATGTCCTTAACGCCCGAAAGTACCGCCGAGATCGACTGGAACTCAATGTCACAGACCTCTGCGATCAGTCTTGCCAGCGTCGTCTTGCCAACACCTGGCGGCCCCCAGAGAATCATGGAATGCAGCTGCGACGACTCAATCGCCTCCCGCAGTGGCTTGCCCGGCGCCAAAAGGTGCGTTTGGCCTATGTAGGTGTCCAAACCTCGAGGTCGCATGCGGGACGCCAGGGGCTGGTACCTCTCAGGGGCAGCAAAAAGGGACATCAGTCGCCGGCAGCTGCGGGTTGTCGATCGTCGATCACATCGACGCCGTCTGGTGCTGTAAAATTAAACACCTCATCGATGCCGGTTTCGGTTGTGCGGTCAACGAAGTCGATGACAGTGCGTTCCTGCATGGCATTCTGGAATGACAGGCGCACGGGTAACGGTCCGTCAAAAGCGATGGCAACGCGACTGATATTGGCGTTCGGCGTCGTTGGCATCAGCACAAAATGGTGAAGCTCCTCATCAGTAAAGGCATCGACCCGATAGCTGTTCTTTAAGCGGGCTGGATTGCTGGCGAAAAACAGGATTGGAATATTCTCCGCACTATTGCTCAGGTCCGAGATAATGACCTGTTCCAGATCTGCATCAAACGTCCAAAGACTGCTGCCATCAGAAACGATGGTCTGGGACAGCGGTGGATGGGATTCAACCCGGAACTTGTCGGGCTTTGACAGCCAGAATTCACCTGTCAACCGTTCTGACTGGCCAGTCTGCTCGAAGTGGGCGTGAAGAGTCGTTACCTTATCCAGCCTCGCGATCAGGTCATCCGCTGGGTCGATGCTGATTTCACTGGCGGAAAGTAAACCTGACAGCAGCAGACTGCCAAGCAGCAGTGCTGCGCTACTCCGGCGGTGCATTGGCCAGGACCTCACGCGACCCATTCGAATTCATCTCGCTGACAACGCCGGCTCGTTCCATCGCTTCGATCATTCGTGCCGCACGGTTATAGCCGATTCTGAGCTTGCGTTGTACGGCTGATATAGAAGCCCGGCGGGAATGTGTCACGAACTCGACGGCTTCGTCGTACAGCGGGTCGGACTCATCGTCAGCGTCATCATCGCCACCGCCTGCCCCGGCGGAACCTGGCAGCATCTCGGTTTCGCTGACGCCATCCAGAATCGATTCGAGGTAGTTGGGCTCAGCCAACTCTTTCCAGCTTTCCACAACGCGGTGCACTTCATCATCATCTACAAAGGCCCCGTGGACCCGCACTGGGAGCGGCGAACCAGCTGGCAGGTAAAGCATGTCACCATGGCCGAGCAATTGCTCTGCGCCGCCCTGGTCCAGGATCGTACGAGAATCAACTTTCGAGGACACCTGGAAAGCGATTCGTGTTGGCACGTTGGCCTTGATGAGGCCGGTGATGACATCCACCGAGGGTCGCTGCGTCGCCAGAATCAGGTGAATGCCTGCCGCACGCGCTTTCTGCGCTATGCGGGCGATGAGCTCTTCCACCTTTTTGCCGACGATCATCATCATATCGGCGAACTCATCAATGATGACAACAATAAACGGCAGGGTTTCAAGTTCCGGTGCGGACTGGCCCTCTTCATCCAGCAATGGGTCCGGCTGCCAGAGTGGGTCGAGCAGAGGTGTCTTTGCCTTCTGGGCGTCGCGCACCTTGCGGTTGAAGCCGCCAACATTCCTGACGCCCATGGCTGCCATCAGGCGGTAGCGTCGTTCCATCTCTGCGACACACCAGCGCAGTGCATTCGCAGCATCCTTCATGTCGGTCACCACCGGTGTCAGCAGGTGCGGAATACCCTCGTAAACAGCAAGTTCCAGCATCTTGGGGTCGACCATGATGAGGCGGACATCTTCGGGTGACGCCTTAAACAGGATCGACAGGATCATCGCATTCAGGCCGACGGATTTACCCGAGCCCGTGGTGCCTGCTACCAGCAGATGTGGCATCTTCGCCAGATCCTCAACCACGGGCTCGCCGGAGATGTCATGCCCCAGCGCCATGGAGAGCGGTGACTGGGCGTTGTCGTAAGCCGTTGATTTCAACACCTCGCTCATCTTGACGATTTCGCGGTCGACGTTGGGAATCTCGATACCTACTACCGACTTACCCGGGATTACCTCGACGACTCGCACGCTGATCACCGCCAGTGAGCGAGCCAGGTCTTTGGCGAGGCCTGAAATCCGGGACACTTTAACGCCCGCGGCGGGCTGAATTTCGAACCGCGTGATGACCGGTCCAGGGAAAACTGCCACGACTTCAGCCTCGACGCCGTAATCTTTCAGCTTTAATTCGAGCAGTCGAGACATGGCTTCAAGATCGTCGGTGGAATAGCCTCGTTTATCGTTGGGGTTCTCGTCATCCAGCAGGTGCAGCGCCGGCAGACCACCAACGGCACTGACACGGAACAGGTTACCCTGACGTTCCCGGGCGACCCGCTTGCTCTCTTCTTTCTTTGGCGGTGGCGGTGCTTCGATAACCGGTGCGGCCCGCTGCTGTTTTTGCTCAACGTGTTTTTCCAGCGCTTCGCGTCGATGCTCGGCAGATTTACGGATCTCTGCGCGCTCGTTCATGATGGTAGCGATGCGCTGATAGGCACGGGTGCTTAGCTCTGTCAGTTGGATGGCATAGCGGCCGGTTGTATCCATCACCTGCAGCCAGGAGATATCCAGAAACGCCGTGAGGCCAAACAGGAATGCCGCCAGCAAAAACAGCGTTGCCCCGACATAAGAAAAAACCGGCACCAGCAGTTCGGTCATCTCAGCGCCAAGAATGCCGCCACTGCCGTACTGATAGGCGTGGCCCAGTTCATAGAAATGCATGGCAGCAATCGCTGTTCCCGCCACAACCGTTAGCAACAAGCCGACACTTTTGAAGATGAACATCGGCCAACTGAACTCACTTTCCTCGGCTCGGTCTCTGAAGATCACCCAGGCCTGGAAAGCCAGCATCATCGGGAACAGAAATGCCAGGAAGCCAAAGAAAAACAGGAGGATGTCGGCAATCCACGCACCGCTGGCACCGACGACATTGTTCACCGTTTCATCCGCACCCGTGTAGGTCCAGCCGGGATCGGTCTTATCGAAAGACACCAGCGCCAGGGTCAGATACAGCGCGATGGCGACCAGACCGATGAAAGCGCCCTCTTTCAGGCGGGGCGCGAGCTGTTCGATGAGTTCTGAACGCTCAGTTGTCGAAGACTTGGACTGGGCCACCCTCGCTCCTGGGTCAATGATGGAATATGTTTAAAATCAGCGTGTTACATCTTATACGTAAACTCGGATAAGACAAAGAACCACGCTGAGGCGGAATGCTCAAAATGAAGGGCTGAACACTACCATATGGGCCAATCTCATGTAGAATTCTGCGCTTTTAATGATGAGAGCAGTGAATCATGGCAGGACCCAGTCAACCACAGGTCACGGATGAAGTCTGGGATGACGATCGTGTGAAAAGTTTCCTCGCGATGGCGCCCGCCGGCAACAATGCGGATTTTCATGTGCTGCTGAAAGCCTACCGCGGTATGCGCGTTGAGGATTTCAAACGTTTCCTTGGATTCTTCATCACCGCTGGCCGCGATCTTGACGCTCAGGATGAAAAAGGCCGCACACTTTGGTCTATCATTGCTTCGCACCGTCAGGGAGCCGCCTTTGTCGACGCCCGTGATGCGATCACCGGTCGCTGAAACCCTGCTCATTGAGATAGAAGGAAATTATGGAAGAAGTTCATCACAAGCTGCTGATCCTGGGTTCGGGCCCGGCAGGTCTTTCTGCTGCCATTTACGCGGCACGCGCCAACCTTGATCCGGTCGTGATCACCGGCATCGAAACGGGCGGCCAGCTGACGACGACCACCGATGTCGATAACTGGCCCGCTGGCGAGGAAGGCCTGCAAGGCCCGGACCTGATGGTAAGAATGCAGGAGCACGCAGAGCGTTTTGATACGCAGGTGATTTACGACCACATACACACGGCAGACCTCAGTCAGCGCCCCTTCAAGCTGCATGGTGACCAGGCGATCTACAGCTCTGATGCACTCATCATCGCTACTGGCGCCTCCGCACAATACCTTGGACTGCCGTCAGAGGAGGCGTTCAAGGGCAAGGGTGTCAGTGCCTGTGCCACCTGCGACGGATTTTTCTATCGCAAGCAGAAAGTTGCGGTGATCGGTGGCGGTAATACAGCGCTGGAAGAAGCGCTGTATCTATCGAACATTGCGGAAGAAGTCATCATGGTGCATCGCCGTGATGAATTCCGTGGTGAAAAGATCCTCCGCAAGCGGGTGATCGAGAAGGAGAATATCAACATCCAGTGGAATAACGTGCTTGAAGAAGTTCTCGGCGATGACATGGGGGTCACTGGTATGCGAATTCGAGATGTACGGACCGACGAAACCGCCGAGTTTGATCTTCAGGGTGTCTTTATCGCGATTGGCCACACGCCTAATACGGGTATTTTTGAGGGGCAGTTGGACATGGCTAATGGTTATATCCAGATTCACTCAGGCCTCACGGGCAACGTAACAGCGACCAGTGTCCCCGGTGTTTTTGCCGCGGGTGATGTCGCCGACCAGGTCTATCGCCAGGCTGTGACATCTGCCGGCTTTGGCTGCATGTCTGCACTCGATGCCGAGAAATTCCTCGACGAGTTGGAAGCCATCGAGGCGTGATTTGCCGGCCCCATGCAGAGACTGACGCTGCTTGACGACGATAACGATTTATTCCCGGACATTAGTGATGCTCTGGTCGAGCCAAATGGCCTGCTCGCCGTCGGGGGTGATCTGTCGAGCAGTAGACTGCTGACAGCTTATCGGCGCGGCATCTTTCCCTGGTACGACGAAGCGCAGCCGATCCTCTGGTGGTCGCCTGATCCGCGCTGTGTGATTGAGCCGCCCTGCTTCAGACCCTCACGAACACTCGCCCGGCGAATCCGGCGCAACGAATTTGAGATCAGGATCGATACCGATTTCGCCGGTGTTATCGATGCCTGTAGCCACCGCGGTGATGCCGTTGACACCTGGATTACCAGGGACATGATTGATGCCTACCTTCGTCTACATGACCTGGGCATTGCCCATTCGCTCGAGGCTTATCGCGGCGATACGCTCGCGGGTGGTCTCTATGGTATCGCCATTGGTCCGCTGTTTTTCGGTGAATCGATGTTTCATCGCGAAACCGATGCCTCCAAGGTGGCTTTTGCCGCACTGATAAAGCTGATGTTGGCCGCAGGCAGCCCCATGGTTGATTGTCAGGTCAGCAACCCGCACCTGCTCTCGCTGGGTGCGATCGAGATTCCGCGGCAGCAATTTCAACGTGTCCTGAATGAGCACATTGATAAGCCCGGGCTCGACTGGGCTGATCTCCGCGGGGTTTTTGATCTCACAAATGGATGAATTTCCCGTCGAGGTCAGTTAACTTAACCCTATGACTTCGCTGTCTGAACTCAGGTTTTTTACCACGCCAGCTCACGACTGTAGCTACCTTGAAGGCAAACAGGCCATTACCCTGTTTGCTGACCCGCTAGCGCGCATTGATAAGGACCTCTACTCGGTCTTGTCATCTGTCGGTTTTCGTCGCAGCGGCGGTCATATCTATCGACCACACTGTCAGACCTGTTCGGCGTGTATTCCAGTGCGTATTCCTGTGCAGCAATTCTCGCTGAGACGCCGCTTCAAGCGAGTCATGAAGAAAAACGAAGATCTCGAGGTAACGCAATGCATCCCGCTGCTGACTGATGAGTACTTCGATCTTTATCGGCGTTACATTACCGAGCGCCACGCTGACGGCGACATGTATCCGCCGACTCGAGATCAGTTCGAGTCTTTCCTGGTAGATGGCCGGCCTGAGGCCAGCTTCTATGAGTTTCGTGCCTCAGATGAGTTGTTGGGTATCGCTGTCGTCGATGAACTGAATGATGGGTTGTCTGCGATTTACTCGTTTTTTGATCCTGATCTCGAAGCCAGGGCGCTTGGCGTCAACATCATTCTCTGGCTGGTCAGCGAAGCCCGCAGGCGCGGCCTCGAGCACGTTTATCTCGGCTACTGGATCAAGCAGTGTCAGAAGATGAGCTACAAGATGGACTACAAACCACTCGAAATCTACGTTAACAACCACTGGGTTGGTGTCGATTGAAACCGATGGTTATTCAAGGTAGGTGGATGGCCATAAACAGCCCTGAGCGTTGCTTGGCAGAACGGTGATGGGACCTGCCCAAGGTGCCCGGGACAACCAAGTCAAGTGGATGGCCATAAACAGCCCTGTGCGTTACTCGGCAGAACGGTAATGGGACCTGCCCAAGGTGCCCGGGAAAACCAAGTCAAGTAGACGTCTATAAACAGATAGTGCACAATGCGGCCGATTTCGAAGCCCAGTCCCTGAGGATTTAATGGCAAAAGAAGAAAACATCACGATGTCAGGCACGGTGATTGATACCCTACCGAACACTATGTTCCGCGTCGAACTTGAAAACGGCCACATGGTCACCGCTCATATCAGCGGTAAGATGCGCAAGAACTACATTAAGATCCTGACCGGTGACACGGTCAAGGTGGAATTAACACCCTACGATCTCAGCAAAGGGCGCATCACCTTCAGGGAATAAGCGCGGCATATTTACCCGACTGTTCCCTGCCTGCCTCGCTCAAGTGAGTTGAATCAGGCAGAAACTTTCTCTTCCGGCTCCTCGATCTCCAGCTTCAAGTCATCGTCTTCGACGGTGACATGCACAGTACCACCGCCGTGTGACAGACGACCAAACAGAATATCTTCCGCCAGTTCCTTCTTGATTCGGTTCTGGATCAGGCGCTGCATTGGACGCGCACCCATCTTTTCGTCGTAACCGTTCTCAGCCAGCCACTCACGGGCCTCGTCTTCGACGTCCAGCTGCACCTTTTTGTCATCCAACTGGACCTGAATCTCAACCAGGAACTTGTCGACTACGGTCTTGATAACGTCCTTGGTCAGTGCGCCAAACTGAATGATGCCATCCAGACGGTTTCTGAACTCGGGCGTGAACATGCGCTTAATGACTTCCATGCCATCAGTAGAATGATCCTGGTTCTGGAAGCCGATTGAGCTGCGGCTCATTTCCTGCGCGCCGGCATTTGTCGTCATGATAATGATGACGTTGCGGAAGTCAGCCTTGCGGCCGTTGTTATCAGTCAGTGTGCCGTGGTCAAAGACCTGCAGCAGCAGGTTGAACACTTCCGGGTGTGCTTTTTCAATCTCATCAAGCAACAGCACGGAGTGTGGATGCTTGGTGATCGATTCTGTCAGCAGGCCGCCCTGGTCATAGCCAACGTAGCCTGGGGGTGCGCCGATCAGTCGTGAAACTGTGTGCCGTTCCATGTACTCCGACATGTCAAAACGAATCAGCTCCACTCCAAGGATGCTCGACAGCTGGCGACAGACTTCTGTTTTACCGACACCAGTAGGGCCGCTGAAGAGGAAAGAACCTATCGGCTTGCCCTCCTCCTTCAGTCCAGCGCGCGACAGCTTAATCGCGCTCGACAGATTGTCGATAGCTTCATCCTGACCGAAGATCACCATTTTCAGATTGGTTTCGAGGTCACGCAGTGCGTTCTTGTCAGACGATGAGACATTCTTTGGTGGGATGCGAGCGATCTTTGCCACCATCTTCTCAACATCATTCACAGAAATCTGCTTTTTCCGTTTGCTCGGCGGCTGTAACTGCTGGAATGCGCCAACCTCATCAATCACGTCAATGGCTTTGTCAGGCATGAACCGATCGTTGATGTACTTGTCCGCCAGCTCAGCGGCCACTTTGAGTGAGCGGTCCGTATATTTAAGTTGATGATGTTCCTCAAACCGCGTCTTCAGCCCCTTCAGGATGTTGTAGGTGTCCTCGACACTGGGTTCTTCAACATCAATCTTCTGGAAGCGGCGCGACAGCGCCCTGTCCTTGTCGAAGATGCCGCGATATTCCTGGTATGTGGTCGAGCCAATGCAGCGAATTTCACCCGAAGCCAGCAGCGGTTTCAGCAGGTTGGACGCATCCATAACGCCGCCAGAGGCTGCGCCCGCGCCGATAATGGTATGGATTTCGTCGATAAACAGGATCTGATTCGGCGTCTCTTTCAGCTCGTTCAAGAGCGCTTTCAGGCGTTTCTCAAAATCGCCGCGATACTTGGTGCCTGCCAGCAATGCACCGAGATCGAGGGCGTGCACAGTGCTGTCTTTAATCACATCAGGCACCTGGCCATCGACGATTAGTTTCGCGAGCCCTTCAGCGATCGCTGTTTTGCCGACCCCGGATTCGCCGACCAGCAGTGGGTTGTTTTTGCGGCGGCGGGACAGGATCTGAATGACGCGCTCGACTTCCTTGTCGCGGCCAACCAGAGGGTCTACCAGACCCTTCTTAGCCTGTTCATTCAGGTTTGTCGCATAGGCTTCGAGCGGGCTCGACTGTTTCTCACCATCCTCGTCTGTTTCGGTTCCGTCTTCACCTCGTGGTGCCGGCTCTTCACCATTCTTGGAAACACCATGGGCAATATAATTGACGACGTCGATCCGATTGACTTCCTCCTGCTTTAGAAGGAAGACCGCGTGGCTCTCCTGCTCACTGAAGATGGCAACCAGCACGTTGGCGCCGTCAACTTCTTTCTTGCCACTGGACTGGACGTGAAACACGGCGCGTTGCAGGACGCGCTGGAATCCAAGGGTCGGCTGGGTTTCTCGGTCAGTCTCGTTTTGCGGAATCAGTGGCGTGGTGGCCTCGAGGAACTCAGCCAGTTCGGAACGCAGCTTCTCGATATCTGCGCCGCAGGCATTCAGAACGGTCACTGCCGAGGTGTTGTCGAGCAGGGCCAGTAGCAAGTGCTCCACCGACATCAGTTCATGCCGCTTAGTCCTCGCATCTTTAAATGCCAGGTTGAGGGTTACTTCAAGTTCTCTGCTTAGCATAATGTTGTCGGCATTCCTCTAGTCTTCATTCGTCGTCATCGGCGACTTCGATCTCGGACACCAGTGGGTGCTGGTTCTCCTGAGCATACTGGTTGACCTGTGCTGATTTTGTTTCCGCGATATCTCTTGGAAAGATGCCGCAGGTCGCTTTACCCATGGTGTGAACCGCCAGCATGATCTGAGTCGCTTTCTCGCGGTTCATGCCAAAGAATATCTGTAGAACGTCAACAACGAACTCCATGGGGGTATAGTCGTCGTTCAGCAGCACCACCTTGTAAAGGGGCGGTTTTTTCAGCTTGGGTTCGGCTGGTGCCTCAAGGACACTGGTGCCTCTGCCAGGTTCATGGGAATCTTCATCACCACTGGCTTTTACGCTTTCCCGGGCGTTATCGATTGCTTCCGGTTCTGTGCTTAGTTTTCTCAATGTTCCCATTGTTCCATTGATTGGGGCTTAGTTATTAAACTCAAGGGCAGCATCGCTGAATTGATGAACCCACTCACCAATCTATTCTAACGCCTATTAGACGTCTGCATAGCTTGTCCTGGGAAAAATTCATCTGGCGAATAGTTCTTCCCGCAAACCCATACTGGAAATGTGGTTAAGTTACTGTAAGATCGGATTGAGTGACAAAAACTTGAATGGTTAAACCCAATTCCTAAAGTCATCGAACAATAGGTCGTGAGGTCACTATTATGCCTACCGGACATGTTAAGTGGTTTAACAATGCCAAAGGGTACGGCTTCATACTGCCTGAGGACGAAAGCGAGGACTACTTTGTCCATTTTTCGTCAATCGTTATGGACGGCTACAAGACCCTCAAAGCTGGACAGGCAGTATCCTTCGAAATGGTTGAAGGCCCCAAGGGAACCCATGCAGTCAACGTCAGGCCGCTCGCGTCTGACGGCAACGTCGGGCCTGAAACCTGATCCAGCGGCAGCGACAGAACCATTGGTCGACCCGCGACGAACGAGCCATGGTCCATGAAACAGGCCAACCTGCTGCTGTTCAACAAGCCTTACGGTGTCCTCAGCCAGTTTTCGGGCGCTGGCCCCAGGCTGAGTGACCACATTCCCCTGCAGGGTTACTATCCTGCCGGCCGCCTTGACAAGGACTCTGAAGGACTGCTGCTGCTTACCAGTGATGGTTCTCTGCAGGCCAGAATCGCCGATCCAAAATACAAAATGCAAAAGACTTACCAGGTCCAGGTCGAGGGGGAAATCACGGGATCAGCACTCGATCAACTCGCCGCGGGCGTTGAGCTGAAAGACGGCCTCACCCGCCCCGCAAAAGTGCGGGTGATTAGTTGCCCGCTGCCGCCTCGGAACCCACCCATTCGCCAGCGGCAAAACATTCCGACCAGCTGGCTTGAAATCACACTCTCTGAGGGTAAGAACCGGCAGGTCAGACGAATGACGGCAGCTGTCGGTTTTCCTACCTTGCGGCTGTACCGTCACGCGATCGGCCCCTGGTCAGTCGCAGACATTTCTGTCGGCGACTATCGCCTTGAGCAGGTCAATTTGCCGCAACGCCGCTGATTGAGTCTCTGGGCAACCCCTACAGCTGCGATATAGGCTATTCTTTGAGGGATGGCTCGCGCCAGGCCTCGGCCGCGTCCAAATCACTCTGCCTCGTTGTCAGCCAACGATCCCCCTGGGTGGTCGACTCCTTTTTCCAGAAGGTAGCGCGGGTTTTCAGGTAGTCCATGATAAAGGCGCAGGCTTCGAAGGCATCGCCGCGGTGTTCACTCGCTACCCCAGCGAACACGATTTCATCACCTGGATGCAGGTCCCCGACGCGGTGGATGACAGTCGCATCAATGACAACCCAGCGCTCGGCAGCCTCTGCGATGATTTTCTGAATTTCTTTCTCTGTCATCCCCGGATAGTGTTCGAGACGCAGTGCCGTAACGGTGTCGTCGTCGTTGATGTCACGGACGGTGCCGGCGAAAGTGACTACTGCACCAACATTCAGTGCCGATGTTCGCAGCCTTTCATATTCGTCCTGCTGGCTGAACGCTGGTTCCTGGACAACAACGCGATAGTTCACTTCAACCACCGGTCACTGGCGGGAAAAAGGCAATTTCATCACCGGGGTTAACGCGTGGATTACCCTTGACCAGTTCCTGGTTTACCGCCACCCTGACATTCTCGGCCGTCAACGCCTCGCGCCAGTTTTCCCCTTTTTCGACAGCAAGCACGTCAATTAACTCAGCTAACGGCGTCCCGTCCTTGATGTCGAGTGTCAGGCGATCGCAGTCCAGCGCTTCGCGAATGCTGGCGAAGAAAACAAGCTCAGCCACGACGTGTCCAGTCACCGGATTTGCCACCAGACTTCTCCATGAGGCGGATGTCGGTGATCTCCATGGCCCGATCGACAGCTTTCAACATATCGTAGATTGTTAACGCTGCGACCGAGACCGCTGTGAGGGCCTCCATCTCTACGCCAGTCTTGCCGGAAACCTTGCAGGTAGATGTGATGCTAATCTCACCCGCATCAGCGTCAGCGTCAAAATGGACCTCTACCGAATTCAGCGCGAGGGGGTGGCAAAGCGGAATCAGGTCCGAGCATTTTTTAGCAGCCTGTATACCTGCGATGCGAGCTGCTGCCAGCACGTCTCCCTTCTTGCTGTTGCCTGATTCAATGAGAGAGAGTGTTGCTCGTTCCATTCGAACCGTACCGACGGCAATGGCAACCCGCTGGGTTATCTCTTTATCTCCCACATCGACCATTCGAGCCCTGCCCGCTTCATCAATATGGGTTAATTGACGTTCATCACTCATAGGCCGCACACTCTAGCTGGCAAGTCACCTGACCTCAATCTCAGCATCTATGAACCAGTATCCTCATCTCACTGTCGCGACTATTGTACAACGGAACAATGAATTCCTGATGGTGGAAGAAATCGATAATGGCAGGCGTGTAATCAATCAACCGGCAGGACATGTTGAGGTTGGCGAATCCCTGTTTGATGCTGCCATTCGTGAAACCCGCGAGGAAACCGGCTGGTCGGTACGACTCGAGGCATTTGTCGGGCTCTATCACTACTATTCAAGTCACAATGACACAACTTATGTCAGACTCGCATTTACGGCTTCGCCGCTGGAGCAGCTGGAAGTCGCCATAGACCCTGATATCTCTGCCGTGCACTGGCTTAATCTGGCGTCAATAGAAGCGGCGACGCTGCGTAGTCCCATGGTACTTGATTGCATTCATGATGTTGGCAAGTCAGTGCCTTTGTCACTGATTCGGCACCTTTGACGGCTTTGAAATATAATACGTTGGTATCTGCCCTGATTTGCCATTTATGAACAGTCCCAGCAGCATTGAATCGACGCGGGTCATCGTGGGGATGTCCGGTGGTGTTGACTCGTCAGTGACAGCATTACTGTGCCAGCGCGAGGGCTATATTGTTGAAGGCCTGTTCATGAAGAACTGGGATGAAGACGACGGCACCGAGTACTGCACAGCACGCGAAGATCTTGCCGATGCCCAGGCCGTCTGTGACAGGCTTGGCATCGAATTGCACGAGGCTAACTTCGCCGCAGAATACTGGGACAACGTGTTCGCCCATTTCCTTGATGAGTATGCAGCCGGCAGAACACCAAACCCCGATGTGCTCTGCAACCGGGAAATCAAGTTTCAGGTGTTTGCTCAGTACGCCCGCCTGCTAGGTGCCGATCTTATCGCAACCGGCCACTATGCCAGACTTCGTCGTGAGCCCGGCAGGGTTTCCCTGATGAAAGCGTTGGATCTGAGCAAGGACCAGAGCTATTTTCTGCAGTCTGTCTCGGCCACGCAGTTTGAGAAGGTGATTTTTCCGCTTGGCGAGATCGAGAAAAGCCGTGTGCGTGAAATCGCCCGCGATAACGGTCTGCCGACTCATGGCAAAAAGGATTCGACCGGCATCTGCTTTATCGGTGAACGGCGTTTCAAGGACTTCCTGGCGAGCTATCTGTCGGCGAAACCAGGCGAGATCGTCGATCCTGACGGCCGCGTGATCGGTGCTCATGACGGGCTTATGTACCACACCATTGGCCAGCGCCAGGGGCTTGGTATCGGTGGCGTTAAAGGTCACAAGGAAGCACCCTGGTACGTGGTTGCCAAAGACCTGCAATCGAATCAGCTGATTGTAGCTCAGGGCAACGATCACCCTGCCCTGTTTTGCCAAAACATGCACTTGAACGCGATTGCCTGGGTGAATGAGTCACCATCGCTGCCAGCTGAGCTGAACGTCAAGGTTCGCTATCGGCAGCAGGACCAGGTCTGCAGGCTCACCTCTGATCACGATGGCTATAGCGTCAGTTTTGTTGAGCCTCAGCGTGCGGTTACACCGGGACAGTGGGCCTGTTTTTACGCTGGTGAGGAATGCCTGGGTGGCGGCATCATTGTCTCGACGGACGCTCAACTGTGAAGCTCTCACCCGTTCAGGAAAGAGCCCTGGCACTTGCTGGTCTGGCTCAGGCCTGCTATCTCGTGACAGGTATCGCGCGTACGGGGATGGTCTCCGAAGACAGCATGGCGGGCTCCCTGGAGAGTCTTTTTATCATGAACCCGGACGAGACGCTTGATGTCTATCGCGATGGTAACGGCGTCAGAACCGGACTACGACTGATTACAGAAATACTGGGCGACCTGCGGCTGAATGACCACGGTGACACTGTGCGCTACGTCATGGCCGTCCTTAATCTGACCAAACGCCTGAGTCAACAACCCGACCACATGCGGGCAATTGGCGCGGGCATCAGTGGTATTCAGGAGCATCGGAATCTGCAGGCATTGTCCGTGACCTCTGAAGAAACCATCGACCGCCTGTCAGACCTTTACGAAGAGACAGCGGGCAACGCCGAGCCCAGGATTCGGGTCTACGGCCTGCAGAAACATCTCCAGAATCGGACGAATACCTGTAGAATTCGCGCCTTGCTGCTGGCTGCCGTGAGAGCTGCCGTGCTCTGGCGCCAGGTCGGGGGGCATGGCAGGCAGTGGCTGCTGAGTCGTGGCAAACTAGTACGCGGGGCTGAATCGCTTTCAGAAATACTCATATAAACATTAAGTTATAGAACATTTGCAGAAATGACATCAGAAATTGATTCTCTCACCGCCGTCAGTCCTATTGACGGCCGCTACGCCCGCCATACGGCCGGATTGCGTCAGTACTTCAGTGAATACGGCCTTATCTATTTTAGGACGCTGGTTGAACTGCGCTGGTTCGCCTTCCTCGCGGGCCGACCCGAGATCAGTGACCTACCGGCTCTCAACGATGACCAGACACGCGCCATAGAAACGCTGCTCACCGAATTCTCGGCAGCGGAAGCCCGCCAGGTGAAAGTCTTTGAAGCCACAACTAATCATGACGTGAAGGCCGTCGAATACCTGATCAAGGAGAAACTGGCGCAGATTGACGGGCTCAAACCTCATATCGAGTTTGTTCACTTTGCCTGCACCTCTGAAGACATCAACAACCTGGCCCACGGCCTGATGTTGAAGTCAGCCGTTGAAGCAGAAGTGCTGCCCGTGATGCGAGATATTGACGCCGAGTTGAGCGCACTGGCAGAGCGATACGCCGCTGTGCCAATGCTTTCGCGGACCCATGGTCAGGTTGCTTCACCGACGACGATGGGGAAGGAGCTTGCCAATGTCGTTGCGCGGTTGCGACAGCAGATCAGGCAAATAGAACAAACGGCTATTCTCGGCAAGATCAATGGTGCAGTAGGCAATTTCAATGCACACATATCCGCTTATCCAGATGTTGACTGGGTAGCGCTCAGTGAGACGTTTGTCAGATCGCTGGGGCTTAGCTGGAATCCCTATACGACGCAGATTGAACCGCACGATTACATCGCCCAGCTATTCCACGCCATCAGTCGTTTCAATACCATTCTGGTCGATCTCGATCGGGATGTCTGGGCCTACATTTCCATCGCTTACTTCAGGCAGAAGAAAATCGAGGGCGAAACCGGCTCCTCAACCATGCCGCATAAGGTCAACCCCATCGATTTTGAGAATTCAGAAGGCAATCTCGGCATGGCAAATGCGGTGCTCGGCCACCTCGCCGAAAAACTGCCGGTTTCACGCTGGCAGCGGGACCTCACCGATTCGACGGTACTCCGCAACATGGGTGTTGGCCTGGCGTACAGCATCATCGCTTACCGTTCAACGCTGAAGGGGCTTGGCAAGCTCGAACTGAATGAAACCGCCCTTGCCGCTGATCTGGATGCCAGCTGGGAAGTACTGGCTGAGCCGATTCAGACCATCATGCGGCGTCACGGTGTCGAGGAGCCTTATGAAAAACTGAAATCGCTGACTCGCGGAGAGTCTCTGACCCGTGAAGGTATCACTGCAATGCTGGATGAACTTGCCCTGCCTGAGGCGGTTAAGCAACAGATTCTTGGTATGACCCCGGCAAGTTATGTCGGTGATGCTGTTAGACTGACCCGGCAGTTGCTGGCTGAGTAATGCTGGCCGCTGCCGACCTCGCCGCGTTCCTGGCAGATGACTGGCGTCGGCAGACGCGGCTGTTCCCGCAGGCAATCCCCGCTCAACCCTGGGCGTTGGCGCCAGATTCACTGTGTCAGCTGACTGAATCTGAGCTCGTTGAGTCGCGTCTGGTGCAAGCCGACTACGAGGTCATTCACGGCCCCTTTGAATTTACTAAAGTGCCTGGGCAGCCTTTGCTTGGCGCCGGAGAAATGCTGATGGTGCAGTGTCTGGAGCAGCATCTGACATCGGTTGCCGCCATGATTGATGAAGTTTTTGATTTCCTGCCGCGCTGGCAGATCGATGATGTGATGGCCAGTTTTGGTTATGACGGCGCGAACTGCGGCGCTCATTTCGATCAATATGATGTATTCCTGGTTCAACTGACAGGTGAGAAGACCTGGCACCTGGACGATGGCCAGCACGAGGAGACAGAGCTCAACGCCAGCGCTGATCTTCGATTGCTGAAAACGTTCAGCCCGTCGCGGGCATTGACAGCCAGACCAGGCGATGTGCTCTACATCCCACCCGGCGTGGGGCATCATGGCATCTGCGTTGGTGAAAGCCTGACGCTATCGGTAGGTATCAGAAACCCGACAACCGCCGAGATGCTGGCTGATTTGTCGGAATTTGCACTCGAAGCTTCAGCGGCTGTGCCGCTGGAGTCAAAATTGCATGCTGCCACGACGCGTTTGCCGAAAGAAGCTGGCATCCAGATCGCCGCTATGGCCAGCGAGGTTTTTTCCCCTGACCTGGTGAACCGCTGGTACGGCTGCTATGTTACCCGACTGAGGGATCCGGAAGTGCTGACCCCGGGGTCAGCGCCTGCATCGATGCTGGGCCAGACGCTCTCAGCAAGTCTGCCGACACGACTCAGCTGGCAGCAGGCTGATGCTGAGGACCAGGCGTTGCGTCTGTTTGTTAACGGTGACTGTTACGAACTGGTTGCAGAGAATATCGGCTGGGTCCGTGCACTTTGTGAGCAGCGACAGGTGAGGCTGCCGGACCGACTGACGCGCGACGCTGAAACAGTGACGGCCTGGCTTGTCGACGCAGGTGCCCTGCAGCTCGACGCTTGATGCACTCAAACGCTGCCACTACCATGCCCTGCTATGAGTGACGCGCTGGAAATCCGCAATTTCAACCTCCGCGAGGCTACCTGGGCCGCTGATGGCGGCCAGTTGTCAAATATTCGTCGGGTTGTATTTATCATCGAACAGAACGTACCGCAGGAAGAAGAGTGGGACGGAAAAGATAACGACAGCTGGCACTGGCTCGCAAGCGACCGGGAGGATGTGCCGATCGGCACGGCAAGGCTGTTGCCGGATGGTCAGATTGGTCGCATGGCAGTGCTGGAGAATCATCGCGGTACCGGGGTCGGCGCCGCCCTGCTCGAGGCAGCTGTTGAAAAGGCACGTCATCTCGGTATGACAGACGTTTTTCTCAATGCACAAAGTCATGCCCTGGGTTTCTATGAAAAGCTCGGCTTCGTGTCCGAGGGTGACGAATTTGACGAAGCTGGCATCCCTCATTTTCGAATGACTCGGACCCTGGCACCGCCCGCCGATAATATTCAGCGCAAAACCGTTGTCGAGACTGAGCTCGACATGGCGATGAAGCCTTTTGATGCGGGGGAAGTCATCTGGACAGAGGCAGCGGCCACGCTGCGCCGCATGCGCCGGCAGGTGTTTCTACACGAGCTGGGGCTTGCCGCCGACATGGAGACGGACGATGAGGATGAGTCGTGCATTCACTGGCTGGCTGAAAACCATGAAGGTCATGCGATTGGAGCACTCAGAATGAGTTCCGAGGGAGTGCTGGGTTACCTGATGGTGTTGGATGATTATCGTCGGGCGGGTATTGCCAAGACCCTTCTGGAAATTGCCATACAGCGTGCCCGCCGCCTGAAATTACCCGCATTACGA
>JAYQAI010000029.1:23942-41699 GCA_038136715.1 Gammaproteobacteria bacterium | reverse complement strand
TCAGGTGCTGGATTGCCTGCCATTCATTCCGCGCGCCAAGGACCGGCAGGCGGAACTGAAACAGATTCTTAAAAATCTCACCCCAGCCAACCCCGCGGTGAATCTTCGCGAAATAGTCGTGTTCACCGAGCGTGACCCGCAGAGTCCGGCGGTTTTCTACCTGGCGATAGACTTCCCCACGAAGACCATCAACGGCGGTCAACATGTCTGCTGTATCGAAATAGGGCGCCACTTCCGCAGCGATAAACATCTTGGTCACTTTGCTGCCGCCTTCTCGATAAAATCGGTCGCTCGATCAGGCATGTCGTAGATGTCTGCATGACTGGCAAACCTAATGCCGTTTTTCGACCACTGTTCGCGATCACCTGATTGCAGCATGGACTGCAGCATCGTATTAAAAGTTTCCTGCGCGTAGGGGGAAGGTATCAGTTCGCCTGCGCCCGCCTCGGTGATGTAAGGGGCATAACCACAGACGTCCGTGGCGATCACTGGCAGGCCTGCGACGATCGCTTCAAGCAGGACAGTGCCGGTATTCTCAACATAAGCCGGGTGGACCAGCAGATCGGCTCCCATCAGGAACCTGGGTATGTCATCACGGCCATTGAAAATCGTCAGGCGGTCAGCGATGCCCAGCCGATTGGCCATCGATTCAAACTGTCTTGGTGAATCCTGACCAATGACGAAGAAGCGGATCTTCTGCCTTAGTGGCAACGGCAACGCGCTGATCGCAAGCAAGGCGCGGTCGAGCCCCTTCGTTTTAAAGCCAGAACCAATCAGCAGCAGCAGGTTCTCATCATCCGAGATATTCATCTCCGCCCGAAACTCGGCCCTGACTTCTGCTCGATCCGGTGGCGCAATCCGATCCCTGGCAATACCCGGCGCCAGCAGCTGTATTCTGCCTGGCTGCGTATCGTAGTAGCGCCTGAAAAGAGGAATCTGCACCGGCGAGATCATCAGCACCTCTGTTTCTGAGGAAAGACCAAACACCGCTCTCTCAAATCCCGAAAAGAGCTTGTAGCGCGGCAGCGCTCGATACAGGGCCGACCGCTGGGTCCTCGCTTTGTCTTCGTAACAGCTGTCAGCCGCATAGTAAACATCGAGACCGGGCATCTTATTGAACCCAACCACGCAGCTGACCGGCCAGTGCGAGAGGTGATCACTAACCCAATGGTGGAACCTGCGGTAACGGGAGTGATTTGTCAGCGCCTTCACAGGCACGGTAACGATCTCGAAACCCGGTGGGACCTCGCCCTGCCATTCAAGCGTGTAGACCCTGATTCGGTGGCAGCGCCGCTGGGTTTCCAGTGCAATACGCAGAAAGTCACGCTGCAAACCACCGTAGGGGAAATACTTAAACAGCGTGAAGGCGATCGTCTCTGACGCCTCGGCGGCCTGTTCAAGTTTTCTCAAAGCAACCCGCTCTATTTTCTCCGCCGCCTGCGAATGCAAGGAGTAGATGTCGGCGTGTTCAGCAAATTGCTTGCCCACCGCGTACCATCGCTCTCGATCGTCATCATCGAGCATCGAGGCCAGACGATTGTTCAGCTCAGCTTGCCGGAACGGTGTGCGGACCAGCTGGCCCATGCCGGCCTCTTCGACATAGTGCGCATACCCGCAGTTCTCCGTAACCAGCACTGGCAGCCCTGCCACAACGGCTTCAAGCAGGACAATACCCGCCGCCTCATCAAGCGCTGGCAGAATAAGGAGATCTGAGGCAAACAGAAACCGCGGAACATCATCGCGCCCCGCAAGTATGGTAACCTGTCGGCTCAGACCGAGCCAACGGATCAGGCGCCTGAAAGGTTGTGGATTGTCTTCTCCCACAACGAAGAAGCGGGTCTTCTTTCGTTTTGCACGGGCCAGTGAGCGCAAGGCATAGAGCGCTCTCGACAGACCTTTCTTGACGAACCCGGAGCCCAGCATCAGCAGCAGCTTCTCGTCATCAGCGATGCCGAGCTCGCGCCGCATAGCCACACGAATATCCCGCACGTTATCGGGCGCGATCCGGTCGCGACTGATACCTGGGGGCAAGAAATTCAGCCGTTCTGACTGCGTACCATAGTGACGATCAAAGAACGCTTTCTGCACCTCCGAGATCATGAGAATCTCGGTGCTACTGTCGCGGCCGAAAACCGCCTTCTCATAACGGGAAAAATGTTTGTAACGCGGCAACAATCGATACAGCCAGCTGCGCTGACTGCGGGCCTTCTCTTCGTAACAGGAATCAGCCGCGTAGTAGAGGTCAAGGCCTGGCATCTTGTTGATACCAATCACCGTGTCCACCGGATCTCGAACAAGCTGATTTTGGACCCATGCGCTGAAGCGCTCGTAGCGGGTGTGGTTGGTTAATGCCGTGACCGGGACTATCGTGACCTCGAATCCTCTTGGAATCGGCCCCTGCCACGACAAGGTATACACCCGGATATCGTGCCCCAGCCGCTGACACTCCTCAGCGATCCGAAGGAAATCACGCTGCAGACCACCGTGCGGGAAATACTTATAGAGGCAGAAAGCGAGCTTTAGGCGGGTCTTGTGCCCTTGCTGCCAGTCTGCAGCTGAAACGCTTGCCACACTTTCTCCGGCGTTGTTCTGTTGAGGCAGGGAGGGTAAATATTACTCGAATCACCGGAATTGGGGTACTGACAATCTCTTTTCTTGCAGGGAATGCAGGGTAAGTGACCACTCACAATTACCTCGGCCTTCGGTCCAAACATGCCCGTCAAGTCGGGGTCAGTCGCGCCGAAGATCGCTGTCACCGGCAGGTTCATTGCTGTCGCGAGGTGGCCGAGGCCGGTGTCGACCGAGACTGCGCCGGCACAGCGGGCAATCTCATCCATCAGCTCGGCAAGCGGCGCCTGCTCAAGAATACGACCCCGGTGGCCTGCGAGAATCTGTTGGGCGCGCTCGGCTTCGACGACATTACCTGCGGGCAGCAGAATGTCATATCCGCCCTCATTAACCAGCGTCGCCAGCTGCTGCCAGCAGGCTAGCGGCCATTCCTTGCTGGCCCAGCTCGTACCGTGGAGGAAAACCAATGATCGCTCAGCTCTCTGCTGCTGGGCGAGGCCATAGTCGACCTGTTCCGAAACTGTATATCCCAGGCTCGCCGCAAACAGCTGCTTCTGCCGCATGACGGCATGCAGACGCCTGTCGACCGGTGCATGCTGTTGATAGAAGGCTGCTGCTAAACCCTCCCTTGCCGAGTGACGGTCATAACCCGCAACCGGACCCCGGGCGACAAGCGAAATCACAGCGCTTTTCAGCAGACCCTGAGAATCGAGCACCATGTCGTAGGTTTCTCCCCGCAGGTCCCGGAGAAATCGGCCGACTTCCTGCTGCGCACCGATCCAGTTGCGACGCCAGCGCCGAAGAGCAACGGGCACTACCCGTTTCACCGCAGGATGCCGGGCCGGAATATCGGCGAACCCTTCTTCCACCACCCACGTCAGTTCCATATTCGGCACATTCTGTGCAGCTTCCGTCACTGCCGGCAGGGCGTGAATGACATCACCGAGCGAGGAGGTTTTTACCAGCAGGACTTTCACACGTGTGCCCTGACTTTGTCCGGCGTCAACCTGTTCAGGCAATCCTTGTGGCCAAGTGGGCAGACTCTCTTGAAGCAGGGACTGCAATCCAGATTAAGACTGACAATGTTCGCTTGATCGGAGAGTGGTGGCGTAAATCCTGGCGAGGTCGAACCATAAACAGCTGTCACAGGGACACCAACAGCCGCCGCAATGTGCATCAGCCCCGAGTCATTGCTGACGATATGTCCACACAGTGACAGCAGGTCAATCGCTTCCGGCAGTGTGGTCTGGCCTGCGAGATTAGAGCAACCGTCGCCAATCGCGGCTTTGATTTTCTCACCGGTTGACTGATCCGCCGGTGATCCAAAGATCCAGACTTGTCGGCCATCAGCTACAAGCTCTCGACCAAGGGCGGCAAAGTGAGCCTCCGGCCACTTCTTGGCATCACCAAACTCAGCGCCAGGGCAGAACCCGACGATCTCCGCTTGTGAGTCCAGGCCGAGCTTTTCACAAACTTCTTCCTGGGTGTCCGCGTCTGTCATCAGTCGCGGCTGAATCAGTTCACCGCCGGCTCGATCAACCAACGCCATGAATCGGTCTGTCATCAATGGCAGCTGTTTCTTGTTCAGGAACTTGATGTCATTCAACAGAAAGTAACGGTATTCACCGAGGAAACCTGTCCGTCTTGGGATCCCAGCGAAGCAGGGTACCAGAGCTGACTTCAGAGAGTTGGGCGTGATAATCGCCTGATCGTAACGTTCCTCGGCAAGTTTCCGGCCAAGTGCATGTCGATAGCCCAGGCCCAACTGGCCATGCCCCTGATTGATTAGGATGCCGCGGTTCACCTCGGCCATGCGTGACACGAGACTGAGCGTCGCCCGCGGTGCCAGAACATCGATATGGACATCAGGATCGGTCTGGCGCAGCGCGCTGTAGATCACCTGAGACATTACCATGTCGCCGACCCAGGCAGGCCCGACAACGAGGACACGGCGGGATTCTCGAGACACGGAGAATCAGCCTCTTCGGTCTAATTGACGATGGTGGACCACTCGGGGTTCTCAGCGCGGCGTCCCATGACCTGGTCAAAGTACATGGTCTGGAGTTTCTCGGTGATCGGTCCACGGCCGCCAGTGCCGATCATCCTGCCGTCCAGCTCGCGGATGGGCAGGACTTCGGCCGCTGTGCCGGTGAAGAAAGCTTCGTCGGCGACATAGACTTCATCACGGGTAATACGCCGCTCAACAACCTCAAGGCCAATTTCAGCCGCAAGGTCAAACACACTCGCCCGGGTGATGCCCTCAAGGCAACTGGTCAGCTCCGGCGTAATCAGGCGCCCTTTCTGAACCAGGAAAACGTTCTCGCCACTGCCTTCAGCAACATAGCCTTCATTGTCGAGCAACAGGGCTTCTTCACAACCGCTGTCGAGTGCTTCTTTCAGCGCCAGCATTGAATTGATGTAGTTACCGTTGGCCTTGGCCTTGCACATCGTGATATTGACATGATGACGTGTATAGGAGGACGTGCGTACCTTGATGCCCTGCACCCGCGCCTCCGGTGTCATGTAGTTCGGCCACTCCCACGCGGCAATGATGCAGTGCATGCTGAGACCTTCGGCGCGCAGGCCCATGGCTTCGGAGCCGTAGAAACACATCGGCCGAAGATAGGCTTCTTTTAAACCGTTTTCACGAACGACTGTTAATTGCGCTTCGTTGATTTCATCTTTTGACCAGGGAATCTGCATACCGAGGATATGCGCTGAGCGGAACAGACGATCCGTGTGTTCACGCAGGCGGAAAATCGCCGGTCCCTGGTCAGTGGCATAGGCACGCACACCCTCAAACACACCCAGACCATAGTGCAGGGTGTGTGTCAGGACATGCACCCGTGCATCGCGCCATGGAACCAGTTCGCCGTCGAACCAGATTACACCGTCTCTGTCTGCCAGGGATTCCGCCATCTTTCTATCCACCTGTTATCAGCATTTTACTGTTCCGCCTGTCTCCGCCTCACTGGAAATACCGGTCTGACACAGTTCGAACTACAGTCGCATCTCGTCTATCCAGCGACTCATGATGAGGCAGTCCGGGGTCCAGCCGAGGACCGCGTATTGGACCATATATTCTATATCAACAATAGTCCCGGATTCGTGTTTCATATCGAAGCGAACAAGGATATCGCGCCCGCGCCAGTCTCTTTTGCCTCCGGCTCCAGACGTCCCTGGCAATGAGCTCAGCGAGAGACAGAATGGATACAGGGACATGGCCTGGCGCTATTGCGTACCGGAGAAAGGCGCGACCCGGAGCACTTCGGCGATGGTGGTCTCACCATTGGCGACCTTCTGTGCTCCGCTGAGCCGCAGGGTTTTCATGCCTTCTTTCATCCCGGCCAGTCTGAGCTTGCCAATCTCAGCCTCTTCGTCCAGCAGTTCCTTGATGGTGTCGGTCATCGGCAGCAGTTCATAGATGCCCTGACGCCCCATGTACCCGGTATCACGGCAGTCAAGACAGCCCACCGGGTGATACATATGCAATGGCATCTTCATCTTCCAGGGTGAGGTCACCGCCTTCCAGCCATCCGGGTCAGGGTCACCGTGATGCTTGCAGTTGTTGCAGAGCGTCCTCACCAGGCGCTGCGCCATGATCCCGAGCACTGTTGCCTTGATCAGGTAGGGAGCGACCCCCAGTTCCAGCAAACGAGTTATCGCCGAGGGCGCATCATTGGTATGCAGCGTTGAAATCACGAGGTGACCGGTAAGCGCCGCCTGAATCGCCATCTCAGCTGTCTCGAGGTCCCTGATCTCGCCGACCATAATAATGTCAGGATCCTGCCGCAGTAGTGCTCGGACACCGTCAGCAAAGTTCAGATTGATATTGTGCTGAACCTGCATCTGGTTGAAGCTGGGCTCAACCATTTCGATCGGATCTTCGATCGTACAGACGTTCACATCTTCCGTCGCCAGGTGCTTCAGGCTCGTGTAAAGCGTTGTGGTTTTGCCGGAACCCGTGGGACCCGTCACCAGCACAATGCCATTGGGGTTACCCACCATGGATTCCCAGCGAGCATAGTCGTCATTTGCCAGACCAAGCTGCTCAAAAGACTTAAGAAGGATATCCGGATCAAAGATCCGCATGACCATTTTCTCACCATGGGCAGTCGGCAGCGTCGAAAGACGTAACTCGACCTCGTGTGCTTCAACCGTTTTGGTTTTCAGACGACCATCCTGCGGCCGACGCTTTTCAGCCACGTCCATTCTGCCCAGCGTCTTGAGTCGGCTGATCACCGCTGTCATCACCGGCGAGGGCAATTCGTAGACCAGGTGCAGCACGCCATCAATACGGAACCGCACCCGTCCCTTCTCACGTCGAGGTTCAAGATGTATGTCACTGGCACGCTGGGTAAAGGCATAGTTAAGCAGCCAGTCGACAATATTGACGATATGGGCATCGTTCGCCTCCATCTGGTCGATCTGGCCCAGTTCGAGCATCTGCTCAAGATTGGTCAAAGAGCTGGAGGAGAGGCCGGCCGCAGTCGCCTTGTTGACCGAGCGAGCCATGGTGTAGAACTCGGTCGTGTAACGACGGATATCAGCCGGGTTCGCAATCACGCGAGTCAGCACCTTGCCCGGCTGGGATTGCTCAATCGTCGCTTCCCACGCGTGGACGTAGGGCTGGGCGCTGACGACCACCACCTCGTCATCCCTGGTCTCGAGCGCCAGGATCTGGTGCCGCTGGGCGAACTCGTGTGACATAACACGGGTCACCAGAACAGCATCAATCTTCAGCGGATCAATACGGACGTACTGCTGCTGCGCCCGGCCGGCGAGCCAGATAGTGAGTGTTTCCAGATCAAGAAACTTGCCCGGATTCGCCTGGTCTTCGTACATCTCCTCGGCGATCAGCTCAATCGGATTCCAGTTCAGCTGTTCCTTGCGCCGGGTTTTCAGCGTTAGTTGCTCGGCATCACGAGCCGACAGTCGCAGGTCTGACACCAGGTCATCGGCAACCGTTCTGAGGTTAAGGGAGATGTCGGGTTTCTTACTGTTGGCTTCCTGGATGCTCAAAGTGATACACAATTTCGCTGCGTCAGACCTAACTTTACACTGTTTTACCGCCCATTTGACCTGCGCCGGACAGCCGCCGGCACCTGCGAGCCCGGCATTCACCACGCCATCGCGGCTCTTTGCAGCAGCAGTCGAACTGTTATAATCCGCGGCCTTTTTTCGAGCCAGACCAGCGCGATGGCCTTCAACGCAGAACACATCAAGTGGTTCAGGGACTCATCCCCTTATATCGACGCCCATCGTGGCAGGACGTTTGTTGTCTGCCTGAGCGAGGGCGCGCTCGATTCGGGTAACCTCGGCAATATCATCTCTGACCTGGCGCTGCTCAACTCTCTTGGTGTCCGTCTGGTGGTGGTCTACGGCGATGAGAAAGGGATCGCGGGTCTGGGCGGTGACTGGCCAGCCAGCGGCGATCGCCGCATCACATCGTCCAGTGTCATGGAGCAGGCTGCAAGGCAGCTGGGCAAAGTGACTTTTGAGCTCGCGAGTCAATTCTCGGCAAGTCGTCCCGATTCCCCGGTCAAAAGGCAGATATCCGTGACGACCGGCAACTTCCTGAAAGCGAGACCCCTGGGCATCATCGACGGCATCGACCATCTCCAGACGGGTGAAGTGAGGCGCGTTGATGCAGACGGATTGAAGCATCAGCTCGATGGGCACGCGATTGTCCTGATACCTCCTCTGGGGTATTCGCCCTCCGGTGAGGTTTTTTATCTGGAAACAAATCAGGTCGCGAGTCACATCGCCCAGTCAATCAGCGCAGATAAACTCATCGTCATGACCGGGGATGAAGGGTTGCGGAGCCGCCAAGGCGATATCATCAATGAAATCGACCTCAGCCGAGATACAAGCGAACTACTTGCCGATGATGCTGACGCCGCCAACCTCTTGACGCTGTGCCATGGTGCCTGTCGCAACGGCGTTGCTCGCTGTCACATCATCAGTTTTGAAAGCGATGGCGCACTGCTGGAGGAGCTGTTCACCCGTGACGGCTGCGGCACCCAGGTGATCGGCCACAGCTACGAACAGGTCCGCGCAGCGAACATCGACGATGTGCCGGGCATCCTGCGTCTGATTGAGCCGCTCGAAGCTGAAGGGGTGCTGGTAAAACGCTCGCGGGAACTGCTTGAATCAGAGATTCATCGTTTCCTCGTGATTGAGCGGGACGGGCTGCTGATCAGCTGCGCCGCACTCTACCCTTTTGGCAATATGGGGGAACTGGCCTGCGTCGTGACCCACCCGGACTATCGCAAGGGTGACCGCGGCGACCGCCTGCTGGAAGCAGTGCAGCATGCTGCGAGGGCAGCTGGCATGGAGCAGCTGTTCGTGCTCACCACCCAGAGCGCCGACTGGTTCAGGGAAAGAGGGTTCAGCGAACGTGACCTTGCCGACCTGCCAGCCCAGAAGCAGGCGTTCTACAACTACCAGAGAAACTCGCAGGTATTGATTCGGCCCGTTTGAAATCCCTGCCCGCGGGCATCAATAGTTGTGAACGAAGTCCACCAGCGCTTTGACGTTGTCAACCGGTGTCTCCGGCAAAATGCCATGACCCAGGTTGAATATGTGTCCGGCACGGTGATCCACCTCGGCGAGAATCGCACCGGCTGTCGCGAGCACTGCCTCTCTTTCAGCAAAGAGTGCCACCGGGTCCATATTGCCCTGCACCGCGGTGCAGCCCATCAGGTCCCAGCTTTCTGCCAGCGGTGCTCGCCAATCCAGCGCCATGACATCACCTCCTGCCTCGGCCATCGCGGGCAGCAGTGCAGGGTTGCCGGTACCAAAATGGATGATCGGCACCCGGCCGCTGATTTCTGAGATTAGTCGCCGGCTGTGCGGGAACACATAGGTACGATAGTCCGCCACCGACAGGCAGCCAACCCAGCTGTCAAAAATCTGGATGGCCTGCACACCCTGCTCAATCTGGTAGTTGAGGTAGTCAATGGCACAGCTCGTCATCTTTTCCATGATGGTATTGAAGGCACCAGGATCGCTCAGCATCAGCTGTTTCACGTGAATGTAGTTACGCGAACCTTTGCCTTCTATGGCATAGGACGCCAGCGTGAAAGGCGCACCACCAAATCCAATCAAGGGAATATCGGCAGGCAGTTCCTGGCGGATCAGATGTATGGCCTCGCCAATATAGGGCATGGTCTCAGCCGATGGCTCTACCCGCAGGTTATCGATATCAGCAGGACTGCGTACCGGGTTTTCTATGTTCGGGCCGATGCCGGGCAGGTAATCCAGCTTCAAACCCATCGGTTCAAGAATCGGCAGGAGATCAGCAAACAGGATCGCCGCGTCCACACCCAGGATACGCTGGGCGTCACAGGTAACCTGCGCCGCAAGGTGCGGTGTCTTGAAGAAATCTAGGCTCGGCGTGTCTGCCTTTACCGCGTGGTATTCCTTCATATATCGCCCCGCCTGGCGGTTTAGCCAGACTGGTGTGTAGTCAGTCGGTTCGCCCCGACATGCTTTCAGAAATGTCGAATTTTGCAGCGCTTCGCTCATTACAGTCCTACCTTTTCGGAGCGCGCATTATACAGACTTGCGATTACCTGGGGGCCGGTTTATGTCAGCAGCCGCAAGGGTCGTGTTAACGGGGCACCCATGGGTGCCAGCCCGTCAACCCGATAGAGCGAAACCGGCCGCGCAATCCCCTTCAAGCTGACTTCGCCCATGGGGGCCGTTGACACCCAGCGATCCAGCAGGGCTCGTGTCTCCCCGCTGATCAGGATCTCATTGCTGCCGGCACAGCCTTCGATCCTGCTCGCGAGGTTCACCGCACTGCCAAGCACCGTATAGTCCTTCCGATCCTCGGATCCAAAGCTGCCCACCAGGCTATAGCCGGTGTGGATGCCGATCCGCAGGCGCATCTGCTGACCCTGGCAGCGCCGCAAATCTGCCTGCTGCTGTCGATCGAGCATTTCCAGCGCCATCGAAAGGCAGGCGTGCGCATCACCTGCAGCACCATGTGTGTCGATACTGCCGAACACCACCATCAGGCCATCTCCAAGAAACTTGTCGACGACACCGCCGTGGGCCCTCGCAATACCTGCCATAACCGAAAAATATTGGTTCAGCCAGGCAGCCACAGCCGACTCATCCGCCGTATCCATGAGACGAGTGAATCCCTCGAGGTCGGAGAACATTAACGTCAGTCGTCTGCGTCGTGGCAGCGCATGGTCAAGCGCTCCCGGGGGCGCTGACACAAAAGGCAGCAGCCTGTCACGTGCTGCCTCGATATGCGCCTGGTAGACAGAAGCACGCCGCCGGCCCGCGTAAAGAAAACGGGTTTCCTGATGGACGAGGTAGGCGATCAGCAGGAAGTAAACTAACAGGGCCAGCTGGGTCACCAGACCGGAGTCGCTGCCTCGCTGCATCGGCAGCAGCCAGTGCCCGGCAAAGGCTCCCGCGCCCGTTGTGATTGCACCGGCCAGCAGCCACCTTGGACCGCCGATGATCAGGATGCTGCTGAGCACTAGGGCAATGAGCACGGCGCAGGTTTCCGCGGGAAACCCCAGACCTGCAATCAGCAGGCCGACGATCAAGGCATCGAGCTGCATGGAGAAACTGATCGCGAAGGTCGTGACTCGCACCCGCGCCAGCACCCCATGCACTATATGCGGGTAACTGACACACCACACAGCAGCTGCGCCGACGGCATCAGTTATACCCACACGGTAGTATGCGCTGATCAGGATCAGTGCAGCCAGCGTCCAGGCCAGAATCCTGGGTTTGTAGATCTGACTCAGCAGTTCGACCGGGTTCATGGGCTCAGCTTGCCGCCGCACCGGTGCTGGTGCTGCAGCCAGCCGCTGAAACTAACCCGGGATGACTGCCCTCGAGGCGTCAGTCATCAGCGATGCTCAAACCGAACCGGCATCGAGTTCAATCGCGACCTCAGGGTCCACGTCCGTCTCGTAATCCGTCCCGGCAACATCAAATCCATGCAGTTCAAGGAAGGCATGACGGTAGCCGTCGAAATCCGTCAGGGTGTCGAGGTTGGACTCGCTCACTGCCGACCAGTTGTCAGCAACATACTGTTGTATTTCGGGCGCAAGCTCCAGCTCGTCCATGCGAATCCTGCCGGCTTCATCGAGCCTCAGGTCCTCGCCACCAAACAACTGCGTATCAAACAGGCGCGTCGTCTGTTCAATGCAGCCCTCGTGGCTGCCGGCCGCCTTCATGGCTTTGAACAACAACGAGAGATAGATTGACATGCCTGGGATAGCCGACGCCGCCTGGGTGACCAGGCCCTTCATGACCGCAATATAGGCTTTACCGCCTACTTCGGCCATAGGTTCCACAAGCGCCGCCTTGGCGCGGTCAAGATCTTCTTTTGCTCTGCCAATGGTACCGTGATGATAAATCGGCCAGGTCACCTCACTACCAAGATAGGTGTAGTTCGTCGTGATACAGCCGGGTGCCAGCAGGTTCCTGGCTTTCAATGCATCGATCCAAAGCTCCCAGTCTTCGCCACCCATAACCTTGACTGTGTCCTGGACTTCTTCTGCCGAGGCAGCTTCAAGCGATATGTCCCGCAGCTCACGGGTGTTGAAGTCGATCGTCTTGCCCTCGAATGGCTCACCGATGGGCTTCAGTGCGGAGCGTACCACCGAACCGTCGGCCAGCTGACGCGCCGGTGCGGCCAGAGAGTACACCACCAGGTCAACCTGACCGAGATCACGTTCCACAATATCGCAGGTCGCATCCTTGATCTCCTGGGAAAAGGCATCACCATTGATATTTGCTGCATACAGTCCTTCAGTTTTTGCTGCTTCCGTGAACGCCGCTGTCTTGTACCAGCCGGGTGAAGCCGTACGCTTGCCGGAGGCGGGACGCTCAAAGAAAACACCGACCGTCGCGGCGCCATAGCCGAAAGCAGCACTGATTCGGGACGCCAGTCCATAGCCACCGGAGGCACCGATGATGAGGACTTTCTTCGGTCCGTCGCCCCTGCCTGATACCGATTTCACATGCTCGATCTGGTTCTGAACGTCCCGGGCACAACCTGCCGGATGCGACGTGATACAAAGAAAACCTTTTATTCGGGGTTGAATGATCATGCGGACTCACTGCTTTGGTTGATAATAACTATAGGCGATAAAACCGGCGCCAAGAAGCACCATCGGCAAGGACAGTAACTGCCCCTGGGTCACCTGATCAAACAGGACAAACCCGAGGTGGCTATCCGGCAGACGGAAAGTCTCTGAAAAAATCCTGAGCAGACCATAACCTACAAGAAACAGACCCGACACTGCCATGCCTGGCCGGGGCTTCATCGCAAACACCCAGAGCAAGGCGAAGAGAACAGGTCCCTCGAGCATTGCCTGGTAAAGACTGGATGGATGCCGAGCCACCAACTCGCCGGGATAGACCAGCCCCCAGGGCACTTCCGTCACACGCCCCGGCAGTTCAGCGTTGATGAAATTGCCTATCCGGCCACAGCCCAGCGCAATGGGGATGGAGGGCGCAATGAAATCAGTGATCTGGAAAAAAGTGCGGCCGGTCTTTCTCGCAAACCAGAGCACGCCGAGCAGGACACCGATCAGCCCACCGTGAAAGGACATACCGCCTTCCCAGACCCGCAGGGCCGAGGCCGGATTCGCCATCAGGTTTTCCATGCCATAGAACAACATGTAGCCGATTCGCCCGCCCAGCAGCACACCCAGCACGGCAAAGAAGACTAGATCGGAAACCTCCTCGTCAGAGTAACCACTGGCATAGTGGCGGTTGCGATAACCCAGCGTCCACCAGACGAGACCAATACCGACGAGGTAAGAAATCGCATACCAGTGGATACTGATCGGTCCGAGACTGATCGCTACCGGGTCAAGGTTCGGGTAGTGCCACATACTGTTCAAATTGGGGGGAAGCCAGGAAGGATTATTATCCGTTATCCAGGGCCTCTGATAAACTCGCGATTTTTCGCCGCAAGTACCCCCAATGTGCCTGATCCTGCTGGGTGTTAATCCGCACCCTCGTTTTCGACTCATTGTCGCTGCCAACCGTGACGAGCTGCACGCGCGACCTACGATACCGGCCGATTACTGGCCGGAAACCGACTGGCTCATCGCCGGCCGCGATGTGAATGCCGGCGGCACCTGGCTCGGTATCACCCGAAGCGGCCGCTTTGCTGCCGTTACGAACTACAAAGAAGAGCCACCGGAACCTCTGCCGCCCTTATCCCGCGGCGAGCTCCCGCTGGGCTTTCTGACGTCGGCCAAACTTCCCATGGCGTACCTTGAGGAAGTCGATGAAACAGCCAGGCGTTACCGCGGCTTTAATCTGCTGGTGTCGGATGGCAACGAGACAGCCTACTTTGGCAATCGTGCCGGCCAGCCTCGCCAGCTTGAAGATGGCTGCTACGGTCTCAGCAATCAGCTGCTTGACTGCGACTGGCCGAAGGTCGGCGAAGGCCGAAGCCGACTGCAACAGACCATTACTGCTGAGCCTGATGATCTCGTTGAGGCGCTGTTTGAAATTCTGCTTGATCCCGGCGATGGCCGGGATTTTTCAAACAGCTTCATCAGGAGTGATGTCTATGGCACCCGCGCTGCAACCGTGGTACTTGTCGAACGCGATGGGGCTACCTATTTCGAAGAAAGGAACTTCGGGCCAATGGGTCAGCCCCAGAGTGGCAGGCAATTCAAATTCTCCGGCCACGTCGGTGCCTGACCGCAGCGCCTAGTTATAGCGACGGCTGCGGACAATCTGGCCGAGCCCGGCCTCACGCATTTCATCATCCACATAGCTCTTTATGAGATAGGCGTTGTCCATCGACAACGCCTTCGCAAGGATTTCTTTCGCCTTGGTAAAACTGAAATGACTGAGTGCGTGTTTAACCAGCAGGAGATTGGTGGAGTTCATCGACAGCACATCAAAACCCATGGCAGTCAGCAGCACAGCTGCTGAAGGATTACCTGCCATCTCGCCGCAGATACCGAGCGGTTTACGTTCTGCATGCGCTGCCCGCACAACGTGGTTAAGCGCATGCAACACCGCCGGGTGAAACTCCTGGTAGAGCTCTGCCACCTGGGCATTGTTCCGGTCGACAGCCAGCATGTACTGAATCAGGTCGTTGCTGCCAACTGAAAGGAAGTCGACCCGCTTGATAATGTCCCTTGCCTGATAGACGGCAGCCGGCACTTCGATCATCACCCCGACGTCCGGCATTTCAACCAGCGTACCTTCTTCGGTAATTTCACGGTAACACTGTGCGATGAGACGCAACGCGTCATCGATCTCGGCTGTGCTGCTCACCATCGGCAGCATGATGCGCAGCTCGGCATCAATACCCTCATTAGCCCGAATCATTGCCCGCACCTGGGCCAGGAATATCTCCGGATGATCCAGTGCCACGCGGATCCCCCGCCAGCCAAGGAAAGGGTTAGCCTCCTGGATCGGGAAATACGACAACGCCTTGTCACCACCAATGTCCAGTGTTCTCATGGTTACCGGACGTGGCGCAAAGGCCTGCAGGTGCTCGCGGTAAATGGCCCGCTGTTCCTCCTCGGTGGGGAAACGGTCATTCATCATGAAATGAGTTTCAGTGCGGTAAAGCCCGACGCCTTCCGCCCCTCGATCAAGCGATCGCTGCACATCTGTCATAAGCCCTGTATTGACCCAGAGCCTGACTCGATGGCCATCTGTGGTATGGCAGGGGTCATCACCGCTGACCGTGAGGCCTTCAACCAGGGCCGCTTCCTCGCGAGCAACACTTTCATAGTAGCGTCGTTCCTCTTTCCGCGGATAGGTGATCACGACGCCACCAAAACCATCAACAATCGCAGGCGCGCCTTCGAGTAATTCGATGGGCAAATCTTCGACCCCCATAACCGTCGGCACACCCAGGGCCTCAGCCAGGATTGCGACATGGGAATTGCCCGAACCCTGCACCGACACCAGGCCGGCGAGGCGTTTGCGCGGTACTGCCACCAGGTCGGCCGGCGTCAGCTCATTCCCGACCAGCACCGTATTCTTTGGGTAGACGCGTCTGCGGGTATCAGTCGACTGAAGATTAGCCAGGACCCGATTCCCCAGATCGCGAACATCAGCACCGCGTTCCCGGAGATAGGCATCTTCCATTGCATCGAAGGTTGCCACGTGATCAGTGATCACTTTGCGCAGGGCCGACTGTGACCACTCACCGGCGCGGATCCTCGCAACGACTTCACCACTGATAGCCGTGTCATCCAGCATGTGCAGATAGGCATCGAACAGGGCAAGTTCCTCCGCTGCCAGACTGTGCTCGAGCTTTTTTGCGATCCCGGAAATATCGGCCCGGGTTTGCTTGACGGCCTGCCGGAATGCCTTGACCTCACCATCGATGTCGGTGATTTTCTTATCCGGTACCGTATGCAGTTCAGCCTCTGGATAGGTGACCACAATCGACCCCAGCACCACACCCGGCGCACCGGACATTCCCTCGAAACGCGCTGAGCGGGTTCGACGTCGCCCCGTCAGCGCCAACGCGCCTGTCGCCTCGGCGTGGGCAATGACTCCCGCCAGCTGCGCTGACAGCGTAATCAGGAAAGCTTCTTCGCTTTCATCGAAACGCCGGGTTTCTTTCTGCTGAACAATCAGGATCCCAAGAATTTTTCTGTGGTGAATGATCGGCACACCCAGAAAGGCGTGAAAAGGTTCTTCACCAATCTCTTCAAAATAACGATTTCGGGGGTGGTTCTGCGCATCTTCGAGGTTGATAGGCTCTGCCCTTTCACCGACGTAGCCGACAAGGCCTTCATCCAGCTCCATCGTCACCTTGCCCACCACCGCCGGATTCAAACCCCGGGTCGCCATAAAGACGTAGCGCTGCTGGTCTTCGTCCTTCAGGTAGATGCTGCAGACCTCGGTCGACATCACCTCGCGCACCCGTTCGACGATGATCTCCAGGACCGATTGCAGATCGCCCGCCCGGCTGACCTCCTGGATTACGCTGCGAAGTGCATCGAGCATGTTTCAGTCCTGTAAGTGTGACCCCGTCGACGGCGACAAGGTCATGCAACTACCTGGGAAAACAACGAGACAGGTAGGGTGCCAATTCTTTCATGGCCCGGCGATAAACTTCCTGCTTGAACTGCACGACCTGGCCCAGCGGATACCAGTAAGTCACCCAGCGCCAGAAATCAAATTCAGGCTTTTCCGCGCCATCAAAACTGACTGCCGTATCTTCCGCCAGCATTTTCAGCAGAAACCATTTCTGTTTCTGACCAACAAAGGATGACGCATTGTCTCGCAGCATCCGTTTCGGCAGCCTGTATTTCAACCAACCTCTGGTAGATGCCAGAACCTCGACATGGCCGGGGTCCAGCCCGATTTCTTCCTTGAGCTCACGATACAGCGCTTCCTCAGGTGACTCAGCTGACCTGATACCCCCCTGGGGGAACTGCCAGGCTTCCTGGCCTATGCGTTTGGCCCATAAGACCTGGCCCTGTTCATTCGCAACAATTATTCCTACGTTGGGTCGGTATCCATCATCATCAATCACAATGGATAACCTCAATTTCTATTGAAAATCATTGTGCTTGAATCACTAAGATTCAGCAAATCGAAGCAAGAGCCCTCAGCGTTACTTGGTTTAGTACGAATGGGACCTGCTGAGGTACGTGGGTAATGCCATACAGTAAACGTCCATTTAGCGCCCGAACCCGTTAAACTTCGGCAACTCTTTTATAGAAGCCCATATGCCACTCGCCATTTTCGATCTCGATGAAACCTTAATTGCTGAAGACAGCGATCACGCCTGGGGTGTCTATGTCGCTGAGCACGGTCTGGTGGATCCGATAGAACACCAGCGCAGGAATGATGAATTCTATGCGCAGTACAAAGCCGGTCAGCTCGATATCAATGCCTATCTGGCATTTGCCTGCTCTGTGCTGGCAGCCCATCCCATCAACCTGCTGCAGGAGCATCGGGCAAAATTTGTCGAAGAGTGCATCCGGCCAGTTGTCCTCAGCGCCGGTCAGTCCTTGGTAGATGCGCACAAAGCCAGCGGCGACACGGTCCTGATCATCACATCCACTATTGAATTCGTGACACGCCCTATTGCCGATCTATTTGGCATCAAGACCTTGATTGCGCCGACACCCGAGATCACCGACAACCGCTATACCGGGAATATCGTCGGTGTTCCAAGCTTTGGTCCCGGCAAGGTCACAAGGCTGC